>DIZW01000103.1 GCA_002428015.1 Oxalobacteraceae bacterium UBA6018 | reverse complement strand
GAGCATGAAGATCGTGCAGTCGGGGCTGACGCTGAACCGCAAGCACGGGCTTGATTGGCGGCACGGTGACGTTGACGAACATGTCGAACGCGGCCATCAGCGGCACCCTGCTGTTCCGCCTTGACGCTCTCACCACTGGCGTCACGCTCGCCAACGCGACCGGCATGCAGAACGGCGCACCGACGATCACGCTGCCGACCTCGTCGCTTGCCCCGGGTGAGTCCGTCACCGTGACCACCAGCTTCCAGAACGCTAACCGCCTGCTCATCAGCTACACGCCGACACTGTTCGACGGCAAACTCTAAGGAACCAAGCAATGCAAAATCTGAAATCGTTAATGCTGCGCGCCCTCGTTGCGCTTGCCATGTTCTCCAGCGCCGGCCAGCTGTTCGCCAGCCCGGTTTACCACGTCTCGATCGACTCGGCCGGATTGTCGGGCCAGGGCTACCTGGATTTCCTGTTCCTGGGCACTGCCAGTTCTGCGACGGCGGATGTGCAGCTCACCAATTTTACCGGTGACTTCGACAAGTCGACCTACACGAAAAGTAATGCTGAAGGCGCGCTCGATTCCGGCGTCACGATTCATAACGACACTGGCTGGAACGAGTTCGGCCAGTTGGCCAACTTCGGCGGCCTGTTCACCTTCGACGTCCAGTTCAGCATCGCCAATGATGCGACTGGCGGCTCGGATCTTTCGATTGCGCTGCTCGATTCCGGCCTGAACGGTTACGTCGGTGGAACGACCGGCGACATGGCTACCTTCCAAGTGTATCCGGGCCAACCGGCATTGTTTACCGTGAGCGACAGGGCCGCCGTCGGACCCGCCGCGGTACCCGAACCGGCAACCCTGGCGGAAATGGCGTCGGGCCTGATGCTGCTGTTTGGCGCCCTGCGCAGGCGCCGCCCTTGAATGTATCGAGGCCGGGCCGATGCCATCCGAGCCCGGCCTGGCCGTCCAGGCATTGCGTTTGCCAGGGGGGAGCGCTACCACGGCAAGTACGTGAGCAAGTCGGTGTACCGCCAGCGGGCTTTGGCATTGCTCGCACCTCGCCGGCGGCGGCCGGCACGGCGGCGGCCGGCACGGCGGCGGCCAGCCGGGTGGCGTGGAGCCTGCGGCGGGAGCCGGCGTACCGCTTTCGGTCAGCGGCCAACAGACTTTGCCGACGTTCTGATGCCATCGTTACAATAGCGATGGATTCGTCCCGCCGTTCGGCGGGCCTTTTTTGCACTGATTGCGAAAATTTTCTAGGGAAAAGCCGTTTTCACTCGTCCATACTACCGAGAGACGAGAAAAAATATGAACCAAGACATTATCAACTGGCTGACGGTGCACCTGTTGCCCTTCGAGGCGGAGTTCCGCCTCAGGCTGAGGCGGCTCTGCGCCAGTGCGGCCGACGTGGATGACGTGATCCAGGAGGTGTACTGCAAGGTGATGCAGATGGAAGACGTCGCGCACGTCAACGATCCGCGCGGCTATTTCGTGCAGATCGCCAAGAACCTGATCACCGACCGCCTGCGACGCGACGCCGTGGTGAATATCGACATTATGGCCAATCTGGGCGAACTGGACGTGCCGGACGACATGCCAGGTCCCGAGCGCATCGTACTCGGCCGCGCCGAACTGCGCTGGGTAATAGGATTGATCGGCAAATTGCCCGACCGGTGCCGCGAAGTGTTCCGCGCGCGGCGGATCTACGGCCTCTCGCAAAAGGAAGCGGCCGATTCGCTCGGCATCACGGAAAAGGCGGTCGAATATGAATCGACCAAGGGGATGGAACTCATCTCGACAATGATGAAACGGCAGGGGACGTACGAACTCCCGCCCAGCGCAAAGCCGCGCAAGATTAACAAAGCAGGAAAAGCCAATGCCAGCGATCGATAACCAGGCCCTCGGATGGCTGCGAATTCAGTCGGATCGGGAACTCGACGCCGATGAGCGAGCCACTCTCAACGCCTGGCTGGAAGAAGATACCCGCCACAAGGGCGCCTATATCCGCGCCATGGTGATCAATAACGCCATTTCGCAGGCGGTGTCCCATCAAAACCTGTACCCGTGTGAGGACCGCTACGCGCTGCGCTCCGACGAGCCCGAAACCCGGGGCGTCAACCGGCGCGCCTGGCTCAAATACGGTGCGCTGGCGGCCAGCCTGGGCATGATCGGCGTCGGTATATCCCTTGGACTGAGCGACCGCAATACCACACTGGCGACGTCCAAGGGCGAATTCAGGCGGGTCGCACTGGCCGATACCTCGGTGGCCAGCATCAACAGCAACAGCGAGCTGCAAGTCAAGCTCTTCGATCACAAGCGCCAGGTGGTGCTGGTCAAGGGTGAAGCGTGGTTCGAGGTGGCCAAGGACAAGACCAAACCGTTTATCGTCGAAGCGGGCGACGTGCACGTGCGCGCGGTCGGCACCGCATTCGGGGTGAATCGTCTCAAGGAAGGCGCGGAGGTCCTGGTGACCGAAGGGACGGTCGAGGTATGGACCGGCAAGGCCAAAGCCCTGCTCACCGCCGGCCAGCACAGTTTCGTGCCCTATCACACGACGCAGATCACGGTGGCGCAGCAACCGCAGGAAGTCCAGCGGAAACTGGCATGGCGCGATGGGAAGTTGATATTCACCCGGCAAACCTTGGGCGAGGCGGTCGCCGATTTCAATCGCTACAGCGCCAAGAAGATCATCATTTCCGATCCTTCGCTCGAGGGCAAGCGCATCTTCGGCCAGTATCAGGTCGATGCGGCGGAACAGTTTGCCAGGGATATCGGCGCCTACCTGAATGTACCGATCGAAATCAGTGTCGAAAGCATCACCATCGGCGCCAGGGCCGCACAAAAAAAGAACAATATCTGATCGATAAAAGAGATTCGTATAACAGCCTGGTCGACAAAAATCGGGGACGGAACGAAGACTCCGCCGAAAGAACCAGGTCAAGGAGACACGCGTGATGTATCCGCATCATTGCGGTAGCACTGCCGCCATCATTCTCGTTGCAAGCGCCGTCGTATTTCCGAACGCCGGACATGCTCAGGACGCCAGCAAACAATTCGATATCCCGGCGGGACTGGCCACGACCACGATCAATGTGTTTGCGAGACAGGCAGGCATCAATATCCTGGCGTCCGAGGATATCCTGACCGGTGTCAGCACGCATGGCCTGCAGGGCAGTTTTCCGACCTCCGAAGCCTTGCAGCGGCTGCTTGCCGGCACCGGCCTGTATGGCAAGGTCACGGCCAGCGGCGCGGTGTTCATTTTGGCCTCGGAGCCGGTGCATGCTTCGACCGGGAAGGATACAAGCGCCAACGCCGACGAGGAGGTGAAGCAGGTGCTGGTGGTGGGCACCCGCGCGTCCGAACAATCGAGCATCGAGCGCAAGAAGGATGCGTCCACCGCGATGGATTCGATCGTCGCCGAAGACGTCGGCTCCCTGCCCGACCGTAACGTCGGCGAGGCTATCTCGCGCATGTCAGGGGTGGCGCTCGACCGCGGCGATTTCGGCGAAGGCGTCAGCGTTTCGGTGCGCGGCAACGGCCCGGACCTGACCCGCGTCGAAATTGACGGCCAGGGCGTGCAGTCCGCCGGCGGCACCGACATGTACGGTGGCGGCACCGGTCGCGGCACTGAATTCCGCCAGCTCTCGGCCGACCTGATCAAGAGCGTGGACGTGGTCAAGGGCTCGACCGCCGACATGACGGAAGGTTCGCTGGGCGGCGGCATCATCATCAAGACCCGTACGGGCCTGGACTTCAAGAAGCCTTTCGCCTCGCTGCGCGTGGCCGGTTCGCAAAGCTCGCTCAACAAGATCTGGGAACCGAACACCAACCTGATCCTGGCCGAACAGTTCCTCGGCGGCCGCCTGGGCGTGGTCGTCAACGCCTCGCACACGGTACTGGCCAACGAGGCCCATATGGTGCAGGTGGCCAACGCGGCGCGTTCGGGTTACTACCGCTTGGCCGACTTCGACAACTCGCCCAACAAAACCTTCACCTTCCAGCCCGGCACGATGACGGCGGACTCCACCGCCACCACGCCGATGCTGGCTTCGCCCCTGGTCGGCGGTGGCGTCTTCAACGCCGCGACACCGCTGGACGTGCTGACCAGGTCGGCCAGCGCGCAGACCAAGGCCGACTGCTACGCGGCCTTCCCCGCGCTGACCACGGCCCAGGCCAATGCGATCGTGTCGAGCGCGCGCGGCGCCGCCCAATCGCAGCGCGCGAACGAGCTGATCACCTGCCTGAACCAGTGGAACGACTACACGCCCTCCACTGTGCGCTACATCGCCAAGCGTGAGTTCGACAAGCGCCAGAACCTCGACCTGCGCTTCGACTTCAAGGTCAACAACGATCTCACGGTGTACGCCAAGGGCAGCTACAACCGGCGCTACGACGACATGCACCAGTTCATCTTCGGAATGGGCAGCGTGCAGATCAATCCTTCGGCCGTGAAGAGCCCGGCGTACAACGGTCCGGCCTACATCGACAATCTTGCCGGCGGCACGCGCACGCCGGTGCCCGGCTCGGGCTACTACAGCTACGCCACGCCGACCCAGGCGACCAACACCCTGCTGCAAAGCTCGGTGGTGGACATCGTCCCCGGTTCGATCGTCTCCGACGCCAGCCACCACCTGACCCAGTACAGCATCAGTGACGCGGCGGCGCTCACGGACAACGCGCACGATCGCGCCAAGACCACGGCGCAATACCTGCAGCTCGGTGGCAGCTACAAGCACGGCCCGGTCAAGCTCGAATTCTTCGTCGGCGACGCCAAGTCCAACTTCACGCGCGTGCAGGACCGCGTGGCCTACAACGACTACTACGGCCCGGTGACGATGTCGGTGCTGCCGAACGGCCTGTGGGGCTACAGCTTCCCGGCCGGCAGCAGCTACAACCCAACCGACGCGGCGCAGTACGCGACGCTGTATCCGGGCCAGGCGACCAAGGCGGTCGCCATCTCTACCAACCAGCTGGTCGCGATTCCCGCCTACAGCGCCGCCCAGCAGCCGCTGCTGACCCAGTCCGTGGGCACCGCGTGGAAACCATGGGAGACCGACACCGAAGAGCGCACGGCCAAGCTCGACCTGACCTATGCGATCCCGGACGCGATCCCCTTCTTCAAGCGTCTCAAAACCGGTTTCAACCTGCGCGACAATATCCGCGACAGCTGGGGGCCGGATGCCGGCAACGGCGGCGGCTACACCGTCAAGGACGCGCTCGGCACCATCGGCCAGCCCGGCTACGTGCCCGCCGTGATCCTGCCGACCCAGCAGATCCGCAGCACCGTCGTCGGCTGCCAGAACACCCCTGGCTCGCTTGGGTCCGGCGGCAACGCCTGCCAGTACGGCTTCGTGCCCAGCGCCGACCCGCGCCATGGCCTGGACGGCATCACCACGGTGACCCCGCAGCAGTTCCAGGACATCGTCGCCAGGACGCTGAACGGCCAGGCCACGCCGACCCAGTTCTTCTCGGGCGCCACCGGCCGCCCGGCCGGCCTGCTCAATAACTGGACCGGCATCGATGCCGACAAGGTGCTGGCGCTGGTCGGTACCCCGAACACCAACTTCAACTGCATCAAGGAGTGCACGGCCACCGACGGCAAGGTCTACACCCAGCCGTTCCAGCACCTCAGCGAGCGCACCGAAGCGTTCTACGTGATGAGCGACTTCGGCCTCGATCACATCCCGTTCACCGACCATGCCCTGCCCTTCGGCTGGGAGCTCGATGGCAACCTGGGCTACCGCTACGTGCGCACCAAGGTGCGCGGCAATGGCTTGATGACGCTGACCTCGATCACCCCGGTGCAGGGCGTGTACGACCCGCTGCGCCCGACCCCGCCGGGCGGCACGGTCCAGACCACGCTGTCGCAACCGGTGCAGATCATCGACACCAGCCACGCGATCATGCCGATCTATAACCTGGCAATGTGGCTGGTGCGGGACAAGCTGGTGGCCCGTTACAACCATGCCAAGGCCGTGGCGCGTCCGCCGGTGGCCTACCTGCTCCCGTCGGGCAACTGCACCTATGACGCGACCCTGCGGGACAAGGACCCGAGCGCTTCGCAAAGCTGCATCGGCACGATCGGCAACCCGGGCCTGCAGCCGCAGGTGAACATCAACCAGAACCTGAGCTTCGAATACTACCCGAACAAGGACACGATGTTCTCGGTCGCCGCCTTCAAACAGGACGGCAAGATCGGCCCGGCGGTCAGCCGTGGCGCCAACAACGTGCCGATCGCGGGCGGCTCGAGCCTGGTCGACCCGGCCACCGGCGCCAACCTGGCCGCGCTCGACTACAACTACTCGCTGTGGCTCAACGGCGCCGCCACCTCGGCCAAGGGTCTCGAATACGGCATGAAGACCGCCTTCACCTTCCTGCCCTGGATTCTCCGCTATACCGGTTTCGACGCCAACTACACCAGGATCCGCGCGGCCACCTCGGCCGAGAACGTGGTCGACCTGTTGACCGGCACCCCGCTGCCGCCGGCGCGTACCTCGAACTATTCCTACAACTGGTCGCTGTGGTACGACGACGGCAGGATCTCGGCACGCGTCGCGGTGCAGGCGGTGGCGTCCTACTTCAACTGCATCGCCGGTTGCGGCTCGACCGACAACAACGACTACCAGGCGGCCGGCATCAATGGCGGCGTGCGGTTCCCGTACAACCCGGGCTCGCCGAACTTCAAGGACTCGACCCGCTTCATCGACGCCAAGATTTCGTACAAGTGGAAGCCGAACGTCGAGTTCTTCATCGAAGGCCGCAACCTGGGCAATGCGACGACCTCGGACAGCCAGGGCCAGTTCGCAGGCTTCTCGGCGGCCACGCCTGACCTCCTGGATTACTCGTATTCCGGCCAGCGAATCATGATCGGCGTAAATTTCCGCACACTGTAAGTCGGGAACGATGTCTCCTTTGGACGGCGGCGCATACCCTGCCCGCCGTTTTTTTTGAATTGCACAAACCGGCCTTCGACCCTGGGCGCGACCGGCAGCCATTCGATCCTGCGAACCCACTTGTGATGAGCCCGCGCTCCGAAGCGGGCTTCATACTGGCACGGATTTATGAACGCGGTATCGGGTTGGCCAAGGACGCGGCCACGATCGAGACGTGGTAAACCGGGCTGCCGGACAGCTGGCCGGCGCTGGAGAACATGGCAGGCGCAACGAGGGCGCGCAGCATCAACGATTTCAGATTTTGCATCGCTTGGTTCCTTAGAGTTTGCCGTCGAACAGTGTCGGCGTGTAGCTGATGAGCAGGCGGTT
>DIZW01000057.1:10565-22065 GCA_002428015.1 Oxalobacteraceae bacterium UBA6018 | reverse complement strand
CGGTGCCAGACGATAATCAAGAACGGCTTGCTGAGTCCGTGTCCAAATGTCGCCTCCGACCCCGTTGACTCTAAATGTCGCCACCGATCCTGTCGACTCTAGAGCAAATCGTTTCGACGTATTACTCCGCGGCGCTCGGCAAAGGCCTCACTGGCGCGCTCGACTACCAGCACGTCAGCAATCCCGCCTATAACCGCGATCGCGGTCCGGTATCGATTTACTCCGCGCGCTTTCACTACGAGTTTTGATGACGGCGGCAGTGTGTCCGCGCAATTAACGTAATTTATTCACCCGCTTATGAACGCCGGACAAATCCTTTCGACGTGGCTCCAACAGATGCGGGCGCAGGCAAGGGCAAGGAGAGTCCCTGGCTCTCGGCGAGCGCTGCCGAATCCTTAGGCGCCACGGAACGGTTCGATGGGTACAGGCGCGCCCGCAGCCGCATGAAGGGCGTCTCCACGCAGCGGAACAGCAGCCAGCCACCACCCACGCCAAGTGCAAGCACCACAAGCACACACCAAGGCGTACTTGGGTCGCTATGCAGCCGGGCGAGCTCAGGTTGCAGCGCCATGAAGATGGGCTTGTGGGCCAGGTAAACCGCATAGGACCACAGCGCCAGGCTGGATGCTCCGGGGATGCGTACCCGGTTCAGAACACAGGGTGGGCTCAGGGCCGAGCAAACAAGCAGGCCGAAGCTCGCCGCCACCAGCGAGAAGCCGAGGGCCGTCGTGACGAACGCGTTCGGCACGTCCTTGTAGATGCCGGACAGGACCGCCACTGTTGCAGCCAAGCCGGCCACGCACAGCGCGTTCCCGTGGCGCAGGAGGCGCGCGAACAGCATCGGACGAAAATTCTTGAGCATGGCGATGGCGACGCCCGGCAGCAGTTCGTCGAAGCGGCACAAGCTCGAGTAGTAGATCTGGGCCGCAAAGCCGTCGTACCCATGCGTCAGCCAGGCGGCCGCGCGCGATGCGATCCCGAAGGCAATGGCGCCGACCAGCACACACCACCCCACACTCACGCGCGCCGCGTTGCGCCCGATGCGGGCCAGCGCGAGCGCGGCCAGCGGCAAGACCACGTAGAACTGCTCTTCGATGCAAAGCGACCATGAGTGGGTGAACGTCTGCCCGTAGGCCAGCCCAAAATTCTGGGTGAAGCTCAGGAGCTGCCACAGCGGCGGCGCGCTCGAACCGAGGACTGGCGAATGCGGAAACAGCAGCGGCATCAGCAGATACACGGCCAGCACGGCATAATAGTTCGGCAGCGTGGGCAGTAATCTGCGCGCGAAGAATACCTTCAGCGACAAGCTCTCGCCGCGCGCGACTGGCCCTAGAATCTGGTTGCCGATCAGGTAGCCGCTCAGCACGAAGAACAGATCAACGCCGGCCCAGCCGACCTTGCCGATCGCGCCGAAAATGGGCGCGTGCGCGACAAAACCCGTGTAGTGCGTCATCAACACCAGGACAATGGCAACCGCGCGCAAAAGGTCCAGTCCGCGAAGGCGAGCGGTGTCGGTAGGGGGCATCGAGATCCTTTTGGGGGCAGGCGATTCGAAGATGTTGAACGCGAGATTGAACGCGGGATTTTGAACGCGAAATCTTAGCAAATCTTTCCCAGGGAAGATACGCGGATTGTCACCTCATCACTAACGTCAAGTCGCTATTGAAGAACGCCTGCGCGCGCAGGCAATCGACCGCGCCGTGGGTGTTGAAATGCGGCAGTGGGTGTTCAATAAATCGCTGTCTCAGCGGACAATCGCCAGATCGCGCGGCTTGGGCCCGGAGTGGCGGGGCTGTTTGCGCGCTATAATCATGCTCCCAATCAACTCTTGCGGTAACGCGGTGCCACATGGGAATTCCAGCATCCTCCCGCTTTGATTTCCAACAGTTCCAGTACATCACGCCGCTCAACGGTGAGACCATCTGGGCCTATATCGTCGACCGCAACGCGGCGCGCATCGGCGTCAAGCGGCGCAAGCCGGCGCTGGAGAACGTCGAGCGCATCTTCAACGCCACCTTCCGGCTGGCCAACGAGGTGGGCTTCCGGGCCATGAGCCTGCGCGACCTGTGCCGCGAGACGGGGCTGTCGATGGGCGGGCTGTACGGCTATATCGACAGCAAGGACCAGCTGGCGGAAATGATCGAGGACGTGGTGCGCCACGCCAGCGAGGAGTTGCCGCGCATGTTCGCCCACGTCGCCGATCCGCGCGAGCGGCTCGAGGCGGTGGTGCGCGCCACCATCTACCTGTCGGAGATCCTGCAGCCCTGGTTCTACTTCGTGTTCATGGACTCGCGCGTGCTCGGCTTCGAGCAGCGCAACATGGCCAAGCATTCGGAGCTGACGATCCAGGGCATCCTCGCCGCGCTGATCGCGCAGATCACGCCACCGGCGCCGGGCGACGCCACTTTGCTTGCGGCCCACGTGGTGGCGCTATTCGAGGACTGGTACGTCAAGCGCTGGAAGTATCGCGCAGCAAAGGTGCAGGTGGACCAGTTCGCCGACAGCGTGCTGATGCTGGTGCGCAGCCACCTGGCCGGCGCGCGCTGACGGTTGCAAGAACGGCCGTTGTAGGCAATACTGTATGCAATTACAGTGTTTGCCCGCGCGCCGGGCGATTCCAGCCGAGTGAACGCGTCCGCCCGAAAAATCATCCATTGCGATTGCGACTGCTTCTATGCAGCCGTCGAGATGCGCGACAACCCGGCCTTGCGCGAGGTGGCGCTGGCCGTCGGCGGGCGCGCCGACCAGCGCGGCGTGGTGGCAACCTGTAACTACGAGGCGCGCCGCTACGGCATCCATTCGGCCATGTCCACCGCGCAGGCGCTCAAGCTGTGCCCGCAGCTGGTGGTGGTGCCGCCGGCGATGGAGAAATACCGCATCGCCTCGCGCCAGATCCTCGACATCTATGGCGACTATACCGACCTGGTCGAGCCGCTCTCGCTGGACGAGGCTTACCTGGACGTGTCCGGCGCCACGCACTGCAAGGGCAGCGCCACCCTGATCGCCCAGGAAATCCGGCGCCGCATCGCCGAGACGGTGGGCATCACCGCCTCGGCCGGGGTGGCGCCGAACAAGTTCGTGGCCAAGATCGCCAGCGACTGGAACAAGCCGGACGGCCTGTTCCTGGTGCGCCCGGAGGAGGTGGACGGCTTCGTGGCGGCCTTGCCGGTAAAGAAGCTGTTCGGCGTGGGAAAGGTGACGGCGGCCAAGCTGAACGAGCTGGGCGCCCACACCTGCGGCGACCTGCGTGGCTGGTCCCTGGCCGACCTGGAGCACCATTTCGGCCGCTTCGGCACCCGCCTGCACGCGCTGTGCCGCGGCATCGACGAGCGCGAGGTGTCCAGTTCGCGCGAGCGCAAGTCGGTCAGCTGCGAGGAGACCTACACGCCGGACGTGCCGAACCTGGCGGCCTGCCTGGCCCGCATTCCGGAACTGCTGGCCTACCTGGAGGCGCGCATCGCGCGCGCCGGCGCGGGCAAGCTGGTCAACAAGCTGTTCGTGAAGATCAAGTTCGCCGATTTCCAGCAGACCACGGTGGAATGTGTGGGCAGCGCGCCACAGAAAAACTTGTACGAAACACTGATGGAAACTGGATACGAGCGCCGGCGCCGCCCGGTGCGCCTGCTGGGCCTGGGCGTGCGCCTGGGCGAGGCCGAAACCGCGCCCCAATTAAGGCTGTTCGAGGACGGCGCCTAGCACGCGGCAACGTGTAGAATGTCGTTCCCCTGGAAACACTGACTGAAACAAGGCAAAGCACATGTGGTTCAAGAATCTACAAATTTATCGTCTTCCCGCGCCCTGGGCCTACACGCCAGAGCAACTTGAGGCGGCGCTGGCGCCCCAGGCTTTCGTGCCGGCGACGAGCAACGAATTGCTGCGCCAGGGCTGGGATTCGCCGCGCGGCAATGGCATGCTGGTGCACACGGTGAACAAGCAGATGCTGATCCTGTTGGGCACGGAAAAGAAGCTGCTGCCGAACTCGGTGATCAACCAGGTGGCCAAGGCCAAGGCGGCCGAGCTGGAGGAGGCGCAAGGCTTCGCGCCGGGCAAGAAGGCGATGAAGGAACTCAAGGAGCGCGTGGCCGACGAGCTGCTGCCGCGCGCCTTCAGCATCCGCAGCAACGTGTGGACCTGGATCGACCCGGTCAACGGCTGGCTGGTGGTGGACGCGGCCAGCCCGAACAAGGCGGACGACGTGATCAAGCTGCTGCTCAAGGCGGTCGACCGGATGCCGCTGGAAAGCCTGCGCGTGCAGCGCTCGCCGGTGGCGGTGATGACGGCCTGGCTGGAAACGGACGAGGCGCCGGTCGGCTTCACGGTGGACCAGGACACCGAGCTGCGCGCCACCGGCGACAGCAAGGCGGCGGTGCGCTACGTGAAGCACACGCTGGAGCCGGACGACATCCGGCGCCACATCGCGGCCGGCAAGCAGTGCACCCGCCTAGCCATGACGTGGAACGACAAGGTGTCCTTCGTGCTGACCGAGTCGCTGGCGGTCAAGGGCATCAAGCCGCTCGACGTGATCAAGGAAAACGACGCCAGCACCCGCAACGACGACGAGCGTTTCGATAACGACATGCTGCTCATGACGGGCGAATTGTCCAAGCTGATGGCCGACATCGTCGAGGCGCTGGGCGGCGAAGCGACCGCCTAAGTCATCAGGCCAGCCGGCGGCCTAGTCCGCCCGGGCGGCGTCCGCACCCGCGCATTCCCGCGCGGGCCGGGCGCCGCTTTTTTTTGCCGCTACAGGGCCTGGAACACGCCGGCGGCGCGGTTCTTGGTCACGTTATCCCAGGTGAATACCTTGCCGTTCATCGCCACGTACACGCCGGCCGGCAGGATCTGCGCGGCCGCGCTGGCGAAGCCCAGGTTGAACAGCGCGTCCGAGTTGGCGATCTCGTAGGGGATCATGGCGCCGGTGAGCACGATGGTCTGGGCCAGCGCGGCCGCGCCCAGCACCTCGGCCGTCTCGCGCATGGTGTCGGTGCCGTGCACGATGACGATCGCCTGCTCGCCGGCGGCGCGGCAAGCGGCCAGCACGCGCGCGCGGTCGGCGTCCTGCATGTCGAGCGAGTCGAGCAGCGGCAGCTCCTCGAGCACCACCGGGATGGTCATGCGGCTGCGTGCTATCACCTGCGGCAAGTGGCTGCTGGAAAAGCCGAGTTTGCCGCTGAGTTCGTCGTAGTGTTTGTCGAAGGTACCGCCGGTGGCGATGATGCGCAGGCTCATGGTGGGCACGGATTAGTCCGGTGAGAATTCGTTATGGGGGGGCGCTGGTGAATGCTCGAAAAACCTTGGCGAGAAGCTAAGCTCGGCGTCGCCAGCACGAAAATTTCGCCGCGTAGCAGGTTTTTCGCGCTTCCCTTTATGATACCGTGTACCACAGGCGAAGGCGAAGTGCGGCACGCGGTTGTATCAGCATGTGACGACGCTAGAAACCTGTACCGTGCGTGAGTACACTCGTTTTTTTTGTTTGCGAATGTTTCCATGAAAGCTGTAGCACCAGGCACTGTCATCTTCCACCGCCATCGCGGGTATGGCGTGATCACGCATGTCAATTTGCTCACCGGCTGGATTTCGGCGCGCTTCGGCAGCGAGTCGCGCACGCTGGACCTGAACCTGTCGACCGACGAGGTGCAGCACGCCGACGGCGAGGCCATCCTGTTCCGGCGCGCCCCGCCCGACCGCATGCCCCACGCGCGCCTGATGGCGATGGTGCGGGCGTTGCACGAGGCCGGCTACGAAAAACTGTACCTGTATTCCTGGCCCAAGCCGTCCGGGCTGCATTGGCGCTGGCACCTGTTCACCGGCCAGCGCGACTGGATGCAGCGGCCATGGCGCGAAGGCTGGTACGGTTCCGGCGCCGAGTACAACGGCAATCCCGTGATGGGCTGGGGCGACTCGCCCGGCGCCAGCACCGAGGAGCTGGTGCACGCGCTGGCGAAGTTCGACCCGCAAGGCCTGGCCCAGGCGCTCGGGCGCGACGAGGACCACCGCATCTGGTTCGCCGGCGTGTGCGACGCGCTTTTGCCCGGCTATATGTACAGCCTGGACATGGAACCGGCCGCCGCCGGGGGCCTGCGCGACGCGCCTGCGGTGCCGGTCATTCCGGTGCGCGCCAGCCTGCCCCCTTACGCCGGCGTGCCGATTGGCTGGCCGCCCGGCTGGGCCGGGCTGTGGCGGCGCGCCCACGTCATGCCGGCCGCGCCCGTCAACCTCACCGGCGAGCCGCGCCTGCGCGAGCCTTCCTGATAACAACGCCAGCGGCGGCGGCAAGCGCCTGCCGCGGCGTCATGATCGGCGGCGCCACATCAGCCGCATCCGCCCCACCTCCTACATCAGCTTGACCTCGCGGCGCTCACCGTGAGCGCCTCCGGGTTAAGGATGCCGCTCGGCTGTCCCGCCGAAAAATTCACAATGTTGCGGAACGCTGCCTCGAAATACACCTCATAGCTGTCTTTTTCAACGTAGCCGAGGTGCGGCGTGGCCAGCACGGTGGGAATGCGCAGCAGGGGGGCGGTGGGCGGCAGCGGCTCGCTGGCGAACACGTCGAGCGCTGCGGCGCCGGGCCGGCCCTGATGCAGCGCCGCTTCCAGCGCGCCCTCGGCCACCAGTTCGGCCCGGCTGGTATTGACGAACAGGGCGCCCGGCTTCATGCGGTCCAGCTCGGCGGCGCCGACGATGGCGCGGGTGGCGTCGGCCAGGCGCAGATGCAGGGTGAGCACGTCCGCCTGCTCGAACAGCGCCGCGCGGCTGGCCGCGGGTTCGCAGCCATCGGCCTGGGCGGCGGCGCGGCTTGCCTCGCTGCCCCACACCAGCACGCGCATGCCGAAGGCCTTGCCGTAGCCGGCCACCAGGCGTCCGACCTTGCCGTATCCCCAGATCGCCAGGGTGCGTCCGCGCAGCACCGTGCCCAGGCCGTTGAGTGCCGGGTTGATCGAGGCGGTCTGCCACAGCCCATCCTTCAGGTTGTTCGTGTACGGCAGCAGCTTGCGGCTGGCGGCCATGATCAGGGCCCAGGTCAGCTCGGCCGGCGCGAACGGCGAGCCGACCCCCTCGGCGATGGCGATGCCCTGGGCGGTGGCGGCGGCCACGTCGATGTGGCCGGACATCTTTCCGGTCTGGGAGATCAGGCGCAGATTGGGCAGGCGCGCCAGCACGGCGCGCGGCAGGGCGGTGCGTTCGCGGATCAGCACCAGGGCGTCGAACGGCGCCAGGCGAATCGCCAGCTGGCCCGCGCCGCGCGCTGAATTGTTAAATACCTTGACCTCGTGGCCGTCCAATAATGGATAGCATGCGAGCTGGCGCACGGCGTCCTGGAAATCGTCGAGGATGGCTATTTTCATGGGAATTAGGGGAAGTTATCGAAAAGTTCGTAGGGAAATAACAGGTTTCCGGGAATGGCAAATAGCTTACTACTTTAGTCAACCAATATTCCTACATTTTCGTTGTACGGGCATTCAAAAGCGCCAAAACCGGGTGTACAATCGGACCAGATATCAGATTTTGAGATGTTTCTTTGACATTTCTATATACCTGGGGACACCTCAGAAACATTGCCGCGTAGGCGGTTTTTAGGTTCCTAAAAGCAACACCGTTCCACGGACCGCATCGTCACCGCGGTCTCGACATGACCGCCGTATCGCCGAACCTCCCACGAGAGCGGGTTCCAGTGCGCAAGCTTACGCTGACGACGATCCTGCCGTGCCGGGAACACGATAAGAATTCTCATTGGCATTGGAGGTACTATGAATCAGCTCGTAATGGGAGGCGTTGCAAAATTGAACGCGCCAGCTTACATCAAACACCAAAAACTTATCAATTGGGTCCAGGAAGTCGCGTCCCTGACCAAGCCGGACCGGGTCTACTGGTGCGACGGCTCGCAGGAAGAGTACGACCGCCTGTGCGCCGAGATGGTGGCGGCCGGCACGATGAAAAAGCTGAACCCGGCCAAGCGCCCGAATTCCTACCTGGCCTGCTCCGATCCGTCGGACGTGGCGCGCGTGGAAGACCGCACCTTCATCTGCTCGGCCACCCGCGAGCAGGCCGGCCCGACCAACAACTGGACCGAACCGGCCGAGATGCGCCGCACCCTGCATGACCTGTTCGACGGCTGCATGCGCGGGCGCACCATGTACGTGGTGCCGTTCTCGATGGGCCCGCTCGGTTCGCCGATCGCCCACATCGGCGTGGAACTGTCCGATTCGCCTTACGTCGTCGTCAACATGCGCATCATGACGCGCATGGGCAAGGCCGTGTACGACGTGCTGGGCACCGACGGCGAGTTCGTGCCCTGCGTGCACTCGGTGGGCGCTCCGCTGCGCGCCGGCCAGCAGGACGTGGCATGGCCATGCAACCCCACCAAATACATCGTGCACTACCCAGAAACGCGCGAAATCTGGTCCTTCGGTTCCGGCTACGGCGGCAACGCGCTGCTGGGCAAGAAATGCTTCGCGCTGCGCATCGCCTCCAACATGGGCTACCAGGAAGCCCAGCAGGGCGGCAGCGGCTGGCTGGCCGAGCACATGCTGATCCTCGGCGTCGAGTCGCCTGAAGGCAAGAAGCACTATGTGGCGGCGGCCTTCCCTTCGGCCTGCGGCAAGACCAACTTCGCCATGCTGATTCCGCCGGCAAGTTTCGGCGGCTGGAAGGTGACCACCATCGGCGACGACATCGCCTGGATCAAACCGGGCGCCGACGGCCGCCTGTACGCGATCAATCCGGAGGCCGGCTACTTCGGCGTGGCGCCGGGCACCAACGAGAAGACCAATTTCAACTGCATGGCCTCGATGCGCGAGAACACCATCTTCACCAACGTCGCGCTGACCGACGACGGCGACGTGTGGTGGGAAGGCCTGACCAAGCAGGCCCCGGCCCACCTGATCGACTGGCAGGGCAAGGACTGGACGCCGGCCTCCGGCACCAAGGCGGCCCATCCGAACGCGCGCTTCACGGTGGCGGCGACCCAGAACCCGGTGATCGACGCGGCCTGGGACGATCCGGCCGGCGTGCCGATCTCGGCCTTCATCTTCGGCGGCCGCCGTTCGACCACGGTGCCGCTGGTGACCGAGGCGCGCAACTGGGTTGAAGGCGTGTACATGGCCGCGACCATGGGCTCGGAAACGACCGCCGCCGCCGCCGGCCAGATGGGCGTGGTGCGGCGCGATCCGTTCGCGATGCTGCCGTTCATGGGCTACAACATGAGCGACTACTTCCAGCACTGGCTGGACCTGGGCCAAAAGATCGCGGCCGCCAACCCGGCCGCGCTGCCGAAAATCTACTGCGTCAACTGGTTCCGTACCGATGCGGAAGGCAAGTTCGCCTGGCCTGGCTTCGGTGACAACATGCGCGTGCTCAAGTGGATGCTGGACCGCATCGAAGGCACGGCCGGCGGCAGCGACAACGTGTTCGGCACCACCCCGGCCTACACCGACCTGCACTGGGAAGGGCTGGCGTTCACCGAGCAGCAGTTCGACACCATCACCTCGATCGACGGCCAAGCCTGGGTCGAGGAACTCAAGCTGCACACGGAGCTGTTCGAGAAGCTGTCCTACCACCTTCCCGAAGCGCTGGCGGCCAACAAGGCCGAGCTGGAAAAACGCCTGGCCTCATAAGCGCCTGGCACCGGAAGAAAAGCGCGTCGCCGACGCGCTTTTTTTACGTGCGGCGCTCGCGGGCCGGGCGCATCAACCGAACTTCATGGCGTCGCTGCTGCCTAGCACCGGCAAGCTGTCGCGCAATGCGGCCAGATAGACCGTGCGCGCCGTCTGCAAGGCGGCGGTATGGGCTTGCAGTCGCGCCAGTTCCTGATCCACGAACTGGATGTTGGCCAGATGCGCCTTCGCCTCGGCGGGCAAGCTGTCGAGGTCATACGCCCTGTTGTCGATATTTAAGATGGACATGTGAATTTCTCCGTGTGAGAGGTGTTGGTCATCGCGCCCGGCCGGCGCCGCGCGCCTGGCGTCACTGAGCCGCGCCAGCTGGCGGTTCACCGCATTCAAGTGACGCAGCGCCAAGGTGTGGTGTTGGTCGTGCCACTGCCGCCGGTGCGAACGAAACTCCCGGCACGCCTTCAGGGCCAAGCTTCGCCCTTGCCCGGGATCGCTGGCGAGGGTGAATGCCGTCCCGGCCAGGCATCGTCGCATCGATTGGAATAAATCAGGCGGAAGCGAGGGCGCCGTTTGCAGCATCGCTTCGCTGGGGCGAAACCGGTCGCACAGGGTCAAGCCGAGCATGTAGTCGCTATTGCAGTACAGACCGACCGTCTCGTCCGGCATGACGACGATCAAGGGAAAGTAGGGCGCCAGCGATGGCAGGAGGTGGTTGGGGTAGACCTGGGCCTTCCAGTAGCGTGTGGCGATCCGCTCAAAATGGAAGTAGTCCGCGACCGGCGTCAAACGCGCGTCGGCAAACGGGAGGATTTCCACTTTCGGCTTGGTCGGCACCACCGTGTCGTTGGAGACGTCGATGTACAGCGTCCCGGCCAGGTAAGCGTTCTGGAAATACTCGCCGCGCAGGTCGCCCCACACTTGACGCAGGTCGCCGCCGTGTTTCAGGAAGGCCAGCATGGCAGCGTGGCCCTCGGCGGCCTGGCCGGCCAGAGCGGACGGCTTGAGCTGCTTGAGTTCTCGCTGCACGGCCTGCGAAATTTCCAGGCACTGCCCGAGCGGATACGGCTTGCCCTGCTTGACCGGCTGGGCCGTGGACAGGACCGGGTCCAGCGTGGCGCGCAGGGTCAGGAATAGCGCCTCCAGGCCGGGCCGCGCGGGCACGAGGAAGCGCTCGGTGAGCGCGTGCTGCAGGTCCCAGCCGGCGACCCGCGGCTCGTTCGGCAGCAGCGCCTTGAAGCGTTGGCGGGCGGGCGAACTCACGCTGTCAGCAGCGGTCCCAGGTATTTGCCGGTCACGCTTTCGGGGTTCTCGGCCACTTCCTCCGGCGTGCCGGTGGCGACGATCCTGCCGCCACCCGCGCCGCCTTCGGGGCCCAGGTCGACGATCCAGTCCGCGGTCTTGATCACGTCCAGGTTGTGCTCGATGATCACCAGCGTGTTGCCCTGGTCGCGCAGGCGGTGGATCACCTTGAGCAGCAGGTCGATGTCGTGGAAGTGCAGGCCGGTGGTCGGCTCGTCCAGGATGTACAGGGTGCGCCCGGTGTCGCGCTTGGACAGCTCGAGCGAGAGCTTCACGCGCTGCGCTTCGCCGCCGGACAGGGTGGTCGCGCTCTGGCCCAGGCGGATGTAGCCCAGGCCCACGTCGAGCAGGGTATGCAGCTTGCGCGCGATCAGCGGCACCGGCTTGAAGAACTCGTGCGCCTCCTCCACCGTCATGCCCAGCACCTCGGTGATGCTCTTGCCCTTGTACTGCACCTCGAGCGTCTCGCGGTTGTAACGCTTGCCCTTGCAGACGTCGCAAGGCACGTACACGTCCGGCAGGAAGTGCATCTCGACCTTGATCACGCCGTCGCCCTGGCAAGCCTCGCAGCGCCCGCCCTTGACGTTGAA
>DIZW01000057.1:0-10450 GCA_002428015.1 Oxalobacteraceae bacterium UBA6018 | reverse complement strand
ACGTTGAACGAGAAGCGCCCGGCGCTGTAGCCGCGCTCCTTGGCCATCGGGACGCTGGAAAACAGGTCGCGGATCGGCGTGAACACGCCGGTGTAGGTGGCCGGGTTGGAGCGCGGCGTGCGGCCGATCGGCGCCTGGTCGACCGAGATCACCTTGTCGAAGTGTTCCAGCCCGCTGATGGCGTCGTGCGGCGCCGGCTCGGTTTGCGAGCCGTACAGGTGGCGGCTCAGCGCCGGGTACAGCGTGTCGTTGACCAGGGTCGACTTGCCCGAGCCCGAGACCCCCGTCACGCAGGTGAGCAGGCCCACCGGCAGCGCGAGCGAGACCTTCTTCAGGTTGTTGCCGGTGGCCCCGGTGATGACCAGCTGGCGGTTCGGGTCGGCCGCGAGGCGCTTCTTCGGCACCGCGATCTTGAGCGTGCCGTTGAGGTACTTGGCGGTCAGCGAGTTCTTGTTCTTCAGGATGTCCTTGAGCGTGCCCTCGGCGATCACCTCGCCGCCGTGCACGCCCGCGCCCACGCCCATGTCCACCACGTAGTCAGCCGTGCGGATGGCGTCCTCGTCGTGTTCGACCACCAGCACGCTGTTGCCGATGTCGCGCAGGTGCTTGAGGGTTTCGATCAGGCGGTCGTTGTCGCGCTGGTGCAGGCCGATGGACGGCTCGTCGAGCACGTACATCACGCCGGTCAGGCCCGAGCCGATCTGCGAGGCCAGGCGGATGCGCTGGGCCTCGCCGCCGGAGAGCGTGTCGGCGCTGCGGTCGAGCGAGAGGTAATCCAGGCCCACGTTATTCAAGAACTTCAGGCGTGAGACGATCTCCTTGACCACGCGGTCGGCGATCTCCTTCTTGGCGCCCTTGAGCGAGAGCTTTTCGAAGAACTCCAGGCACTCGCGCAGCGGCTTGCGCGCCACCTCGTAGATGGCGCGCTGCTGCTTGCCGCTGCCGACCTTGACGAAGCGCGCCTCGGTGCGCAGGCGCGCGCCGTCGCAGGCCGGGCACTGCTTCTCGTTGATGAACTTGGCCAGCTCCTCCTTGACCGCCATCGAGTCGGTCTCGCGGTAGCGCCGCTGCAGGTTGGTGACCACGCCCTCGAAAGTGTGCTCGCGGATCACCGTGCGTCCACGCTCGTTGACGTAGGTGAAAGGGATCGAGGTCTTGCCCGAGCCGTAAAGCACCGCGTCCTGGGCCGCCTTGGGCAGCTGCTCGAACGGCTTGTCGATATCGAAATCGTAGAACGCCGCCAGGTTCGACAGCATCTGGAAGTAGAACTGGTTGCGCCGGTCCCAGCCCTTGACGGCGCCGGAGGCGAGCGACAGGTTGGGGAAGGCGACGATGCGGCGCGGGTCGAAGAACTCGATGTGGCCGAGGCCATCGCACTCCGGGCAGGCGCCCATCGGATTGTTGAACGAGAACAGGCGCGGTTCCAGCTCCTGCAGCGAATAGCCGCACACATTGCAGGCGAACTTGTTGGAGTACACGTGTTCGTTGGCGCTGTCCATCTCCAGCACCACCGCGCGCCCGTCGGCCAGGCGCAGCGCGGTCTCGAAGCTCTCGGCCAGGCGCTGCTTGATCTCCGCGTTCACCTTGACCCGGTCGATCACCACGTCGATGGTGTGCTTCTCGGTCTTCTTCAGCTTGGGCAGGTCGTCGATCTCGTAGATCTTGGCGTTGCCGGTGCCGCTCTGGATACGGAAGCGCACGAAGCCCTGGGCCTGCATCGATTCGAACAGGTCGGCGTGCTCGCCCTTGCGGTTGGCCACCACCGGCGCCAGGATCATCAGCTTGGTGTCCTCGGGCAGGGCCAGCACCGCGTCCACCATCTGCGACACGGTCTGCGCCGCCAGCGGGCTTTCCGGGTGGTCCGGGCAGTAGGGCGTGCCCACGCGCGCGTACAGCAGGCGCAGGTAATCGTGGATCTCGGTGACGGTGCCGACCGTCGAACGCGGATTGTGCGAGGTGGCTTTTTGCTCGATGGAGATGGCCGGCGACAGCCCTTCGATCAGGTCCACGTCCGGCTTTTCCATCAGTTGCAGGAACTGGCGCGCATAGGCCGACAGCGACTCGACATAGCGGCGCTGGCCCTCGGCGTACAGGGTGTCGAACGCCAGCGAGGACTTGCCCGAGCCGGACAGGCCGGTGATCACGATCAGCTTGTTGCGCGGCAGGTCGAGATTGATGTTCTTGAGGTTGTGCGTACGTGCGCCGCGGATGCGGATCATTTCCATGTCTTGGTATGCCTTATGCGGGTCAACTGCCACTATAGCTGTGTTTCGGTCGCGGCGTCGGCGCCCTGCTCGCCTGCTGAGCTCGTAAGCGCCACGGGAATGCCTTGATATTGGTCAGGAATCCGCGAATTAAATACTGTATATAATACCAGTATTCAACGGACGGTAAAAGCATGACGAGTGCATAAGACGGTTCGCTTTGGCGGGGTGACTGGCTTATAATCGCTGTTTACCAGACCAATTCGCGCCGCGGGGGATCCCGCGTACAACAGGAGTAATACATGGCATCAGTCAATAAAGTCATCATCGTCGGCAACCTGGGGCGCGATCCTGAGATCCGCTACATGCCCAGCGGTGACGCGATCGCCAACATCGCGGTGGCGACCTCGTACAAGTCGAAGGACCGCAACACCGGCGAGCAGAAAGAGCTGACCGAATGGCACCGCATCTCGTTCTTCGGGCGCCTGGCGGAAATCGTGGGCCAGTACCTCAAGAAAGGTTCCTCGGTCTACGTGGAAGGCCGCTTGCAGACCCGCAAGTACACCGACAAGGATGGCGTCGAGAAATACGCGACCGACATCATCGCCGAGCAGATGCAGATGCTGGGTGGACGCCAGGGCATGGGCGGCGAAGCCGGCATGGATGACGGCGGCGGCTACGACGCCCCGCCAAGCCGTCCGGCGCCACGTCCGGCGCCAGCGGCGGCCCCGGCCGCGCGTCCGGCACCGAAGCCGGCGCCGAACTTCTCGGACATGGATGACGACATTCCGTTCTAAGTCGTACCTGACGTCACAATGAAAACAACCCCTGTAACTGATCAAAGTTACGGGGGTTTTTTCATTGTGGGACGGTTTTAGCCGTCAACAACGATTTGGCGCTTCCACGTCCGCCGCACGCCGTGCGCGCTGGCCGACATGCCGACATGATCGTCTACCTGTCTTCGGGTGGAATGTCCTTGATCGCGGCGGCGAACGCGGCGTGGACCGCCGGGTCCACCGGACGGTGTTTGACCACCGTGCTGGCGGGATCGTTCGTCAGATAGTTCTTGTTTTTCCAATTGTGGCTCGGCCTGACCGGTCGCGGCACAAACCCGCCGCCGCAATTCGGACAGACATTTTCCAGTACCCGCTCGACGCAGTCCGCGCAGAACGTGCATTCGTAGGTGCAGATGCGCGCTTCCATCGACGCGGGCGGCAGGGATTTGTGGCAGTGCTCGCAAGTCGGCCGCAGCTCAAGCATGACGTTCCTTTTGAAAGTGATGATATCGGCGGCATCGCGCGCGACGCCAATCTCCTGTACTGTATTAAATAGTTCCCTTCATTGTATCGGAAGACGCAGGCCAGACTCGGCGCTGTCCGGCGCCACCCCCCTGGGCGGCCCGTTTGAAAGTCAACATGCTTGCAATACTCATATTGGCCGCCGCGCCCGCGATGGCGATCGTGCGGGAGGAAGACGTCAAGCGCGACGAGCCGCCTCCGCACGGCGCGATCGGCATGTCGACCGCGTACCGGATCAGCGACGCCGTTCCGGCGCCGCGCGCGATGGAGTTCCGCAAGCGCGTGCTGCACCCGGGCGCAGCGATCGGTCCGCATGTCATCCATCACGACGAAGTCTATTATGTGCTCTCCGGCGCCGGCGAGGTCAGCGCCGATGGCGCCACCCGGCGCGTAACGGCCGGCACCACCGCCTACCTGTACAAGGGCGCCACGGTCGGGATCAAGCAGCTGGACGCCGAGCCGCTGGTGCTCATCGTCAGCTATCCAAACCCGCCGCGCTAAACGATGTTGCAGTCAGGTCACTCACCTGGTCCACGCAGCTCAGTGCGCGATGGCGAGCTTGCCGAAGTGCCGCCCGCCCGCATTGAGTTCGGCGTAGGCGGCGCGGGTGTCGTCGATGTCGAACACGCGGTCGATCACCGGCACGATGCGGTGGGCGGCGATGGCGCGCGCGGCGTCGGCCAGGTCGGCGACCGAGCCGGTGTTGTTGCCCACCACGCGCAGCGATTTGACGATGATGGGCATCAGGTTGACCGAGGCTGCCGCTCCGCTGACAAAGCCGACCGTGAACACGGTGCCGCCCATGGCCGCCGCGTTGAGTGAGCGTGCGAACGTCACTTCGCCCACGGTCTCCACCACGAGGTCGGCGCCCTGCCCGCCGGTGAGCTTGAGCACTTCCTCATCCCAGGCCGGGGCGGCGCGGTAATTGATCAGATGATCGGCGCCGAGCTGGCGCGCGCGCTCGAGCTTGTCGTCGGACGAGGAGGCGATGATGACGGTGGCGCCCGAGGCCTTGGCGAACTGCAGGGCGAAAATGCTCACGCCGCCTGTGCCCAGCAGCACGACCACCGATCCGGGGCGGACCTGGGCCGAGCGCACGGCGTTCCAGGCCGTCGTGGCGGCGATCGGCAGCGCCGCGCCCTGGATGAAATCGAGGTGGGCCGGCACCGGCACCAGGCTGTCGGCCGGCACGGCGACGTATTCGGCGAGCGAGCCTGGCAGGGTGAGGCCGCGCATCGGGGCGGCGTTGCGCGCCGTGACGAGCCCGCCCTGCCAGTGCGGCCGGAAGTGCGGGATCACGCGGTCGCCGCGCGCCACGTTGTCCACGCCGTCGCCGAGCGCGACGACTTCGCCGGCGCCGTCGGCCACCGGAATGAGCGGAAAGGTGGGCACCGGGTAGACGCCGGTGGCCACGGCGAGGTCGATGAAGTTCAGGGTGGCGGCGCGCAGCCGCACGAGCACTTCGCCGGGGCCTACTTGCGGCTCGCGCAGTTCGGTCTGGCGAAACGCGGTCAGCGAGGGGGCGGTCAGTTCGATGGCTTTCATGGTGGTCTCTCAAGTTGGTGAAGGAAGGCCTAGTTTTATTTAAAATCAATCGCGGATAAACTAGCGTCCACTTGATTGATTCGACACCTGGACTTGATAATGGACTTGCTTGAAAGCATGAGGGTGTATGTGGCCGCTGTAGAGAAGGGGAGCCTGAGCGCCGCCGCCGCCGACTGCGGGATCTCGGCGACGATGGCCGGCAACCACCTGCGCACCTTGGAAAGGCGGCTCGGCATGCGGCTGCTCAACCGGACCACCCGGCGCCAGCACCTGACCGCTTTTGGCGACGACTATTACCAGCGTTGCAAGGAAATCCTGCGCCTGGTGGCAGAAACGGACGTGCAGGCGCAGAACCTGCAGTTGGCGCCGGCGGGCAAGCTGCGCATCAGCGCGCCCGTCACCTTCGGTACCGAGGCGCTGATGCCGGCCTTGTCCACCTATCTTGACCGTTATCCCGAGGTCAGCGTCGATGTCGTGTTAAGCGACCGGGTGGTGGATCTGGTGGAGGAGGGCTGCGAGCTGGCGATCCGCATCGGCGCGCCCGACGGTGGGCTGGTGGCGCGCCCGCTGGCACCGTACCGTCTAATGATATGCGCCTCGCCGGCCTACCTGGCGCGCCGGGGAACGCCGCGCCAGCCGGCCGATCTCAGCGGGCATGAGTGCCTTTCCTTCCTTCCCTCGGCCGTGGCGCACTGGCGCCTGTCCGATCCGGAGGGCGCCTGCCAGGTTCCGGTCTCGGGGCGTGTGCAGGTCAATCATGGGCAGGCGCTGCGGGTGGCGGCCCTGCACGGCCTCGGTATCGTATTGCAGCCGGCGATACTGATGGAGGCGGATGTACAGGCCGGACGCCTGGTGCGCCTGTTTCCTTCGCATGGACTCCCGAGCCGGCCGATGAACGTCGTGTATCTGCCGGACCGCTACCGCTCGCCCAAATTGCGCAGCTTCGTGGAATTTCTGGTGGAACGGTTCGCTTGAGCAGGTGGCCCCGTTAGTCGAGAAAGGAACGGGGGGCCTTTTCTATCTCCGACGGCGCCGGCCATAGCGGCTAGCGACGCGGGCGACTACATCGGCCAGGGCTCGCCGAACTGCTCACGCCATCCAGAAGCACCATCAACGTCACCACCAACCTCACCGCGGCTGTGCTGCTCATGCGGCCACCGATTGCCGTTCCGGCGGCGCGCGCCATGGCGTTCTCAAGTGCGGCCTTCACCCGGGCGCGGCGATCGGGCTGCATGGCATCACCACGACGAGGTCGACTACGTGCCTTCCGGCCCCGGGCCCTGTCGGCTGAGCGCGCGACCACGTCACGGCGTGCCCATCTCCAACAGATGGAGATGGGCGAGGGGATTCTTCATATTTACACTGGACATAGCAAATAGATAACCGTATAGTCGATAGTTATGTATTTAATAAATTTGCGTCTTTGTAAATTTTTTGGCCAATACCCTTCATCCCTTTCATTTGACTATTCGGAGCCGTCATATGTCGCGTGTCGCCCATCTTTTGCTGTGCCTGCTTGCCGCCGCCTCCCTGGCCTGCTTGCCTGCCGCCGCAGCACCTTTGTCGATCAACTTCGAAACCTTGCCAGGTGCTGATGGCGTGTTGGGCACGGCCGATGACGTGCCGACCCCAAGCACTTTCATGAGCCCGCTGAGCACCCAGTATGCGTCGGTCGGGTTGACGTTCAAGCAGGGCACCCTGTTTCAGGCCAGTTTCTACAACGGCGACCCCACCAACCATTTCCTCAGCTCGACCAATCCGATCGGCTATTTGTCGGTCCCCGTTTTTTGCATCAGCATCGACAGCAATTCCTATTGGGATGCCAGTCTGACAGCGTATGACGCTGCCGATCACGTCATCGCCAGCATCACGGCCCTCAACCCTACCGCGGGCTCCGGGTTTTACGCGACCACGATTTCCCTCACGACCAGCCAGGCGATCGACCACTTCTTTATCAGGGATGCGAGTAATTTCGACCATATCCTCAATCTCGACAACCTGGTGCTCAACGTGGCCGCTAGCGTCGTCCCCGAGCCATCGCAACTTGCCCTGTTCGCAATGGGCCTGTTCGTGCTGTCGCAGCGCTATCTGCGCAACAAGCGCTCCTGAGATAGCTGCGCCACCAGAAGGTGCCCCGTGTCGCCGATGAAATTCGACAGCCGGGGCGGCGCTCGGTTCCGGTAGGACCGGCAGCCGAACTATCGCGTCCACGCGCGCTCCAAATTCATTCAAGCTTGCATTGTTGAAGGAGGGGGCATGGATGTGGTTTTGCTGTCGAATCCGCTACGAACCTGGCTGCTGGCATTGGGCGTGGCCGCCGGCACGGCCTTGTTCTTGTATCTTGCCAAGATCGTCATCGCGCGCCGCGCCGCGATCCTGGCCGCCCGCACCGTGACCCGGGTCGACGATTTTCTCGCCAAGATGGTTGCCTCGACCTATCCCCTTGTCATGGTGGTGCTGGCGCTGTATGTCGGCAGCACCTTTCTCGCGTTGCCGGCAAAATATGCGCTGCTGACCTGGCGCCTGGCTGCCATGACCTTGCTGGTGCAGGCGGCCGTGTGGGGCGACGCGGGGGTGCGCTTTTGGCGCGGCAACGAGCAACGCGCCCTGGGGCAGCAGCCCGGGCTGGGCAGCGTGACCTCGGTCAGCATCGTCTGCTTCGTGCTGCGCGCGGCGGTCTGGGTCGTCGTCACCTTGATGATCCTCGACAATTTTGGCTTTAATATCACCACCCTCGTGGCCAGCCTGGGCATCAGCGGCATCGCCGTGGCGCTGGCGGTGCAGAACATTCTGGGCGACTTGTTCGCCTCCCTGTCGATCGTGCTCGACAAACCCTTCGTGGTGGGCGACTTCATCATCGTCGGCGACGTGCTCGGCGCGGTCGAGTCGGTCGGCCTCAAGACCACCCGCCTGCGCGGCCTGGGCGGCGAGCAGATCGTATTCTCCAACGCCGAGCTGCTCAAGAGCCGCATTCATAACCACCAGCGCATGCTGCGGCGCCGCGTGGCGTTCGTGATCCGTGTCTCCTACCAGTCCAGCGATGCCCAGCTGCGCGCCGTCCCGGCCATCGTGCGCGAGCTGGTGCGGGCCCAGCCCAACGCCGATTTCGAGCGCGCCCACCTGTTCGCCTGCGCCGAGTCGTCGCTCGATTTCGAGGTCGTGTATCACGTGACCTCGCCCGACTACGTCGTTCATATGGATACCCAGCAGGAGATCCTGCTCGGCTTGTACCGGCGTTTCGCCAGCGAGCAGATCGCTTTTGCCCACCCTTTGCAGCTGGTGCGCCTGTCGGCCGACCGCCATCTCGACGCCTTGCTCGACCGCATGCAGGAACCGCCGGCCGGCGTCACCCGGTATGCCTCCTGAGTCCGCGATCGCCCCATCGGCCGCGCGCCGCGTAGGCTGTTGACACTTTGCCAAGCTGTTGTGGCGCGAATACAAGTCTGGCGCGCTAACCCGGCCCTATGGGAGGCCGAGCGCATCGGCGTCCAATTAATTTCTATTGGGAATTATTTGTTTGCCTAAAAACAGACTTTCTCTATGCTCGACAGCATGAGCCAGCCGCAGCTACCGCCTGTTTAATAAGCATCGGGAAATGGCCGTCCGACGCCCATCTTGTCAAGACGTTTTTTTCATAAAAATTCCCTGTAGAAATCTAAAGTAGTGCCGTTAACCAAGTTGCGTCAATTGGTTTTAGCGATGAATTCATCGCCGATAACCCAGCTGTACAACCATAAATATCACTGAGCGCCCGTATAAACGTGGCAAGGAAGACATAACATGACCGTATTCGTGACCAGTCTCTCAACGGACCAAATTGCCGCTTTGAGCACGACACAGATTTCGACCTTGACCACCGATAACATCGTGGCGCTCTCGACCGACCAGATCATGGTCCTCGGAACGCAGCAGTTGGCCGCGCTGACGACCAACCAGGTGGGGCTGTTCACCACTGACCAAATCAGCATGCTGACCACCACCCAGGTCGCCAACCTGACCACCCGCGTGGTGGCCGCGCTGACCACCACGCAGATCAGCGTGGGTCTGACCACGGACCAGGTGGCGACGCTGACGACGACGAATCTGAACGCGCTCACGAGCGCCCAGGTGTCGCTCGGCCTGACCACCGATCAGTTGCAGAATCTGACCACGCAGCAGCTGGTCAGCCTGTCGACCAGAACCATGGCGGCATTGAGTACGGTCCAGTTGTCGGGCGGCCTGAGCACCGCCCAGGTGGCGCTGCTGACCACCACCGAGCTGGCCGCCCTGTCGACCCAACAGGTCGCGCAAGGCTTGACGACCGACCAGGTGGCCGGGCTGACTTCTTCCCAGCTGGCTGGTTTGACGACGCGTGCCGTGACCGCGCTCACCAGCGACCAGCTCGCGAACCTGACGACGGACCAGGTCGCGAACCTGACCACCCGCGTGCTGGCCACGCTGACCACGACCCAGATCGCCGCCGGCCTGACCACTGACCAGATCAGCGTGCTGACCACGACTGAACTGGCCGGCCTGACAACCGCGCAGGTGGCGCAAGGCTTGACCACCGACCAGGTCGCCAACCTGAGCACCGCCCAGGTCGCGGGCCTGACCACCCGCGTGCTGTCCGCGCTGACCACGACCCAGATCTCCGCCGGCCTCTCGACCGCCCAGGTGGCGGCGTTGACCACGGTTGAACTGGCCGGCTTGACGACCACCCAAGTGTCGCAAGGCTTGACCACCGACCACCTGACCAACCTGACCTCGAGCCAGCTGCAGGGCTTGACCACCCGCATGGTGGCCGCCCTGACCACCAGCCAGATCGCCACCGGCCTGACGACCGACCAGGTGGCCTTGTTGACCACCACGGAACTGTCCGGCCTGACCACCACCCAGGTGGCGCAAGGCTTGACCACCGACCAGGTCGCCAATCTGACCACCAACCAGTTGAACGGCCTGAGCACGCGCGTGTTGACCGCGCTCACCACCGATCAGCTGTCCAACCTGACCACCACGCAAGTGGCCAGCCTGTCCTCGGCCTTGCTGGCGAACCTGACCACCGTGCAGGTGTCCACCGGCCTGACCACGACCCAGGTGTCCAGCCTGACGACCGTGCAGCTGGCCGGCTTGACCACTCGCGCGGCCGCCGTCCTGACCACCGACCAGCTGGCCAACCTGACCACCGATCAGGTGGCCGGTCTCACCACCCGCGTGCTGTCCGCGCTGACGACGACCCAGATCGCGGCCGGCCTGACCACCGACCAGGTGGGCGTGCTGACCACGGTTGAACTGGCGGGCCTGACGACCACGCAAGTGTCGCAAGGCTTGACCACGGACCAGATCGCCAACCTGAACACCGCCCAGGTCGCCGGCCTCGCCACCCCGCGTGCTGTCCGCCATGACCACGACCCAGATCGCCACCGG
>DIZW01000097.1 GCA_002428015.1 Oxalobacteraceae bacterium UBA6018 | reverse complement strand
GATCGTCGATATCATCGGCGTCATCGACGGCATCGCCTTCCAAGACCAATATCCTGGCCTTGAACGCCGCCGTGGAGGCGGCGCGCGCCGGCGAGCAGGGGCGCGGCTTCGCGGTGGTGGCCTCGGAGGTGCGTAACCTGGCGCAGCGCTCGGCCGCCGCCGCCAAGGAAATCAAGACCCTGATCGGCAATTCGGTCGAGCAGGTCGACGCCGGCAGCAAACTGGTGGGCCAGGCCGGCGGCACCATGGAGGAAATGCTGGCCAGCGTCGGCAAGGTGTCCGACATGGTGGCCGGTATCGCGCTGGCCAGCGACACGCAGAGCGCCGGCATCGGCCAGATCAATCAGGCCATCCTCGACATGGACGCCATGACGCGCCAGAACGCGGTGCTGGTGCAGCAGTCCGCCGCCGCGGCCGACGCGCTGCACGAGCAGGCGGCGCTGCTGGCGCAGGCGGTCAGCGTGTTCAAGATCCGCGCCGAGGCCGCGCCGGCCGCGCCGCGCGCGCGCCCGGCCCGGCCCGTGGCGCCGTCCCAGGCCGCGCCGCTGGACTGGGAGGCGCTGTAGAGCGCGGCGCAAGCGGCAGCGCGCGCATGGGGGATTGACGAGGCGCCCGGCGATTTGTGCGGTGCCGATCGCCGATATGCTATACACTCGACTCCCTTTCCGCATATCAATGAACTTCTATTAAAGGCTGACATGAGCGACGACAAAAACCAGCAGCTGGCCGCGATCATCACCGCGCACCAGCGCGAACTGCTCGACGGATGGCTGTCTGGGCTCATGAGCCGCATGATACGGCGCGACAAGACCGCCGAAGCCGAGCTGCGCCAGCAGGCCGAGCGTTTCCTGGTGCTGCTCGCGCAGGCGCTGCAGAAAGCCGACAACGGCGACATCGAGAGCGCCGCCTGGGATGACGCGCGCCACATGCTGACCGAGATCTCGCAGGCGCGCGTGCGCCAGGGCTTCTCCTCGATCGAGACCGCCAGCTTCATCTTCTCGCTCAAGGAGCCGCTGTTCGCCTACCTGCGCAGCGAGATGGCCGGCGACCCGGTGGGCCTGACCGAGGCGACCGCCTCCACCAGCACCCTGTTCGACCGCCTTGGCCTGTTCACCATCGAGGTGTACCAGAAGGCGCGCGAGCAGGTCATCCTGCGCCAGCAGCAGGAGCTGCTCGAGCTGTCCACGCCGGTGGTGCAGCTGTGGGCCGGCGTGCTGGCGCTGCCGCTGATCGGCACCCTCGACAGCGCGCGCACCCAGGTGGTGATGGAGAGCCTGCTGCAGAAGATCGTCGACACCGGCGCCGAGATCGCCATCATCGACATCACCGGCGTGCCCACCGTCGACACCCTGGTGGCCCAGCATCTTCTCAAGACCATCGCCGCGGCGCGCCTGATGGGCGCGGACTGCATCATCAGCGGCATCCGCCCGCAGATCGCCCAGACCATCGTGCATCTGGGCGTGAACCTGGAGGACGTGGTCACCAAGCCGACCCTGGCCGACGCCTTCGTGGTCGCGCTCAAGCGCACCGGCGCCAGCATCACCAGCGGCACGAGCCCGCGCTGACATGGAACGCATCCCTATTCTGAAGATGGGCCGGCTGCTGCTGGTGACCATCCAGGTCGACATGCACGACCGCCTGGCCATGACCTTGCAGGACGACCTCACCACCCGCATCGTCAAGGACCGCGCCACCGGCGTGCTGATCGACATCTCGGCGCTCGACATCGTCGACTCCTTCATCGGCCGCATGATCAGCAACACCGCGGCGATGGCCAAGATCCTGGACGCGCGCACGGTGCTGGTCGGCATGCAGCCGGCCGTGGCGATCACGCTGGTCGAACTGGGCCTGACCCTGGAAGGCGTCAGCACCGCGCTCAACGTGGAACGCGGACTGGCGTTGTTGCAGCGGGCCGGGGAATGACCGGTGCGCTGGCGCCCCCTGGCGCTGGAGCGGCGCCATGAGCGCGCGCCGCGCCGAACTGGTGGTGTCGGAAGACGTGGTGCGCATGCGCCACATGCTGCGCGACGAAATGGTGGCGCTGAGGTTTACGGTCATCGAGCAAACCAAGATGATCACCGCCGCCAGCGAGCTGGCGCGCAATACGCTGCGCTACGGCGGCGGCGGCTACGCCGAGCTGGAAGTGGTAGAACGCGGCGGCATGCGCGGTATCATGGTGACGTTTGTCGACCAGGGTCCCGGCATCGGCGATATCGAACTGGCCATGACCGACGGCTACACCACCGGCGGCGGCATGGGCCTGGGCCTGCCCGGCGCGCGCCGCCTGGTCGACGAGTTCGAGATCAACACCGCGCCCGGCAAGGGCACCCGCATCACCGTCACGAAATGGAAACTGTTTTGATCAAGTTGGGTAAGCAGACGGTGTTTCACGTCGGCGAAGCAAGTGAGGTGGCGTCGGTCCGGCGTGCCGGCAACGAGCTGGCGCGCCGCATCGGCTTCGACGAGGTGCGCACCGGGGAGGTGGCGATCGTGATCACCGAGGCGGCGACCAACATCGTCAAGCACGCGCGCGAGGGCGAGATCCTGCTGCGCACGCTCGTCGCCGGCAAGCGCGCCGGCATCGAGATCATCGCCATCGACCGCGGCCCCGGCATGGCCAACGTGGCGCGCAGCATGGAGGACGGCAACTCCACCGCCGGCTCCTATGGCGTGGGACTGGGCGCGATCGGCCGCATGGCGCCCGAATTCGACGTCTACTCGATCGAGGGGCAGGGCACCGTGCTGCTGATGCGCTTGTGGGACGGCGACGCCAGCGTGCCGCGCGGCGACTGGCGCGTCGGGGCGGTGTGCCTGCCGCTGCCGAGCGAGGAGATCTGCGGCGACGCCTGGGAAATCGGCGACGACGGCGGCGCCTTGTGCGTGGCCGTGGCCGACGGCCTGGGCCATGGACCCGACGCCGCCCTGGCCTCGCTGCCCGCGGTGGCGCTGGCGGCCTCGCGCCCCGAGCTGGGACCGGAACAGCTGCTGCAGCTGGCGCACCAGGCCTTGCGCGGCACCCGCGGCGCGGCCATGGCGGTGGCGCGCGTCGACGCCGAGGCCGGCCTGCTGCGCTTCGCCGGCGTCGGCAACATCGCCGCCTGCGTGATCGAACACGACGCGCGCCGCCACCTGATGTCGCATAACGGCATCGTCGGCAGCAACCTGCGCAAGGTGCAGGAGTTCACCCATCCGTGGACCGCGTCGACCATGCTGCTGCTGCATTCGGACGGCATCGCCACGCGCTGGGACCTGAACACCTACCCGGGCCTGGCGTTCCGCCATCCCGGCGTCATCGCCGCCGTCCTGTACCGCGATTTCGCGCGCCAGCGCGACGACGCCACGGTGCTGGTGCTGCGCCAGCGGACGGCCTGACATGAGTTTGCGTATTCTGAAATTGGCGGTCGGCACCGAGCTGGACGTGGTCGGAGCGCGCCAGCGGGCGCGCGAGATCGCCTCGCAGTGCGGTTTCGGCATGCAGGATCAGGCGCGCATCGCCACCTCGGTCTCCGAGCTGGCGCGCAATGTCTACAACTACGCGCAGCGCGGCACGGTGGAGTTTTCGATCGAGCAGGGCGACGGCGTCCAGGCGCTGCAGATCCGCATCGTGGACCAGGGGCCGGGCATCGACAACCTCGAGCTGATCCTGTCCGGGCATTACAAGTCCAGGACCGGCATGGGCCTGGGACTGCTCGGCGCGTATCGCCTGATGGACCTGTGCGAGGTTGTCACCGGGCCCGGGCGCGGGGCCGACATCGTGCTGCAGAAGCGCTTCGCGCCGGACGCGCCGACCCTGGGCGCGCAGCAGATCGGCCAGATGTGCGAACGCCTGGCCGCGCTGCGGCCGGACTCGATGCTGGCCGAGGTGCAGCAGCAGAACCAGGAGCTGCTGGGCACCTTGGCCGAACTGAAGGCGCGCCAGGAGGAATTGCTGCGCATGACGCGCGCGCTGGAGGACACCAACCGCGGCGTGCGCCAGCTGTACGCGGAGCTCGACGAAAAGGCCCGCCATCTGCACCACGCCAACCAGATGAAGTCGCGCTTCCTGTCGAACATGAGCCACGAGTTCCGCACGCCCTTGAGCTCGATCCGCGCGCTGTCCAAGCTGCTGCTCTCGGGCGCCGACGGCGTGCTGAGCGAAGAACAGGAAAAGCAGGTCGGCTTCATCCTGCACGGCACCGTGGCCCTCAACGAGATGGTCGACGACCTGCTCGACCTGGCCAAGATCGAGGCCGGCAAGGTCGACGTGCGCCCCACCTCGTTCGCCGTGTCCGAACTGTTCGCCACCCTGCGCGGGGTGCTGCGGCCCCTGCTGGTCAACCCGGCGCTGACGCTGGTGTTCGAGGAGCCGGCCACCGAGACCTGGCTCTATACCGACCAGGCCAAGCTGGCCCAGATCCTGCGCAACTTCATCTCCAACGCGCTCAAGTTCACCGAGCGCGGCACCGTCACGGTGCGCGCCACCACGCTGGGCGACCTGCTGCGTTTCGAGGTCAGCGACAGCGGCATCGGCATCGCCGCCGAGCACCTGGAACTGGTGTTTGAAGAATTCCAGCAGATCGAAAACCACCTGCAGGCGCACATCAAGGGCACCGGCCTCGGACTGCCCTTGTGCCGCCAACTGGCCGGCCTGCTCAACGGCGCCGTCGGGGCCACCAGCACCGTGGGCGCCGGTTCCGTGTTCTCGGTGACGGTGCCGCTCGTTCATGTCGCTGGCGCCGATTCCTGCGCGCCTTCCTTCCCCCCTCACTATCCGGATTAAGGTTTTCCCCCATGCCGCCAAATTCCTTCGCCGGCTCCGTCATCCTCAATGTCGACGACAACGACGGCGCGCGCTACGCCAAATCGCGGGTGCTCAAACGCGCCGGCTTCACGGTGATCGAGGCGCCCAACGGCGCGGCGGCGCTGGCGCGTGCGCGCGCGGACCGGCCCGACCTGGTCCTGCTGGACGTCAAACTGCCCGACATCAACGGCATGGAGGTATGCCGCCAGCTCAAGGCCGACCTGGACACCCGCGCCATCCTGGTGCTGCAGACCTCGGCCTCGTACGTGGGCGTGAGCGACAAGATCCGCGGCCTCGAAGGGGGCGCCGACAACTACCTGTTCGAACCGATCGAGCCGGAGGAGCTGGTGGCCAACGTCACCGCGCTGCTGCGCCTGGGCCGGGTCGAGCGCGAGCTGCACGAGGTGGCGCGCCGCAAGGACGAATTCCTGGCCACCCTGGCGCACGAACTGCGCAACCCGCTGGGCCCGATCCGCAGCGCCGTGGAACTGCTGTGCAAGCTCGATCCGCACGTGCCCGAGGGTCAGGACAACGCGCGCAAGACCATCCTGCGCCACACCGGCCACCTGGTGCGCCTGGTCGACGACCTGCTCGACGTGGCCCGCATCTCGTACGGGAAAGTCACCCTGCACGACGAGCCGGTGGCGCTGGAGACCTTCATCCACAGCGCCTGCGAATCGGTCGCGCATATCGCCGACACCCGCGGCCAGCAGCTGAAGGTGTCGCTGCCGTCGCAGTCGGTGTGGGTGCGCGGCGACCATGTGCGCCTGACCCAGATCGTCGCCAACCTGCTGCACAACGCCGTCAAGTTCAGCACCCAGGGCGGCACCGTGGAGCTCGACGCGCAGGTGGCCGGCGACGAAGTGGTGATCCGCGTGTCGGACCAGGGCATCGGCATCGACAGCCATAACCTGGAATTCGTGTTCGGCCTGTTCGCGCAGGACGGCTTCTCGTCCGACCGTGTGCAGGATGGCCTGGGCATCGGCCTGTCGCTGGTGCGCACCATGGTCGAACTGCACCACGGCAGCGTGAGCGCGGCCAGCGCCGGGCTCGGCAAGGGCAGCGTGTTCGAGGTGCGCCTGCCATTGCTGGTGTTGGGGGAGGGCGGCGCGCCGGCGGCGGCCGAGGCGCAAGCGCCGGCCGCGCCCTCGCGCCTGCTGGTGGTGGACGACAACATGGACGCGGCCGACATGCTGGCCGAGCTGCTGCGCATCGACGGTCACGAGGTCGTCGTCGCCTACTCCGGCGAGCAGGCGCTGGAACAGGCCGCGCGCTTCCAGCCGCACGCGGTGTTCCTCGACATCGGCCTGCCCGACATGAGCGGCTACCAGGCCGCGCAGCGCATGCGCACCCTGGCGGGCATGGAAACGGCCACCCTGATCGCGCTGACCGGCTACGGCCAGCCGCGCGACCGTGAGCTGGCGCTGGACGCGGGATTCGACGAGCACGTGGTCAAGCCGATCGATCTCAACAAGATCGCTAGCCTGAACCTGCACCGGCGGCCGGCGGCTTGATCCGCGCCCGGGGGGCGGCGCCTACTGGCGCGTGCTCCCCCATGGGAAGAACCACAGCAGCGGCTTGTCCACCCGCGCCGCCCACGAGGTCTCGTTGTGGCTGCCGCCCTCGGCGCTGTAGAACAGCAGGTCCTGGCCCAGCGTGTAGCCCTGCTTGAGCATGGCGTCGCGCATCCGCGTCGTGTCCTCCAGGCCGTCGTCATGGGTGCCGGCGTCGAGGTAGAACTTGACCGGCACCTTGGCCGGCAGCTGGTTCACCAGCGCGCGCTTGTTCCACCAGAACGAACTCGATACGCCGGCCGCCTTCGAAAACAGGTCGGGGCGCTTCTGCGCGATCACCACCGAGGCGATTCCGCCCAGCGAGGAGCCCATGATGGCCGTGCTCTGGCGCCCGGGCAGGGTGCGCCAGGTCTTGTCGACGTAGGGCTTGACGGTGTCGGTGATGAAGTCCTGGTAGGCCTCGAGCTTGCCGCCGCCGTACTTCGGATCGCAGCAGGGCGTGTACTCGGGGATGCGGTCGGGTGAATTGTCGATGCCGACCACGATCACTTCATCCATCTGCCCCATCGCCACCAGCCGGTTGATGGTCTCGTCCACACCCCACTCCACGCCGTAGGAGGCGGTCCTGGCGTCGAACAGGTTCTGGGCGTCGTGCATGTACAGCACCGGGTAGCGCTTGGCGCCGTTCTCCTGGTAGCTGGCCGGCAGGAACACGCGCAGGCTGCGGCTGTTCTTGAGCTGGGGCGAGGCGAAGTTCGGCACGATCACCAGCTTGCCGAAGGGCGGGCCGAAAAACGGATAGATGTCGAGCGTGGCGCCGGCCGCCAGCCGGTACACGCCGCCGGTGGACACCTTGGCGTCGTCCAGTGCCGGCTTCATGGCCACCTCGCCCAGCGCGTCCGGCCAGGTGTAGGTCCAGGTGTTGCCCTCGCCGCGCTGGGCAGGCGCGCCCTTGGACCAGGACATCGGCCCCTTGTCGGCGCGCACCGCGATGGCGCCCTTGCCGGCGTCGTAGTGCACCCGCACCGTGGTGGCGTGCGCGCTGGCCGCGCCCAGCGCCGCCGTCGTCAATAACATTGCAATGCGCATGGCTGCAGGTTCCGTTCAGTCGGTGTGCAGGATGCGCACACCGTAAATATCGAATCGATTGGACGGCCCATCGGTGCCGCCCGCCGCGCTGAACGTGCTGTTACTGCGCAGGTAGCTCATATTATAGAAGTCGCTCATCTCCAGGCGGTAGCTGCCCGCGGCCAGGCGCGCCGTCAGCGGCGTCGAATACACCAGCGCGGTATTGGCCTTGGCCACGCGGGCGTGCGGCAGCTGCACCACCGTGCTGGCGACCACGCGCCCGCTGGCGTCCTTGAGCGCCAGCCATTTTACGCCGCCGCTGATGCCCAGGTTGATCTGGTTGGCGGCGTTGTGGTAGCGCAGCTGGAACTGGTAGGTGCCGGCCTGGCCGACGCGGATCGCGTCCACGGCGAAGCGGTCACCCGGCGCGCCCCAGTCCTTCAGGCGCGGCGCGGCGGCGAAGCGGCCGTCCGCCGCGCTCGGCGCCACGCTGGCGGCCACGCGCGCGTCCGTCACGGCGATGAAGTCGCCGCCGTCCAGGCAGCGCGCCGGGCTGTGGTGGCTGCGGTTGCCGGACGCGCTGAACTGCGCCTCCAGCGCGTAGCAGGCGTTGGCGCTGGCGGCGCGGTCGGTCCACGCGCCGGCCGGCAGGCCGCGCGCGACCAGCTTGCCGTCGCGGTAGACGTTGTAGCGCGTGGGCGCGGCGCCGCGCGAGGGCGCGATCGTCAGCGTGGCGGCGTGGCCGTGGCGCTGCAGGTCGGCGATGGCCGGCTCGCGCGGGCCGAACACGGCGGCGCTCTCCTGGTAAGGATCGGCGTTGACGCGATGGATGGCCTGCTCGCCCGCGTGCAGCGCGCCCAGGCGCACTTCGACCAGGCTGTCGCCGGTGATGCGGATGTCGGCGCCGGCCGGCGCGCCGTTGACGCTGATGCCCTCGACGCCGTAGTAACCCTCGCCCTCGGACGGCGCCGGCAGCGCCACCTTCACGCTCACGCGATGCCCGTGCAGGTTCAGGTTGGCCAGGGTGATCTCGCTGGCGCCGGCGAAGGTGTCGCGGCGCAGCCGGGCGGTGATGAACGGATGGATGCTCAGGCCGTCGGCGCTGGCGCGCACGCCGAACACGTCCTCGATCACCATGCCCAGGTAGGCGCCGACCGACCACAACTGGCGCTTGGAATTGATCACCGGGCCGATCAGCGCGGGATGGGCCTCGTCCAGCAGCAGCGGCTGGCCGCTCAGCCACTCGAGGTTTTCCATGTTCGACAGGTTCAGCGCGGCGCCGCGCATCAGGCTCGCGTAGGCCGCGTCGGCCACGGCCACGTTACCGGCCAGCGCGGCGGCCTTGAGGCCGTAGGCGGTCACGAACGGCCAGATGGCGCGGTTATGGTAGACCGGCTCGTCCTGCTGCTCGGGGAAGATCACCGGCGCGCCCATCGGCCCGTGCGGGTAGTGCGCCAGGATCTGGCGCGCGCGCGCCGGATCTGCCACGCCGGTGATGATCGCCAGCGCCTGGCCGAGCCAGTCGAACTTGTGCAGCGGGGCGCCGTCGAAATGCGGGGCGGTCAGGCTGCTGTACATGCCCGCGTCCTCCAGCCACAGGCGGGCGTTGATGGCGTCCTTGAGCGCGCCCGCCCAGCCGGCGTAGCGCCCGGCGCGGGTGGGGTCGCCCTGTTCGGCGGCCAGGCGCGCGGCCAGCTTCAACCCCTGGTAGTGGGCCACGTTGGTCGACAGCGCCTTCGAGCTCGCCAGCGAGGACAGGTCGTCGACGATCCACGCCGCGTAGCTCTGGTCGCGCCAGTCGAGGAAGGATTGCTCGCCGCGGTATAAGCCGCTGGCCGGGTCGAACGCGGCCACGCGGTCGCTCTCGATGGTGTTCGACAGCGCGGCCAGGGCGCGCGTCGCGAAGGCCTGGCGCTGGTCCGGCGCCAGGGTGTTCAGGACTTTTTCGGCGCCGAAGGCCCAGCTGACCCGGTCGGTGCTGACCGGCCAGCTGCCGCCGCTGCCGGTGTCCTGGATGATCTGCAGGCCGTCG
>DIZW01000073.1 GCA_002428015.1 Oxalobacteraceae bacterium UBA6018 | reverse complement strand
CTAATTAATCAGTGCTTCCCTAGTGCTTGTGCTCGCCGATGAGGGCGAGCGAATCGTGCTCGCGCTGGTTGGCGGCGTGCTTGCGCATGATCAGGTACATGATGCCCGCCACGGACAGGCCGAACATCACGATGATCGCGTTCAGCTCAAGGTTGAGCGAAATCATGATCGCGTACACGGCCAGCATGGTCAGGATCGACAGGTTTTCGTTGAAGTTCTGCACGGCGATGGAGTGCCCCGCGCTCATCAGCACGTGGCCGCGGTGTTGCAGCAGCGCATTCATCGGCACCACGAAAAAGCCCGACAGCACGCCGATCAGCACCAGCAGGGGATAGGCCAGCAGCACCGAATGGACCATGGTCATGCTCATCACGATCACGCCCATCAAGATCCCGAGGGGAATGACGGTCAGCGATTTTTTCAGCGGCACCAGGCGCGCCGACGCGGCCGCGCCCAGCGCCACGCCGACGGCCACGACGCCGACCAGGCTGGTGGCCTTATCGAAGGGCATCTGCAGGGACTTTTCCGCCCACTTGAGCACGATCAGCTGCAAGGTGGCGCCGGCGCCCCAGAACAGGGTCGTCACGGCCAGCGAGATCTGGCCCAGCTTGTCTTTCCACAGCGTGGCCGAGCAGTTGGCGAAATCGACGATCAGCTTGGCCGGATTGCGCTCCTGGTGGGGGTAGGTGGCCCCGGTGTCGGGAATGCGCAGGTTGAACAGCGTCGCCAGCAGGTACACCACCACCACCACGCACAGGGCCGCTTCGGTGGTGGTGTCGATGCCGGTGTCGATGAAGGGCAGGTCGATCGCCAGCAGAATGGCCGAGATGCGCGCGCTGACCAGGGCGCCGCCCATGACGGTGCCGAGGATGATCGACATCACGGTCAAGCCCTCGATCCAGCCGTTGGCCGCGACGAGCTTTTCGGGCGGCAGCAGTTCGGTCAGGATGCCGTACTTGGCCGGCGAATACACGGCCGCGCCGAAGCCGACCACGGCGTAGGCGAGCAGGGGATGGACGTGGAAGAAAATCAGGGTGCAGCCGGCCACTTTGATCAGGTTGGCGATGAACATCACCTTGCCTTTTGGCAGAGCATCGGCGAACGCGCCGACGAAGGCGGCCAGCAGCACGTAGAACAACACAAACGACAGCTTGAGCAGCGGCGTCAACGAGGCCGGTGCGTTCATCGACGTCAGCATGTCGATCGCCACGAAGAGCAGTGCGTTGTCCGCCAGCGACGAGAAGAACTGCGCCGCCATGATGGTGTAGAAACCACGATTCATTCGAGAAGATCTAAAAGCTTGTGTGGGTTGCTTTATACCATGAATGAACGCGATCCCAAAGAATTGGCCGCTCCCGAACAGGCCGCGTCCGGTAAAATAGCGGCTCCACCCATCGCCGATTTTCCCTATGCCAAGGCCGCTGACCGCCATCATCCATCTCGACGCGCTGCGCCACAATCTGGCCCGCGCGCGCGCCTGCGCCCCGCGCTCGAAGGTGTGGGCCGTGGTCAAGGCCGATGCCTATGGCCACGGGCTGGAGCGTGCCATGCGCGCCTTCGCCGATGCCGATGGCCTGGCGCTGATCGAGTTCGACAAGGCCCAGCGTTTGCGCGCGCTGGGCTGGACCAAGCCGATTCTCCTGCTCGAAGGCATATTCGATGCGGCCGACCTGGCCCTGGCGGCCGAGCTTGGCTTGAACATCGCCGTGCACACCGAGGAGCAGATCGCGCTGATCGCGCAGGCGCGCCTGGCCGGCCCCGTCGATGTGCATTTGAAAATGAACACCGGCATGAACCGGCTCGGCTTCACGCCCGCCGCGTTCGGCGCGGCCCATGCGCGCCTGCGCGCCCTGCCGCAGGTGGGCGAGATTGCGCTGATGACCCATTTCGCCAACGCGGACGAGCTCGGCCATCCGCGCTTGCCGGTGCGCGAACAGATGGCGCATTTTGCGGCCGGCGCCGGCGCCATCGCGGGGCCGCGCAGCGTGTGCAATTCCGGCGGCGTGCTGCAGCATGAACAACTGGCCTCCTTGCTCGACGGCGACTGGGTGCGCCCCGGCATCATGCTCTACGGCGGCACCCCGGGCGGGCGCAGCGCCGCCGAGTTCGGCCTGCTGCCGGCCATGACCCTGGCCAGCGCCATCATCGGCATCCAGCACATCGTGGCCGGCGACACGGTCGGCTACGGCAGCCGCTTCGTGGCCGAAGGGCCGATGACGATCGGGGTGGTGGCCTGCGGCTACGCGGACGGCTACCCGCGTCACGCGCCGCACGGCACCCCGGTGCTGGTGGACGGCGTCGCGACCGGGCTGGTGGGGCGGGTGTCGATGGACATGCTGGCGGTGGACCTGAGCGCGATCGCCGGCGCGCGGGTGGGCAGCCGGGTGGTATTGTGGGGCGATGGCTTGCCGATCGACACGGTGGCCGAGGCCGCCGGGACGATCGGCTACGAATTGATGTGCGCGCTTGCGGCGCGGGTAAGAATGGTGGAAGCGGATCTGCACACACATGGCTAAGGCAAAAACCAACTACACCTGCAGCGATTGCGGCGCCATCAGCAGCAAGTGGACCGGCCAGTGCGCCGCCTGCCTGCAATGGAACACCATGCTCGAGACGGTGGGCGAGACGCCCGGCCTGAACCGCCTGTCCAATCCGCAGCCGCGCAGCCTGGCGCAGACCGCGCCGGTGCTCTCGCTGGCCGACATCGAGGCGGTCGACGTGCCGCGCTTCGGCACCGGCATCGAGGAATTCGACCGCGTGCTCGGCGGCGGGCTGGTACCCGGCGGCGTGGTGCTGATCGGCGGCGACCCCGGCATCGGCAAGTCGACCCTGCTGCTGCAGGCGCTGGCCAATATGTCCAGCATGAAGAGCACCCTGTACGTGAGCGGCGAGGAGTCGGGCGCCCAGATCGCCCTGCGCGCGCGCCGCCTGGCGGTCGAGGCCAGGGATCTCAAGCTGCAGGCCGAGATCCAGCTCGAGAAGATCCTCGGCACCCTGGCCGACCTGAAGCCCGAAGTGGCCGTGATCGACTCGATCCAGACCGTCTACTCGGACGCGCTGAGCTCGGCGCCGGGCTCGGTGGCCCAGGTGCGCGAATGCGCGGCCCAGCTGACCCGGGTGGCCAAGCTGACCGGCATCACCATCATCCTGGTGGGCCACGTGACCAAGGAAGGCGCGCTGGCCGGCCCCCGCGTGCTCGAACACATCGTCGACACGGTGCTGTACTTCGAAGGCGACACCCAGTCGAGCTTCCGGCTGGTACGGGCCATCAAAAACCGTTTCGGCGCCGTCAACGAGCTGGGCGTGTTCGCCATGACCGAGAAGGGCTTGAAGGGCGTGTCCAACCCGTCCGCGCTGTTCCTGTCCCAGCACGACAACCAGGTGCCCGGCTCCTGCGTGATGGTGACCCAGGAGGGCACGCGCCCGCTGCTGGTCGAGATCCAGGCGCTGGTCGACACCAGTCACCTGCCCAACGCGCGCCGGCTGTCGGTGGGGCTGGAGCAGAACCGCCTGGCGATGCTGCTGGCCGTGCTGCACCGGCACGCCGGCATCGCCGCCTTCGACCAGGACGTGTTCATCAACGCCGTCGGCGGGGTCAAGATCACCGAGCCGGCGGCCGACCTGGCGGTGCTGCTGGCGATTAACTCATCGATGCGCAACAAGCCGCTGCCACGCGGTCTGGTGGTGTTTGGCGAGGTCGGCCTGGCCGGCGAGATCCGGCCCGCGCCGCGCGGCCAGGAGCGCCTGCGCGAGGCCGCGAAGCTAGGCTTTTCGATCGCCATGATCCCGAAGTCGAACATGCCCAAGCAGAAGATCGAAGGCATGACGATTATCGCGGTGGAAAGGATCGACGAGGCTTTCAACAAACTGCGCGAGCTGGACTGACGCGCGCCGCATTACTATAATGCACGCCATGTGAGTGGCATGACGACGGAATCAGTGTGTATAACGAACAAAGAACAGCGGCGCGCAAGGTATTGAAGGTCAAGGCGAAGCTGACGATGGACGGCATGGCGCCGGTTCCGGTGCGGACGATGGACATTGCCGCCGGCGGCATGTCGCTGGCGGTGGCCGAGCCGTTCAAGCCAGGCGCGACCTGCATGCTCAGCTTCGCGCTTTTTTACGAAGGCAAAGCGACACCTATCAATGTGCGCTCCAAGGTGACGTATTGCATCTTGAGCGGCGGCGAGTTCAAGCTTGGCCTGCAATTTCTCAATCTCGATATGGGCGCGATGACCACGCTGGCCAAGTTCCTGCGCTAGCCGCGCGCATCGTGGGTCGCAAGCACTTCATTGGCGCATCGCGCGCGCACGAAAAAGCGGCGTACGCCGGGCCGGCGTCGCCGCTTCGTGTGCGGTCCCGTACAGGGGCCGGATGCTATCTACGCGTCCAGAACGCTACTCGTGATAGCGGTCGTGAAGTTGGTCCGAGCCGCCGCGAACTTCTTGCACCAGTTCATACAGCACCAGCCCGACCATCCCACCTAACATGGCAATAACTAACATGCTGAACATAGTCGAATAATCGCCGTTCGGCGACCCCTCCCTCAAGTTGTTGACGACTGTTACATGATTTAATCTAGCAGATCGCGGCGGCAATACAAGGAGGCAATCAGGGCAGGGCGCTCGGGTGGTACGTCAGCTGTCTTGCCAGTGGCATGGCTGGACTGGCCAGGCTGTCACTTGATGATGAGCTCCGGCCCCATCACGGCCTTGAGATAGACGCTGTACGGGTCGAGCGGGTCGCGCCGCACGATCCACCAGGCCGCCCCTTTCTTGACCTGCCAGTCCTGCGGCTGCCCGGACAGCAGCAGCGCGGCCACCTGGCCCAGGGTCGGCTGGTGGCCCACCACCAGCACCGGTTCCTTGGCGTTGGGCCAGTTGGCCGCCAGCAGCACGTCCTCGGCGTCGGCCCCAGGCGCGAGCTCTTGCACGATCTTGAACTTGCGCTGGAGCGGCTCGGCCGTCTGGCGCGTGCGCAGGGCGGGGCTGACCAGGATGCGGGCGCTGTCGGGCAGTTGCAAGGTCAGCCACTCGGCCATGCGCCTCGCCTGCTTTTGCCCCTTGGCCGTGAGGGGGCGCTCCAGGTCGTCCTCGCCCGCATCGGGCTCGGCAGCTTCCGCATGCCGCCATAAGATCAAGTCCATGTCGTTCTCCTTTCCATTCAGCGTTGCGGGGCCGGGTCCGGCGTGGTGGTGCCGTGCAGCGCCATCAGGTGGCGCTGAGCCGAGAAGGTCAGCGTGCCGCGGCTCTTGCGACGTAGGTACTGGCCGTTCGCCTGCAATTCCCATGCATTGGAATTGTCTTTCAGGTAGGGGTTCAATCCTTCGGTGATGACGCGCCGCTTGAGCGCCTTGTCGAGCACCGGGAAGGCCACTTCGATGCGGCGGAACAGGTTGCGGCTCATCCAGTCCGCGCTGGCCAGGTAGACGTCGTGCTGCAGGTCGTTGCGGAAGTAGTAGATGCGGCTGTGCTCGAGGAAGCGGCCGATGATGGAGCGCACCCGGATGTTCTCCGACAGGCCGGGCACGCCGGGGCGCAGGGTGCAGGCGCCGCGCACGATCAGCTCGATCTTGACGCCGTCGTGGGAGGCCGCGTACAGGGCGCGGATCACCGACTCGTCCACCAGCGCGTTGATCTTGATGATGATGCGCGCCGGGCGCCCGGCCTTGGCGATCTTGGCTTCGTTGCGGATCGCCTTGATGATCTCGCTCTGGAGCGCGAACGGGGCCAGCCACAGGTGGGTGAGCTTCTTCGGCTTGGTCAGGCTGGTCAGGTGGATGAAGATCTCGTTGACCTCGGCGCCGATCTCCTGGTTGGCCGTGAGCAGGCCGAAGTCGGTGTACAGGCGCGTGGTGGTCAGGTGGTAGTTGCCGGTGCCGAGGTGGGCGTAGAAGCGCAGGCCGCTTTCCTCGCGCCGGATCACCAGGGCCACCTTGGCGTGGGTCTTCAGGCCGACGATGCCGTACACCACCTGGGCGCCGGCCTGCTCGAGCTTGTCGGCCCAGTTGATGTTGGCTTCCTCGTCGAAGCGGGCCATCAGTTCCAGGATCACCGTCACTTCCTTGCCCTGGCGCGCGGCCGACATCAGCGCCTCCATCAGGTCCGAGTGGGTGCCGGTGCGGTAGATGGTCTGCTTGATGGCCACCACCTGGGGGTCGTTGGCGGCCACGTGGATGAAGTCGACCACGCTCTGGAACGACTGGTAGGGGTGGTGCAGCAGGATGTCCTGGCGGCTCAGTTGCTGGAAGATGTCGGAATTGCTGGCCTTGGGCGGCATGCCGGGCACGAAGGGCGCGAAGCGCAGCGCGGGCATCTTGGCCTGGTCGATCATCTCGGCCAGGCGCACCAGGTTGACCGGGCCGTCGACCGGGTACAGGCGGCTCTGGTCGAGCGCGAACTGGTCGAGCAGGAACTGGGACAGCTCGGGCGGGCAGTTCTTGGCCACCTCCAGGCGCACCGAGGTGCCGAACTGGCGCCCCTGCAGCTCGCCCTTGAGGGCCTGGCGCAGGTTCTTGACCTCCTCCTCGTCGACCCACAGGTCGCTGTCGCGGGTGACCCGGAACTGCGAATAGGCGATCACGTCGCGCCCGGTGAACAAGTCTTCGATGTGGGAGTGGATGATCGACGAGAGCAGGCAGAATGAGATGCCGTCGGGCGAGAGCTCGTCGGGCAGGCGGATCACGCGCGGCAGTACGCGCGGGGCCTTGACGATGGCGATCGCCGAGCCGCGCCCGAAGGCGTCCTTGCCGGCCAACGAGACGATGAAGTTGAGGCTCTTGTTGACCACCTGAGGGAACGGATGGGCCGGATCGAGCCCGATCGGAGTCAGCAGGGGGCGCACCTCGCGCTCGAAATACGCCTTGACCCAGGCGCGCTGGGCCTCGTTGCGGTCGGTGTGGCGCACCAGGTGCACGCCGGCGGCGTTGAGCTTGGGCAGCACGTCCTGGTTGAGGATCTCGTACTGGCGGCTGACCAGGGCATGGCATTCCTGGCCGATGCGCTCAAGCGAGGCGGCCAGCGGCGGGTTTTCCGCCAGATTGCCCTGGGCCAGCAGGCTGGCCACGCGGACTTCGAAAAATTCGTCCAGGTTGTTGCTGACGATGCAGAGGTAGCGCAGCCGCTCGAGCAGCGGGATGTTCTCGTCCTCGGCCTGGGCCAGGACGCGCCGGTTGAACATGAGCTGCGACAATTCCCGGTCGAGGAACACGGCCGCCTTGTCCATGTCAGCGCTTGGTAAGGTTTTCATTTGTGCTTTGATCTTGGCCAATATTAAATGTTGTTCTCCGTTAAGTGTACGCAGCTAATATGACAGCTCGGTGACATGCAATATTAATTGTGTGACATCGGTCCATAACAGGCTAAGGGTATCATGCATCAGCCATTGCCGAAATTGCGACTTGTTTGCTCCAAATCAACGATGTCATAATCGCGTCATATTTGCCCGCTAGACTGCGCAGCATTCACTGTTGTTCAACCCCGAAGGAATTGAAATGCGAATGAAACAGCTGTTGGCTTCCCTCGTCGTTGGCGCATCCGCCCTGGTGACGATGTCTTCTTCGATGGCCGCCGATATGACCGGCGCCGGTGCGACTTTCCCGTACCCCGTGTACGCCAAGTGGGCCGAGACCTACAAAAAGGTCAGCGGTAACGGCCTGAACTACCAATCGGTAGGCTCCGGCGCCGGCATCAAGCAGATCAAGGCCAAGACCGTCGATTTCGGCGCGTCCGACAAGCCGCTGCCAGCGGCCGAGCTGGACGAGGCCGGCCTGATGCAGTTCCCCGCCATCATGGGCGGCGTGGTCACCGTCATCAACCTGGACGGCATCGCGCCGGGCCAGCTTAAGCTGTCGGGTCCGGTCGTGGCCGACATCTATCTGGGCAAGATCACCAAGTGGAACGCCGCTCAAATCGCCGCCCTGAACCCTGGCGTGAAGCTGCCCGCCGAAGACATCACCGTGGTGCACCGCGCCGACGGCTCCGGCACCACCTTCCTGTTCACCGACTTCCTGTCCAAGAGCAGCCCTGAATTCAAGAGCAAGATCGGTTCCGACGCGGCCGTGAAATGGGTCACCGGCGTGGGCGGCAAGGGTAACGACGGCGTCGCCGCCAACGTGCAGCGCATCAAGGGCGCGATCGGCTACGTCGAGTGGGCCTATGCCAAGAAGAACAAGATCGCTCACACCCAGCTCAAGAACAAGGACGGCAATTTCCTGCAGCCTGACGACGACGCCTTCAAGGCCGCCGCCGCTTCGGCCGACTGGACCAAGACCCCAGGCTTCGCCGTGGTCCTGACCGACCAGCCAGGCAAGAACAGCTGGCCGATCACGGGCGCATCGTACATCCTGATGCACAAGACCCAGGCTGACGCTGCCAAGGCCAAGGAAGTGCTGAAGTTCTTCAACTGGGCGTTCGCCAACGGCGGCGCCGCCGCCACCGAACTGGACTACGTTCCGCTGCCAGCCTCGGTCACCAAGCTGGTGGAAGCATCGTGGAAAGCCAACCTGAAAGATGCCTCGGGCAAGGCAGTCTGGTAAGCTCTTCCTTTTCCTGCGCCGCGGTCCGCCGCGGCGCAGGCGAAAAAGCGCAGTGCTCGGCGATGCCGAGCCCTTCGCTTTTTCGCCCTACCTGAACCATATAATGAGTGCACATCCGACCGCCAGCATGGACATGATCAAGCCCGCCCCCGTGCAGGAGGCCGACCAGGCCGCCATGCATACGACCATGCGTGCCCAGCGCATCCAGGATTTCATCTTCCACAAAGTGACCTTGCTGTTCGCGCTGTCGGTGCTGCTGGTACTGGTGGGCATTATCGTGTCGCTGGTGTTCGGCGCCGCCCCGGCCTTCCAGCGCTTCGGTCTGGGCTTCATCACCCGGGTTGAATGGGATCCGGTCAACGACGAGTTCGGCGCCTTGATCGCCATCGTGGGCACCCTGGCCACCTCGCTGATCGCCCTGCTGATCGCCTTTCCGATCAGTTTCGGCATCGCCCTGTTCCTCACCGAGATCTGCCCGGTGTGGCTGCGCCGCCCGATGGGCACGGCGGTCGAGCTGCTGGCCGGGATCCCCTCGATCATCTATGGCATGTGGGGCCTGTTCGTGTTCGCGCCGATCTTCGCCGACCATGTCCAACCCCTGCTCAAGGACACCCTGGGCCATCTGCCGTGGATCGGCCAGTTCTTTAGCGGCCCGGCCACCGGGCTCGGCATCCTGACCGCCGCGCTGATCCTGGCGGTGATGATCATCCCGTTCATTTCGTCGGTGATGCGCGACGTGTTCGAGATCGTCCCCGCCGTGTTGAAGGAGTCCGCGTACGGCCTGGGCTGCACCAAATGGGAAGTGGTGCGCAAGATCGTGCTGCCCTACACCAAGACCGGCGTGGTCGGCGGCGTCATGTTGGGCCTGGGCCGCGCGCTGGGCGAGACCATGGCCGTCACCTTCGTGATCGGCAACGCCAACGAGCTGCCCAAGTCCTTGTTTTCGGCCGGTAGCAGCATCTCGTCCACGCTGGCGAACGAATTCGCCGAGGCGCAATCGACCCTGCACACCTCGTCGCTGTTCGCCCTGGCGCTGATCCTGTTTGCCATTACGTTCATCGTGTTGTCGGCCGCTAAGCTCATGCTGGCCGGCATGTCCCGGAAGGAGGGCGTGAAATGAGCCACACTGTCATCAACCCCGTCTACCGCAAGCGCCTCCTGATGCATCGGGTCGGCATCGCGCTGTCGGTGCTGGCCATGTCGGTGGGCCTGCTGTTCCTGCTGTGGATCTTGTCCACCCTGCTGGTCAAGGGTTTCGGCGCGCTCTCGCTGCCCCTGTTCAGCGCCGACACGCCGGCGCCCGGCAGCGTCGGCGGCCTGCGCAACGCCATCCTCGGCAGCGTGATGATCGTCGGCCTGGCCACCGCGCTGAGCACGCCGATCGGCATCCTGGCCGGCATCTACCTGGCCGAATACGGCGAGAACAGCAAGTTCGGCCAGGTCACCCGCTTCGTCACCGACATCATGCTGTCGGCGCCGTCGATCGTGATCGGCATGTTCGTCTGGGCCCTGTACGTGCACACGGCCGGGCACTACTCCGGTTACGCCGGCTCCATCGCGCTGTCGCTGATCGCCATCCCGGTGGTGGTGCGCACCACCGACAACATGCTGCGCCTGGTGCCCAACAGCCTGCTCGAGGCGGCCTTCGCGCTGGGCGCGCCGCGCTGGAAGGTGGCCACGCTGGTGCGCCTGCGCGCCGTGAAGGCCGGGGTCGTCACCGGGGTGCTGCTGGCGCTGGCGCGCATTGCCGGCGAAACCGCGCCGCTGCTGTTCACCGCGCTGAACAATCAGTTTCTCAGCGCCGACATGAACGCGCCGCTGGCCAACCTGCCGAGCGTGATCTACCTGTACGCGATGAGTTCGTACGACGATTGGCGCACCCTGGCCTGGGGCGGCGCGCTGCTGGTGACCTTCAGCGTGCTGCTGCTCAATATCCTGTCGCGCACCGTGTTCAGCCAAAAAGTACCGAATTAACCTACCATGACCGCCATGAGCCCTATGCCAACCCCGATCCCGACCGTCTCTCCGAAGAACAAAACCATCGAGATCCAGGGTTTGAACTTTTTCTACGGTAAGACGCAGAGCCTGACCAACGTGAACCTCGACATCCACGAGAAGCAGGTCACCGCCTTCATCGGGCCTTCCGGCTGTGGCAAGTCGACCCTGTTGCGCACCCTGAACCGCATGTACGACCTGTACCCGGGCCAGCGCGCCGAGGGCGCGATCATCTACCGCGGGCGCAACATCCTCGAACCGGGCCAGGATGTGAACATGCTGCGCGCCAAGGTCGGTATGGTGTTCCAGAAACCGACCCCGTTCCCGATGTCGGTGTACGACAACATCGCCTTCGGCGTGCGCCTGTACGAGGACCTGTCCAAGGGCGCCATGGACGAGCGCGTCGAGTGGGCGCTGAAGAAGGCCGCGCTGTGGGACGAGGTCAAGGACAAGCTGTCCAAGAGCGGCCTGTCGCTGTCGGGCGGCCAGCAGCAGCGCCTGTGCATCGCGCGCGGGGTGGCGGTCAAGCCGGACGTGCTGCTGCTCGACGAGCCGACCTCGGCGCTGGACCCGATCTCGACCGCCAAGGTGGAGGAGCTGATCAGCGAATTGAAGCAGGATTACACGATCGCCATCGTGACGCACAATATGCAGCAGGCCGCGCGCTGCTCGGATTACACCGCGTATATGTATCTGGGTGAACTGGTCGAATTCGGTGAAACCGACCAGATCTTCATGAACCCGGCACGCAAGGAAACCCAGGACTACATCACCGGCCGTTTCGGCTGACGGATGCATGGCTCCTTGCAATTTGATCTACAATATAAACGGTATATATTAATTCGGAGAGCAGCATGATTGGTGAGCATTCATCCAAACAGTACGACCACGAGCTCGAGACGATCCGCTCGAAGGTGCTGCTGATGGGCGGCATCGTCGAGACCCAGTTTCTCGATGCCATGACCTGTTTTCGCATCGGCAACCTCGAGCGCGCCGACCGCGTGATCGCCGAGGACGACGCCGTCAACCAGCTCGAGGTGTCGCTCGATGATGCCTGCAGCCACCTGATCGTGCGGCGCCAGCCCACCGCCAACGACCTGCGCACGGTCATGGCCACGATCAAGGTCATCACCGACCTCGAGCGCATCGGCGATGAGGCCGCGAAAATCGCGCGCACCTCCAAGAACCTGCACGGACGCGGGGCGGTGGGCGTGAACCACTACGAAATGGTGCGCACCATCGCCACCGCCACCTCCGACATGCTGCACGACGCGCTCGACGCGTTCGCGCGCCTGGACGGCAAGCAGGCGCTGCAATTGATCGCCCAGGACGCCGTGATCGACCACGAGTTCCGCTCCATCATGCGCAACCTGATCACCTTCATGATGGAAGACCCGCGCACCATCTCGTCCGCGCTGGACACCTTGTGGGTGGCCAAGGCCATCGAACGCATTGGCGACCACGCCAAGAACATCGCCGAGTACGTAATTTACGTGGTCGAAGGCAAGGACATCCGCCATAGCAAGCCCGCGGTGCCGGATCAACCAGCAGCATAAGACCGATGGCAGCCGAAAAAACCACCATACTCATTGTTGAAGACGAACCGGCGATCGTGGAACTGGTCACGTTCTCGCTGCGCGAAGCGGGCTGGAACGTGTGCGCCGCCGCCACCACCGCCGAGGCCTGGGAGTTCATCCAGCGCCGCATGCCGCACCTGATCCTGCTGGACTGGATGCTGCCCGACCAGACCGGCCTGCGCCTGCTGGCGCGCATTCGCGCCGACCGCAATTTCAGCGAGATCCCGGTCATCATGCTCACCGCCAAGAGCATGGAGGAGGACAAGATCGCCGGCCTGAACAACGGCGCCGACGACTACGTCACCAAGCCGTTCTCGCCGCGCGAGCTGCTGGCGCGCGCCAAGGCCTTGCTGCGCCGCAAGGCGCCCGAGCATGCCCAGGCCGTCATGAGCGCCGGCGCCGTCACGCTCGACCCGGTCAGCTGCACGGTGGCCATCGACAGCAACAAGATCGACATCGGCCACGCCGAGTTCAAGCTGCTCAAGTTCTTCCTGGCCCATCCGGAGCGGGTGTTCTCGCGCAGCCAGCTGCTCGACAAGGTGTGGGGCGACCATGTGGTGATCGAGGAGCGCACCGTCGACGTGCACGTGCTGCGCCTGCGCAAGGCCCTCAAGGAATCGGAAAAACTCATCAAGACCGTGCGCAGCGTCGGCTACATGCTGTCGGAGAAGTAAGCGTCCATGAATCCACGCGTGCTGTTCTGGATACCGGCGCTGCTGCGCCTGTCGGTCATCCTGCTGGGCTCGATCGTGATGGGCTGGATGTTCGGCCTGATCGCCGGCCTGACGATGTCCTTCCTGTCGATGCTGGCGCTGCTGCTGATCCAGCTGTCCTACCTATATCAACTGGGCGAATGGCTCGACAAGCCCAACAGCGAGGGCCTGCCCGACGGCTGGGGTTCCTGGACCGCCATCTTCGCGCGCCTGTACCGCCTGCGCCGCGACGACGAGCGCAACCAGGCCGAGCTGACCGAATGGCTGGCGCGCTTCCGCCAAGCCATGCACCTGCTGCCGGACGGCGTGGCGATCATGGACGACGTGCTATTTCTGGAATGGTGCAACCCTGCCGCCGAGCGCCACCTGGGCCTGACCATGGCGCGCGACAAGGGCATGCGCGTGACCAACCTGATCCGCCATCCGGACTTCATCGACTACATCATCCTGGGCCGCTACGAGCAGCCGCTCACGCTGAGACTGCGCGACCGCAAGCTGATCTGCCAGATCATCCCGTTCGAGAACCGGCGCCAGATCCTGGTCACCCACGACATCACCGAGATGGACCGGATCGAGGAGATGCGGCGCGACTTCATCGCCAACGCCTCCCACGAGCTGCGCACGCCGCTGACGGTGATCGTCGGCTTCCTGGAGATCGCCTCGAGCGACATGCCGCTCGACAGCGCCACCCGCGCCGCCCACCTCAAGCTCATGACCGAGCAGGGCCACCGCATGCAGCGCCTGATCGAGGACATGCTGACCCTGTCGCGCCTGGAATCGGCCGACTATCCGCTGCGCGCCGAGCGCGTGGCCATCGGCGCCCTGGTCGAGGAGGTGCTGCAGGAGGCGCGCGCCCTGTCCGGCGGCAAGCACGAGATCACGGCCGTGGTGGACGGGCCGGACGTGCGCGGCAGCCACGAGGAGTTGCGCAGCGCTTTCGCCAACCTGGCCTCGAACGCGGTGCGCTACACCCCCGTGGGCGGCCAGGTGCAGCTGCGCTGGGAGAGTGGCCACGACGCGGGCAAGGGCGGCGACGGCCCGCGCTTCGTCGTCAGCGACACTGGCATCGGCATCGACCAGAGCCATATCGCGCGCCTGACCGAGCGCTTCTACCGGGTCGACAAGAGCCGCTCGCGCGAGACCCAGGGCACCGGGCTGGGGCTGGCCATCGTCAAGCACGTGCTGCTGCGCCATGGCGGCAGCCTGGCCATCAGGTCCGAGCCGGGCAAGGGCAGCAGCTTCATCGCCGCCCTGCCGGCCAGCTCGGTGGTGTAGGGGGCCGCCGCGGGTGCGGCTTTTAGCTGTTTTAGCCAGTTCGGTTTGTAGGGGCTCCCGCCGGCGCGATTTCAGCCAGTTCGATGTGTAGCGACGCGCCGCCGGCGCGAGTTTAGCCAGTTCAGTAGTGGAGAGACTCGCCGCCGGTGCTGGTTTAGCCAGTTCGGTGGCGCGGAACCCGCCGCCGGCGCGCTGCGGTTTTTAAGGCGTGGCTAAGGAGCAGCTCGCCGGATGCTTTACAATCGCACACGCCGAACTTTTACCCTCCGTAACCATGATGCCTTCCCGCCGTTTCGCGCTCGCCGCGCTCGCTCTCTTACTGGCCGGCTGCGGCTCCACGCCGCGCGCCCCGGCCAGCAATCCGCTCGCCGTGCCCGCCCCGGTGCCGGTCGCGCCGGCGCCGCGCAAGCTCAGGATCGGCCTGGCCCTGGGCGGGGGGGCCGCGCGCGGCTTCGCTCACATCGGCGTGATCAAGGCGCTCGAAGCGCAAGGCATCTACCCGGACATCGTGGTCGGCACCAGCGCCGGCAGCGTGGTGGGCGCCCTGTACGCGTCCGGCTACGACGGCTTCGCGCTGCAGAAGATCGCGATGGACATGGACGAGGCCACCATCTCGGACTGGGCGCTGCCGCTGTTCAGCAAGTCTTCGGGCGTGCTCAAAGGCGAGGCCCTGCAGAACTACGTCAACAAGGCCGTGCACAACCTGCCGATCGAAAAGCTGGCGCGCCACTTCGGCGCCGTCGCCACCGACCTGCAGAACGGCCAGCCGATCCTGTTCCAGCGCGGTAACACGGGCCAGGCCGTGCGCGCCTCCTCGTCGGTGCCCAGCGTGTTCCAGCCGGTGCGCATCGGCAGCCATTCCTACGTGGACGGCGGGCTGGTGGCGCCGGTGCCGGTGCGCTTCGCGCGCGAGATGGGCGCCGACTTCATCATCGCCGTCAATATCTCCACCCAGACCGACGCCCAGGCCGCGGTCAGCTCGCTCGAGGTGCTGATGCAGACCTTCAGCATCATGGGCCAGCGCTTGAACCACTACGAGCTCAAGGATGCCGACGTGGTCATCCAGCCCAGCCTGGGCACGATGGGCGGCAACGACTTCAATTCGCGCAACGTCGCCATCCTGGCCGGCGAGCAGGCCGCCGCCGCCATGATGCCCCAGCTCAAAGCCAAGCTCAAGGCCAGGCAGCAGCCGTGAGCGGGCGTCCCTTCACCTTGTCCATCCACCACCATAAGGAATTACCATGCACACCAAACCGGTACTGAACGCGGCCGACGTCAAGAAGATCGCCGCCGCGGCCGAGGCTGAAGCCCTGGCCAACGGCTGGGCCGTCTCCATCGCCATCGCCGACGACGGCGGCCACCTGCTGGCGCTGCAGCGCCTGGACGGGGCCGGCCCACTGACCTCGCACATGGCGCCGGCCAAGGCCAAGACCTCGGCGCTGGCGCGGCGCGAGTCGAAGGTGTATGAGGACATCATCAACAACGGCCGCACCGCCTTCGTGACGGCGCCCTTCGTCGAAGGCATGCTCGAGGGCGGGGTGCCGATCATCGTCGACGGCCACGTGGTGGGCGCGGTCGGGGTGTCGGGCGTCAAGTCCGACCAGGACGCGCAGGTGGCCAAGGCCGGCATCGCCGCCCTGGCCGCCTGAGAGCTTGAGAGTATGTCGATCATGCCCGCTCATCACACCAGAAAGTGCCCACTCGTCGTTGCAAATGCTCGCCATAGCCCGAGCTATGGCTGTGCTTTGCGCCTAGATTGGCCTCTTTCTGGTGCGCTGCTCGGTCACGCCCGAAAAACGCTCAAGCTCTGAGCGCTCAAATGCTGGCCCAGGCGCTTGCCCAGGCATAGCAGGGTGAGGGTGGGCGGCAGGCCCCAGGCTTGCGGGATCACCGAGGCGTCGCACACGTACAGGCCGGCGGCGCGGGTGCGCAGGTCGCTGTCGACCCCGGCCCCGATACGCACGCTGCCGCCCGGATGCGCGGCGAAATGGTGGGTCTGGAACAGCTTGCGCGCGCCGGCCGCGGCCAGCACCGTGCGCGCGATCCCGATGCCGTGATCGAGCTTGGCGCGGTCGGCCGCGCGCAGGTGCTTGTTGACCCAGTGCGGGCCGACGCTGCCGCCGATCTCGTCGCGGATCTTGACCATCACGGTCAGGCTGCGCCGGTGCGCGCCGACCCGGTCGACGCGTCCGGCCTGCAGCGCGAAGGCCTGGTACATCGGCCCGGGCAGGGTCATGTCGGCCAGGGTGACGCCCTCGTCGTCCAGGCGCAGGCCAGCCGCCATCGGCACCTCGGCGCCGCCGTCGATATCGTCGGCGGTGCCGATCACGGCCACCACCGGGTCGCTGAAGAACGGGCTGCGGCGCGGCGCCAGGCCGGAGTTGTGCAGCAGGCGCGGGCTGCCGATGCCGCCGCCGGCCAGCACCACCAGCGGCGCGGCGACCGTGTGGGTGCGCCCGCCGTGCACCACTTCCACCCCGCGCGCGCGGCCGTCCTCGAGCACCACGCGCAGCACCCGCGCCTGGTCGACCAGGCGGGCGCCGTGGCGCGCGGCCTCGTCGAGGAAATCGCGCGCGCTCCACTTGGCGCCGAACGGGCAGCCGTAGGCGCAGCGCCAGCAGCCGGCGCGGCAGGCCGGTGCCCTGATCATCTTGTCGAACTTGTGCCAGTCCAGGCCGGAGGCGCGCGCCGCGGCCATGATGCGGGTGGCCATCGGTCCGATCAGCGCGTCGGGCAGCGGCGCGATCGGCAACTGGGCGCGCAGGGCGGCCAGCGCCGGCGCCAGGTCGACTCCGTACGCGGCGAACAGGGCCAGCGGCGGGGCGGCCGCGGTGGCGAAGTTGACGGCCGAGCTGCCGCCGGCGGTGATGCCCTGCACCAGCAGCGAGCCGTCGCTGTGCAGGAACGCGCCCTTGCCAGGTATGGCGGCCATGCGCGCCATCTGGGTCACGGTGCCGGCCAGCGGCGCGGCACCGCCTTGTTCGAGGATCAGCACGCGGGCGCCGCCCATGGCCAGTTCGCGCGCGACGGCGGCGCCACCCGGGCCGCTGCCGGCCACGATGGCGTCGTAGGAGGTGTCGAGTGCTGATGTCATCCGTGCAGTATGGGCGGCGCGGGCGGCGCGGTCAAACCCTGGGGATGCTAGGCCATCGTGATGCATGCCAGGTGGGCGGAAGGCCGGGTCGTTTTGTGGACGGTCAAGCGATGAGGTCGAGCTGTGAGGTCAAACGATGAGGTCAGCCGAGGAGGGTAAGCGGTGAGGTGAGGCGATGCGTGCGGCGCTGAGGTCAAGCTGGTGCGGCGCGGGCGATGCGGACCCGGCGCCCGCGCATAACCATGTCGCATGCCAGGGCGCTGATCGTGCGCCCTGGCTGCGATGGAGCGCCTACGCAATAGAATCCAGTCCGGCGCGTGGTTTGCGCGCGCCAGCAATCCTGGAGGGTGGCTGGCGCCGGCGCCGCCCGAACACGCGGGCCGACGCCGGCGCGCGAGTGCGTCAGTGCTTATGCGCGGCGGCGGCGCGCCACGGCGACTCCGGCCACGCCCAGCAGCAGCAGGGCGATCGACGCCGGTTCAGGGACGGCGGCCGTCTCCAGGATCGAGACGTCGTCGAGGCCGAACGCGCCCGGCCCGGTGGATACTTGCGGTATGAACAGGTCGAACTGGATCTTCGCGTTGGTGCCCGACAGCGACGCCATGTATGGCGATAAGTCGACCGTGTGGTTGGTCCAGTTTTGGAACGTGCCGGCCGCCGGGTTGGTGAAGCTCTCGCTGAACAGCGTGCCGACCAGGGCGTCGCTGCTGTTGAAAAGGTTCACCGAATAGATGCGTGGCTGCCGGAAGGTCCAGCCTTTGCCGAAGCCGATCGCGTCATACCAGCTCAGGGTGGCCGCGCCCGTCGACAGCGGCACGGCGAAGGTCTCGGTGATGGTGTGGTGCAACGGACCGGCGCCGTCGAACGCCGCATAGGCCGCATTGGTGCCCGAATGCGGCGCCACGAAGCCAGCCGGAATCGGCGCGTAGCCGGTGCAGCCGGCCGCGCTGCCGCTGGTGGAGACGTTGAAATTCCGGCCGCAACCGGAGGTGTTGGGGCCGGTGACGGTCCAGCCGGTCAACCCCGACTCGAAGCCGCCATTGCTGATCAGTTCTGCCTGCGCAGGTGCCATTTGAAACAGGGAGAAGGCAAGGGCGGCGGCGATGGCGCCGGACTTCGTGAGGGACATGGGGTTTTCCTTGTTGTGGGTTGTTATTTGTATTATCACACAACAATTTAAATTTACTTAGAGAAATTTACATGCAATTCGCAAATTTATATTGCGGTCAGGACATCATTGGCGGGCCTGTCATCTTTTCTGGTTGACGTACAATCAGCTTTTTTCACATCTTGCGAGTCCGTCCATGCGCGCCATCGACATCCGGCAACCCGGCCCTCCCGAAGTGCTCACGCTGTGTGAGCGTCCGCTGCCCGAACTCAAGGCGGGCGAAATCCTGATCAAGGTGCATGCGGCCGGCGTCAACCGGCCGGACGTGCTGCAGCGCCTCGGGCACTACCCGGTGCCGCCGGGCGCCTCGCCCTTGCCGGGACTGGAGGTGGCGGGCGAAATCGTCGCCGGCGACCTGGCCGGCAGTCAATTCCGTTTGGGCGACATGGTGTGCGCGCTGGTGCAGGGCGGTGGTTACGCCGAGTATTGCGCGGCCCCGCTGCAGCAGTGCCTGCCGCTGCCGGCCGGCCTGAGCGCGCTCGAGGCGGCCTCGCTGCCCGAGACCTTCTTTACCGTGTGGAGCAACGTGTTCGACCGCGCCCACCTGAGCGGCGCCGAGACCCTGCTGGTGCAGGGCGGCAGTTCGGGCATCGGCGTGGCGGCGATCCAGATCGCCAGCGCGCTCGGACACCGGGTGTTCGCCACCGCCGGCGACGACGACAAGTGCCGCGCCTGCGAGGCGCTGGGCGCGGTGCGCGCCATCAATTACCGCAGCGAGGATTTCGGCGCCGTGGTCAAGGAGCTCACCGGTGGCAAGGGCGTGGACGTGATCCTCGACATGGTCGGCGGCGACTACCTGGCGCGCGAAATCGACTGCCTGGCCGACGACGGGCGCATCGCCCTGATCGCGCTGCTGGGCGGGGCCAAGGCCACGGTGGATTTGGGCCAGGTGCTGCGGCGCCGCCTGAGCATCAGCGGCTCGACCCTGCGCCCGCGCCCGGTGGCGTTCAAGGCCGCCATCGCCTGGCGCCTGCGCGAAAAAGTCTGGCCGCTGATCGAGGCCGGCACCGTCCGTCCCGTAATCTACCGCAGCTTCCCCCTCGAGCAGGCCGCCGCCGCCCACGCGCTGATGGAAAGCTCTGCCCACGTGGGCAAGATCATGCTGCAGGTGATATAGCCGTGCCGCGCAATCGATCACAAGGCTGCTTGGATGGGGCGCGTGGTTTGACCGCCATCGAAGCACAGGGGTACAATGGCGGGTTAATTAAATCTGGACTGCTATGCGCCGCAAACTTGTAGTGGGCAATTGGAAGATGAACGGCAGCCGCGCCGCCAACGCGACCCTGCTGGCGGGCGTGGTCGCCGGCCTCGACGGCGCGCGCGCCGATTGCGCCGTGTGCGTGCCGTCGCCCTACCTGGCGCAGTGCCAGGAGGCGCTGGCCGGCAGCGCCGTGGCCTGGGGCGCGCAGGACGTCTCGGACAAGCCGTGCGGCGCCTACACGGGTGAAGTGTGCGCGTCGATGCTGACCGATTTCGGTTGCCGCTACGTGATCGTGGGGCACTCCGAGCGGCGCGCCTACCACGCCGAAAGCAGCGACCTGGTGGCAAGGAAGGCGCTGGCGGTGCTGGACGCCGGCATGACGCCGATCGTCTGCGTGGGCGAGACCCTGGCCGAGCGTGAAGCGGGCAGCACGGTCGCGGTGGTGTCCAGGCAGCTCGGCGCCGTGCTGGATATGCTGGCGCCCGCTCGCGTGGCCCAAATCGTCGTCGCCTACGAGCCGGTGTGGGCGATCGGCACCGGCAAGACCGCCACCCCGGCCATGGCGCAGGAGGTGCACGCCCAGCTGCGCGCCCAGATCGCGGCCAAGGATGCGGCGGCCGGCGCCAGCGTCCAGATCCTGTACGGCGGCAGCATGAAGCCCGATAACGCGGCCGAGCTCATGGCCCAGCCCGATATCGACGGCGGCCTGATCGGCGGGGCGGCCTTGAAGGCGGGCGACTTCCTCGCCATCATCCACGCCGCGCCCTGAGGCGTCGCATCGCTTGCCGGCTGTATCGTTCGACCCGAATTTATAATGCAATTAAACATGGAATGGAATAAGCAATGAACACGTTGTTCAATCTGATTGTCGTCGTACAGGTTTTGTCGGCGCTGGTAATTATCGGTCTCGTATTGCTGCAACACGGCAAGGGTGCCGACATGGGCGCCGCTTTCGGTTCGGGCGCCTCGGGCAGCCTGTTCGGCGCCACCGGCTCGTCGAATTTCATGTCCAAGTCGACCGGCATCGCCGCGGCGATCTTCTTCGCGTCGACCCTGGCCCTGGCGCACTATGCCAGCACGGGCGGCGCCCGCGGCGCCGTCAGCGGCGGGGTGATGGACAAGGTCACCGCGCCGACCAAGCTGCCTGCGCCGACGACCGGTTCGGGCGCGATTCCGACCAGCCCAGCGCCTGCGGTCCCTGCGGCACCGGCGACCCCTGCGGCATCGGCGGCGGTGACGCCTGCCGCATCGGCAGCGGTGACGCCAGCGGCCCCGGCCACCCCGGCCGGCCAGATCCCGAAATAAATCTGGTTCGGCTGGCGCATGCGTGGGAGCGTGTATTGACCCATGTCATGCCTATGCAAAAGAAGTACACAGTTTTAAGTTTTATCCTTGTTTGTCCGCAAGTTTGCATTGAAATGGTGCGTTGAACAATGTAGAATAGCGGTCTCAATGCCGACGTGGTGAAATTGGTAGACACGCTATCTTGAGGGGGTAGTGGCGCAAGCTGTGCGAGTTCGAGTCTCGCCGTCGGCACCAAAAAAAATAGAAGCCAGCAAGGGCTGCGCCTAAGCTGGCTTTTTTGCGAGGATCAGGCGTGCGATCCTGGTGGAATGCCTCAAGCCAGGATGGTGCGATAGGGCGCTGCGTGCATGCAGTGTTTCATTAACCGATCGTTCAATATAGGCTTTTCACGTGAACCTCGAGAATTACTTCCCCGTTTTGCTGTTCATCCTGGTTGGTATCGGCGTCGGCGTCGTGCCCCAGGTGCTGGGCTATCTGCTGGGCCCCAACAAGCCGGACTCGGCTAAATTGTCCCCGTACGAGTGCGGCTTCGAAGCGTTCGAAGACGCGCGCATGAAGTTTGACGTCCGTTACTATCTGGTCGCCATCCTGTTTATTTTGTTTGATCTGGAAACGGCATTCTTCTTCCCATGGGGCGTCTCCATGAAGGAACTGGGCTGGCAGGGATTCGTCACGATGATGGTGTTCATCGCCGAATTCGTGGTCGGTTTTTGGTACATCTGGAAGAAAGGTGCCCTTGATTGGGAATAAGCCATGTCAATTGAAGGCGTATTAAACGAAGGTTTCGTCACCACCACAGCCGACAAGCTGATCAACTGGGCACGCACCGGGTCGATGTTCCCGATGACGTTCGGCCTGGCCTGCTGCGCGGTCGAGATGATGCACACGGGCGCGGCCCGCTACGACATGGACCGCTTCGGCGTGGTGTTCCGTCCGTCGCCGCGCCAGTCCGACGTGATGATCGTGGCCGGCACGCTGTGCAACAAGATGGCGCCGGCGCTGCGCAAGGTCTACGACCAGATGCCCGAGCCGCGCTGGGTCATTTCGATGGGCTCCTGCGCCAACGGCGGCGGTTACTATCACTATTCGTATTCGGTGGTGCGCGGCTGCGACCGCATCGTGCCGGTCGACGTGTACGTGCCGGGCTGTCCGCCCACCGCTGAAGCGCTGCTGTACGGCATTCTGCAACTGCAGAACAAGATCAAGCGCACCAACACCATCGCACGCTAACACGGTTCCAACATGACGACAAAACTCGAAGCTCTTGAACTCGCCCTGCAAACCGCACTGGGCGAGGGTGCGGCCGTGACGGCTGCGCTGGGCGAAGTGACCGTAGTGGTCAAGGCCGCCGATTACCTGGCGGCGATGCAGACCCTGCGCGACGATCCTGCGCTCAAGTTCGACCAGTTGATCGACCTGTGCGGCGTGGATTACTCCAGCTACGGCGAAGGCGCCTGGAGCGGCCCCCGTTTCGCCGCCGTCTCGCACCTGCTCTCGCTCGATCACAACTGGCGCGTGCGCGTGCGCGTGTTCGCGCCCGACGACGAGATGCCGCTGGTGGCCTCGGTGGCCGGCCTGTGGCGTTCGGCCAACTGGTACGAGCGCGAGGCGTTCGACCTGTACGGCATCCTGTTCGATGGCCACAACGACCTGCGCCGCATCCTGACCGACTACGGCTTCATCGGCCATCCGTTCCGCAAGGACTTCCCGATCTCGGGCTTTGTCGAAATGCGCTACGACCCCGAGCAGAAGCGCGTGATCTACCAACCCGTGACGATCGAGCCGCGTGAAATCATTCCGCGCGTGATCCGGGAAGAAACCTACGGGATGAAATAATGGCTGAGATTAAGAACTATACCCTCAACTTCGGTCCGCAGCACCCGGCCGCGCACGGCGTGCTGCGCCTGGTGCTCGAGCTCGACGGCGAAGTCATCCAGCGCGCCGACCCCCACATCGGCCTGCTGCACCGCGGCACCGAGAAGCTGGCGGAAACCCGCACTTACCTACAGTCTGTGCCTTATATGGACCGCCTCGACTACGTGTCGATGATGGCCAACGAGCACGCCTACGTGCTGGCGATCGAGAAGCTGCTGGGCATCGACGTGCCGGTGCGCGCCAAGTACATCCGCGTGATGTTCGACGAGATCACCCGCCTGCTCAACCACCTGATGTGGCTGGGCGCGCACGCGCTCGACGTGGGCGCGATGGGTCCCTTCCTGTACGCGTTCCGCGACCGCGAAGACTTGTTCGACGTGTACGAGGCGGTGTCCGGCGCGCGCATGCACGCGGCCTACTACCGTCCGGGCGGCGTGTACCGCGACCTGCCCGACGCCATGCCCAAGCACAAGGCCTCGATCATCCGCAGCGCCAAGGCCATCGACGCGCTCAACGAAACGCGCCAGGGCTCGCTGCTGGACTTCATCGACGACTTCTCCAAGCGTTTCGTGACCTACGTTGACGAGTACGAGACCCTGCTGACCGACAACCGCATCTGGAAGCAGCGCACGGTCGGCATCGGCGTGGTCTCGCCCGAGGCGGCCAAGGCCATGGGCTTCACCGGCGCCATGCTGCGCGGCTCGGGCGTGGAGTGGGACCTGCGCAAGAAGCAGCCCTACGCCGTGTACGACCAGATGGATTTCGACGTCCCGGTCGGCACCAACGGCGACTGCTACGACCGCTACTTGGTGCGCATCGAGGAAATGCGCCAGTCGAACCGCATCATCCAGCAAGCGTCCAAGTGGCTGCGCGCCAATCCGGGCCCGGTGATGGTCGACAACCACAAGGTGGCGCCGCCAAAACGCACCGAGATGAAGTCGAACATGGAATCGCTGATCCACCACTTCAAGCTGTTCACCGAGGGCATGCACGTGCCGCCGGGCGAGGCCTACGCGGCCGTCGAGCATCCGAAGGGCGAGTTCGGCATCTACATCGTGTCCGACGGCGCCAACAAGCCGTACCGGCTGAAGATCCGCGCCCCGGACTATGCCCACCTGCAGAGCCTTGACGAAATGGCGCGCGGCCACATGATCGCCGACGCCGTGACCATCATCGGCACCCAGGATATCGTTTTCGGCAGTATCGACCGATAAAGATTGAGCCTCGAAAGGCAGAATAGTATGTTGTTATCAGAGCAGTGCTTTAAAAAGATCGACCGCGAGCTGGCCAAGTACCCGGCCGACCAGCGCCAGTCCGCCGTGATGGCCGCGCTGGCCCACGCGCAACTCGAAACGTCCTGGCTGTCGCCCGAGGTGATGCAGGAAGTGGCCGACTACATCGGCATGCCGGCCATCGCCGTGCAGGAAGTGGCCACCTTCTACAACATGTACAACGTTAAGCCGGTCGGCAAGCACAAGATCAGCGTGTGCACCAACCTGCCGTGCGCGCTGTCGGGCGGCGAACGGGCCGGCAAGCTGCTGCAGGAAAAGCTCGGCATCGGCTATCGCGATACCACCGCCGACGGCCAGTTCACCCTGGTCGAGGGCGAGTGCATGGGCGCCTGCGGCGACGCGCCGGTCATGCTCGTCAACAACCACCGCATGTGCTCGTTCATGAGCGACGCCAAGATCGACGCCCTGGTAGAGGAACTGAAGAAATGACCAGCCTGCACGACCGTCACATCAAACCGCTGATCCTGAAAGACTTGAACGGCGACAACTGGCGCCTGGCCGACTACGTCAAGCGTGGCGGCTACGGCGCGCTGCGCCGTATCCTGGAAGAGAAGATCGCGCCGGAGCAGATCATCGCCGACTTGAAGACCTCGGGCCTGCGCGGCCGCGGCGGCGCCGGTTTCCCGACCGGCCTGAAGTGGAGCTTCATGCCGCGCCAGTACCCGGGCCAGAAATACCTCGTCTGCAACACCGACGAAGGCGAGCCGGGCACCTTCAAGGACCGCGACATCATCCGCTACAACCCGCACTCGTTGATCGAGGGCATGGCCATCGGCGCCTACGCCATGGGCATCACGGTCGGCTACAACTACATCCACGGCGAGATCTTCGAGGAGTACCTGCGCTTCGAGGAAGCCCTGGAAGAGGCGCGCGCCGCCGGCTTCCTCGGCGACAAGATCATGGGCAGCGAGTTCAGCTTCCAGTTGCACGCCCACCACGGCTACGGCGCCTACATCTGCGGCGAGGAAACCGCGCTGCTCGAGTCGCTCGAAGGCAAGAAAGGCCAGCCGCGCTTCAAGCCGCCTTTCCCGGCCTCGTTCGGTCTGTACGGCAAGCCGACCACGATCAACAACACCGAGACCTTCGCGGCGGTGCCCTTTATCCTGAACATCGGCCCGGAGAACTACCTGGCCATGGGCAAGCCGAACAACGGCGGCTCCAAGATCTTCTCGATCTCGGGCGACGTCGAGCGTCCGGGCAACTATGAGGTGCCGCTCGGCACCCCGTTCGCGACCTTGCTCGAGCTGGCCGGCGGTATGCGCGGCGGCAAGAAGATCAAGGCCGTGATCCCTGGCGGCTCGTCGGCCCCGGTGGTGCGCGGCGAGGTCATGATGAACACCGACCTCGACTACGACGCCATCGCCAAGGCCGGCTCGATGCTCGGTTCGGGCGCCGTGATCGTCATGGACGAGACGCGCTGCATGGTCAAGTCGCTGCTGCGCCTGTCCTATTTTTACTACGAGGAATCGTGCGGCCAGTGCACCCCATGCCGCGAGGGCACGGGCTGGATGTACCGCATGGTGCACCGCATCGAGCACGGCCAGGGCCGCGCCGACGACCTGGACATGCTCAACTCGATCGCCGACAACATCCAGGGCCGCACCATCTGCGCCCTGGGCGACGCGGCGGCGATGCCGGTACGCGCCATGATCAAGAACTTCCGCGAAGAATTTGAATATCACATCGAGCACAAGCATTGCTTGGTGCCCGCTTACATCTAAGGCCAGAGAACTCTCATGGTTGAAATTGAAATTGACGGTAAGAAGGTCGAGGTCCCGCCAGGCAGCATGGTGATGGACGCGGCCAACAAACTCGGTACCTACATCCCGCACTTCTGCTATCACAAGAAATTGTCGATCGCCGCCAACTGCCGCATGTGCCTGGTCGAAGTGGAGAAGGCCCCCAAGCCTTTGCCCGCTTGCGCCACGCCGGTGACGGCCGGCATGATCGTGCGCTCGAACAGCGACAAGGCCGTGCAGGCGCAAAAATCCGTGATGGAATTTTTGCTGATCAACCACCCGCTCGACTGCCCGATCTGCGACCAGGGCGGCGAATGCCAGCTGCAGGATCTCGCGGTCGGCTACGGCAAGTCCAACTCGCGCTACGAGGAAGAAAAGCGCGTGGTGCCGCCGAAAGAGGCCGGCCCGCTGATCTCGATGAACGAGATGACCCGCTGCATCCATTGCACCCGCTGCGTGCGTTTCGGCCAGGAAGTGGCCGGCGTGATGGAGCTGGGCATGCTCGGGCGCGGCGAACATGCCGAGATCACCGCGTTCGTGGGCAAGACGGTCGACTCCGAAGTGTCGGGCAACATGATCGACCTGTGCCCGGTGGGCGCGCTCACCTCCAAGCCGTTCCGCTACACGGCGCGGACCTGGGAACTGTCGCGCCGCAAATCGGTCAGCCCGCACGATTCGCTGGGCTCGAACCTGATCGTCCAGGTCAAGGGCGGCAAGGTCATGCGCGTGCTGCCGCTCGAGAACGAAGCCATCAACGAATGCTGGCTGTCCGACAAGGACCGCTTCTCGTACGAGGCGCTCGACAACGCGGAACGCCTGACCGCGCCGCTGATCAAGCAGGGCGGCCAGTGGCAGGAAACCGACTGGCAGACCGCGCTCGAGTACGTGGCCCACGGCCTGCGTAACATCCGCCATGAGCACGGCGCCGACAGCATCGCCGCCGTCGCCACCGGCCACAACACGACCGAAGAACTCTACCTGCTCGGCAAGGCCATGCGCGGCATCGGTTCCGAGAATGTCGACTTCCGCCTGCGCCAGAGCGATTTTTCGCTCGACGGCCAGGTCACGCCATGGCTGGGCATGCCGATCGCCGAGCTGTCCAACGTCAAGCGCGCCCTGGTGATCGGCTCCTTCCTGCGCAAGGACCATCCGCTGGTGGCCACCCGCCTGCGCGCGGCCGTCAAGAACGGCGCCAAGCTGGCGCTGATCCACGGCTCCGACGACGAGCTGCTGATCCCGACCGCCAACAAGCTGATCGCCGCGCCTAGCGACTGGCTGGCGGCCCTGTCGGACGTCGTCGCCGCGCTGGCCGCCGCGCTCGGCGTGGCCGCGCCGGCCGGCTTCGAGAACATCACCCCATCCGACGCCGCCAAGGCGCTCGCGGCAACCCTCAACACCGGTGAAGCGAAGCTGCCGTCGGTGGTCCTGATGGGCAACGCGGCGGCCCAGCATCCCCAGGCCGCCCAGTTGCACGCGGCGGCCCAGTGGATCGCCGAGCAGACCGGCGCCAAGTTCGGCTACCTGCTGGAAGCGGCCAACACGGTGGGCGGCTACCTGGCCGGCGCCACCTCGTCCAAGGGCGAGGCGCCGTTTGCCACGCCCAAGAAGGCCTACGTGCTGCTGGGCGCCGAGCCTGAGCTCGACTGCGCCGATCCACAGCAGGCCCGCGCCGCGCTCGACGGCGCCGAGATGGTGGTGGCCATGAGCGCCTTCAAGCACGGCTTCGACTACGCCGACGTGCTGCTGCCGATCGCGCCGTTCAGCGAGACCTCGGGCACCTTCGTCAACTGCGAAGGCCGCGCGCAAAGCTTCAACGGCACCGTCAAGCCGCTGGGCGACGCCCGCCCGGGCTGGAAGGTGCTGCGCGTGCTGGGCAACCTGCTCGGCCTGTCCGGCTTCGAGTACGAGACCTCGGAAGCGATCCGCGACGAGCTGTTCGGCAAGGGCGTGACCGACCTCTCGGCCAAGCTCAACAACAAGGCCGGCCTGGCCCCGCGCGGCGCGGCCTACGCCGCCGGCGGCGCGCTCGAGCGCGTCACCGACGTGCCGATCTATTTCGCCGACGCCATCGCGCGCCGTTCCGAGCCGCTGCTGCGCACCGCCGACGCCAACGCGCCGCTGGTGCACCTGCCGGCGGCCCTGGCCGCGCGCCTGGGCGTGAGCGCCGGCGCCACCGTCAAGGTGACCCAGGGAGGCGGTTCGGCCATCCTGGTGGCGGGCATCGATGCGCGCCTGCCGGCCAACACCGTGCGCGTGGGCGCCGCCCACCAGGCCACGGCCGCGCTGGGCGCCATGTTCGGCCCCATTCACGTTGAAAAAGCAGGGGAGGGCGCCTAATGTCGCTGCCGCAGTTTATTAGTTCCGTCACCACCCACGGCGCCAGCCTGCTGGGCCCGGTCTGGCCGCTGGCCTGGACCATGGTGAAAATCCTGTGCGTGCTGCTGCCGCTGATGGGCCTGGTGGCCTACGCGACCCTGTGGGAGCGCAAGCTGATCGGCTGGATCCAGATCCGTATCGGCCCCAACCGGGTCGGTCCGGCCGGCCTGCTGCAGCCGATCGCCGACGCGCTCAAGCTGCTGTTCAAGGAAATCGTGGTCCCGACCAAGGCCTCGGGCGGCCTGTTCGTGCTCGGTCCTATCATGACCATCATGCCGGCCCTGGCGGCCTGGTCGGTGGTGCCCTTCGGTCCCGAGGTCGCGCTGGCCAACGTCAACGCCGGCCTGCTGCTGCTCATGGCCATCACCTCGCTCGAAGTCTACGGCATCATCATCGCCGGCTGGGCCTCGAACTCGAAGTACTCGTTCATGGGCGCCATGCGCGCCTCGGCCCAGATGATCTCCTACGAGATCCCGATGGGCTTCGTGCTGGTGGTGATCCTGATGGTCTCGGGCAGCCTGAACTTCTCCGACATCGTCGCCGCCCAGACCCGCGGCCACTTCGCCGCCGCCGGCGTCAACTTCCTGTCCTGGAACTGGCTGCCGCTGCTGCCGCTGTTCGTGGTCTACCTGACCAGCGGCCTGGCCGAGTGCAACCGCCATCCTTTCGACGTCGTCGAGGGCGAGTCGGAGATCGTGGCCGGCCACATGGTGGAATATTCGGGCATGTCCTACGCCATGTTCATGCTGGCCGAGTACGCCAACATGATCCTGATCGGCACCCTGGCATCGATCATGTTCCTCGGTGGCTGGTCGGCACCGTTCAGCGTGCTGCAGTTCGGCGCTTTCGGCGGCTTCTTCTGGCTGTTCGCCAAAGTCTTCCTGATCGTTTCGCTGTTTATCTGGGTGCGCGGCACCTTCCCGCGCTACCGCTACGACCAGATCATGCGTCTGGGCTGGAAAGTGTTTATTCCGCTGACCCTGGTATGGCTGGTCCTGGTCGCAGGCGTGATGCAAACGCCCTGGAACATTTGGAAGTAAGGAATCGGAACAATGGATCGAATAAAAGACTTCTTCGGCAGCATGATGCTGACCGAACTGATCAAGGGGATGGCGCTGACGGGAAAGTATATGTTCTCGCGCAAAATCACCGTGCAGTACCCGGAAGAGAAGACGCCGATGTCGCCGCGTTTCCGCGGCCTACACGCGCTGCGCCGCTACCCCAACGGGGAAGAGCGCTGCATCGCCTGCAAGCTGTGCGAGGCGGTGTGCCCGGCCATGGCCATCACGATCGAGTCCGAAGAGCGCGCGGACGGCTCGCGCCGCACCACCCGCTACGACATCGACCTGACCAAGTGCATCTTCTGCGGCTTCTGCGAGGAATCCTGCCCGGTCGACTCGATCGTCGAGACCCACGTGCTCGAATACCACGGCGAGAAACGCGGCGACTTGTACTACACGAAAGAGATGCTGCTGGCCGTGGGCGATCGCTACGAAAGTGACATCGCCGCCGCGCGCGCGGCCGATGCCCCTTACCGTTAATCTGCAAGTCTTCTGGGTTAGTTATGGAATTTTCAACTGCTTTGTTCTACGTGTTTGCGGCGATCATGATCCTTGCCGCAACGCGCGTCATCACGGCCAAGAATCCGGTGCACGCCGCGCTGTTCCTGGTGCTGGCCTTCTTCAACGCCGCCGGCATCTGGATGCTGCTCAAGGCCGAGTTCCTGTCGATCGTGCTGGTGCTGGTCTACGTGGGCGCCGTCATGGTGCTGTTCCTGTTCGTGGTCATGATGCTCGACATTAACACCGACCGCATGCGCGAAGGCTTCTGGTCCTACCTGCCGATGGCCACCGCCATCGGCGTGCTGATCGTGCTCGAGATGGCCGCCGCCCTGTGGCACGGTTTCATGAGCTTCGAGCCGAAGGCCGGCGCGCTGGCGGTCAACGTGGGCGACACCAAGGTGCTCGGCAAGGCGCTCTACACCGACTACATCTACGGCTTCGAAGTGGCCGCCGCGATCCTGCTGGTGGCCATCATCGCCGCCGTCGCGCTGACCCTGCGCAAGCGCAAGAACACCAAGGCCTTCGACGCCGGCGACGCCGTGCGCGTCAAGCGCAACGACCGCCTGCGCATCGTCAAGATGGCGGTGGTGGACCAGCCCGCGCTGGACGCCGTGTCGAAGGCGGCCGCGCTGGCCGCCGCCGAAGCCCAGGGCGCCGCCGCAACCAAGGAGACCAAATGACCATCTCGCTCTTACACTACCTGGTCCTGGGCGCGATCCTGTTCGCGATCTCGATCGTCGGGATCTTCCTGAACCGCAAGAACATCATCGTGCTCCTGATGGCCATCGAATTGATGCTGCTGGCGGTGAACCTGAACTTCATCGCCTTCTCGCACTACCTGGGCGACGTGGCGGGGCAGATCTTCGTCTTCTTCATCCTGACCGTGGCGGCCGCCGAATCGGCGATCGGCCTGGCGATTCTGGTGGTCCTGTTCCGCAATCTGGACACGATCAATGTGGAAGACCTGGACAGCCTCAAGGGCTAAGTTCGCTGGTTTTAAATACTCGAATAAATAACGATTAAGGTTCAACATGGCGGGGCAACTTCTTAACCCTAACCTCCTTCTTGCCGTACCGCTCGCGCCGCTCGCCGGCGCGGCGATCGCGGGCTTGTTCGGTACAAAATTCTTCGGCAACCTGGTCGGCCGCAAGGTCTCCCACAGCGTCACCATCGCCGGGGTGGCGCTGGCGCTGGTCCTGTCGGTCATGACCCTCATGCAGGTGCGGGGCGGGGCCAGCTTCAACGGCACCATCTACCGCTGGATGACGGTCGGCTCGCTGAACATGGAAGTGGGCTTCCAGATCGACGCGCTGGCGGCGATGATGATGTGCGTGGTGACCTTCGTGTCGCTGATGGTGCACATCTACACGATCGGCTACATGGCCGAGGACGAAGGCTACAACCGCTTCTTCTCGTACATCTCGCTGTTCACCTTCTCGATGCTGATGCTGGTCATGGCCAACAACTTCCTGCAGCTGTTCTTCGGCTGGGAAGCGGTGGGCCTGGTGTCCTACCTCTTGATCGGTTTCTGGTACACCCGCCCGACCGCGATCTTCGCCAACATGAAGGCCTTCCTGGTCAACCGGGTGGGCGACTTCGGCTTCATCCTCGGCATCGGCCTGCTGCTGGCCGCCTCCGGCAGCCTGAACTACCAGGAAGTGTTCGCCCAGAAGATGCACCTGGCCGGCATGTTCGTGCCCGCCACCGGCTGGCCGCTGCTGACGGCCGCCTGCATCTGCCTGTTCATCGGCGCGATGGGCAAGTCGGCCCAGTTCCCGCTGCACGTCTGGCTGCCTGACTCGATGGAAGGCCCGACCCCGATCTCGGCCCTGATCCACGCCGCCACCATGGTCACCGCCGGTATCTTCATGGTGGCCCGCATGTCGCCGCTGTTCGAGCTGTCCGACACGGCCCTCTCGTTCGTGCTGGTGATCGGCTCGATCACGGCGCTGTTCATGGGCTTCCTGGGCATCATCCAGAACGACATCAAGCGCGTGGTCGCCTACTCGACCCTGTCCCAGCTCGGCTACATGACCGTGGCCCTGGGCTCCTCGGCCTACTCGGTGGCGGTGTTCCACCTGATGACCCACGCCTTCTTCAAGGCCCTGCTGTTCCTGGGCGCCGGCTCGGTCATCATCGGCATGCACCACGACCAGGACATCCGCAACATGGGCGGCCTGCGCAAGTACATGCCGATCACCTGGATCACCTCGCTCATCGGCTCGCTGGCGCTGATCGGCACCCCGTTCTTCTCGGGCTTCTACTCCAAGGACAGCATCATCGAGGCGGCCCAGGCGACCCATATCTGGGGTTCGGGCTTCGCCCAGTTCTCGGTGCTGGCCGGCGTGTTCGTGACCGCCTTCTACTCGTTCCGCATGTACTTCCTGGTGTTCCACGGCGAAGAGCGCTTCGGCAAGCCGAACACCGAGGCCCATAGCCACGGCCACGATTCGGACGCCCACAACGAGGAAGATGCCCACGACGACGGCCACGACGACCACGGCCACGACGCGCACCACCATGGCCTGGCGCCAGGGCAGAAGCCGCACGAGTCGCCGTTCGTGGTGTGGTTCCCGCTGGTGGCGCTGGCCATCCCGTCGCTGATCATCGGCTACCTGACCATCGGCCCGATGCTGTTCGGCGACTTCTTCAACGGCGTGATCACGGTCGGCGAGAACCACCACGCGATGGAAGCGCTGCGCGAGGAGTGGCACAGCCCCATGGCCATGGCCCTGCACGGCGTGACCACCCCGACGTTCTGGCTGGCCCTGGCCGGCGTGGTCTCGGCCTACTACTGCTACCTGGTCAACCGCAAGGTACCGGCCTGGTTCTACGAGAAGTTCCACGCGATCCACACCCTGCTGGACAACAAGTACTACATGGACAAGTTCAACGAGGTGGTGTTCGCCGGCGGCGCGCGCCTGCTCGGCGGCGGCCTGTGGAACGTGGGCGACCGCGGCCTGATCGACGGCCTGGTGGTCAACGGCAGCGCCAGGCTGGTGGGCTGGTTCTCGTCCGTGGTCCGGCTCGGCCAGACCGGCTACATCTACCACTACGCGTTTGTGATGATCATCGGCGTGCTGGCCACGCTGATGTACTTCTTCCCGTTCTGGCACGCTTAAATCAGATACGCAAAGATAACGAAAAACTATGTCTTCTCTTCCTTTACTTAGTCTGGCGATCTGGCTCCCGATCCTCCTCGGCACCGTGATTCTGGCGGTCGGCCGCGATGACCGGGCAGGCTTCACCCGCATCCTGGCGCTGCTGTCGGCCGTGGCCAGCTTCATCGTGACGATCCCGCTGATCTCGCACTTCGACAACGCCGCCCACGGGATGCAGTTCGTCGAAAGCACGCCGTGGATCGGCGCCTTCAACATCTTCTACTCGCTCGGCATCGACGGCCTGTCGCTGTGGTTCGTGCCGCTGACCGCCTTCATCACCATCATCGTGGTGATCTCGGCCTGGGAAGTGATCGAAAAGCGCGTGGCCCAGTACATGGGCGCCTTCCTGATCCTGTCGGGCCTGATGATCGGCGTGTTCTGCGCCACCGACGGCCTGCTGTTCTACTTCTTCTTCGAGGCCACCCTGATCCCGATGTACATCATCATCGGCATCTGGGGCGGCGAGAACCGCGTGTACGCCTCGTTCAAGTTCTTCCTGTACACCTTCTTCGGCTCGCTGCTGACGCTGGTGGCGATCATCTACCTGTACAACGCCTCCGGCGGCAGCTTCGACATCCTGGCCTGGCACAAGCTGCCGCTGACGATGCGCGAGCAGACCTTCATCTTCTTCGCCTTCCTGATGGCGTTCGCGGTCAAGGTGCCGATGTTCCCGGTCCACACCTGGCTGCCCGACGTGCACGTCGAGGCGCCCACCGGCGGCTCCGCGGTGCTGGCGGCGATCATGCTCAAGCTGGGCGCCTACGGCTTCCTGCGCTTCTCGCTGCCGATCACCCCTGACGCGTCCAAGGCCATGGCCGGCTTCATCATCACCCTGTCGCTGATCGCCGTGATCTACATCGGCCTGGTCGCGCTGGTCCAGAAGGACATGAAGAAGCTGGTGGCCTATTCGTCGATCGCCCACATGGGCTTCGTCACGCTCGGCTTCTTCATGTTCGGCACCATGTCGATCCAGGGCGGCATCGTCCAGATGATCTCGCACGGCTTCATCTCCGGCGCCATGTTCCTGTGCATCGGCGTGCTGTACGACCGCATGCACTCGCGCCAGATCGCCGACTACGGAGGGGTGGTGAACGTGATGCCGAAGTTCGCCGCCTTCTCGGTGCTGTTCTCGATGGCCAACTGCGGCCTGCCAGCGACCTCCGGCTTCGTCGGCGAGTTCATGGTGATCCTGGGCGCGGTCGAGCACAACTTCTGGATCGGCATGCTGGCCGCCACGGCGCTCATCTTCGGCGCGGCCTACTCGCTGTGGATGGTCAAGCGCGTGGTGTTCGGCGCGATCACCAACAAGCATGTGCACGAGCTGACCGACCTGAACGCACGCGAGTTCTTCATGCTCGGCGTGTTGGCCATCGCCGTCATCGCCATGGGCCTGTACCCGGCGCCGTTCACTGACACCATGCAGACTTCGGTGTCGGACCTGATCGCCCACGTCAACGTGTCGAAACTGCCGGTATCGAACCTGACCGCGGCGAAGCTGACCGTGTCGAACCTGCCGCACTAAGAAACGATTCGAATCCATGATGAATACACTTACCACGACCACGAACCTGGCGCCGGTCTACCCGGAGATCTTCCTGATGATCGCCGCCTCGGCGATCCTCCTGATCGACATGTTCCTGGGCCAGTCCAAGCGCACCGTGACCTACGTGCTGTCGCTGGCGACGCTGGCCGGCTGCGCGGCGCTCACCTACGCCAACTACGGCGGCGCCACCGTCTACACCTTCAACAACATGTTCGTCTCCGACGGCATGGGCAACCTGCTCAAGCTGTTCACCTACCTGGCCATGGGCATCACGCTGATCTACTCGCGCCAGTACGCCGACCAGCGCGGCATGTTGTCGGGTAACCTGGGCGGCGAATTCTACGTGCTGGCGCTGTTCTCCATGCTGGGCCAGATGGTCATGATCTCGGGCCACAACATGCTGATCATCTACCTCGGCCTGGAGCTGATGTCGCTGTCGCTGTACGCCCTGGTGGCGCTGCGCCGCGACCACGCGGTGTCGACCGAGGCGGCGATGAAGTACTTCATCCTCGGCGCGCTGGCCTCCGGCTTCCTGTTGTACGGTATCTCGATGCTGTACGGCGCCACCGGCTCGCTGGACGTGGCGACCATCGCCCGCGCCGCCGCCGACGGCAGCGCCAACCACACCATCCTGCTGTTCGGCGTCGTGTTCGTCGTGGCGGGCCTGGCCTTCAAGCTGGGCGTGGTGCCCTTCCACATGTGGGTGCCGGACGTGTACCAGGGCTCGCCGACGGCGGTGACCCTGCTGCTGGGCGGCGCGCCCAAGCTGGCCGCCTTCGCCATCTGCATCCGCGTGCTGCCCCAGGCCCTGCACACGGTCACCATCGAGTGGCAACAGATGCTGATGGTGCTGGCCGTGCTGTCGCTGGCCATCGGTAACCTGACCGCGATCGCCCAGAGCAACCTGAAACGCATGCTGGCCTATTCGACCATCGCCCAGATGGGCTTCGTGCTGCTCGGCCTGATGGCCGGCGCGGTGGCCGTCACCGGCGCGGGCGGCGAGCACGCGGTCAGCTTCGCCAACCAGAGCGCGGCCTACAGCGCCGCCATGTACTACTCGATCACCTACGTGCTCACCACCCTGGGCACCTTCGGCCTGATCATGCTGCTGGCGCGCGCCGGCTTCGAAGCGGAGGAACTGAGCGACTTCCGCGGCCTGGCCAAGCGCAGCCCGTGGTTCGCCACCGTGCTCTCGGCGATGCTGTTCTCGCTGGCCGGCGTGCCGCCGATGATGGGCTTCGCCGCCAAGTTCGCGGTGCTGCAGGCGGTGCTCTCAACCGGCGCCGTGTGGCTGACCATCGTCGCGGTGATGTTCTCGCTGATCGGCGCCTACTACTACCTGCGCGTGGTCAAGCTGATGTGGTTCGACGAGCCGGTGGACAATGCCGCCATCGCCGCGCCGTTCGACATGCGCGTGGTGCTGTCCCTGAACGGCATCATGGTGCTGGTGCTGGGCGTGCTGCCGGGCGGCCTGCTCACGGCCTGCCTGCACGCCATCGCCGCCACCATCCCCGCCGTTTGATGGATGCGTCGAGCGCGAGCTGGCTGCTGATCGCCGTCGCCATCGCGGCGGCCAACCTCCCGTTCATCAATGAAAACCTGTTCGGCGTGATTCCCCTGAAACGCGCCGGGCAGGGCAGGCGCGACAAGTCGGCCTGGCTGCGCGTGTTCGAGCTGCTTGTTCTATACTTCGCTGTCGGCGCGTTCGCCTACCTGCTGGAATCCCGCATCGGCAATGTGTTCGGCCAGGTGAAGGAGTTCTACATGGTGACCGTGCCGCTGTTCGTGGTGCTGTGCTTCCCCGGCTTCATCCTGCGCTATCTGCGCAAACGCCATCGCCACGACGCCCCCTGAATTGTTTTTTAAGGAGCCGTGCATGGAGTCGATGCTTCACGAGACCCGCATCGATGGCGAACTTGCCTACGACGGTCACTTCCTCAAGGTCCAGCGCGACCGCATCCGCCTGGCCGACGGCAAGGAAAGCCAGCGTGAATACATCCGCCATCCCGGCGCCGTGGTCATCCTGCCGCTGCTTCCGGACGGGCGCGTGCTGCTCGAACGCCAGTACCGCTATCCGCTGGCGCAAGTGTTCATCGAATTCCCGGCCGGGAAAATCGACGGCGGCGAGGACCATCTGGCCTGCGCCCAGCGCGAGCTGCGCGAGGAAACCGGCTACACCGCCGCGCGCTGGGATTTCATCGCCACCATCCACAACGCCATCGCCTACTCCGACGAGCACCTCGAGATCTTCCTCGCGCGCGACCTGACCGCCGGCCCCGCCCAGCTCGACGACGGCGAGTTCCTCGAAACCTTCAGCGCCAGCGTGCCCGAGCTGCTCGAGATGGTCAGGCGCGGCGAGATCACCGACGTCAAGACCATCATCGGCACCTTCTGGCTCGAGAAAATCCTGGCCGGCGCCTGGCAACCCTGACTGCTGCCATGAGGCCGCCTGTGCCGCGGCCCTTGCTGCTCGCGCTGCTCTTGCTGGCCCTGTTGCCGTGCGGGGCGGCGTCGGCGCGCAGCGCCTTCCAGGCGCGTTGCGAAGACACCATCGCCAAGACCGTCTCGATGCTCAGCACCGTCCAGCACGGTTACACGATCGACAACTCGCTGTCCTTCCGCCGCCTGACCGCCATGAAGGCGCCCGGCCAGCCCAACAGCTTCGTGCTGGGCCTGACCAAGACCGAGTCGCGCGTCTCGGTCAAGCTGGACGGACGCATCCTGCAGGACCGCGCCAGCGGGCTCGAATGCGTGGCGCCGCAGATCAAGGTAGCGCTGTTCTACGCGCCCATCGTGGTGTACATCGGGCACGAATTTGTCCCCGGAACTTGTCCTTACAATCAGATTCTTGCGCATGAGATGCGCCATCTCAACACCTATCTCGGGCATTTGCCGAAAGTGGAAAGTGTGGTGCGCGCCGCACTTGCGCGCCGCTTTGAAGGCAAACCGCTTTACGCGCCGATCGGTCAGGCGCAAGCTTTGCTGGAGCAGGAAATCGACACTGGCTGGATGCCGTACATGAAGCGTGAGATGGCCGCCGTGGAAGTGCAACAGGCTGCCATCGATACGCCGAAAGAGTATGCGCGCCTGAGCAAAGTTTGCAAAGGTGAGGTACAGTCTTTTATCGCGCCGGTACGACGCGGCAGACGATGAACGGAAGGACGAACCGCGTGAAGAATCAGCAAGCCCCTCGCTATATTGCCCTGGTCCCCGCCGCCGGCGTGGGCGCGCGCATGGCGGCGGGCGGACCGAAGCAATACATGCAGATTGCTGGTAAGCCAATGTTGCGCCACACCCTGGAAGCCTTCCTGGCCAGTTCGCTCATTGCGCGCACCTACGTGGTGGTCAGCGCCGAGGACGGCCACATCGACGCGGTCGCGCCGGACGGCGTGGGCGTGTTGCGCTGCGGCGGCGCCACCCGCATGGAATCGGTGCGCAATGCCCTGGCCGCGCTGCGCGCCGAGCTGGCCGACGACGATTGGGTGCTGGTGCACGACGCCGCGCGGCCCGGCCTGAACGCGGCCCTGATCGAACGCCTGATCTCGACGGTCGGCCCGGACCCGGTCGGCGGCCTGCTGGCGCTGCCGGTGGTCGATACCGTCAAGCGCGCCGGCGCCGGCGCCGCCGTGGCCACGGTCGCGCGCGATGGCCTGTGGCTCGCGCAGACCCCGCAAATGTTTCGTTACCGGCTGCTGTGCGATGCCCTCGCAGCGGCCACCGACCCGGCCGTCATCACCGACGACGCCAGCGCGGTCGAGGCCCTCGGCTATTCGCCCAGGCTGGTAGAAGGACACCCACGTAATCTGAAAGTGACGCTGCCCGCGGACATCCGCATCGCCGAGATGTACCTGGGCGCGCCTTAACCTTTTATAGTGAACGACACCATGGCTCTGCAATCCTACAATCCAACTCCCCCTTTCCGTATCGGTCAGGGCTACGACTGCCACGCCCTCGTCGAAGGCCGCAAACTGGTCATCGGCGGGGTCGCGATCCCGCACCGGCTTGGCCTGATGGGCCACTCCGACGCCGACGTGCTGCTGCACGCGATCATCGACGCCATGCTCGGCGCGGCCGGGCTGGGCGACATCGGCAAGCACTTTCCCGACACCGACCCCATGTTCGCCGGCGCCGACTCGCGCACCCTGCTGCGCGAGGTGGCGCACCGCGTCGTCGCCACCGGCTACACGATCGGCAACATCGACGCGACCATCATCGCCCAGGCGCCGAAGATGGCGCCCCACATCGCGCAGATGGTCTCGCGCATCGCCGAGGACATCGGCGTGTCGCCCCAGCAGGTCAACATCAAGGCCAAGACCAACGAGAAGCTCGGTTATCTTGGCCGCGAGGAGGGCATGGCGGCCGACGCCATCGCCATGCTGATCCGCTCGACGAGCGTCTAGGCGGCGCCGCGCCGGCCCGTCCGGCGCGTGGCGCGCACCGCATTCGTCGCGCGGCCGGCGGCTCCATGCGCCGTCCGTCGCGCGGCCGGCGGCGCGCTTCGCAATCCATCGCGCGGCCCGTGGCTCGTTGCGCCGTCCATCGTGCGACCGACGGTGCCAGCGATTTTTCAACCGACCGTTTTCCCTTTGCCCACGCAAGCCCGGACCGCGCGGGGAAGGCACATCCCCGCCTTCCCACCCCGATCCCCACAAGCACCTTATAATCGCCACACCTGATCCGTGTAGCGACACCTGACTGTCCATCCGCTTTGCCATGACCTTTCCCGACCCGCCCGCGGCACCCGCCTGCACCTGCTTCAAGATGCGCCCGCCCTCCGGCGCGTCGCCGCGCCTGGCCGGCCAGCGCATGGCCACCGCATCCCGCCGCGCGCGACACCATGGGGAGCTGGCGCATGCCGAACCGGCCTGAGACCACTCCCGCGCCGCGCGCCGGCTGGACCTTGATCCTGGCCGCCGCCGCGATCCTCATGATCACCATGGGCGCGCGCCTGACCACCGGCCTGTTCCTCTCGCCGATCAACACCGCGACCGGGCTGGGCGTGGCCACGGTCAGCTTCGCCATGGCGGTCGGCCAGTTCACCTGGGGCGCGGCCCAGCCGCTGTTTGGCGCGCTGGCCGACAAATGCGGCGCGGCCCGCGTTGTCGCCGTGGGCGCGCTGATGCTCTGCGCCGGCCTGGCGCTGACCCCCTACATGCACTCCGGCTGGGGGCTGATGCTCACCCTCGGTGTGCTCAGCGCCGCCGGCGCCGGCGCCGGCAGCTTCTCGATCCTGATCGGCGCCATCGCCCAGCGCCTGCCGGCCGCGCGGCGGTCGGTAGCGGCGGGCTGCATCAACGCCGGCGCCTCGTTCGGCCAGCTCGTGTTCGCGCCGCTAATGCAGGCCATCATCGGCGGCGCCGGCTGGGTCACCGCCATGCTCACCATGGCCGCCGCCACCTTGCTGACCATACCGCTGGCCTGGCCGTTGCGCGGCGCGGCCGGGCAGGGCGGGGCGGCGGCCCACGCCGGCGCCGGCGCGGATCTCAGCCTGGGTCCGCAGATCCGCGCGGCCCTGCGCGACCGCAGCTACCTGTGCCTGCACGCGGGCTTTTTCACCTGCGGCTTTCACATCGCCTTCCTGGTGACCCATTTGCCGGGCGAGGTCGCGCTGTGCAACCTGGCGCCCTCGGTGTCGGCCACGGCGCTGGCCCTGATCGGCCTGTTCAACATCGCCGGCAGCCTCACGGCCGGGGCGCTGGCGACCCGCTATCGCATGAAGTCCCTGCTGTCGCTGATGTACACCAGCCGCGCCGTGCTGATCGCGCTCTACCTGCTTGCGCCCAAGACGGCGCTCACCTTCTACCTGCTGGCCGCGGCGCTCGGCTTCACCTGGCTGGCCACGGTGCCGCCCACCGCTGGCCTGGTCGGCAAACTGTTCGGCACGCGCTACCTGTCGACCCTGTTCGGCCTGACGCTGCTCTCGCACCAGATCGGCGGCTTCTTCGGCGCCTGGCTGGGCGGGCTGTCCTTCGTCACCTACGGCGACTACACCTGGATGTGGTACGCCGACATCGCGCTGGCGCTGGCCGCCGCCCTGGTCAACCTGCCGATCCGCGAAGAGCACGTGGTACGTGCGCCTGCCGCCGCGCTCGGGGCCTAGCATGGCGCGCGATACCTGGGCCTATCGCGACGTGGCGGTCGAATCCTTCCTCGATCCGCGCGATGGCGCGCTGCGCATCCGGCCGATGGCGGGGCAGGCCTTCGCGCCGACCCTGGCGGTGCACTGCACGCGGCGCCTGCGCGACGCCACCCTGTACCCGCCCGGCACGCGCTTTCTGCTGCAGGCCAAGCTCACCGACCGCCTCGGCGGCGACCCCTTCCTGTACGCCTGGCACGGCGACCCGGTCACGGTGCTCAGCGCCGCCGAGGCGAAGCGCTTCCTGGCCGAATTCCGGCGCGGCCGCATCTGATTCTTCCGCATTGATCGTTCCGAACCCGATCGTTCCGCGTTCGGCCTCTCCCTGAGCGCTCGCGCCGCCGCCGCTTGACAGCGCCCGCGTTCATGTATACTGTATTACGTACTTAATACAGTAGACGGAAGCAAATGAACCCCACCCATCTCTTCAGCATCGCCACCGGATCGTCCGAGCCGATCTACCGGCAGCTGGTCGACCAGACCCGGCGCCTGATCGCCGGCGGCCAGCTCGCGCCGGGCGATCCGATGCCGTCGGTGCGCGAGATCGCCGGCGCGCTGGCGATCAACCCCATGACCGTGTCCAAGGCCTACGGCATGCTCGAAATGGAGGGCGTGCTGACGCGCCGCCGCGGCCTGGGCATGGAGGTGGCCCAGGCCCCGCCGCGCGGGCACAGCGTGGCGCACCGGGTCGCGCTGCTGCGCCCCACGCTGGAACGCGCCGCCCTGGAGGCGGGCCAGCTCGAACTTGACGCCGCCACCGTGCTCGAACTCTTCTCAACGATTTTGAAAGCAAAACAATGAACCCACCGGTCATCCAGGTTTCCTCCCTCAGCAAGCGCTTCGACCAGCAAGCCGTGCTGGCCGGCCTAGACTGGACCATCGAACGCGGCCAGGTGGTCGGCCTGCTGGGGCGTAACGGCGCCGGCAAGTCCACCCTGCTCGAATGCCTGCTCGGCCTGCGCGAGGGCGACGCCGGCGGCGTGACCCTGTTCGGCGCCGCCGTGGGCGACCTGCCCGCCGGCGTGCGCGCCCGGATCGGCTACGTGCCGCAGAAGTCGGACCTGTTCGAGTGGCTCACCCCTTACCAGCTGCTGGCCTACTTCAAGGCGATGTACACCCACTGGAACGACGCCAAGGTGGCCGGCCTGCTGGCGCGCTGGGGCTTCGACGCGCTCAAGTGCAATACGCCCATCGTCAGGCTGTCCGGCGGCGAGCAGCAGCGCCTGTCGATCATCCGCGCGCTGGCGCACGACCCAGAGCTGCTGGTGCTGGACGAACCGGCGTCGTCCCTGGACCCGGTCGGCCGGCGCGACTTCCTGCGCGAGCTGATCGACGACGTCATCGAGCGCGGCACCACCGTCATCTTCTCGACCCATATCCTGTCGGACCTGGAGCGGGTGGCGCTGGACGTGGCCTTCCTCAAGGATGGCAAAATCGCCCTGCAAGGTTCGCTCGACGACCTGCTGGAACAGTCGCGCCGCGTGGTCGGTCCGGGCGCGCTGCTCGACAAATTCGCCATCGACGGCGAATTGCGGCGCCACCGCAGCCATGACGGGGTGATCGAGATCGTCACCCGCGCCAGCACGCCGGCGCTGCGCGCGCTGGCCGAACGCGAGCCGGCCGTGCGCATCGAAGCCTTGTCGCTGGAAGACCTGTTCGTCGAGGTGACCCGATGAGCGCCCTGTGGTCGTCCTGCGCATTGGTATGGCGTACCGCGCTGGCGCGAAGGCCTGGGGCCGCCCGTGGCGCCAGAGTTTCGGGGCTGGTGCTGGCGATGGTGGTCGTCGCCGCCTGCGCCGCGCTGATGTTCATCCGCGTGCCGGTCTGGGTGGCCTTGTGCTTCGGCGTCGGCGCTCCCGTGGCGACCTACCTGTCGCTCGTGTGGATGATGTATGTCGGCGGGGCCGTGCTGCAGAACACGCCGGCCAACGCGGTGCTGGTGCCGGGCCTCACGCGCCGCGTGCGCCAGGCCACCGTCGCCATGTTCGTGCCCACCATGCTGGCCTGGACCTTGGTGGCGGTGGCGCTGCCGCACACCGGCCTGATCGTGCTGGGCGCGGCGTACGTGCTGGTGTGCGCGGCGATGACCCGGGGCGGGCGCACGGAAGGCGCGGCATTGGTCATCGTGGCCCAGATCGTCATGGTCGCGGGCGGCGCGCCGCTGGCGGCATGGATCGAGCACGCGAGCGTCATGGCGGCGCTGGCGCTGCTCATCGCGCTGCTGGGGTGGCGCACGCTCGTCACCATCCTGCCAGGAGGCAGCCAACGCCCTTCCATGCGCAACCAGCGCGCCCGCGCATTGCGCGTTAACGAAACCTCGATCAAGGGGGGCATGCGCGCGCTGAAGAGCTCAGGCGGCAGACGCCGGCTGTACCGCCGCCTTCTGGCCGCGGACATCGGCGCCGGCATCCCGGCCCGGCTGATGCTGCATGCGCTGGGGCCCGGCAATCACCGCTACGATCAGGCGCCGATCATGGCGGTGTGCGCGATCGGCGCGATTGGCTTGAAGCTGCTGGTCGGCGACGCGGCCGCAATGATTTGCATGCTGTCGATCGGGCTGGCGCCATTCGCCTCGGCCTACCGCTTCGCCGCCAGCATTCCCAACGGCGCGCCGGAACAGGCGCTGGTGCGGCTGGCGCCGCGCATGCCAAACGCGTCCAGCCTCAATCGCGTGCTGGCGGGCCAGGTGCTGCATATCTTCCTGAGCGACTCGCTGTTGGGCGCCGCGCTGCTTCTGGGCGTATCGGTTTTCATTGGCGTGTCGACCGTGAACCTGCTGCGCGAGGCGAGCTTCATGTGCGCCACGCTGAGCGTGCTGGCCTGGCCGCTGCGCGACCATGCCACCCGTCCTGGCGGGCTCTGCTGGGGCACCCTGCTGGCCGGCTTGCTGAGCGCCGCGCTGGGCCTGGGCGCGGTCGCGCTGGCGTCCCAGCCGCTGTGGTGGGCCTTGCTGCTGGGCGCGTCGCTGGCGATTTCGGGCGCCACCATCGCGCGGCGCTGGAACTTGATGGTCGGCGCTCCGCCAGCTTTCCCGGCGGGGCGGTTTGACTCAGTGTAATAATTTCCAAGCAAATTAGTGATTTTTGCGGTTTCGTATTTACAGAAAGCATTTCCGACGGTTACATTACGTTACATAAGTAAAGGCGGACGGGTCGGGTGGCATTTTTCGCTGCCCGGCGCGCCCCTGCCGCCACGGAGATCGCATGACTTTGTTTTCGGCTGCCCATGCGGCCTTTCCCCCGGTGACCCTGCGCTGCGGCGTCCCGGCCAGCTTGCCTGCTGCCGCCTACTGGCGGGAACGGTTCAAGCTGGAGGGTCGCGCGCTGTTCCACCAGAGCCAGACCCGGCGCTGGCTGCGCCTCTTGAACTCCCACCCGGTGCTGCTTGAAGTGGTGCAGCACTGTCCGCGCGTGCTGTACAAGATCTACCGTCCCTACCTGACGCGCAGCCTGTCGATGGACCAGCGCCTGGCGGTGCTGGCCTACCACTACGGGTTCATGTTGCGCAACGGGCTCGGGCCGCTGGTGGCGCAGGCCGCGCGCGCCGGCGTGGTGCTAGCCTCGGTCGAGGGCAAGAGCGGTAGCCGCTACGACATCGAACTGCGCGCCGCCGCGTTGTTCGAACGCGAGGGCGAATTGGTGCTGCAGCTGTGCGAGCATGGCGCCGCCGTGTACTCGGTGGCGTTCACGTTTTCCGACCTGACCGGGCGCGCCGCGGTCACCATCGGCTGCACCCAGGGCCCCAATCATGGCGACGGGCTGGCCGCCAACCGCAGCGCCACGCGCGAGCTGCACGGCATCCGTCCCAAGCAGCTGCTGGTGACGCTGGTGCGCCAGCTTGCCTACGCGCTCGGCTGCGGCCACGTCCAGCTGGTCGGCAATGCCAACCGGGTGGTGCTGAGCGCGCTGCGGCAGGGGAAGGTGTGCGCGGACTACGATCAGCTTTGGCACGAAATGGGCGCCCTCGAGCGCCCCGACGGCGACTTTCAGCTGCGCTGCGAAGCGCTCGCGCCGCCCGACCTGGAGGCGATCGTCTCGAAGAAGCGCTCGGAGGCGCGCAAGCGCCATGCCGTCGTCGAGACCCTGGCGCAGCAGCTGGCCACGCGCCTGTGCATGGCCGCCCAGCCGCTGCGGGCGCGCGCCTAGCGGCTGCGCGCGGCCAGCACTCAATAGCCGGCGGTGAAGCGCTGGCGCCGGTGGCGCGGGTGTTCGACCTCGTCGACCATCGCCGCGGCCAGGTCGCCCACCGAGATCGCGCTCACGCCCTCGGCGTCGACCAGCAGGCGGTCGCTGCCGACGCGGTAGACGCCGGTGCGCGCGCCGGGCAGCAGCTGCGAGGACGGGCTGAGCACAGTCCAGTCCAGCACCGCCTGGTCGCGCAGCAGGGCCAGTGCCTGGCGCGCGCCTTCCGCGGTCGGTTTGTAGGCGGCCGGAAAGTCCGGCGTGTCGAGCAGCTGCACGCCGTCGGCCACCTCGAGCGAGCCGGCGCCGCCCACCAGCAGCAGGCGCGCCACCTGGGCCGCCTTGACCGCCGCCACGATGCTGCGGATACCCTTCATGTAGTAGCCCAGCACGTCGTCCTGGCGGTGCCCGCTGAAGGCCGAGATGACCGCGTCGGCGCCGCGCAGGCTGGCCGCCAGCGCCGCCGTGTCCATCACGTCGGCGGCCTGCGCCGTCACCTGCGCGTGGGGCGCGACCGCGTCCGGGCGGCTGGCCAGGGCGGTCACCTCGTGGCCGCGCGCCGCCAGTTCTTGCAGGATGGCCGAGCCGGTGAATCCAGTGGCGCCGATGAGTGCGATCTTCATGCTGCTGCTCCTTGTGGTGGTAGTCGATGGGCAGATCATGACAGTTTGTATTGATAAGATAAACGCAAAGAACGACAATTCATTGTTCTCAATTTTCTATCAATCGCCATGCCCTCCGCCGACCAGATCGATCTCAACAGCCTGACCATCTTCGACGCCGTCGCCGCCGCCGGCAGCTTCACCGCGGCGGCCGACCGCCTGGGCGTGGCCAAGGCCAGGATCAGCGTGCAGGTCGCGCGCCTGGAGCGCCAGCTGGGCGTGGCGCTGTTCGCCCGTACTACGCGCCAGGTCAGCCTGACCGACGCCGGGCGCGCCCTGCATGCCCAGTGCCAGCCCCTGCTGCGCTCCCTGAACGAGGCCTTGAGCCAGGCCGCCAGCACCGACGGCGAGCTGTCCGGCGTGCTGCGTATTTCAAGCACGGTGCTGCAGGCCGCCCAGTCGATCGCGCCCGCGCTGGCGGCGTTCGCGGCGCTGCACCCGCGCCTGCAGGTCGACCTGCGCAGCGCCGACCGCGTGGCCGACATGGTGGGCGAGGGGATCGATCTGTCGTTTCGCATGGGCTGGCTGCGCGACTCGTCCGAGCGCGCCATCAAGCTCGGTGAATTCGCCCAGCACGTGGTGGCCGCGCCGTCCTACCTCAAGCTGCACGGACGTCCGACCCGTCCCGAGCAGCTCGCGCGCCACGCCTGGATCGCCCTGTCGCTGCTGGCCGCGCCGCGCACCTGGAAGTTCAGCCGCGCCGGGGTCAAGGACGTGGTGGTGCACATGAACGCGCGCATCCAGGCCGATTCACCCAGCACCTTGCTGGCGCTGCTCGAAGGCGGTGCCGGCATCAGCGTGCTGGAAGAAATGACGCTGCAGGGCGCGCTGGCGCGGGGCGCCCTGGTCAAGCTGCTGCCCGCCTGGTCGCTGGCGCGCGGCGGCCTGTACGCGGTGCTGCCGCCGGGTCGCCACGTGCCGCCCCAGGTGCGCGCCTTCATCGACTTCTACCGCGCCTGGCTGGGCCGCTGAGGGCGCATCCATTGGGGCAACACGATTGTGAGAAACTTGTTAAGATTTCCGGTGCTTGATGTTGCGCACCCCCGACAACCCTGAAAGGAACGTTTATGGCTTCGAGAAAGATTGCAGTGATCATTGGCAGCTTGCGCAAGGAGTCCTTCAACCGCAAGGTGGCCAAGACGCTGATGCTGTTGGCGCCGCCCACGCTGGACATGGAGATTGTCGAGATCGGCCAGCTGGCCCTGTACAACCAGGATGACGACGACAATCCGCCGGCCACCTACACCGAGTTCCGCGAGAAGATCAAGGGCGTCGACGGGGTGCTGTTCTGCACGCCCGAGTACAACCGCTCGGTGCCGGCGCCTCTCAAGAACGCCATCGATGTCGGCTCGCGGCCGTACGGGCATAGCGCCTGGGCCGGCAAGCCGTGCGCGGTGGTGAGCGTGTCGCCGGGCGCCATCGGCGGCTTCGGTGCCAACCACCACCTGCGCCAGTCGCTGGTGTTCCTCAACATGCCGGCCATGCAGCAGCCCGAAGCCTACGTCAACCACATCGGCGACCAGTTCGACGGCGATACCCTGACCAACGACAGCACCAAGGCCTTCCTGCAGAAGTTCATCGACGCCTTCGCCGCCTGGGTCGAGCGCCACGCCGACTAGGTATCATCGCGCGGCGGGCCGGAGCGCGCCGCGCTAGCGCTGCGCCGCCGCTCGTGCCGCGCTTGACGGCACGGATCCGCCCACACCCGGCTGTCGCGGGCGGGCCGCGTGGCCGGCTCCGCGGTCGCGCTCGATCCAATAGCTGAACTGCCCGAAGCTGGGCAGCGCGTCCTGGTCGCGTTCGCTATAACATTCCTCGATCATCTGGCGGTAGGCGCCGCGCCGCGAGAAGCGCTCGTGGGTGGCCGCGTAGCGCAGCACGGCGTTGCGGAACGTCGCGCGCACCTGCGCGTCGGCATTCACGCCGGCATTGCCGTCCTTGCGCGGGCGCCCGCGCTTGACGTCGGCATTGGCGGAGCGTGTCTTTCCGGGCGCCCCGGAATTGGCGTAGTCCGGCAACAGCGCGTTCAAGGTCTGCCCACGCTCCCAGTAACGGCGCAGGTAGCGATACACCGACGGGTGCGCCACGCGGTGCAGTTCTTGTTGCTGCGCCACCAGGCGTCCACGTAGGTGCGCCTGGTAGATTTCCGGCTCGCGCGTCACCAGCGGGGCCACCACTTCCCAAGCCCGGTCGCGTATTTCACGGTAACGCGGCGGCACGCTGGCCGGGTCGATGCGCGGCAAGAACGGGTCGCTCAGCAGCAGGCGCGCGCGCCGCGCCGCCACGTCCGCCAGCAGGGCTTCGAACGGCACCAGCTGTGGATGGGCGGCCCGCGTTCCCAGTTCGTACACGTAGGCGACAGTGCGCGCGCGGTCGATCCACAGCACGCGGACGGTGCGCGGCGACGGCGCCGCGTAATGCAAAAGATCGTTTTTGATGAGCATGAGGATTGTCGGAGGCGAACGTAATAAAGATGTTGCATGCAAGTTCCAAGCCACCGCCGGCGCGCCGTTTGGCTGTGCAACATGAACCATTCCGGTGCATCGCGGCAGCGCTGCACCATGACGGCACGCGCGCTCGCCACCCCGGTACGCGAGCCGAGCATGTTTGAGCAGGATCAAGCTCGCAAAAGTGTGAGGCCCTAGGCTTGTACCTCGTGCTGATGGCCCGCTGCCGCGTTCGTCGAGAAATTCCGGCAGGCAGGTTTTCAGCATCCACGCTACGGCGGCGCGCGGCGCATCGTTTATTCGTCCGCTCGTTCCCGATTTCGCTTTACATTTTCTTTAACACTTATTCGAGGCGCTCAATGTATCCATTTTCCCAATCCGTTACCCCTGCAGTGCGTACCCACCTGGATGCGCAGGTCTCCTTCTTCAATGACATGTCCAAGTCGCTGTTCCGTTCATTCCAGGATCTGTGCGATCTGAACATCCAGCTGACCCAGACCATGCTCGAGGAAACCAGCATCGCCGGCCAGCAAATCCTCACCGCCGACCGCCAGACCGACGCCATCAGCGCGGCCGCGGCGCGCGCCCAACCCACCACCGAAAAACTGCGCGCCTACCAGCAGCATATTTCGCGCGTGGCCGCCGACACCCAGGTCGACCTGGCCCGTGTCACCGAAGAACATGTGCAGGAAACGGCCCGCACCGCACGTGCGCTGGCCGACGAAGTGGCCCGCGTGGCGACCGAGGAAACCGAACGCAGCATGCGCTCCCAGCAAGACGTCATGAACCGTTTCCGCGATCCGTTCACGATCGATAGTGCGCGCCGTGGCAACGGCAGCGCTGGCGCACGTGGCAGCATGCAGAGCGCCGGCCAGGGCGCCAGCGTCGGTGGCGAAGTCCATGGCGGCGCGGGCAGCATGCAGGGCGGCGCCTCGGTGAGCGCGGGCGGGCAAGGCGCCAAGGCTGGCACCCAAACCGGTGCCAGCAAGGGGAGCTAATTCCAGGGGGCCGATGGCAAGGACTGTTGATTCATAAAAGCGGGGGCCACGGCGCAGGGAAGCGCCGTGCGTGCCTAATGCGCCGATCAGGTGGGGACCACAGTGCCGCTCGCCTGCGGCGCATTCAAGGGCCGAGCCCGCGCCAGCCCGAACCATGGCCGCAACGGTGAGAAGCGGCGTACCAGTTCGAAGCCGCCGAAGCTCAGGCAGGTCGTCAGCACGATCAATACCAGTGCTTCCGGTGCCGGGGCGAGGCGCGCCGGCTTGATCAGATGGGCGATCGTCACGATCAGCGTCTGATGCAATATGTACACAGGAAACACTGCTTCGGTAAGGTAGCGCCGCTGCGCGCTGTCATGATTCAAATGGCGCTGGGCGAACGCGCAGACCGCGACGATGGCGCTCCAGCTGCACAGCGAATACACGGCCTGCATCAGCAGGCGCCACAGACCCATCTCGGGCAGCGCCCAGAACGGCGCAGGCAAGTGGTAGAACACCGTCAGCGCGGCCCAGCAGCTCAATGCGATACCGAGGGCGCTCCAGCGCACGCTGTCCAGCCGCGGCCAGAAGCTGCGCTGCCGTGCCAGCATCGCGCCCAGCAGAAACAGGAACAGGAAGGCGGCGTGCTCATACCAGTCGTCGATGAAGGCGTGGGTCGTGTGGAAGCGGTCCGCCAGGAGCAGCCGCAGGGCGGCCAGGATCGCGGCCGGCACGGCGATGATGCGCCAGCCGGTGAGCAGCTGCGCCACGCGCGCGGCCAGCTTGTCCATGCGCGCACCCAGGATCAGCGTCGCCATGCCCAGCACCATCGTGTACAGCCACAGATAGGGCAGGAACCACAGGTGATTCCAGGTGGGCAGGATCAGGCAGTCGCTGCCGCGGCAAAAACCATGATAGCCGCTCAGGTATAGCTTCATGAAGTCCGCGTAGCTCCCGGCGTAGGCGAGCTTTTCGATCACCTCGCAATACGACTGCGGCGGCACGATCACGAGCATGCCAAACAGCAGCGGCATCAGCAGCCGTCCGCTGCGCATGCGCAGGAAACTGGCCGCGCTCATTCGCGTCAGCATGAAGCTCGACGCCACGCCGGAGACCATGAACAGCAGACCCAGGCGCCACGGCGAGGACAGCATCATGAACGGTTCAATGGCATCGCTGGCGAAGGGACTTTTGACGTGCCAGTCCCAGGTCACGTAGTACATCCCCGTGTGAAATACGATCAGCAAGAAGAAGGCGAGAATGCGGACCCAGTCGAGGAAGAAAAGCCGGGCAGGAGCGGTTGTCATGGCATGTATGGGTGGGTGAATAACCCTGCCAGGTTATGACGCCGCGCGTGGCCGATAAAGTCGAATGGGGCGAACCGGGCGCGCGGCGGGGCGAGTCGGCCAGCGGGCGCCGCGCGCAGGCCGCAACAAATGCCGAGCACCGCAGACGATATAGCCGCAGGCAAGGCGCGTCAACGTAACGGTCGCAGTGAGTACGGGATTACAGCGTCGCAGCCCCGGCGCGGCCAACGCTCGCCCAAGGTAACCGTTGCAGTCGACGCCGAACGACGGCCGACCTTACAGCCGCTCCATGACGGCGGCGCGATACTGGCGGCTGCACGGCACCCGCATCCCGCCGCGCAGCACCAGTTCGGCGTCGCCCTTGTCAAGCGCCACCACGTTCTCGATCCAGCCGATTTGCACGGCCGCGCGCCGATGGCAGCGCACGAAAGCGGGCGCCAGCTGGTTGAGCAGGCCGGCCAGCGTCTGGCGCAGCAGCGGCCGCGCATGCGCCGTGTGCAGCACCACGTAATTGTCCGCCGTCTCGATCCAGCCAATCTGCGCGATGGGCACCACGCTGGTCACTCCTCGCTCGGTGACCAGCAGGTGGCGTGGCGCGTGGCCGGCGCCGGGCGGCAGTGGCGGAGCTAGCGTGCGCGTGGCCAGACGCTCGCGTACGCGTCCCAGTGCGCGCCGCAGGCGCTCCTGGTCGTAAGGCTTGAGCAGGTAGTCGATGGCGTTGCTGTCGAAGGCGCGCAGCGCGTACTCGTCGTAGGCGGTGGCGAACACGATCAGCGGCGCGGGCGAGGGCAGCGACGCGGCCACGTCGAAGCCGCTCACCTCGGGCATCTGGACGTCCAGGAACATCACGTCCGGCGCGAAGGCCGCGACCTGCCGCAGCGCCTCGACGCCGTCGCAGGCGTGGGCCAACGCGCTCACATCGGCTTCCTGCGCCAGCAGCCGGTGCAGCTTGTCGCGCGCGGGGCGCTCGTCGTCGACGATCAGCGCGCGCATGGCAGCGTCAGGTCGGCGCGCACGCCAAGCGGCTCCAGCTGGCGCAGCTCCAGGCTGGCCGCGCCCTGGTACAGCGCGTCCAGGCGTGCGCGCAGATTGGCCAGGCCAATGCCGGGCACCGCGTCCAGGTCCAGGGTGCCGCCGTCGTCCTGCACCGACAGCGTCAGGATCGCTCCGTCGCGCGCGGCGCGCACCACGATACGCACCGGCTGGCGGCGCCGTTCGACGGTGTGCTTGAAGACGTTCTCCACCAGCGGCTGCAGGCTCATCACCGGCACCGCGCAGGCCAGCGCCTGGTCGTCGATGTCCCACGCGATGGCGACCCGGTCGGCGTAGCGCTCCTCCATCACGCGTGCATAGCCGCGCACCAGACGCAGCTCGGTCGCCAGCGGCGCCTCATGCAGCTCGCTCACGTCGAGCGTGGCGCGCAGCACCTCGCCCAGCTGGATCAGGACGGCGTCGGCCTTGTCCACGTCCGAATGCATCAAGGAGGAAATCGTGTTGAGCGCGTTGAACAGGAAGTGCGGCTGCATCTGCTGCGTCAGGCGGCGCAACTGGGCCTGGCGCAGCAGCGCGTTGGCCTGCTCGGCGCGCAGCTTCTGGTCCAGCAGCTCCAGGTAGGACAGGATGCCGAATTCGATCAGCGTGAACATGCTCACGAAGATGGTCAGCTTGAGCGACTCGTACACGAACACCTCGCCCCAGCCGGGGTGGTGGTAAACCGCGCCCGCCAGGGCGTAGACCGCGTGGCGCATGCCGAACGCCAGCGGCACGAAGGTGATCCAGTACAGCGGCAGGATCAGGGCGCGCAGGCCGAACCAGCGCCACGGCCACGCCAGCAGGTAGTCAAAGCGGCGCGTGAAGCGGCGATGCACGAGCACCAGCAGGGTCGCGGTCAGCATCGAGGTGGTTTCCCACAGCACCGGCTGCCACAGGGCGGTGCCCTTGCCGCGCACGTAATCCTGCACCGCGACGCTGACCATCAGGGCCCAGAACAGCAGCCAGGCCACGCCCAGCACGGCGCGGGTGCGCGCGGCCGCCGCGCGCGGCTCAGTCCTCGTCGACGGCGTCATCCTTGACCTTGCTGGTGCGCTCCTGGTCCAGTCCTGCCTTCAAGCCGCCCACCTTGTCCATGAACTCGTCGACGCTGTGGTCCGGGCTCACGCGCATCGCCGGCGGCAGCAGCGCCGTCATGTACAGGTCGTCGGCCAGGCGTCCGCGGCGCTGCTCGTTGCTGATCAGGGTCAGGCCCGATCCCAGCATCGCCAGCGCCAGACCCACCGTGACCAGGCGCCGCCGTTGATACGGCTTGACGGTGCCGAGGTGGAAGGCGACCACGCCGGCCACGATCAGGATCGCCATGTGCGAGCCGTAGCGGGTCAGGGCGTCGAGCGAGAATGCGTAGGCCATGCTGCTCGAAACCACCTTGTACAAGGTCAGCGACATGACGCCGCAGCCGAAGATGAACAAGTGCCGGCCCAGGCGCGCGTGGCGTCCGAACAGGCGGTTGGCGACGGCCCAGGCGCCGCTCCATACCAGGCCCGCGGCCACGCCGTAGGCCAGCGCCTGCAGGTAGCGGATCAGCTGGAACGACTGGGTGTCGCTCAGCCACATGGTAAATAGCGAGAACACGCAGATCATCAGCATGCCGGCCACGCCCGGCATGGCGCCTTCCCAGGCGTGCAGGGTGCGGTCGAGCTGCTCGGCCGGGACCGGAAAATCGGCACCGCGCACGCGCAGGTTGGTGTGCCCCAGGCGGATCACGGTATCGCCGCCGACGGCCACGCTGGCGCTGCGCTTGCCGCGGTGGATGACGCCATTGACCGTGCCCAGGTCGCGCATGACCAGCTGGCCGGCGTCGTCGGCCTCGATGATCGCGTGGCACGGCGCCGCGTAGGCGTCGTCGAGGATGAAGTCGTTGTCGTAGCCGCGTCCTAGCCGGATCGGCAAGGTGTCGATCCGGTGGCGGTGCAGCACGTCGCCGTTGCGCGCCAGCGTCTCGATGAAATAGGGGCCGTTCATCGCGCTCATTGTTTGCCCGTCCGGTCCAGCGCCGCCAGGAAGGCGCGCGTGGTGCGCATGCCGTTCGCGTACGACACGCCGACCACGTCCAGCCGGCTTTGCAGGTTCGCGGCCGGATCGTCGGTGGTGGCCGTGAGCAGCGTGAATTTATACAGGCCGGCGAACTTGCGGTAGGCGCGCACGCAGGTCACCGCGCGCAGCGGCAGCCGGCGGTTCTTGACGAACTGCTCGGTGCAGGACGGCCCGGTCAGGCGCGTGTCCTTGCTGCCGCCCAGGTCGTCGGTCTTGAACAGGGTGGTGGCCAGGGCGGCGAAGCGCAGCGGGCCCAGGCTGGTCGAACGCACGTACTGGTGGGTCATCGACACCTGCCCGGTCTGCTGCGACTCCGACACGTAGATCGCCGACTCCATCGAACAGGCGATGGTGACGGCGTTGAAGCTGGCCTCGGCCTTGACGTTCGAGCGCCCCCAGCAGCGCACCTGGTCCGATTCGCGCACCGGCACCTGGTACGGTCCCATCGACTTGAGCGAGAGCGGGGTGGCCAGCAGGCGGTCGATCATGGCGCCCTGGTGCGCCAGCAGCTGCTGGCCGATCAGCGGATTGAAGTCCTTCGGCGGCTTGGCCTGTCCGGCCACCTTCTTGAGCAGCTCCTGGGCGAAGCGCACCGGCACCAGGAAGCTGACCGACTCGCCGTCGGTGCGCTTGGAGACGTTGATCCCGGCTACCATGCCGTCGGCGGTCACGCTCGGTCCGCCGCTCATGCCAGCGTTGATCGGGCCGGTGAACATCAGCTGGTCGTAGAAGCTGCGCGAGATGATGCCGTTGTACGCGCCTTCGGAGATGGCGAAGCCCAGGTCGAGCGGATTGCCCAGCGAGTAAAGGTACTGGCCCTGGGTCAGGGTGACGAGGCGTTCAGGGATGCGGAAGAAACCGGTGCCGTTGCGGTTGATGCGCGCCACGGCCAGGTCGTGCAGCACGTCTACGGCCAGCAGTTCGACCGGGCCGCGCTTGCCGTCGGTGTCGATGAATTCTCCCGTGTAGACGTCCGGGTCGAGCGCCATCTGCGACACCACGTGGTAATTCGTCAGCACCAGGTTGCTGGTGCCGACCAGGAAGCCCGAGCCGACCGAGGACTGGCTGCCACCATTGCGCAGCAGCATGCGGATCTGCAGCAGGTCGCCCTTGGCGGCGGAATACAGTTTTTGCGCTGACGAGGAGGGGGGCGGCAGGGCGGCGCTGGCGTCACCGGCCGGCGCGGGCATATTGACGGCCGGCGCAGGAACCGCCGGCGCGGCCGCGGCGCTGCCCAGCGCGCCAAGGCAGCCCAACATCGCGGCGAAATAAACGGATTTCATGCAATCTTTCGGACGGAGACGATGCGCTATCTTCTCACCAGATGGCGTGAATGGCGAAATTAAAGTTCGCCGTCCTCGGCCACGGTGGCCGGTAGCGGCGCCATCATATGCCCGAGCTTGGCCGCCTTGGTGTTCAGATAAGCATTGTTGAACGCGTTGCGGTTCACCAGCAGCGGCACGCGCTCGCTGACCTCCACGCCGAGCTTCTCCATGGCGTCGATCTTGCGCGGATTGTTGGTCATCAGGCGCAGGCGCTTGATGCCGAACTGCGCCAGCATCGGCTCGCACAATTCGTAATTGCGCGCATCGGCATGAAAGCCCAGGGCCAGGTTGGCCTCGACGGTGTCGGCGCCGGCTTCCTGCAGGCGGTAGGCGCGGATCTTGTTGACCAGCCCGATGCCGCGCCCTTCCTGGCGCAGGTACAGCAGGATGCCGCGGCCTTCCTCGGCGATGCGCTTGAGCGCGCCTTCAAGCTGGGCGCCGCAGTCGCAGCGTTGCGAAAACAGCACGTCGCCGGTCAGACATTCGGAATGCACGCGCGCCAGCACCGGCTCGCCGTCGCCGATGTCGCCCAAGGTCATTGCCAGATGCTCCTTGCCCGTCGCGTGCTCGACGAAGGCGTGCAGCGTGAACTGCGCCCAAGGGGTCGGCAGCGCGCACGACGTGGTGTAATCCAACAGGTTGTCAGGGACGGCGGAGGGCATGGCGGTGGGCTCGAATCTATTGCTGTAGCCGCAAGTGTAGCGGAAAACCGGGATGGCCGTTGGGCCCGGGGCTCTAAAAGCGGGGCCGGCGCATGGCGCGCCCCGGCCCCGCAACCATCTTTAGCCCGGCAGGTCGAACACCAATACCTCGGCGTCGCTGGCCTGGTCGAGCGAGACGCCGGCCTCGTCGCTCAGCTTGGCGGCGTCGCCGCCGTGCAGCAGCGTGCCATTGACCCGCACCTGGCCGCGGATCACGTGCACCATCGCCTTGCGCCCGGCCGCCAGGGGGTGGGCCAGCACGTCGCCCTGGCCCAGGATGGCGGCGTACAGCGCCGCGTCCTGGTGGATCAGCACCGAGCCCAGGCGCCCGTCGTCGGAGGCGATCAGGCGCAACTGCCCGCGCTTGGTCTCCGGCGCGAAGTGCTTCTCCTCGTAGCTGGGCGGGATGCCCGTCACGCTGGGCTGGATCCAGATCTGCAGGAAATGCACCTGTTCGGTCGCGGAGCCGTTAAATTCGCTGTGGCGCACCCCGGTCCCGGCGCTCATGCGCTGCACGTCCCCGTAGTGCAGCACCGAGCCCGTACCCATGCTGTCCTTGTGCTCGAGGGCGCCGTCCAGCACGTAGGAGATGATCTCCATGTCGCGGTGGCCGTGGGTGCCGAAGCCCTGGGCCGGCGCCACCCGGTCCTCGTTGATGACCAGCAGCGGGCCGAAGCCGACGTGTTTCGGGTCATGGTAATGGCCGAACGAAAAGGTATGTTTCGATTGCAGCCAGCCGTGGTTGGCGCTGCCCCGTTCTTCACTGTGACGTACTTCCAGCATGGCGATCTCCTGTTGTGCTGCGGTTAATATGCAATAATTTCGAAAGCGATGTACGCAGTATAATCGCCCGGGATTGAATCAAAAAACGGAAAATTTCGCACTCTATGATCGAAAATATCGAACGGTTGGCGCCATGCTGAGACTGAGCCTGGAAGCCCTGCAGATTCTCGACGCCATCGACCGTCGGGGCTCCTTCGCCAAGGCCGCCACGGAGTTGCACCGGGTGCCGTCGACCGTCTCCTACACCGTCAGCAAGCTCGAGGACGACCTGTCGGTGCAGGTATTCGAGCGTAACGGCCCGCGCGTCACGCTGACCGCGGCCGGGCGCGAGCTGCTCAAGGAAGGGCGCTTCCTGGTCAAGGCCGCCCAGGACCTCGAACACCGCGTGCGGCGCGTGGCCTCGGGCTGGGAAACCGAGCTGGCCATCGGCATGGATTCGATGTTCGCGCCGGCCGCGCTCGCGCCCGACATGCGCGCCTTCTACGCGATCGCCGAGCAGACCCGCCTGCGCATCGTCCAGGAGACCCTGTCCGGGCCTTGGGAAGCCTTGCTCGACCGCCGCGCCGACCTGCTCATCGGCGTGGCCGGCCACGGGCCGGCCGGCGGCGGCTACGTGGCGCGCCCGATCGGCACCATGGAGTTCGTGTTCGCCGTCGCGCCCAGCCACCCGCTGGCCGCGCTGCCCGGGCCGCTCGGGCGCGGCCAGTTGCAGGAGCACCGCGCCGTGGTGGTGGCCGATTCCGCCCGCAACATGGTCCCGCGCACGGTCGGCCTGCTGTTCGGGCAGGACAGCCTGACGGTGCCGACCATGCACGCCAAGTACCTGCTGCAAGTGGCCGGTTTCGGCTTCGGCTTCCTGCCCGAGCCCTGCGCCCGGCCCGCCATCGAGGCCGGCCTGCTGGTCGAAAAGCAGGTCGAGGAGGTGCGCGCGCCGGAGCCCTTCTACGTGGCCTGGCGCGTGGGCGAGGAGGGCGCCGCGCTGCGCTGGTGGCGCGAGCGCACCCAGCAGGCCGGCCTGTTCGCGCGCCTGTGCGGGCATTTGCCGGGTGCTGATCACCAGACGCCGGGGCCGGCCCGCTGATTTAAAGAGGGGGGGCGGTAGCGGTAGAATGCGATAGTTCCGGTGCAGTGCAGCCCGGCAGAAACGCTGCGAACATGGCGGTCAGCAGGGCGGAACACAAGGCAGGGTCAGCCGCCATGATGACTTCGTTCAGCGTGGCAGGACGAGGGCCGCGATCTTTGCCGCCAGCTCGTCTGGAGCAGGGTCGCCAGCGTCATTGTTCGCCAGCACGGCGATGAAAATTTCCTCCTGCGGGAAGCGCATCATGTCGGCGCTGAAGCCGCCGATATCGCCACCGTGTTCAAGCGCCGCTTTGCCCCGTATGCTGCGGATGAAAAAGCCGTAGCCATAGCCTGTCGCGCGTATGCCGTGCAGGCGGTAACTGGTGGCCATCCGCTGCCAGGATTCGGGTTTCAGCAACTTGCCGTGAACGATAGCCTGGTCCCACAGTGCCAGGTCATCGACACTGGTGCGCAACGCGCCTGCCGCGTAAGGCCAGCGCATGCTGTAATCCGGCGACACGGTCACCTTGCGGCGTTCCTGTGTGTAGCCGATGACGTCGGCAGGAGCGGCGCCGGTTTCGATACGGGTATGCGTCAGCTGCAGCGGCTCGAAGACCTTGCTGGCCATGAAGTCCGCGTATGGCATGCCGGACACGCGCTCGATGATGGCGCCCAGCAGGAAGTAGTTGGAATTGCTGTATGCAAAGCGGTCACCTTGGGCAAATTCAGGTTTGGCGTCTTTGAAGAAGGCGATGCCATCCTCCACGCTGACATCCGAGTTCATTCGTTCGACGAAGTGCGGCAGCTCGGTGTAATTCCGGATGCCGGAGGTGTGCGTGAGCAAATGCTCGATGGTGACCGGGCTGTCCGCCCCGGCGAAAGCAGGCAGGTATTGCCCCACCTTGTCGGACACCGCGAGCTTACCTTGCTCAGCCAGCAGCATGATTGCCGCTGCCGTAAATTGCTTGGTGATGGAGCCGACACGCAAGCTCATTCCGGGATCGAGCGCGACGTTTTCGCTGACCTTGGCCAGGCCGTAGGCTTTGCGGAACAGGGGCTTGCCATGGTCGGTTACCAATACCACCGCACCCGGTACGCCGGGCTTGAGATAGCGCTGCAGCATGGCGTCGATGGCACGCACGCGTTCGGCTGCGCCCTCATCCTGCGCCTGGGCTGGCAGTGCATCGGCGGCGGCCTGTGACGTAGCACAGACACCGAGCAGCGTCATGCCGATGATCAGAGCGCAGCGCGCGGGCACCATGCGTAGCGGCCGGGACATCTTGATGCGCCTTAGTTGCGCTTGCCAGTGGCCTGGTCTCGCTGCTTCTTGTAATCGTCGTAGCTGGTCGAGGAGCGGTTCATGCAAGTTGTGCGGTCAGGGTCGCTCATTGCGCTGCAACGGTCGCGTTCATGGTCTTGCAGGGAGTCATAAATGTTGGCGGTGCTACAGGCCGATAATTCCGATGCCAAAGCCAGGGCAGTAAAGAGAACGGTGATGCGCATGTGAATTGGTGTTGATTTAATGGATATCAATTATACCAATCAACGCCGGAACATGATGAAGGTAAGCTTAATTGCGATTGGCGGAATATGCATATCAACTAAAATGCGGCAATTCAGCATTCTCCAAAGCCGTCGTTCAATGCAGGAGCGATTTGAGGTTGTGGGTTGGGCAGTATCTGTTTGCCGACACGGTCAGTCGCGTCCACCGAATTTTGAGTTTCGATATAAATGTTGCACCGCATATGCACCAAGGCGTACACACAGTCATTGGCTGGAATTCCCCCCATCTTCTGATGTGTAGGCCCGCAGTTCAATACTCCAACGGTTCCGAAATGGGATATTGAACGCCATCGAAATGCAGCTTGTACTCATTTTGGGAGTTTGTGGTGTTGCAAGCGCCTTTCGGCCCTTTCGGATTGTCTTTGCCTACCTTTGACTTCTCGCCAATGTACAGGTCCGGGTAGCGCTGGCCGGCCGGACCGGAAAAGCGCAGATCACGCCGTCGGCGCGTATATTCACAAGCCGTTCCGCACATGCCCTGGGACGTACTAGTCGCAATTTCGGACAGAATGCCGTTCACGGTTTTTCCTGACGCCACATACAGGTGTATCGAACTCTTTGAGTATCCGGCGCACCCGATGTGAGAGTGAGACGTGGTAAGGCCGAAAACTGGCGCGCTTAACCGGGAGGCATAGTCGGTTCTATCCAAGCCTATATAATTCAGTGTTATCGCATCCGAGGTAATCGTGTCGGTCCCGTGCTGGAGGATATTGCGGTTCGAGCTGTCGATGACATACAAGTCAACGTCGACGTCCTCATCCTGATTTGGCCCGTGATCGGCGTTTGTTGTTGGAGAAGCGTGGGTTGCGGAAGCCTGGGTGGCGAACATCACGACGATGCGATTGGCATCTTTGGGCCAAGTCATCATGTCGGAAGCAAATACATCCTTGGCATATCCGATTTTTTCTGTGTGCTATCCATAAGATCGGTCCATTGGCGTCGTAGCGCATCGATGCACTCGTTGACCGTGGACCGCAGGCAGGCCGTTTCATCGCACTTGTCGCGCACCTGTTTAAGCCAGATCTTTTGCTCGGCGACTAACTTCTCCGGCCGGCTGGTGACATTGCGTATGAGTTCCGCCGACAACCGGCGGGGCTGCGGGGTGAACAGCGACATGGCACTGGCATTTGCCGGGCGCGCAGATGACGTAGTGACAAGAGATGCACACTTCCCGTGCGGCTCGCGCTGGAAAGCGTGGTGTAATTTGATGCTGGGGAGTAACATATACGCAATACGCCGCCATCCCCACCGTTTATCACAATGCATTTATCCGATCCCGTCCCGCCGGTGTACTTTCGCGTCCTGGCGGACCTGGGCGGCGCGCCCGCCGCGCTGCTGCTCGAGCACGGCCACGGCGCGGCGCCGGCACTGGCCGCGCTGGTCGCGGCCGCGCCGTGCGCCGGTTTCCCCGCCCAGCTGGCCTGCCTGTACCGGCCCGGTGGCGACCCGGCGCTGGCCGCCGCCCTGGAACTGGCTGGCTGGCGCGCTTTGGCGCCGACTGCGCTGCTGCGCGCCGACGCGGCCCTGCCGGCCCTTTCCGCGCCGACCGGCGCCGCCTGGATAGACGGCGACTGGTTCCTGGCCGCGCCGGCCAAGGCGCCGGGCGCCCATGCCGCCTCGCGCATGCTGGCCCTGCAACTGGTGCAGCGGGTCGCCGCCGACGCCGACACCCACGAGATCGAGAACCTGCTGCGCCAGGATCCGACCCTGTCCTATCAGCTGCTCAGGCTGGTCAATTCGCTCGGCATGGGCGTGGGCCGCAAGATCACCAGCTTCGCCCAGGCCCTGCTGATCCTGGGCCGCCAGCAATTGCGGCGCTGGCTCAACCTGATGCTGTTCGCGGCGCGCCAGGGCGATGTGCGCTCCGGCATGCTGCTCGCGCGCGTGGCCGTGCGTGCGAGCGCGCTCGAGCAGCTGGCCAAGCTGCGCGGGCTCGATAAGCCGACCCAGGAGCAGGCCTTCATGGCCGGGATGTTCTCGCTGCTCGGCGTGTTGTTCGGCCTGCCGCTGGCCGAGCTGCTGGCGCCGCTGCCGCTGGGCGAGGCGGTGCAGGACGCGCTGCTCGATCGCGGTGGCGAACTGGGCGCGCTGCTGGCACTGGTGGAGACGGCCGAGCGGGCCGATTTCGACGCGCTGGCCGCGCAACTGGCGGCGCTGCAGTTGTCCGCCGAGGACTTCAACGCCAGCATGGCCGACGCCAGCGCGTGGATGCTGGGCGCGCTGCGCGAATCGCAAGGCGGCGCCAATGGCTGATTCGGCGCTCGAGCGCAGCCTGATCCTGGCGCGCGCGGCGCGCGCGCTCGAAGGCGACGCGCTTGCCAAGACACTGGCGCGGCTCGAAGCGGCGCTGGAAGAACTCCAGGCCGAACGCGCGGCGCCCCCGGCCGACGTGCACGCCTGCGCACCAGCCGCCCGGGCCGCCGCGCCAGCGCGCACAGCGGCCGACGACGACGACGACCGCGTGCAGGCCGGCCCGGAAGCGCTCATCGAACTCGACGCCGCCGGCTACCTGACCGGCTGGGACGCCGGTGCCCAGGCCCTGCTGGGCTACGCCAGCGCCGAAGCGCTCGGCCGGCACGTGCTGTTCCTGTACGCCGACGACGACGAGGAGGGCGTGGCCGTGCTGCACGGCGAGGGCGCCGGCCAGAGCACCCACGTGCGCCGGCGCGCGCGCGGCGGCGAGCTGATATGGGTGCGCCAGACGCTGTCGCTGATCCGCGACGACGCCGGCCAGCCGGCCGGCATGCTGGTGCACCTGGCGCGGATGGCCGAGCAGCTCAGCGACGAGGACAAGCGCCACCTGCACGCGCGCATCATCGAGGACAGCGAGCAGGGCGTCCTGATCACCGACGCCAGTGAGCGCATCGTCTCCGTCAACGGCGCCTTCACGCGCATCACCGGCTATTCGGCGGCCGAATCGATCGGCCAGACCCCGGACCTGTTGCGCTCGGGTGTGCATGACGCCGAGCTGCGCGCCAAGGTGCGCGGCGCCATGCAGGGCCAGGCCGCGTGGCGCGGCGAGATCATCGGCAAACGCAAGAACGGTGAACTGTTCCCGCAGTCGGTCTCGATCAGCGTGGTGCGCAACGCCGAGGGCAAGATCACCCACGCTTTCTCGCTGTTTTCCGACATCAGCGTGCACAAGGACGCCGAGGCGCGCATGCAGCGCATGGCCAACTACGACGCCCTGACCGGCCTGCCCAACCGCACCCTGTTCAACCACCTGCTCGACCAGGCCCTGAGCGAAGCGCGCCGCATGCAGCAGTATGGCGCGGTGATGGTGGTGGAGCTGAGCCGCATCGGCGCCATCAGCGACACGCTCGGCCACGACGTCGCCAGCGAGCTGCTGTGCAAGATTGGCCAGCAGTTCCGCCGCCTGCTGCGCGACGCCGACATCCTGGCCCGCATCGACGGCAGCAAGTTCGCGGTGGCCCTGACCAGCATCGAAAAGCGCGAGCACGCCGGCTTCGTCGCGCAGAAGCTGCTGGCGTCCCTGCACGCGCCGCTGTTCATCGCCGGCAACCGCCTGCAGGTGAGCGCCGACATCGGCATCGCGGTGTATCCCGAGGACTGCATGGACACCGCCTCCTTGGTGCGTTTCGCCGACGTGGCCATGGCCAAGGCCCAGGAGCTCGACGCCGGCAGCTTCCTGTTCTACCGCGACGAGATGGACCAGCGCGCCAAGGAGCATCTGCGCCTGGAAACCGGGCTGCGCACCGCGCTGGCCGAGCGCCAGCTCGAGCTGCACTACCAGCCCAAGGTCAGCCTGCGCAGCGGGCGCATCGTCGGCGCCGAGGCCCTGATCCGCTGGCGCCATCCGGAGCGCGGCATGATTTCGCCGGGCGTGTTCATCCCGCTGGCCGAGGAGACCGGCCTGATCGTCGAGATCGGAACCTGGGTGCTGGAAGAAGCCTGCCGCCAGATCGGCGCCTGGCAGGACGCCGGGCTGACCATGCCGCCGATCGCCGTCAACCTGTCGGCGCGCCAGTTCGACCGCCTGCTGCCGGCGCGCATCCACGACGTGCTGGAGCGGCACGGCGTGCAGCCGGCCCAGATCATGCTGGAGATTACCGAGGGCTTGCTGGTGCGCGGCACCGACAACGTCGTCGCCATCATGAACGAACTGGTGGCGATGGGCCTGGGACTGGCGCTGGACGATTTCGGCACCGGCTATTCGAGCCTGGCCTACCTGAAGAAATTCCCGATCAGTACCTTGAAGATCGACCGCTCCTTCGTGATCGGTCTGCCCTACGAGGAAAACGATTGCGCCATCGCGCGGGCCATCGTCACCATGGCCCAGCAGCTGCGCCAGGAGATCGTCGCCGAGGGCGTGGAGACGCCCGAGCAGATGGCCTTCCTGCGCGACCTGGGCTGCGACCAGCTGCAGGGCCACCTGTTCAGCCCCGCCGTGCCGGCCGCCGACTTCGCGCGCATGCACAGCGAGGGCCAGCGCCTGGCCGTGAGCCGCTAGCTCCCTTAGAGCTTGAGCTCCAGGCCCAGTTGCACGCGCCGGCCGGACGGGTTCAGGCTCCAGCTTTCGCTGCTGCCCTTGGCGTCCTGGTAGCGCGAGTAGCCGCGTGTGTCCTCGCCCAGCAGGTTGCTGCCGGTGACTCGCAGTGGCACACCCTTGCCCAGCTTGTACAGCAGATAGGCTTCCAGCTCGCGGTGCAGTTGTAGATACGCGCTTTGCTGCTCCGAGCTGCGCACCGGGCCGCCGCCGCGGTAGGAGAAGCTCGCGCCCGTGCTGAACTGGTCGGCCTTGTAGTCGGCCCCCAGCACCGTCGCCACCTGGGACCGGTTGCGGCTCAGGTTGACGCGCAGGTCCAGCGGCGGCGCGTCCTTCAGCACCGCCTTGAGCGGAACCTTGAGTTCGAAGTCGAGCGAGCGCACCTGCGCGCTGCCGTCGTTGACGGGCTCGTTGAGCCAGTAGCCGCCGCTGTCCTGCACCAGCATGCGCGGCATGTAGACGGTGATGTGGCGCTCGGACGCGCTCACCGAGTACATCGCGCTTGCATGCCATACCAGGTCAGTTCCGCCGTGGCCGCCACATGCATCCAGTGAAGTTTGCCGTCCACGCGCAAGCCCGATTCGTCGGCGCACAACACTGGCGCGTGGTGCAATTGCCGCGCTATCAGGTCGGCTGTACCCTGCAGGGCCAGGCGGGCTTCGCCACCCCAGGCAAGCAGGGTTGCAGGCGACACAGACAAGCCCGTCATCTCGCCAATCAACTCGGCGGTGCGGGCATATGGCAGCATCTGGCCCTGGGTCAGTTGCACACCCAGTGCGCGCACGTTCGGATGATGACAAGGCAGTTGTCAAAGTGAAATATAAATGGTTCGAACGTATGATTTGTGGGAAACAGTTATCAGCCAGACACGTAATGTACGCATCCTTGTGCCAGTTATGGCAACGAGCGTTATGTCATGAACATGTTATATATCTCAACTATACTCGACCATTCGATCTTCTAATAACCTGAAAGGTTTGATATGCGCATCACTCAACTGCTGGCCACCATCCTCATCGGCACCACCGCTGCGTTCGCAAGCAGCGCGACCCTGGCTGCCGACGTCACCGGCGCCGGTTCGACCTTCGCCTACCCGATTTACGCGAAATGGGCCGAGATGTACAAGGCGAAGAGCGGCAACGGCCTGAACTACCAGTCGATCGGTTCGGGCGCCGGCATCAAGCAGATCAAGGCCAAGACCGTTGACTTCGGCGCGTCCGACATGCCGCTGACGGTGGAAGAACTGAACGAAGCTGGCCTGATGCAGTTCCCGACCATCATGGGCGGCGTGGTCGCTATCGTGAACCTGGACGGTGTGGTCCCGGGCCAGCTGAAGCTGACCGGTCCGGTCCTGGCCGACATCTACCTGGGCAAAGTCACCAAGTGGAACGCCGCCGAAATCGCCGCCCTGAACCCGGGCGTCAAGCTGCCGGCCGAAGACATCACCGTGGTGCACCGCGCCGACGGTTCGGGCACCTCCTTCCTGTTCACGAATTACCTTTCCCAGACCAATGCCGACTTCAAGAGCAAGATCGGCGCCGGCACCGCCGTGAAATGGGCGGTCGGCCTGGGAGGCAAGGGCAATGACGGCGTGGCCGCCAACGTCCAGCGCATCAAGGGCGCGATCGGCTACGTCGAGTGGGCCTACGCCATGAAAAACAAGCTGAGCCACACCCAGCTGAAGAACCACGACGGCGTCTTCCTGCAGCCGGGCGACGACGCCTTCAAGGCCGCCGCCGCCAACGCCGACTGGGCCAAGGCGCCGGGCTTCGGCGTGGTGCTTACCGACCAGCCGGGCAAGGCCGCCTGGCCGATCGTCGGCGCGACCTTCGCCCTGGTGCACAAGCAGCAGCTTGATGCCGCTAGAGGCAAGGAAGTGCTGAACTTCTTCAACTACGCTTTCAATAACGGCACCGCGGCAGCCGCCGACCTGGACTACGTGCCGATGCCGGCCGCGACCGTCAAGCTGGTGGAAGCTGCCTGGAAAGCCAATCTGAAGGATGCTTCGGGGAAAGCGGTCTGGTAAGTCAACGGACCGACTGCACATTGCCGAGCGCCCGCGCTGGCGTGTAGCAGGCGGGAATTGCTTGCCGAAGCAAGCAATTCCCGCGATAACAGCGCCGACGATGACCGGCGCGTCGCTTGTGAAATCGCTGGCTCACTCTGCGCCGAGCCAGCCACGGACTCAGAAGTTGACCTTGAACTGCGCGCCAAGCGTGCGCCGCTCGTTCAACATGCCTGTCAGGTTATTAAAGTCAATAGCGCCAATCACCTGGATTTTGTTAGTGATGTTGCGCGCAAAAGCGGCCACCTCATACTTGTCGCCAGCCCACTTGTAACCGACGGCGGTCCGCCCTCCAGCAGTGGCTTGGCCTTGTATTCCTTGGCCTCGTACAAGAACATGTTATAGCTGCTACGGTAGGCCCAATCGGTCAGCGCATAAACGTCGCCGTTCGCCATCGGGATGCTGTAGCGAAGCGTGAAGTTGGTCTGCCACTTCGGCGCGCGCGGCAAAGGGTTGCCGTTGATCAGGGCCGTCCCCGGGAAGGGGCCAGGTGCATTCGTCACCGTGCAGCCGGCGACACCGTCGGTATTCCCAAAATTGCCGCATTCCCGTCAAGGGCATTTCGGCCTTGCAAATGGGCCGCGACCTAGACAGATGACCTTCCTGCGCGACCTGGGCAGCGACCAGCTGCAGGGCCACCTGTTCAGCCCCGCCGTGCCGGCCGCCGACTTCGCGCGCATGCACAGCGAGGGCCAGCGCCTGGCCGTGAGCCGACCCTAGAGCTTGAGCTCCAGGCTCAGTTGCACGCGCCGCCCGGACGGGTTCAGGCTCCAGCTTTCGCTGCTGCCCTTGGCGTCCTGGTAGCGCGAGTAGCCGCGGTTGTCCTCGCCCAGCAGGTTGCTGCCAGTGACGCGCAGTTGCACGCCCTTGCCCAGCTTGTACAGCAGATAGGCTTCCAGCTCGCGGTGCAGTTGTAGATACGCGCTTTGCTGCTCCGAGATGCGCACCGGGCCGCCGCCGCGGTAGGAGAAGCTCGCGCCCGTGCTGAACTGGTCGGCCTTGTAGTCGGCCCCCAGCACCGCCGTCAGCGGCACCTGCTGGTCGAGCCGGTTGTTCGGGCCCGGCACCGTCGCCACCTGGGACCAGTTGCGGCTCAGGTTGGCGCGCAGGTCCAGCGGCGGCGCATCCTTCAGCACCGCCTTGAGCGGGAACTTGAGCTCGAAGTCGAGCGAGCGCACCTGCGCGCTGCCGTCGTTGACGGGCTCGTTGAGCCAGTAGCCGCCGCTGTCCTGCACCAGCATGCGCCGCATGTAGTCGGTGATGTGGCGCGCGGACGCGCTCACCGAGTACATCGCGCCCGTGCTCCAGAAGCGCTCGTAGGCCAAGTCCACCCCGGTTGCCAGTTCCGGCCGCAGGTTCGGGTTGCCGCGCCAGTCCGGGTTGAAGCGGGTGTTCACGTCCGCGTAGCTGCGGCGCGCGCTCAGGTCGTTCGGGTCCGGCGCCTTGTAGGTGCGGGTCAGGGCCAGGCGCAGCTGGCGTCCGCTCTTGTCGGGGAATTTGTAGAGGGTCTGGGCCACTGGGCTGAGCACATGGCTGCGCGACTCGGTGTCCAGCAGGCCGGTGCCGCTGCTGTCGGTGCGGATGCCTTCCCAGCGCGCGCCCAAGTAGACCGACCACTGCTTGGTCAGGTTCCATTCGTCCTGGGCGTAGGCGGCCAGTTTCGTCACGCGCGGGGTGAAGTTCTCGGCGATGCGCGCCGGCTCGGCGCCGAGCAGGCCTTCGACGCGCACGATGTCGTTGGTGAACTGTTGGCGGCTCACTTCCCAGCCGGCCGCCAGCGCGTGTCCCTCGAACAGGGTGCGCGCATACTTGCCGCTGCTGTTGTAGTGCTTGAAGGTGGTGCCGGTGTCGTTGTCGCGGCGCAGATGGAGGGCGCCGTCCGCGCTGCTCGACAGGGAGCGTCCATTGCCGTCGTTGCTGCCCGTGGCCAGTCCCGCCTTGGCGTCGAGCTTGCCGCCCCACAGCTTGGCGATCCAGTTGACGTCCCCGCCGACGAAGTGCGAATGGTTGTCGTCGTCGTTGTGGCGGCTGACGTAGTCCGGCACCGAGAACACGCCGATGCGGTCGGTGTAGGCGGTGTCGCCGCTGCCGCTGGAGCGCCCGACCTGGACGAAGCCGGACACGTTGAGTTGGTCGTCGTTGGCCATCTTCCAGTTCAGGCGCGGCTGCATCCCCAGGCCCCTGTTGCGCCAGATCCTGTGGCTGACGCTGTCGCGCAGCTGGGTTACCTGGCCGTCCGGCGTGGTCAACTGATCGGTGGAGTAGCCGGGCGTGTTGCTGACGTTCCGGTACATCATCGCGTTCAGGTAGTAGGACAGCGCGCCACTGCGGTCGGCCAAGGTGCCGATCACGAACTGGTTGTCCTGGTAGGCGGTGTGGTTGACGTTCATGCGCAGGTCGCGCTGGGCCTTGGCCACCACCTTGGAGAGCACGATGTTGATCGAGCCGGCGATGGCCTGCATCGAATGCTCGGCGGTGGCCGCGCGCACCACCTCGATCTTCTCGATCTGGTCCGGCGTGAGGTTGTCGATCGAGAAGCCCGGCGGCGGGCGCTCGCCGTTGACCAGGACCTGGGTGTAGCCGTTGCCCAGTCCGCGCATGCGGATGCTGTTGCCCACCACGGTCACGCCCGGCGCGCGCTTGAGCACGTCGTAGACATTGGTGTCGCCGTACTTCATGATTTCCTGGTGCGACAGCACGGTCTTGCTGGCCGTGTCCTCGCTGCGCGGATCGTAGTCGCCCTTGACTTCGACCGTGGCCATTGCCGCCTGCGGCGCGGCCGGCTTGGCGCTGGTGGCGGTGTCGGCGGCGGCGGCGCCAGCCTTGGCGTCGGCCTGCTGGGCCGTCGCCGCGGCGCTGGCGCCGAGGAGCAGGATCGCCATCGCGATCGGTGTGAGACGAAGTTTCATTGCTGAGTTGGGAGTTTGCAAACCCAGCGATTATGGGTGGCGCTGTCGTAAAACTACAATGTAAGGGCGTATTTGATACAAATAATCACAAGGTTGAGCGATGTCTGCGCGCGCCTGCGCGCAAGGGGTCGAGCAGGCCGCGCAGGGCGTTGTGGTCGAGCTCATACATCAAGGCCAGCAGGGCCCCCAGTTCGCCGCGCGGGAAGCCCTCGCGCGCGAACCAGGCCAGGTAATGGCCGGGCAGGTCGGCGATCATGCGGCCCTTGTATTTACCGAACGGCATTTCGCGCGTCAGCAGCAATAGCAGGTGTTCCGGTTCCATCTAGCGCAGCTTCTTGACGATCTCCGACAGCCGGTACGGTTTCGAGATGAACGCAAACTCGTCCAGCCCGCCATGGGCGCGCAGGGCCGGCACCGGGTAGCCCGAGGCGAGGATCACTTTCAGGTCCGGCACCAGCTCGCGCGATTTGCGGGCCAGCTCGATCCCTGAGATCCCCGGCATCATCACGTCCGTGAACAGCACGTCGACGTCGTTTTTCTCGCCCAGCACGCGCAGCGCCTCGGCGCCGTTGGTGGTCAGGATGACGTCGTAGCCGAGCGTCTCGAACAGCGAGCCGGCCAGCTTGCCCAGCTCCTCCTCGTCCTCGACGATGAGCGCCACCTCGCGCTCGGAGGCGCGCTGCACGCTGTCCGCGTCGCGTTTCACCGCCGGCAGCAGGATGGTGATCGTGGTGCCGGCATGCTCGGTGCTGCGCACCTCGAGCGCGCCGCCGGACTGCATGATGAAGCCCTGGACCTGGCTCAGGCCCAGACCTGTGCCCTTGCCGACTGGCTTGGTGGTGTAGAAGGGCTCGCAGGCGCGCGCCAGCACCTCGGCCGGCATGCCGCTGCCGTTGTCGGCCACGGTGATGCGCACGTAGGCGCCGGGCGGCAGGGCGGCGTGCTCGCCCTGCGCGATGGTCGCGTTGGCGGTGCTGATGTCGAGCGTGCCGCCGTCGGGCATGGCGTCGCGGGCGTTGACCACCAGGTTCAGGATGGCCGCCTCCAGGCGCGCCTCGTCGATATTGACCCAGTGCACGTCGGCGCCCAACGCCACGCGCAGGTCGATGTGCGCGCCCACGCCGCGCCGCAGCACGGTTTCGAAATTGCCGATCACCTTGTTGGGGTCCTGCACCGTGGGCGCGAGCGGTTGCTGGCGCGCGAAGGCCAGCAGTTGCTGGGTGAGGGCGGCGCCGCGCTCCACCGCCCGGTGGATACTCTGCAGCACAGGCTTTTGCGGCGTGCTCACGCCTTGGGCGTCGAGCACCTGCACCGCCGTCGAGATAATCGACAGCAGATTGTTGAAGTCGTGCGCGACGCCCCCGGTCAGCTGGCCGATCGCTTCCATTTTCTGCGACTGGAACAGTTCCTCGCGGGTGCGCTCGAGCGAGCGCGCCGCCTCCTCGCGTTCGGTGATATCGCGCGTGATCTTGGCGAAGCCGATCAGTTGCCCGGTGTCGTCGCGGATCGCGTCGATGACCACATGCGCCCAGAACCGGGTGCCGTCCTTGCGCACGCGCCAGCCCTCGGCCTCGTAGCGCCCGATGCGCGCCGCCTCGCCCAGCGCATGGGCCGGCAGGCTGCGCGCGCGGTCTTCTGGCGTGTAGAAGGTCGAGAAATGGTGGCCGATGATGTCGGTCGTGTCGTAGCCCTTGATGCGCTTGGCGCCGGCGTTCCAGTTGGTGACCGTGCCTTCCGGCGAGAGCATGTAGATCGCATAATCGACCACACCCTGCACCAGCAGGCGGAACTGCTGCTCGCTGGCCTTGAGGGCGTCGTCGGCGCGCTTCTTGTCGGTGATGTCGCGCGTGATCTTGGCGTAGCCTTCCAGCTCGCCGTTGTCGCCGAACACCGGGTCGATCACCACGCTGGCCCAGAACCGGGTACCGTCCTTGCGCACGCGCCAGCCCTCGCACTCGAACTTGCCTTCGGCCAGGGCGGTGCTCAAGGCGCGGTCGGGCAGGCCGTTCGCATGGTCCTCGGGCGTGTGGAAAACCGAGAAATGGCTGCCGATGGCTTCCTCGGCGGTGTATCCCTTGAAGCGCTCGGCGCCGGCGTTCCAGGACACCACGTGCCCGCTCGGGTTGAGCATGTAGATCGCGTAGTCGCGGATGGAGGCGATCAGGCGGTCAGCCGCGCCGGTCGTTGCAGCATTGTCGTCGCGGCTCATAGGTTCGGTGTCGTGTCCGTTTTATAGTAGCTTTATAGCAGTTACCGCTATGGTAGTCGAAAACGAAATGCTTGGGTGCACGGTCGGCGGCGCTTGTCCAGGCGGTGCGCGCCGTGCAAGGCGGTGCCGCAAACGCGCGGCGGCAATCGCGCCGGCGGGCTAGGATGTTGGTCTGGACCGCCACCAAGGACCTCCATGCAGACCGATTTCGACCTCGATCGCTTCGTCGCCGCGCAGGCGGGCGTGTTCGACACGGTGCTGGCCGAACTGCGTGCCGGGCGCAAGCGCAGCCACTGGATCTGGTTCATCTTCCCCCAGATCGCCGGCCTGGGGCGCAGCGCGACTGCGCAACGCTACGCGATCGGCTCGCTGGCTGAGGCGCGCGCCTACCTGGCCCATCCACTGCTCGGCGCGCGCCTGCGCACCTGCTGCGCCATCGTCGCCGCCATCGAGGGGCGCGCCATCGACGACATTTTCGGCTATCCCGACGACCTCAAGTTCCGTTCATCGATGACCCTGTTCGCCCAGGCCGCCCCCAACGAGCCGCTGTTCCAGGCCTGCCTGGACAAGTACTTCGGCGGCATCCCGGACCCGGAGACCTTGGCCCGTCTCGCCTGAGGCGGGCGCTTGCGGCGCCGGGGACCGGCGGCCATGGCGCTGCCGGGTCCGCCGTGCTATCGTCTCGCGCTACGAGGAGACGAACTTTGAACACCCTGCGCCGCCTGCTGTGCCTAGTCATGACGCTGACCCTGTGCGCCTGCGCCGCCCCGGGCGCCCCGCGCGGGCCGGCCGCCGAGCTGGAACGCTTCGAGATCGTCAGCCGCGCGCCGGCCTTCGGTGCCAAGGTGTTCGAGCGCGGCGGCGAGTACGAAACCATCGTCGGGGTGGCCCACATGCGGCTGGACCCGCGCGATCCGGCCAACCGCGCGATCGCCGACATCGCGCTGGCGCCGGCCAGCGGCGGCTGGGTCCACTACCAGGTCGACGTCATCATCACCCGCCCGCGCGACCCGGCCAAGGCCTCGCGCGTGCTGCTGGTCGAACTGCCCAACCGCGGCGGCCGGCTGTTTCCCGTCATGATCAACGAGGGTGGCGGCGTCACCGCCACGGCGGCCGACGCCGGCGACGGCTTCCTGATGCGGCGCGGCCACACGCTGGCCTGGATCGGCTGGCAGGGCGACGTACCGCTGGCGCGCGACGGCAGCCGCGCCGGTGCCGCGTTCCCGCTGGCGCTGGCCGGCGGCAAGCTGGCCGCCATCCGCGACACCCACGGCAAGCGCGCGCTGGCCGGCTTCGGC
>DIZW01000028.1:23011-23257 GCA_002428015.1 Oxalobacteraceae bacterium UBA6018 | reverse complement strand
TAAGGGTCGAGCAGCCAGGTGCCAGCCTTGACGCTGGCACCGTTCACGTCCAGGTAATGGCCGGACGTTTCGACCAAGCCGCCCGCCCCGCCCCGGGCCGACATGCTGCCGTAGGCGCGGGTGGCATCCTGCGACCACAGCACCACCTTGCCGCCCTGGCCGCTGACGCGGGCGTCGGCCCGGATCGACGCCTGTTTGCCGAAATAGGTCATGCGCGCGTTCGGCAGCAGCGCGTCGGCGCCCTGG
>DIZW01000028.1:0-22910 GCA_002428015.1 Oxalobacteraceae bacterium UBA6018 | reverse complement strand
GCAGCAGCGCGTCGGCGCCCTGGTAGCCGCCGCCCACCAGCACGCTGCCGCCGCCGCTGTCGCCGCTGGCGTCGAGCAGCGCGTCGCCGGTGATGCCGACCCGCTGGCCCAGCACCGCGATGGCGCCGCCGCCGCCCGCGCCGGTGGCGCTGGTCACGCTGCCCGCCTCCAGCGTGGTGTCGGCGCTGGCCTTGAGCACGATCTTGCCGTTGGCGCCGACCTGGGCGCTGTCGGCGTTGACCACGCCGCGCTGGCGCACCAGCGCGCCGTAGATGCCGATGCGGCCGCCGGCCGCGACGATCTGGCCGAGGTTCACGGCCTGGTCGCGCGGCGCCGACACCACCACGTGCAGGTCCGGATTGCCTGAATCGGCCAGGGTCACGCTGCGCCCCGCCGCCAGCACCACGCTGCCGTCCGGCGCGGTGACGATCCCGCTGTTCTCGATGTCCGGCGCGAGCAGGAATACCTTGCCGCCCCGCGCCGTGGCGATGCTGCCCTGGTTGACGATGCTCCCGGCACCCGCGCCGGCCTCGAACCGGCGCCGCCCGGCCAGGAAGTCGGCGTCGCTCGTGGCGAGGGTCGAGGCGGTCAGGCTGTTCACGTCCACGCGCGCATCCTTGCCGAACAGGATGCCGTTCGGATTAATTAGGAACACGTGGCCGTTCGACTGCAAGGCGCCCAGTATGCGGGTCGGGTCCTGCCCGACGATCCGGTTGAGCACCGCGCTGTCCGCGCTTTGCTGGACGAAGCGGGTTACCTCGCCCGCGTTGACCGAGAAGCTTTGCCAGTTGATGATGGTATTGGGCGTGTTCGTGATCGAAAACACGTTGCCCTGCTGGGTGAAGCTCGCCTGGCCGGCGACGACCTGGGGCGCGACGGGCGCGCCGTGCGCGCCAGCCACGGCCAGCGCCATCAGCAAGGGAAGTAAGGGTTTCTTTGTCATCGTTACACTCCTAGTAGGACAGGCCCACGCGGACATGAAGTTTATTGGCGCCGGCGCCGGCGATACCGCCGTCGTTGAGGACGTGGCCGTAGTCGGCCTGCAGGCTGAAGCTCTGGCCCATGGCCAGGCGCACGCCCACGCCGGCGCTGGCCACGCTGGCGCTATCGAGCTCGCCCGCGAGCGCATGATGGCGGCGGCCGTGGGCGGCGTCGGTGAACACCAGCACCCGGCACTGCCAGTTGGCCGAGGCGCACAAGGCCGGGGAATACAGCTCGGCGTTGAGCAGCACCCCGCTGTCGGTGGCCAGGGCGCGTTCTTCCAGGCCGCGCACGGACGAGCCGCCGCCGGCGCCGAACTGCTCACCCGGCACCAGCGCCGCGCCGGTGAGCTGGCCGTTGATCAGCAGGCGCAGTTGCCAGTCGCGCGGCAGCGCGCGCGCATAGGCGCCGGCGAAGCGCAGCAAGGCGTATCCGGGATCGGCGCCGGTGCGGGCGCGCGCGAAGTCGGCGTCGCCGCCACGGCTGCCGCCGGGCACATTGCGTACCAGCGTCAGCGAGGCGTCCACGGAACCGGCCTGCAACGGCAGGCTGGCCACGTAGCCGATCGACAGGGGCCGCACGGTGACGTCGCTGCCGAAATTCTCGCCGGCGTACAGCACGCTGTTCTTGTACGCCTTGACCTCCAGGCCGCCGACGATGCGGCTATCGCGTTCGCCGCGGCGCGCCAGGATGTGGTTGTAGCGCACGCCGGCCACGCTGCCCTTGCCGCTGACGGCAAGGTTGAACAGGCCGGCCGTCACCGATCCCGAATCGATGTTCGAATAGCTGGCGTACAGGTCGACCGCATCGCCCAGCTCGTACAGCGGGACGTGGTAGCCCGCACCCCAGACGGCCACCTTGCTCGGCTGCTCGGCGGTGGTGGTGTACTGCAGGCTGGCGACGTGGTCGCGCCCCCACAGGTTGGCATGCTGCAGGACGGTGCCCACGTGGGTCTTGCCGGTGGGGCCGGTGCCGCTGTTGTCCACATTGAGGGAGACGCGCCAGGGCGTGCTCTCGCTCACGGTGACCAGGGCGTCGACCGCCTCGTCGTTATCGTCCGCGCTTTCCAGTTTCATCTGGACCTGCTTGGCCGGGCTTTCGTTGGCCAGGCGCAGGCTGGCCGAGACGGCGTCCAGGTCCGGGCTGGCGCCTTCGCGCAGGGCCGGCAGGCTGCGGCGGATGTTGGCTTGGCTGAACTGGCGGTTGCCGGTGACGGTGACGCGCTTGACCACGGTTTGCCGCACCAACAGCCGCACCACGCCGCCGTTGAGCTCCTGCTCCGGCAACTGCACCGTGACCAGTTTGTAGCCATGTGTCTGGTAGGCCGCCTCGAGCGCATCGAGCGCTCGCTGGACGTCGCCGAAGTCGCGCTGGCGGCCGGCGAAGGGCGCGACCGCGGCATCGGCCTCCGCCTGGCTCAGCAGCGTGTTGCCGCTGATGTCGAAACGGGCGATGTCGAAACGGAGCTGGGCGCTGTCGGGCGGCTCGGCCGCCCAGGCCGCGCCAACGGCGGCGGCAAGCACGGCGCCGGCCAGGATGCGCGGCAGGAAATCGGGGAGAACGGACTTGGGCATGAGAAAAGTCAATACGGAACGGGACTGTCCATGATAGTCCTTTAACGCAACATTTCTATGGGAAATGCTTGGAATATTGCCGGCGTACCACACAATGCCGGCAAAACAACAGCTATTTGGTGTCGAACGCGGTCACGCCGCCCCAGTCTGGTGCAGGGGGATTGGCGCGGTAGAGGGCGATGCGCTCCAGGTAGAGCGCGTACAGCCGGCGTCCGGGGTCGCCCAACAGCAGCACAGCGATGGCGCGTTCGGCGCCGTCCCAGTCGCGCGCGCGCACCAGCGCCAGCGCGGCATGCCATTCGGCCAGGGTGGCCGTGGTGGCGGCATCGATATCCTCGCAGCGCGCCAGCGGCTCGAAGATCGCCACCGGTTCGTGCTTGCCCTTCACCTGCACCAGGTCCAGCTCGCGGTAGGCGAATTGCGGCGCCGCCGCGCGCGTGGCCTGGCCCACCACGACGCCGACCCCGTACACCTTGGTGATTCCTTCCAGGCGCGAGGCCAGGTTGACCGCGTCGCCCATCACGGTGTACGCGCGCCGCACGGCCGAGCCCATGTCGCCCACGTGCATCAAGCCGCTGTTGACGCCGATGCCGATGGCCAGGGCCGGCCAGCCGCGCGCGCCGAAGCTGTCGTTGAGGCGGCGCGCGCTGTCCTGCATCCGCAGCGCGGTGGCCACGGCGCGGTAGGCGTGGTCGCCGAAGGCCACCGGCGCGCCCCAGAAGGCCATGACGGCGTCGCCGATATACTTGTCGAGCGTGCCGCGGTGGCCGTCGCGGATGTCGGCCGACATCGCGGTCAGGTACTGGTTGATGTATTCGCGCAGGGTCTTGGGGTCGAGCGACTCGGAGATGGTGGTGAAGCCGCGCACGTCGGCGAACATGACGGACAGTTCGCGGCTCTCGCCGTCCATGGTGTAGCTGGCGGGGTTCTCGGCCATCTCGGCCACCAGCTCGGGCGCGACGTATTCGCCGAAGCGCGACACCAGCGCCAGTCCCTTGCGCACCTCGAAGAAGTAGCCGAAGGCGACGTTGAGCACGAACAGGGCCCCGACCAGCAGCAGCAGCGCGGCGCCGTTGAGGACCAGGTCGAGCTGACGGTACAGGTACAGGTTGAGCGCAACCGCCGCGCCCAGGACCAGCCCGGTCAGCAGCATGGCGCGCAGGGGCGCCAGCACGGCCAGGGCGAGGGCCAGCAGCAGGCCGAAGGCCAGGGCCAGCAGCGACTCGAACATCGCGGCGTCGTGCGGGCGGGTCTTGAAGCGCTGGTCGAGGATGGACTTGATCAGGTTGGCATGGATTTCCACCCCGGGATATTCGGCGCTGACCGGGGTGACGCGGATATCCTGCAGGCCGGGGGCGGTCGTGCCGACCAGGACGATGGTGTTCTCCAGCAGCGCGCGCGGCACCGCGCCGGTCAGCACGTCCACCGCCGACACGTAGCGGAACGCGCCGCCCGCGGGGCCGCCCCTGCCGCGGTATTCGATGGTGCTGGTCATCGCCTCGCCGAGCGGAATCTCGATCGCGCGCTGGGGCAGGAACATCAGCAGGCGCTCCACGCCCGCGGTGTCGCGTTCGCCTTGCGACAGGCTGTCGGCGGTGCTGTCGAACAGCGGCGCCACCGCGCGCGCCTTGAGGTAGACCTTGGCGGTGGCCAGCGCCAGCGATGGATAGTAGCCGTCGCCGAGGCGCATCAGCAGCGACGACGAGCGGATCACGCCGTCCGGGTCGGTCAGCACGCTAAAAATTCCGGCACCGGCGGCGGCGTCCTGCAGGCGCGCGATGTTGGCTTCATAGCCGCGCGAGCTGTAGGCGAGCGCCTCGCGCCCGTTCAGGCTGTCCTGGGTGAATTCGGGCGGCGGCAGCTTGCCCTTGACGGTCGTAGGAGACACGCTGTAGCCCAGCACCACGCGCTGGCCGCGCATGGCCGCCGCCAGCAGGCCGTCGTAATCCATCGCCGGGCGCAGCGCGTCCAGTTCGCGCTGGAAGCCCTGCACGTGCCCGAGCGGGCCGTGGGCCAGGCCTTCCAGCACCTGGAAGCCGGACGAATTGTCCTCCTCCGGGAACGAGACGTCGAAGCCGACCGCACCGGCGTGGTAGTGGCTCGTCAGGCGCTTGACCAGGTCGGCCAGCACCGTGCGCGGCCAGGGAAAGCGTCCGATCTGGGCCAGGCTCTTGTCGTCGATGTCGACGATGACGATGCGCCGGTCCAGCACCGGCCGCTCCACGCGCATGCGCAGGCCGTCCAGGAAGCCGTCGAGGCGCTCGACCGAGTCGCCGCTCCACACCTGCCCGTAAGTCACGGCCAGCGCGGTCAGGAGCAGGCCCAGCGTCCAGCGCAGGCCGTAGCGCTTGAGCAGGCGTTTAAACCGTCCCACCGCTTACGGCCGGTAGCCCGGGATCAGCGCCGGGTCGACCGCGTCGATCTGGCGCGGGTCCATGTTGCGATGGGCCGCGTCGAGGTAGACGCGGGAGCGGATGAAGATGTCGAACAGGTCGGGGTCGATGTGGCCGTTGAGGGCGAAATTTCCCAGGATGCGCAGCGATTCGGACAGCATTTTTCCCTTCTTGTAGGGGCGGTCGCGCGCGGTCAGCGCTTCGAAGATGTCGGCGATGGCCATCACCCGCGCCTGCACCGACATCTGGTCGCGCGTGAGCCCGCGCGGATAGCCCTTGCCGTCCATCCGTTCGTGGTGGCCGCCCGCGTATTCGGGCACGTTCTTCAGGTGCTTCGGCCAGGGCAGCGATTCAAGCATGCGGATCGAGACCACGATGTGGTTGTTGATGATCTTGCGCTCGGCCTCATTGAGGGTGCCGAAACGGATGGTCAGGTTGTCGACCTCTTCGGCCGACAGGAAGTCGCGCTCGACGCCGTCGGGGCCGACCCAGCGGCGGCGCGCGATGGCGCGCACGCGCTGCTGGTCGTCCGGGCTCATGCCCTCGCTGCCGTTGTTGGCGTGGCGCAGGAACTCGCGCTCGGCGCGCAGCGCGGCCTGCTCCCCGGCCAGGCGCGCGTTCACGGCGGCCGCGTCGGCGCCGGCGCATTTTTCACGCAGGGCGGCGATCTCGCAATCGCGCAGCAGCACTTCGAACCGCTGGTCGATCATGTGGATGCGGTCGAAGATGGTTTCGAGCTTGGTGGCCTTGTCGACCACGTGCACCGGGGTGGTGATCTTGCCGCAGTCGTGCAGCAGGCTGGCCAGGCGCAGTTCCTTGCGGTCGGCGTCGGTCATGCGGAAGTGCGCCATCGGCCCGGTGGTGGTGGCGTGCACGGCCTCGGCCAGCATCATGGTCAGTTCCGGCACCAGCTGGCAGTGGCGTCCGGTGTAGGGCGACTTTTCGTCCAGCCCCAGGTTGATCAGGTTGACCACCGATTCGAGCAGCTCTTCCAGTTGCAGCACCAGCTGCTGGCGCGTGATGGCCAGCGCCGCCTGGGCCGCCAGGGCCTCGATGAAGCGCTGATCGGTATCGGAAAAGGCAACCACGGCGCCGCTGTCGGCGTCGAGCGCGTTGATCATCTGGAGCACGCCCACCAGTTCGCCCTGGTGGTCGGCCATGGGCACCGTCAGGATCGACTCGGTGCGGTAGCCGAAGGCCGCGTCAAAGGCCCGCATGCCGGAGAAGTTGAAGCCGTCGGCCTGGTACACGTCGGCGATGTTGACCGATTTTCCGAAGTTCGCCGCGAACGCGGCCACCGAATCGTCGGTCGCCTTGCCGGCGGCGTCGAACAGCGGCACGCCGGGGAAATCGATCGGCGCTCCGCTGGCGCCGCCGTGGTACAGGCCCAGGCTGTCGTTGATGGACAGCGAAAAGCCCAGGCTCGCGCGGTCCCGGGTGGGACGGTATAAGGTGGCGCCGTCGGCCCGGGTCATGCCCTTGGCCACGCGCAGGATGCGTTCGAGCAGTGCGTCGACGTCGGCGCAGTTGCCCAGTTCGACCGCCACTTCGGTCAGTTGTTCGAGCCGCTGCGCGACGCGCGCGGGATGCAGGGATGGCATGGTCATCGGTAAGCTGTAGTTATCATACTACCAACAAATTGTTCCGGCATGAAATACGCTGAGTGTAGCCCTCCGCGCCACCCCTGTACATCATGGACATGCAATTTGCCACGCTTTTGCCGCAATTAAGCGGCGGACGCGGCGCCGGCCCCACATTTTTGGCGGTTCCCCGGCGAAAAACGCTATCATCGGGCAACATTCGATGGCCGCACCGACGGCGCACCACAGTAAGGGAGCAACTGTATGAAATTCCGTTTTTGGGGAGTACGCGGCTCGATCCCGTCGCCGGGTCCGCGCACTGCCCGCTACGGTGGCAATACCACCTGCATCGAAGTATGCACCGACAACGGCACCCTGCTGATCCTCGACGGCGGCACCGGCATATTCGCGCTGGCCCAGAATCTGCTCAAGCGCCGTCCCGTGCACGCCAACATCTTCATCACCCACAGCCACTGGGACCACATCCACGGCCTGCCCTTCTTCTCGCCGCTGTTCGTGCGCGGCAGCCGGGTGCGCCTGCACGGGGCGGTCGATCCGGTGACCGGCAACGGCATCGAACACGTCTTGGGCGTGCAGCTGCAGAACAGTTATTTCCCGGTGTCCGAAGCCCAGCTCGACGCCACCGTCGAATACTGCACGCTCGAGTGCGGCAAGGCCATCGAGGTGGGCGACGCCACCGTCGCCAACGTGGTGATGAACCATCCGGTCACCAACCTGGGCTACCGCATCAGCTGCAATGGCCGTTCGCTGTTCTTCACGGGCGACCACGAGCCCTACTACAACCTGTATCCGGCCGACGACGCGCGCCACGCGCCCTACGCGCTGCATATGGCCGAGCGCCAGGCCGAAATCGACCGCGCCATGGCCGGCGTGGACGCGCTGATCGTGGACTGCTCGTACACGCGCGAGGAATATCCGGCCAAGCAGGGCTGGGGCCACGGCACCTTCGACGGCGCCTTCGCCGCCGCGCTGCGGGTCGGCGCCAAGACCCTCTACTGCACCCACCACGAACCGACCCGCGGCGACGACGAGCTCGAAGCCGCGTTCGCCGACGTGATGGCGCGCCACGCGCCGCTGCCGCCCGGCTTTAACGTGGTGCTGGCCTACGAAGGCCTGGAGGTCGAACTGGGATGAACGCGAGCGCCGACACCGCGCTGCGCCTGGAATTCTTCCGCAAGCTGCAGGCCGTCACCACCAAGATCCACGCCACCAGCAACCTGGACGAGATCATGCTCGACCTGGGCATGGAGTTCTGCGACCTGTTCGAGTGCGACCGCTTCACGCTGTATGCGCTCGCGTCCGAGCGCGACCACATCATCTCCAAGGTCAAGACCGGCCTGACGAGCTTTCGCGATCTGCGCCTGCGGATCGCGCCGTCGAGCGTGGCCGGCTTCGTCGCCCACAGCCGGCGCATGGTCAACGTCGCCGACGTGTACGACGAGGCCGAGCTCAAGCGCCTGTCGCCGGAACTGCATTTCCAGAGCGCCGTGGACCAGCGCACCGGCTACCGCACCCGCCAGATGCTGGTGGCGCCCTTGCTGGGCCAGCGCGGCAGCGAGCTGCTGGGCGTGGTCCAGTTCATCAACACGCGCGACGGCAAGCCCTTCTCGTCCATCTGCAGCGAGGGTGTCAAGGAGCTGTGCGACACGCTGGCGGTGGCCTTCCTCCAGCGCCAGCGCAGCGCGCTGCCGATGCCGACCCGCTACGACGCCCTGGTCGGCGCCGCCGTGCTGGCCGCGCCGGAGCTGGAACTGGCGATGCGCTCGGCGCGCAAGAACGAGCGCGACATCGAGCAGGTGCTGGTCGATGAATTCCAGGTCAAGCTGGCCGACATCGGGCGCGCGCTGGGCAGCTTCTTCGGCGTGCCTTACGAGCCGTTCAAGCAGGACCGGGTCAAGCCGGCGGACCTGCTGCGCAACCTGAAGATCCAGTATGTCGAGGAAAACCAGTGGCTGCCGCTGGAAGAAAACGCCGACGGCCTGGTGGTGATGGCGCTCGACCCTGAGCGCGCCAACGCCAGCCGCATCGTGGCGCAGATCTTCCCCAAGTCGAAACTGCTGTACCGGGTCACCACGCGCCAGGAGTTCGCCCGCACCTGCGAGCAGTTCTTCGGCGCCGCCGCCGACGGCGACGCCAGTTCGGTGAGCGAGCTGCTGTCGGGCCTGGACCACGACGAGGGCGAGGACGGCGACACGGCCGAGGTCTCCGAGGCGGTCGAGAACGAACTGGTCAAGCTGCTCAACAAGATCATCACCGACGCCTACCGCCAGGGCGTGTCGGATATCCACATCGAGCCGGCGCCCGGCAAGGGCAAGACCGTGGTGCGCTTTCGCAAGGACGGCTCGCTGGTGCCTTACATCGAGATCCCGGCCGGCTACCGCTCCTCGCTGGTGGCGCGGGTGAAGATCATGTGCGACCTGGACATCTCCGAGCGCCGCAAGCCGCAGGACGGCAAGATCAAGTTCAAGAAATACGGCCCGCTCGACATCGAGCTGCGGGTGGCGACCATCCCGTCCACGGGCGGGGTCGAAGATATCGTGATGCGCATCCTGGCCGCGGGCGAGCCTATCCCGCTGGACAAGCTGGGCGTGCTGCCGGCCAACCTGGCGCGTCTGAAAAGCGCGATCGACAAGCCGTACGGCCTGTTTTTCGTGTGCGGCCCGACCGGATCGGGCAAGACCACCACCCTGCACTCGGTCCTGCACTACCTCAACACGCCCGAGACCAAGATCTGGACCGCGGAAGACCCGGTCGAGATCACCCAGAAAGGCTTGCGCCAGGTGCAGGTCAACCGCAAGGCGGGGCTCGATTTCGCCACCGTCATGCGGGCTTTCCTGCGCGCCGATCCGGACGTGATCATGGTCGGCGAGATGCGCGACAAGGAAACGGTCAGCATGGGCATCGAAGCCTCGCTGACCGGCCACCTGGTGCTGGCCACCCTGCACACCAACAGCGCGCCGGAATCGATCGTGCGCCTGCTCGACATGGGCATGGACCCGTTCAACTTCGCCGACGCCCTGCTCGGCATCCTGGCGCAGCGCCTGGCCAAGCGCCTGTGCGGCAGCTGCAAGCAGGCCTACCAGCCGGACGAGGATGAGCTCGAACTGCTGGTGACCGAGTATTGCGCCGAACTGCACGGCACCGCCGCCTTCCTGCAGGACGCCGGCGCCGCGCGCGCCGCCGTGCGGGCCGGGCTGGTCCAGCGTTACGCCGACGGCGACGGCAAACTGACCTTGTACCGGGCAGTCGGCTGTACCGAGTGCAACAAGGGCTACCGCGGCCGCGTCGGTCTGCACGAATTCATGCTGGGCACCGACAAGGTCAAGAAGCTGCTGCAGGAACACAGCCGGGTCGCCCAGCTGCTGGCCGCGGCCTTGGAAGACGGCATGCTGACCCTGAAAATGGATGGCATCGAGAAAGTGCTCGCGGGCATCACGGACATCAAGATGGTGCGCCAGGTGTGCATCAAGTAAGGGTTCGACGACGGGGCGGCTGAACGATCCGTGAAGGGGGGCCAAGCCAGCCAACCGACGGGACCGGCTAAGCGGCCGCTGTTTGACATCGCCGCGGTGCAAGGATACCCTGTGGGTCCGCCATCGCTCTCCGCCCACCGAACCCGATGCTCCAGGCGCTCCCCTACCCGATCCGTGTCGAATGCCCGCCCGGCGCCTGCGACTGCAAGCGCGAGACGCTCACGCCCGAGAGCGACTACCGCATCCTGTTCCTGACCCGCGAAGAAGAGAAAAAGCTGATCGCGCGCATCGACGCCATCGCCAGCTACGACGAGCTCAAGCGCATCTGCGCCCGCCTGCACGAGCAGCTCGGCCTCACCCTGCGCCTCACGCCCTCGGTCAACGAGGTGCGCACCGCGCGCGGCATCACGGTCGCGCTGGACGAGTTGCCCGGGCTGTGCCGCAAGACGCGCCAGGCCATCCCCAGCGCGGTGCGACGGTGCCTGGAGCGCCATCCCGACATCGTCTACGCCATCCTGGACGCGGAAGGCCTGTTCGGCGCGTAGGGAACCGGCCCGCGCGATAGAGCCCGATCAAACGCGCGCGCCGCGCATGGCCGAGTATGGCAGTCTATGAACGCCATCGAGAACGCCTTCGCCACCGACACCCGGTACGATGCCCTGGTCCGCCAAGGGCTCATCGCCGCATCCGACCTGGACATGGCGCAGCGGCAGGCGCGCGCCCAGCCGCGCGACATCGAGGACATCCTGGCGCGCGACTACGGCGTCGCGCTGGCGGCCATCGGCGCCGCCCTGGCGCAGTTCTTCCAGGTCCCCTACGAGCCCTTCCGGCCTGGGCGCGTCAAGCCGGCCCTCCTGCTCAAGCACCTGCCCGTGCAGTACGTGGAGGAGCACCAGTGGCTGCCGCTGGACGAGGACAAGCACGGGCTGCAAGTGCTCGCGCGCGACCCGGACCGGGTGCGCGCCAGCCGCATCATCGGCCATGTCTTCCCGAAGTCGCAACTGGTGTACCGGGTCACCACCCTGGACGAGTTCCAGCGCACCATGGACCAGTTTTTCGGCACCAGGGCGCGCAGCGACGGCAGCTCCCTGCGCGAGCTGCTCTCCGGCTTGACGCTCGAAGGCGACGCGGAGCCGGCCGAGGCGCTGTCCGAGGCGGTCGAGAACGAGCTGGTCAGGCTGGTCAACAAAGTCATCATGGACGCCTACCGCGACGGCGTGTCGGACATCCACATCGAGCCCATGCCCGGCAACGGGCGCACCGTGATCCGTTTTCGCAAGGACGGCGCGCTGATGCCCTACATCGACATTCCGGCCGCCTACCGCAACGCGCTGGTGGCGCGCGTGAAGATCATGTGCGACCTGGACACGTCGGAACGGCGCAAGCCGCAGGACGGCAAGATCAAGTTCAAGAAATACGGCCCGCTCGACATCGAGCTGAGGGTGGCCACCATTCCGTCGAGCGGCGGCGTGGAGGACATCGTCATGCGCATCCTCAGCACCGGCGAGCCGGTCCCGCTCGACCAGCTGGGCGTGCTGCCGCACAACCTGATCCGCCTGCGCGCCGCCATCGAGAAACCCCACGGCCTGTTCTTCGTGTGCGGGCCCACCGGCTCCGGCAAGACCACCACCCTGCATTCCGTGCTCAGGCACCTGAACACGCCAGCCACCAAGATCTGGACCGCCGAGGACCCGGTCGAGATCACCCAGAGCGGCCTGCGCCAGGTCCAGGTCAACCGCAAGGCCGGCCTGGATTTCGCCACCGTCATGCGGGCCTTCCTGCGCGCCGACCCGGACGTGATCATGGTCGGCGAAATGCGCGACAAGGAAACCATGAGCATCGGCATCGAAGCCTCGCTGACCGGCCACCTGGTGCTGGCCACCCTGCACACCAACAGCGCGCCCGAATCGATCGTGCGCCTGCTCGACATGGGAATGGACCCGTTCAATTTCTCGGACGCCTTGCTGGGCATCCTGGCGCAGCGCCTGGCCAGGCGCCTGTGCCCTGCCTGCAAGCTGGCCTACCAGCCCGACGACGCCGAGCTGGCGCAACTGCTGGACGACTACTGTGTTGACCTGGCCGACCCGGCGGCCGCGCGCGCGCCGGTGCTGGCCGACTGGCGCGCGCGTCATGGCGGGCGCGACGGCCGGCCCACGCTCTTCCGGGCACACGGCTGCGCCGAGTGCAACCAGGGCTACCGCGGGCGACTGGGCCTGCACGAACTGATGCTGGGCACCGACAGGGTGAAGCAACTGCTGCAGGAACACGCGCGCGTGACGACCCTGCTGGCCGCGGCACTGGAGGACGGCATGCGCACCCTGAAAATGGACGGGATAGAGAAGGTGCTGATGGGCTTGACGGACATGCGTTCGGTGCGCCAGGTGTGCATCAAATGACGCATCAAACGATGAGCCCAATGAAAAATGCCGTTCGGCGTGAGCGGAACGGCATCAGCTGTGACGTGGCGAATCGTGTTACAGGATCTTGGTGCCGATCCACCAGGCGATCGCGGCCATGAAGGCGGAGGCGGGAATGGTGAAGATCCACGCCCACACGATGTTGCCGGCGACGCCCCAGCGCACGGACGACATCTTCTGGGCCGCGCCCACGCCGACGATGGCGCCGGTGATGGTGTGGGTGGTCGACACCGGCACGCCCCAGAAGCTGGCCATGAGCAGGGTGATCGCCCCACCCGTCTCGGCGCAGAAGCCGCCCACAGGCTTGAGCTTGGTGATCCTCTGGCCCATGGTCTTGACGATGCGCCAGCCGCCGAACAAGGTGCCGAAGCTGATCGCCGCGAAGCAGGCGATGATGACCCAGTACGGCGGGTATTTCGATGCGGCGCTGGAGTTGCCGGTGGCGATGAGCAGCATCCAGATGATGCCCATGGTTTTCTGGGCGTCGTTGCCACCGTGGCCGAGGCTGTAGCTGGCCGCCGAGAACAGTTGCAGCCGTCTGAACCAGCCGTCCACCTTGCGCGGCGTGGAGCGCACGAACAGCCACGACACGATCAGCATGATCAGGGTGCCCAGCACGAAGCCCATCACGGGCGCGACCACGATGAACACCACGGTCTTGGTCAGGCCGGCGGCGTTGAGCGCGCCGGTGCCTGCCTTGGCCACCGCCGAGCCGACCAGGCCGCCGATGAGGGCGTGCGAGGACGAGGACGGCATGCCGTAGTACCAGGTGATGACGTTCCACACGATGGCGCCGACCAGCGCGCCGAAAATCACGTAATGGTCGACCACGCCGGGGTCGATGGTGTCCTTGCCGATGGTGGCCGCCACTTTCATGCTGACCACGAAGATGGCCACGAAGTTGAAGAAGGCCGCCATGAGCACGGCCATCTGCGGTTTGAGCACGCCGGTCGAGACCACCGTGGCGATCGCGTTGGCCGAATCGTGGAAACCGTTCATGAAGTCGAACACCAGGGCCAACGCGACCAGAAAGACGAGCAGCGTGAGGCTGATATGGAGGGTATGCATGGGTTATCTTTTTATTTTCGAGAAGCCGGGCCGGCCTGCTTACGCGTTTTCGACGATGATGCCTTCGATGATGTTGGCGACATCCTCGCAGCGGTCGGTGACGGTTTCCAGAATCTCGTAGATAGCCTTGAGCTTGATGAGGTTGCGCACGTCCGGCTCGTCGCGGAACAGCTTGGACATGGCGGCGCGCATCACGTGATCGGCGTCGGACTCGAGGCGGTCGATTTCCTCGCAGATGGCGACGATCTTTTGCGAGTTGTCCATGTTGTGCAGCAGCGCGACGGCCTGCTGCACCTTCTCGCAGCAGGCCAGGCACAGCTCGGCCAGGCGCTTGGCTTCCGGCGTGACCGCCTTCAAGTCGTACAGCGAGACCGTCTGGGCGGCATCTTCCATCAGGTCCAGGATGTCGTCCATCTTGGTGATGAGCTGGTGGATGTCGTCGCGGTCGATCGGCGTGATGAAGGTCTTGTGCAGCATGTCGACCGTCTGGTAGGTGATCTTGTCAGCCTGCTTTTCGATCGATTCGATGGCGTGGACGCGGTTTTCCAGGTCGTCGAAATTGGTCATCAAGCCGACCATTTCGTGCGCGCCCTTCACGCACAATGCGGCGTGGCTGTTGAAGAGGTCGAAAAACTTGCCCTCGGTGGGCATCAAGCGTCCAAACATGGCTTTCTCCGTTAAAGCGTATTGAAACTGCTGGGGGTGTCGCCGCGGCGCGGCGCGGGTGTTTAGTCGCCCTGGTACAGGGCCAGGCTACCGCTGTAGTTACCGAACTTCGTGTATTGGCCGATCCAGGTCAGGCGGATCGCCCCGATCGGTCCGTTACGCTGCTTGCCGATGATGATCTCCGCCGTGCCCTTGTCGGGCGAGTCGGGGTTGTAGACCTCGTCGCGGTACAGGAAAATGATGACGTCGGCGTCCTGCTCGATCGCGCCCGATTCGCGCAGGTCGGACATGACGGGACGCTTATTGGGGCGCTGCTCGAGCGAGCGGTTCAACTGCGACAGCGCGATCACCGGGCAGTGCAATTCCTTGGCCAGGCCCTTGAGGCTACGCGAGATTTCGGAGATCTCGGAGGCGCGGTTGTCGCCCGGCGTACTGCCCGTCATCAGTTGCAGGTAGTCGACGATGATCAGGCCCAGCTTGCCGCATTGGCGCGACAGGCGGCGCGAACGCGCGCGCAGCTCGATCGGGTTGAGCGCCGGCGTCTCGTCGATGTACAGCTGGGCCTCGTTCATCTTCTGGATCGCGTGGGTCAGGCGCGGCCAGTCCTCGTCGTTCAGGCGTCCGGTACGCAGGCGGTGCTGGTCGAGCTGGCCCACGGAGCCGAGCATACGCATGGCCAGCTGGGTGCCACCCATCTCCATGGAAAACACGGCCACCGGCAAACCCGCTTCAATGGCAACGTTTTCGCCGATATTGATCGAGAAGGCGGTCTTGCCCATCGACGGACGGCCGGCCACGATGACCAGGTCGCCCGGCTGCAGGCCCGAGGTCATGCGGTCGAGGTCGATGAAGCCGGTCGGCACGCCGGTGATTTCGCTTTGGTTGTCGCGGCTGTACAGCTCGTCGATGCGCTCGACCACCTGGGTCAGCAGCGGCTGCACCGCCACCCAGCCTTGCGAGCCGCGCGCGCCCTGCTCGGCGATGGCGAAGATCTTGGACTCGGCCTCGTCGAGCATCTGCTTGACTTCCTTGCCCTGGGGGTTGAAGGCGTTGCCGGAAATCTCGTCGGCCACCGTGATCAGCTTGCGCAGCACGCCGCGGTCGCGCACGATCTCGGCGTAGCGGCGGATGTTGGCCGCCGACGGGGTGTTCTGGGCCATCGCGTTCAGGTATTGCAGGCCGCCCACGTCCTCGGCCTTGCCGATGTTGGTGAGCGCCTCGAACACGGTGATGACGTCGGCCGGACGCGAGGCGTTGATCAGCTTGACGATCTGTTCGAAGATGATGCGGTGGTCGTAGCGGTAGAAATCGTCCGAATGCATCATGTCGGCAATGCGGTCGAACGCGGCGTTATCACGCAGCAATCCGCCGATAACCGACTGCTCGGCTTCGATGGAGTGCGGCGGAATGCGAAGGGAATCGACTTGCGGATCGGATGGGGCGTTCATGGCGCGAATTATACCTGCTTCGTGTCAACAAGCCGTAATAATTGGAGAGATTTGGACGCAAAAAAAGCCGGGCGAACCCGGCTTTTTTGTGCTTCGTAACAGGCCTTGCGGCCTGCTCCGTTGCGAGGACTTAGGCTGCTTCGCCAACCACGGCGACGGTGATGTCGACCACCACGTCGGTGTGCAGGGCGACAGCGACGCTGTGCTCGCCGGTGGTCTTCAACGGACCGGTCGGCATGCGCACTTGTGCTTTTTCCACAGCAAAACCTTGCTTCGTCAACGCTTCAGCGATGTCGAAGTTGGTCACGGAACCGAACAGACGGCCATCCACGCCGGCTTTCTGGGCGATGGTGATGGTCATGCCGCTCAGCTTGTCGCCCTGGGCCTGGGAAGCGGCCAGCTTGGCAGCTGCAGCTTTTTCCAGTTCAGCGCGCTTGACTTCGAACTCAGCGACAGCCGACGCGGTCGCGCGGCGGGCCATTTTTTGCGGGATCAGGAAGTTACGTGCGTAACCGTCCTTGACCTTGACCACGTCGCCCAGGTTGCCGACGTTAACAACTTTTTCCAACAGAATGATTTGCATAGTTTTCTCCAGGTTTCTGCGCAGCGATTAAGCGTGGTGCAGATCGGTGTAAGGCAGCAGGGCGAGGTAGCGCGCGCGCTTGATGGCGGTGTCCACTTGACGCTGGTAGTGCGCCTTGGTACCGGTCAGGCGTGCTGGCATGATCTTGCCGTTTTCCTGGACGAAGTCTTTCAGGGTGTCGACGTCTTTGTAGTCGACCTGTTCTACGTTTGCTGCGGTGAAGCGGCAGAATTTCTTACGCTTGAACAGTGGGTTCTGTTGTTTGCGCTTTTCTTTCAGCTTGAGCTTGTTCTTGTCGAATTTTTTACCGAATGCCATGTGAGGCTCCTGTATCTAAAAATGTGCTGTCGCTTAGGCGGCGGCACTGAAATCAATGATGTGAAACACCAGGCTTTTGCTATTACGGCTTTTCTTGGCCAGAAATCCCGTGAACTGATGGACGGCACCCAACTCGGCCTGGCTGAAGCGGCCTGAAATCTCGCCCGCGGCGAACGCGGTGATTTCAAACTCGACCAGCCTGGCTACTCCGGCTTCCATTTGCTGCGAACTGTGCAGCAAGGTGGCGGTGACGACAGGCACGCCAGCCGGGGTATAGCGCAATACGTCGCGCTCGCAAATCTGTGCTACGAACTGGAGTTGATTCACCGAAGTGGGTTCACTCGCGCTCAGGGATTCTATGCTGCGAAATTAAGCCGCTGCGGCAGGCGCTGCGGCCGCTGCTGCTGGTGCTTCGGCACGGTGGCTCTTGGCTGCGTCTTCACGTTGTACCGACTTCATCATCGGCGACGGCGCGGTTTCAGCCTTCTTCATCTTCACGGTGAGGTGACGCAGCACGGCATCATTGAATTTGAACGCGGTTTCGAGTTCCACGAGGGTCTCGTTGTCGCATTCGATATTCAGGCAGATGTAGTGCGCTTTTGGCAGCTTCTGGATCGAGTAAGCCATCTGACGACGGCCCCAGTCTTCGACGCGGTGAACGTTACCGCCGCGCGAAGTCACGCTGGCTTTGTAACGCTCGATCATCGCCGGGACTTGCTCGCTTTGGTCCGGGTGGACGATAAAAACGATTTCATAATGACGCATGCAACACTCCTTAGGGACGTTTAAACAAATGCCCACCTCGGCGTCAAGACGAGTGTGGGAAGGGAAAGCCGGCAATTATAGCGCGAAGTGGGGTAATGGGCAATCCCCAGGCGGCCGCGGCGTCAGGAAACGAAGTCCAGGTCCAGCAGTTGCGCGAGCGTGTAGGGACAGGACTCGGGGAAGGTATCCTGCGCCAGACCGGTATCGAGCGCCGCGTCGCGCACCGCGTGGCGGTACTGCTGCGCGGCATGGTCGGCGGCGAGCCCGCGCAGACTCGGGCTCTCGCCGAACAGGCTTTCAAGCTCCTGGCGCTGTGTCGACAGGCTCCTGAGCCAGCTGCGCGACTTGCGCGCCGGCTGATACTCGCACGTGAGCAAGTGAAGCATGATGCCCTTGAGCCGGCTGCGCAGCTCGCGACGCGCGGCCCTCGCCATGCTGTCGAGCTCCTCGATTAAATTGGTGATATCGAGCTCCTCGAACCGGCGGTCGCGCAGCAAGGCTGTTTGCTGCTCAATCCACAAGACGGCGTCGTCGTCACGCTTGACGATGCAATCGGGGTGTCGATCCATGGCAAAAACCCTCCTTCGCGTAGATTCGACACCCATCGGCGCAAATAATTCGCCAACTGCGCAATTAATACTTGCAATGCTCGAAATACTGTACAAAAATACAGTCTACCGTTACCAACAGTCCGACCACCGATGATCAAGCTCACTGCACGGCAAGAACAAATTCTCAACCTGATCAAGGACGCGATCGAGAACACCGGCTTCCCGCCGACCCGTGCCGAGATCGCCAACGAGCTCGGCTTCAAATCGGCCAACGCCGCCGAGGAGCACCTGCAGGCGCTCGCGCGCAAGGGCGCGATCGAAATCTCGCCGGGCACCTCGCGCGGCATCCGCCTGATCGGCGCCAGCGTCGAGCACGTGCCGATGCCCCCGCCGACGCTGATGATGTCGCTGCCGCTGGTGGGCCGCGTGGCCGCCGGTTCGCCCATCCTGGCGCAGGAACACGTCGAAGCGAACTACAGCGTCGACCCGTCGATGTTCTCGTCGCGCCCTGACTTCCTGCTCAAAGTGAAGGGCTGGTCGATGCGCGACGCCGGCATCATGGACGGCGACCTGCTGGCCGTGAAGAAAGTGGATACGGCCAAGAACGGCCAGATCGTCGTGGCCCGCATCGGCGACGACGTCACCGTCAAGCGCTACCGCAAGACCGGCGCGCTGATCGAGCTGCTGCCGGAGAATCCAGACTTCAAGATCATCAAGGTCGATCCCGAAACCGACGAGTTCGCGCTCGAAGGCCTGGCGGTCGGGCTGATGCGCAGCTGGCATTAACGATAGAGTAAGGAAAGCGATGCCCCATTTCGCCCTGTTCGGCAACCGCGAGTCCGGCCACAGCTACAAGGTCAGCCTGATGCTGGCCGTGGCCGGCATCGCCCACGACTACCAGGAAATCGACCTGGACCTCCCGCGCGGCGAGCGCCCCGAGCCGTTCCGCTCGCTGTCGAAGTACGGCGAAGTGCCGTTGCTGCTGCATGACGGCAAGCCCTTCGTGCAATCGAATGCCATCCTCCTGCACCTGGCCGGCGTGTGCGGCAAGTTCGGCGGCGAATCGGCCGAGCGCATGGAGCAAGTGCGTGAATGGCTGTTCTGGGAAGCCAACCGCCTCGGCTTCTCGCTGGCGAACCTGCGCTACGGCCTCAAGTTCACCAGTACGGGCGCGGCCAGCGACGGCCAGGCCATGCTGCGTGCGCGCTTTGACGCCGACATCGCACGGCTCGAGGCCGAGCTGGCCGACGGCCGCGCCTTTATCCTCGACGACCAACCCAGCATCGCCGACATCGCCCTGTGCGGCTACCTGTTCTGGCCCGAGCAGGCCAACATCGCCGTGCCGCCTGGCGTGCAGGCCTGGCTCGACCGCATCGCCGCCCTGCCCGGCTAGCGCCATCCGTACGCGATCAACGGCTGAGATGCGGCTGCGCAGCGAATCAGATATGCCTAGCCAGCTTACTCGGTCGCCCCGACCTTCTTGGCTTCCTTGACGATCAGGTTGTGCTCGGTGACATAGGCGCTGGTGGCGCTGTTCCACGCGTCGAAGTCCGCCAGCACCAGCTTCGAGACCACCTTGGCGTCCGTGGCCAGGCGCGAGTGCACGCCGGCCAGGTAGGCGGTGGCCTTGGCCATTTCATCCTTCGTCATCAGGGCCGCCACATCCTTGGGGATGCGCTGGGTCAGCGGCGCCGACGCGTTCAGGTTGCGCGCGAACGCGTTGAAGCAGTCTTCCCATTGCGTCATGCGCGCGCCGATGCGCTCGATCTCGTCGGTCTGCTTGGACAGCTCGGGAAAACGCGGCGCCGGGCAGGCGTACTGGCCTGACTTGAGTTCGCTGCCGTCGTACTGCGACAGCCAATAGTCGATATCGACACGGCGCGCCGCGCGCTGTTTGGCGCGTTCCTGGGCCGCCAGCGCCTCCTTGTTGCCCTTGGCGGCGGCCTTCTGCAGCCAGGCCTCGGCCTTGGCCGGGTCGGCCGGGCCCGCGTCGCTTCCCGCGTACAGTTCGCTCAGCCGGTATTGCGCGTCGGCGTTGCCGGCGTTGGCCAGCTTGGTCAGCAATTGCAGCGCCTGGGGATAGGATTTCTTGGCGACCAGCGCGTTGGCGTTGGCCAGCTCGTCGGCGTGGACGGCCCCGCACAGCAGCAGGGACAGGCAAAACAGGGTTTTCTTCATGGTCGACCAGCGCAGGGGAAACGGTTGAGATAGCGGCTGCCCATGATACCTTCAGGCAGCCTCCCCTTCAAGACCTATGCCGCCGTTCAGGCGGCGTCGAGCGCGCCCTGGAAGTCGGCCAGCAGGTCGGCCTGGTCTTCGATGCCGACCGAGACCCGGATCAGGGATTCGGCGATGCCCATGCTGGCGCGGCGCTCGGCGCCCATCTCGAAGAAGATCGTGTGCGCCACCGGAATGACGAGGGTGCGCGTGTCGCCCAGGTTGCTGGCGGGGATGCCGATCTTGAGGCGGTTCAGGTAGTCGAAGCAGTCGATCCCGTCCTTGAGCTCGAAACTGAACAAGGAACCGTAGGAGCGGAACAATTCCGACGCGATGCCGTGCTGGGGATGCGAAGGCAAGCCCGGATAATGCACGGCCGCCACGCGCGCATCGCTTTCGAGCAAGGTGGCCAGCGCCAGCGCGTTGCTGGACGCGCGTTCCATACGCAAGGCCAAGGTTTCCGCGCCGACAGCGATGTGGTGGGCCGCCTCCGGCGCGAGCGAGGCGCCGAAGTCGCGCAGGCCCTTGGCGCGCAATTGGGTCATGCCCCATTGCGCCGGCGCGGCGCGGCGGTAGTTGGCGGCGATGTTGGGGAAAGCGGTCCAGTCGTACATGCCGGTGTCGGTCAGGCTGCCGCCGAGCGCGTTGCCGTGCCCGCCGATGGACTTGGTCAAGGCGTTGATGACCAGGCCGGCGCCGACCGATTTTGGGCGGAACAGGTAAGGCGTGGTCATGGTGTTGTCGACCACGTAGAGGATGCCGCGTTCCTTGCACAGCTGGCCGATGCGGGCCAGGTCCGCCACCTGGGTGCGCGGATTGGCGATGGTCTCGACGAACACCAGCCGGGTTTCCGGCTTGAGCGCGGCGGCCACATTGGCCACGTCGGTGGCATCGACGAAATCGACGCCGACGCCCTGCCCGGCCACGGTCTGCCACAGGCTGTTGGTGTTACCGAACAAAAACGAGGACGACACCACATGGTCGCCCGCGCGCAGCAAGCCCTGGAACACGGCGCCGATGGCGCCCATGCCGGTGGCGAAGCACAGCGTGGCCACGCCGTCTTCCATCTTGGTGATCTTGTCTTCCAAGGCGGAAATGGTCGGGTTGCCCTGGCGCCCGTAGCGGAAGCCTGGCTCCTTGCCCTGGAACACAGAGGCCAGCTGGCGCGCGTCCGTGTAACCGAAGGCCACCGAGGTGTGGATGGGCTTGTGCAAAGACCCATGCTCGATCGGTTTTTGCCGGTCGTTGTGGAGAATCGTGGTGGTGAAACCGTAAGTGGTCTTCTCGCTCATGGCGTCCTTTGCATGCTTTGAATGACTCGAATGTACTCGAGCTTACTCGGTCGTGGCCAGGTTCAGGTTCAGTTGGGTGCGCACCGCGTCCTCCACCGGATTGCTCTTCGGGTTATGGCGGGCGAACTCCAGCCGGTCCAGGTAGGCCGGGGTCACGTCGCCGGTGATGTAGATGCCGTCGAAGCAGGACGCCTCGAAGTTCTGCAGGACCGGGTTGACGTCCGAGATCGCGCGCTTGAGCGCGTCCACGTCCTGGTACACCAGCGCGTCGGCCGTGATCTCGCGGCAGATTTCCTCGGTGGTGCGGCCGTAGGCGATCAGCTCGTCGCGGGTCGGCATGTCGATGCCGTACACGTTCGGGTACAGCACCGGTGGCGCCGCCGAAGCGAAGAACACATTGCGTGCGCCAGCTTCGCGCGCCATCTGCACGATCTCGCCGCTGGTGGTGCCGCGCACGATGGAGTCGTCCACCAGCAGCACGTTCTTGCCCTTGAATTCGGAGGCGATCGCGTTGAGCTTCTGGCGTACCGACTTGCGGCGGATGGCCTGGCCAGGCATCAGGAAGGTGCGGCCGATGTAGCGGTTCTTGATGAAGCCTTCGCGGTATTCCACGCCCAGCTTGAGGGCCAGCTGGATCGCGGCCGGGCGCGAGGAATCGGGGATCGGCATGACGACGTCGATCTCGCCGGTGCGGAACTGGGTGCGGACCTTGTCGGCCAGGTATTCGCCCATGCGCAGGCGGGTGGCGTACACCGAGGCGCCGTCGAGGATGGAGTCGGGGCGGGCCAGGTAGACGTATTCGAAGGCGCAGGGATTGAGCGAGGGATTGTCGGCGCACTGGCGCGCGTGCAGGACGCTGTCGTTGTCGATGAACAGCGCTTCGCCGGGAGCGACGTCGCGCAGGAAGCGAAAGCCCATGCCTTCGAGCGCCACCGATTCGCTGGCGATCAGGTATTCATTGCCCTTCTCGGTCTCGTTGACGCCGATGCACAGCGGACGGATGCCGAACGGATCGCGGAAGGCCAGCAGGCCATGGCCGGCGATCTGCGCGACCACGGCGTAGGCGCCGCGCACGCGGCGGTGCACGGCGGCGACGGCCTTGAACACGGCGTCAGGGTCGAGTGTGAAACCGGTGGTCGCTTCCTGGATCTCGTGGGCCAGCACGTTGAGCAGCACTTCCGAATCGGAGTCGGTGTTGATGTGGCGGCGGTCGTTCTTGAACATCTCGAGCTTGAGCTGTTCCTGGTTGGTCAGGTTGCCGTTGTGCGCCAGGGTGATGCCGAAAGGCGCGTTGACGTAGAACGGCTGGGCCTCTTCCTCGCTCGAGGAGCCGGCGGTCGGATAGCGGCAGTGGCCGATGCCTGAGTTACCTTGCAGCGAACGCATGTTGCGCGTGCGGAAAACGTCACGCACGAGGCCGTTGGCCTTGTGCATGGAAAACATGCTGCTGTGATTGGTTGCAATACCCGCCGCGTCCTGGCCGCGGTGCTGCAACAGCAGCAATGCGTCATATAACAGCTGATTTACGGGTTGTTGCGAGACGACGCCGACGATGCCACACAT
>DIZW01000113.1 GCA_002428015.1 Oxalobacteraceae bacterium UBA6018 | reverse complement strand
GCAGCTGGTCGTCATCCAGTGTCGCCTTGGGGCCAACAGACGAAGGGTAAGAAGACGCGCCGTAACAAGCGTACGACTTCGATGATCGTCTCGCGCCGCGGCAAGAAATAAGGATAAGACATGACACGTTCATTGAAAAAAGGGCCGTTTATCGACGCCCACCTGGTGAAAAAAGTCGAAACCGCGCAAGCGAACAAAGACAAAAAGCCAGTCAAAACCTGGTCGCGCCGTTCGACGATTTCGCCTGACTTCATCGGCCTGACGATCGCGGTCCATAACGGCAAGCTGCACGTGCCGGTGTACATCTCCGAGAACATGGTAGGTCACAAGCTCGGCGAATTCGCACTGACCCGCACGTTCAAGGGCCATGCCGCTGACAAGAAGGCGAAGAAATAATGGAAACCAAAGCTATCCTCAAGGGTGTGCGCCTGTCGGACCAAAAAGGCCGTCTGGTAGCAGATCTGATCCGCGGCAAGAAGGTTGAAGCAGCACTCAACATTCTGCAATTTAGCCCGAAGAAGGGTGCGACCATCATCAAGAAGGTCCTCGAGTCCGCCATCGCGAACGCCGAGCACAACGATGGCGCCGATATCGACGAGTTGAAAGTCGTGCAGATCTACGTTGAAAAGGGTCCGATCCTCAAGCGCTTCACCGCACGCGCCAAGGGCCGGGGTGATCGCATCTCGAAACAATCCTGTCACATCTACGTGACTGTCGGCAACTAAGGGGTCACGATGGGACAGAAGATTCATCCAACAGGCTTTCGCCTGTCAGTAACCCGTAACTGGGCGTCGCGTTGGTACGCGGGCAATGGTAACTTTGCCCAAATGCTCAACGAAGACCTCAAGGCACGCGCTTACCTGAAAAAGAAACTGAAGAACGCTTCGGTCGGCCGCATCGTCATCGAGCGTCCAGCCAAGAACGCGCGCTTCACGATCTACAGCTCGCGTCCAGGCGTGGTCATTGGTAAAAAAGGCGAAGACATCGAAGTACTGAAGTCGGCGCTGACCAAGATCATGGGTGTGCCCGTGCACGTGAACATCGAAGAGATCCGCAAGCCGGAAATCGACTCGCAGCTGATCGCCGATTCCATCTCGCAGCAGCTGGAAAAGCGCATCATGTTCCGCCGCGCGATGAAGCGCGCGATGCAAAACGCCATGCGTTTGGGTGCCCTGGGCATCAAGATCATGTCGTCGGGTCGTCTGAACGGTATCGAAATCGCTCGTAAAGAGTGGTATCGCGAAGGTCGCGTGCCTCTGCACACCCTGCGCGCCGATATCGACTACGGTACCAGCGAAGCGTCGACCACCTACGGCATCATCGGCGTCAAGGTGTGGGTCTACAAGGGCGACCGCTCGGTCACCGGCGAAGCGCCAGTCATCGACACCCCGGCTGACGAGAAGAAGAGCCGCGGTCCACGCCGTGACGATGGCAAGCCAGCCGGCCGTCCACGTCCAGCCGGTGCCCCTGGCCGTCCAGGTTCAACCCCAACTGGCGCGCCAGTGGTTCGTGCTCGCCCTGCAGTCGCAGCGAAGAAGCCTGACGCCGCTGCTGCTGCTCCAGCTGAGAAAGCAGGAGAATAATCATGCTGCAACCAGCACGCAGAAAGTATCGTAAAGAGCAGAAAGGCCGTAACACCGGCATTTCGCACACCCGCGGCACCGCGGTCTCGTTCGGCGAATTCGGTCTGAAGGCAGTTGCCCGCGGCCGTATCACCGCGCGCCAGATCGAGGCAGCTCGTCGCGCCATGACCCGTCACATCAAGCGTGGCGGCCGTATCTGGATCCGCATCTTCCCGGACAAGCCAATTTCGAACAAGCCAGCTGAAGTTCGTATGGGTAACGGTAAGGGCAATCCTGAGTACTACGTCGCTGAAATTCAGCCAGGCAAAGTGCTGTACGAAATGGATGGCGTTGACGAGACCCTGGCACGCGAAGCGTTCCGTCTGGCCGCAGCCAAACTGCCACTGGCGACGACGTTTGTCATCCGCCAAGTCGGCCAATAAAAGGAGTTGTATATGAAAGCAACAGAACTCCGCGGCAAAGACCAGGCAGCTCTCGCAAAAGAGCTGAATGAGTTGTTGAAGGCCCAATTCGGCATGCGCATGCAAATCGCTACGCAGCAGCTGAACAACACCTCCCAGCTCAAGAAGGTGCGCCGCGATATCGCGCGTGTAAAGACTGTGATGAATTCGAAGGAAGCCAAATGAACGACACTACTAAAGTAGCGCTCAAGCGCACGCTGGTCGGTAAAGTGGTGTCGGACAAGATGGACAAGACGGTTACCGTCCTGATCGAGCGTCACGTCAAGCACCCGCTGTACGGCAAGATCATCATGCGCTCGAACAAGTACCACGCGCATGACGAAAGCAATTCCGTCAAGACCGGTGATACGGTCGAGATCCAGGAAGGTCGTCCGATTTCGAAGACCAAGGCCTGGACGGTGACCCGTGTCGTGCAAGCGGCGCAAGTCATCTAAGTAGTCCGAGCAGTAACTGCGGCGTTCGCGCGCCGCGTCGCCAGCGGCGGCGCGGCGTCGGCGCCACAGACAAAATAATTCTTGCGGGCCCGCCAGTATTCTGCGATACTAGCGGGCTTCGTTCATGTAACGCCGCATTAATAGTCACCCCAGTGGCCGCGGCCGAGAAACGAAAGTTTTTTGGTAAGTCCATCACCCAATCGATCGTGCCAGCAGGCGCGGTTGGCGGGACCAAGACTGACCGCAGGCCCACGTTGTGGGGATTCTTCGGCTTAAGTTGGGAAAGAGAATACTATGATTCAAACTGAAAGCCGGCTCGAAGTGGCCGACAACACCGGTGCCAAGGAAGTTATGTGCATCAAGGTGTTGGGCGGTTCCAAGCGCCGTTATGCTGGCATTGGCGACGTGATCAAGGTAACCGTCAAGGTTGCCGCGCCACGCGGCCGTGTCAAAAAAGGTGAAATTTATAACGCTGTGGTTGTGCGTACCGCTAAAGGTGTGCGCCGCCAAGACGGCTCCCTGGTGAAGTTCGACGGCAACGCTGCCGTTCTGCTCAACGCCAAGCTCGAGCCGATCGGTACCCGTATTTTTGGACCAGTCACGCGCGAACTGCGTACTGAGAAGTTCATGAAGATCGTGTCCCTGGCACCTGAAGTTCTGTAAGGAGTCGTAATGGATAAGATTCGTAAAAACGACGAAGTCATCGTTCTGACCGGGAAAGACAAGGGCAAGCGCGGCGTGGTACAGCAGCGCGTCGACGCTGAGCACGTCGTGGTCGAAGGCGTCAACATCGCCAAGAAGGCGACCAAGCCTAACCCAATGACCGGCGTAACTGGTGGTATCGTCGATAAGACTATGCCGATTCACGTGTCCAACGTTGCATTGTTCAATGCAGCGACTGGCAAGGCAGACCGCGTAGGCTTCAAAGACGTAGACGGCAAGAAAGTCCGCGTTTTCAAGTCCTCCGGCGAAGTAGTGAAGGTTTAATCATGGCCCGTCTCCAACAATTCTACAAAGATAAGGTCGTTGCCGACCTGGTAGCCAAGTTCGGCTACAAATCGGCAATGGAAGTGCCGCGCCTGACCAAGATCACCCTGAACATGGGTGTCGGTGAAGCGATCGCGGACAAGAAGGTGCTCGAGCACGCCGTCGGCGACCTGACCAAGATCGCAGGCCAGAAGCCGGTCACGACCAAGTCGCGCAAGGCAATCGCGGGCTTCAAGATCCGTGAAGGCTATCCGATCGGTACCATGGTCACCCTGCGTGGTGCCCGTATGTACGAATTCCTGGATCGTTTCATCACCGTGGCCCTGCCGCGCGTGCGTGACTTCCGTGGCGTCAATGGCAAATCGTTCGATGGTCGTGGCAACTACAACATCGGTGTCAAGGAACAGATCATTTTCCCTGAGATCGAATACGACAAGATCGACGCGCTGCGCGGGATGAATATCAGCATCACGACCACCGCCAAGACCGACGACGAAGCGAAAGCTCTGCTCGCCGCCTTCAAATTCCCGTTCAGAAACTGAGATCATGGCAAAACTAGCACTGATTAACCGCGAACAGAAGCGTGCAGACCTGGTGGAGAAATTCGCCCCGAAGCGTGCCGCTCTGAAAGCCATCATCGACGACCAGTCCAAGTCGGAAGAAGAGCGTTATGAAGCCCGTCTGAAGTTGCAGGCTCTGCCGCGCAACTCGGCCCCGACCCGCCAGCGTAACCGCTGCGCCGTGACCGGCCGTCCACGTGGCACATTCCGTAAATTCGGTCTGGCCCGTATCAAGCTCCGTGAATTTGCCATGCGTGGTGAGATTCCGGGTATGACTAAAGCAAGCTGGTAATAGGAGAATAAGCAATGAGTATGAGCGATCCTATCGCCGATATGCTGACCCGCATTCGCAACGCACAAGGTGTCAAGAAGACGACCGTGGCCATGCCATCGTCGAAAGTCAAAGTAGCGATTGCCAACGTCCTCAAGGACGAGGGTTACATTGAAGATTTCGCCGTATCCGCCGAAGGCGGCAAGGCGGAACTGAAGATCGGTTTGAAGTATTATGTTGGCCGTCCAGTCATCGAGCGCTTGGAGCGCGTGTCCCGTCCGGGTCTGCGCGTCTACAAGGGCAAAGATGAAATCCCTACCGTGATGAATGGCTTGGGCGTGGCGATCGTGTCGACTCCGCAAGGCGTCATGACGGACCGCAAAGCGCGCGCCACCGGTGTCGGCGGCGAAGTTATTTGCTACGTGGCTTAAGGAGTAGACGATGTCTCGAGTAGCTAAAATGCCAATCGCTGTCCCAGCTGGCGCCGAAGTGGCGATCACTGCAGCAGCGATCACCGTCAAAGGTCCACTGGGTTCGTTGACCCAGTCGCTCAATGGCCTGGTCAAGGTGGAAAACAATGGCGGCACCTTGTCGTTCGACGTAGTCGACGAGAGCCGTGAATCGAATGCGATGTCCGGCACCTTGCGTGCCCTGGTCAACAATATGGTGACCGGCGTGACCAAAGGCTTCGAGAAGAAGCTGTCCCTGGTGGGCGTGGGCTACAAGGCCCAAGCCGCCGGCGACAAGCTGAACCTCTCGCTGGGTTTCTCGCATCCGGTGGTACACGCGATGCCAACCGGCGTCACCGTGGCCACGCCGACCCCGACCGAAATCATCATCAAGGGTATCGATCGCCAGCAGGTCGGCCAGGTTGCTGCCGAAGTGCGTGCTTACCGCGCTCCCGAGCCTTACAAGGGCAAGGGCGTCCGCTATGTGGACGAAGTGGTGAAGCTTAAAGAAACCAAGAAGAAATAATAGGGCTGACCATGGACAAGAAAGAATCACGTCTGCGTCGTGGACGCCAGACCCGCATCAAGATTGCGGAGCTGAAAGTAAATCGCCTGTCGGTACATCGTACCAACCTGCACATTTACGCCAACCTGATCAGCCCCGACGCGAAGGTGCTGGTATCGGCATCGACCGCCGAAGCCGAAGTGCGCGCGCAACTGGCAGGCCAGTCCGGCAAGGGTGGCAATGCCGCCGCTGCCGCACTGATCGGCAAGCGCGTCGCCGAGAAGGCACTGCAAGCAGGGATTACCGAAGTTGCGTTCGATCGCTCCGGTTTCCGTTACCACGGCCGTGTGAAGGCGTTGGCGGAAGCCGCGCGTGAAGCCGGTCTGAAGTTCTAAGGAAGAATCGTCATGGCAAAAATGCAAGCGAAAATGCAAAGCGACAAGCCGGATGATGGCATGCGCGAAAAAATGATCGCGATCAACCGCGTGACCAAAGTGGTCAAGGGTGGTCGTATCATGGGTTTTGCAGCACTGACCGTCGTTGGTGATGGTGATGGCCGTATCGGCATGGGCAAGGGCAAGTCGAAGGAAGTTCCAGTCGGCGTGCAGAAGGCCATGGAAGAAGCGCGCCGCAACCTGATCAAGGTTCCCCTCAAGAACGGCACCATTCATCACAACGTCTCCGGCCGTCACGGCGCATCGAAAGTCATCATGATGCCCGCCAAGCCAGGTACCGGTGTGATCGCCGGCGGCGCGATGCGCGCGATCTTCGAAGTAATGGGCGTGACCGACATCGTGGCGAAATCCACGGGCTCGTCGAACCCTTACAACCTGGTCCGCGCCACGCTCGACGGTCTGTCGAAAATGAGCACTGCGTCCGACATCGCCGCCAAGCGCGGCAAGTCGGTCGAAGACATCCTGGGCTAAGGTGAAAATTATGGCAAACACCATCAAAGTACAATTGGTCAAGGGTTTGATCGGCACGCGGCAGGATCACCGTGCCACCGTGCGCGGCCTGGGTCTGCGTCGTGTTAACTCGGTCTGCGAGTTGCAGGACACCCCATCCATACGCGGCATGATCAACAAAGTCTCGTACCTCGTTAAAGTTGTTGCGTAAGCCTACGGGCTTGCGTCACGGAGAATTTCATGGAATTGAACACAATTCAACCGGCGGACGGCGCTAAGCACTACAAGCGTCGCGTCGGTCGCGGTATCGGCTCCGGCCTGGGCAAGACCTCCGGTCGCGGCCACAAGGGTCAGAAGTCGCGTTCGGGCGGTTTCCACAAGGTCGGCTTCGAAGGCGGTCAGATGCCTTTGCAGCGCCGTCTGCCTAAGCGCGGTTTCAAGTCGCTCAACGCCACCTTCAAGGCGGAAGTGCGTCTGTCGGAACTGAACAACCTGGCTGTCGGCGATGTCGACATTCTGGTTCTCAAGCAAGCGGGTATCCTGCCGGTGCTGGCACGCGACGTTCGCGTGATCATGTCCGGCGAGATCACCAAGGCAGTGAACCTGAAGGGCATCAAGGCCACCGCTGGCGCGAAAGCAGCCATCGAAGCGGCCGGCGGCTCGGTAGCTTAATTGCAAGCGGATAGCTTGATCGGAGCAAAAATTGGCGACTAATTCACAACTTGGTAAAAGTGCAGCGGCCGGCTTCCCTTGGGAACGGCTCTGGTTTTTGCTTGGCGCGTTGGTCGTCTATCGTATCGGGGCCCACGTTCCTGTTCCCGGGATCGACCCGACACAATTGGCGACGTTGTTCAAGCAGAACGAGGGCGGCATCCTGGGCATGTTCAACATGTTCTCGGGTGGCGCTCTGCAACGCTTCACGGTGTTTGCACTCGGCATCACGCCTTACATCTCGGCCTCGATCATCATGCAGCTCGTGTCGATCGTCTCGCCCCAGATGGAAGCGTTGAAGAAGGAAGGCGAGTCCGGCCGTCGCAAGATCACCCAGTACACCCGTTATTTCACCGTCATCCTGGCGCTGTTCCAGGCGGCGGCGATTTCGGTGGCGCTGGAGTCCCAGCCCGGCCTCGTGCTCGACCCGGGCATGGCGTTCCGCTTCGTGACGGTGGTGACCCTCCTGACCGGCACCATGTTCCTGATGTGGCTGGGCGAGCAGATCACCGAACGCGGCCTCGGCAACGGTATTTCGATCATCATTTTCGCCGGCATCGCGGCCGGTCTGCCTGCGGCTTTGGGCGGACTGGGCACCATGGTGTCGTCGGGCTCGATCAGCGCCCTGGGCGCGATCGTGATCGTGGCACTGGTGGGCGTGGTGACCTACTTCGTGGTGTTCGTCGAGCGGGGCCAGCGTAAGATCCTGGTCAACTATGCGAAGCGCCAGGTCGGCAACAAGGTGTACGGCGGCCAAACCAGCCACCTGCCCCTGAAGCTGAACATGGCCGGCGTGATCCCGCCGATCTTCGCGTCGTCGATCATCCTGTTCCCGAGCACCATCATGGACTGGTTCACCAAGGGCAAGGATAGCTCCGGCCCGGTGATCGGTTTCCTGAAGGACTTGGCGGCATCGATGGCCCCGGGCGAGCCCATCCATGCGCTGTTGTACGCAGTGGCAATCGTGTTTTTCTGTTTCTTCTATACGGCGCTGGTATTCAACAGCAAGGAAACGGCGGATAACTTGAAGAAGAGCGGCGCCTTCGTTCCCGGGATTCGTCCCGGCGAGCAGACCGCGCGCTACATCGACAAGATCCTGATGCGTTTGACACTGGCCGGTGCGGTGTACATCACTTTGGTGTGTTTGCTGCCGGAATTTATGCAGGCCCAATGGAAGGTACCATTTTATTTTGGCGGTACTTCCCTGTTGATTCTTGTGGTTGTCACCATGGACTTCATGGCGCAAGTACAAAACTATGTCATGTCGCAGCAATACGAATCACTGCTGCGCAAGGCTAATTTCAAGGGCGGAGTTCCGACGCGATAAGCGCCCAGGAGTGCACAGACCGAATGGCAAAAGACGACGTCATACAAATGCAGGGCGAGATTCTCGAGAATCTTCCTAATGCAACGTTTCGAGTAAAGCTGGAAAACGGCCACGTGGTACTCGGACACATCTCGGGTAAGATGCGGATGAACTATATCCGCATCCTCCCCGGCGACAAGGTCACGGTGGAATTGACGCCGTACGACCTGAGCCGGGCCCGCATCGTGTTCCGTACCAAGTAAAAGTTAAACATTGAACCCACCGAACAACTAAGAGAGTGCAAACATGAAAGTCAACGCATCAGTCAAGCGGATCTGCCGCAACTGCAAAATCATCAAGCGCAAAGGCGTCGTCCGCGTAATCTGCGTGGAACCGCGTCACAAGCAGCGTCAAGGTTAATTTAACGTTATTTATTGAGGAATAACGAATGGCACGTATTGCAGGGGTTAACATCCCAAATCATCAGCACACCGTTATCGGCCTGACGGCCATCTACGGTGTAGGCCGCCCACGCGCACAGAAAATCTGCGATCAGACCGGCGTGGCGACGAACAAGAAGGTCAAGGACCTGGACGACAGCGAACTGGAGAAACTGCGTGACGCAGTGGGCACCTTCGTCGTCGAAGGCGATCTGCGCCGTGAACTGTCCATGAACATCAAGCGTTTGATGGATCTGGGTTGCTACCGCGGTATGCGTCATCGTAAGGGTCTACCAGTTCGCGGCCAGCGCACTCGCACCAACGCGCGGACTCGCAAGGGTCCACGTAAGGCCGCACAATCGCTTAAGAAATAACTAGGAACCGACCATGGCTAAGCAACAGAGTAGCGCAGCAGCAGCGCGCGTACGCAAAAAAGTTAAAAAGAACGTCGCCGAAGGCATCGCGCATGTCCACGCTTCGTTCAATAACACCATCATCACCATCACCGACCGTCAGGGCAATGCTCTGTCGTGGGCGACTTCGGGCGGCGCCGGTTTCAAAGGCTCGCGCAAATCGACCCCATTCGCAGCGCAGGTTGCGGCTGAAGCGGCTGGCAAGGTGGCAGTGGAATGCGGTGTGAAGAACCTCGAAGTGCGCATCAAGGGCCCTGGTCCTGGCCGTGAGTCGGCAGTGCGTGCCTTGAACAACCTGGGTATCAAGATCACCGAGATCCAGGACGTGACGCCAGTGCCGCACAACGGCTGCCGTCCACCGAAGCGCCGTCGTATCTAAGCGAGCAAAAGAAGCAAACGAAAGTCGTCACCGGCTTTTGTTTGGGCCTGGTTAGGAAAACATCGCTGGCGGAGCCAGATGATGTTTCAGGTCACTGCCACGCATCAACCCGTGGCGGTAGTTGTACAAATTATTGTGTGAGGATTGCCGGCGCAGCGCCCTTTAGGGTATACTGCCCGGCTGTTTGTCGCCTAAGGGCGCAAGCTCTTTCATAGCCACGTTCGGACCATCGCGTACCGGACTAGCGCCCGCAGCCATCGCTGCCGGGGCGTCATTTATTTTAAAAAAAGGAAGCATCGTGGCACGTTATATCGGACCTAAAGCAAAACTGTCCCGCCGTGAAGGTACGGACCTGTTCCTCAAGAGCGCACGCCGCTCGCTCGACTCGAAGTGCAAACTGGACGTCAAGCCGGGCCAGCACGGCGTCAAATCGGGTGCCCGCACCTCGGATTACGGTAACCAGCTGCGTGAAAAGCAGAAGGTCAAGCGCATGTACGGCGTCCTCGAGCGTCAGTTCCGCCGCTACTTCGCCGAAGCCGACCGCCGCAAGGGCAACACCGGCGAAACGCTGCTGCGTCTGCTCGAAGCGCGTCTCGACAACGTCTGCTACCGCATGGGCTTCGGCTCGACCCGCGCCGAAGCGCGCCAGCTGGTCAGCCACAAAGCCTTCACCGTGAACGGTAACGTCGTCAACATCGCGTCCTACGCGGTCAAGACCGGCGACGTGATCGCCGTGCGCGAAAAAGCCAAGAAGCAAGTGCGTATCGTTGAAGCCCTGTCGCTGGCCGAACAAATCGGCATGCCGAGCTGGGTCTCGGTCGACAGCAAGAAAATGGAAGGCACCTTCAAGTCCTTCCCAGAGCGCAACGAGATCGCCAACGACGTCAACGAATCGCTGATCGTCGAACTGTATTCGCGTTAATCGCGCGTGCGCCGTCAGCGGCGCCCGCAGCAGTTTCCCGCCCGCTCCGCCTGGAGTGGGCGTTTTCACTAATGCCATCAGCCTTATCGGTGTAATGAGCCGAGGGTATTGAAAAGGACATTTCATGCAAAACAGTCTGTTGAAGCCACGTATTATCGATGTAGAAGCCCTCGGTGCCGGTCACGCCAAAGTCGTGATGGAGCCGTTCGAGCGTGGCTATGGCCACACATTGGGTAACGCGTTGCGCCGTGTCCTGCTATCGTCGATGGTCGGCTACGCGCCTACCGAAGTGACGATCGCCGGCGTGGTCCATGAGTATTCGTCGCTGGACGGCGTGCAGGAAGACGTGGTCGATCTGCTGCTGAACCTCAAGGGCGTGGTATTCAAGGTGCATAACCGCGATTCCGTCACCCTGACCCTGAAGAAGGAAGGCGAAGGCGCGATCCTGGCATCGGACATCGACCTGCCGCATGACGTGGAACTGATCAACCCGGATCACGTGATCGCCCACCTGACCGCCGGTGGCAAGCTGGACATGCAGATCAAGGTTGAAAAAGGCCGCGGCTACGTGCCGGGCAACGTGCGCCGCCTGTCGGAAGACACCAACAAGACCATCGGCCGCATCATCCTGGACGCTTCGTTCTCGCCGGTGCGCCGCGTCTCCTACTTCGTCGAGTCCGCCCGCGTCGAGCAGCGTACCGACCTGGACAAGCTGATCATCAACATCGAGACCAACGGCGTGATCACGCCCGAGGAAGCGATTCGCCAGTCGGCCCGCGTGCTGGTCGACCAGCTCAACGTGTTCGCCGCCCTGGAAGGCACGGAAGCGGCCGCAGAAGCACCATCGCGCGCTCCGCTGGTCGATCCGATCCTGCTGCGTCCGGTCGACGACCTGGAGCTGACCGTGCGTTCGGCCAACTGCCTGAAGGCCGAAAACATCTACTACATCGGCGACCTGATCCAGCGCTCCGAGAACGAACTGCTCAAGACCCCGAACCTGGGTCGCAAGTCGCTCAACGAGATCAAGGAAGTGCTGGCCTCGCGCGGCTTGACGCTCGGCATGAAGCTCGAGAACTGGCCACCAGCAGGCCTGGAGAAGTAATACCACCCGCCCGAAAGTGCAAGCCGGCTTGCGGGTGGTGTCAGCCAAACAGGACAGGCGCGTCCGATCCTGTTTGGGTTGACGAAAGTGCAGTGAAAACCGGGATCCGTCCCGGCTATTTTTTGATTTTCAACTACAACCGGCCCGCGTCCCAGGACGATCGAAGAGCTGGAATTTAAACAACTCGAAAGGATTTACCATGCGTCACCGTCACGGCCTTCGCAAGCTGAACCGTACTTCGTCCCACCGCCTGGCTATGCTGCGCAACATGACTGTTTCCCTGCTGCGTCATGAAGCCATCAAGACCACCCTGCCAAAAGCCAAGGAACTGCGCCGCGTTATCGAGCCGATCCTGACCATGGGCAAGACCGATACCCTGGCCAACAAGCGCCTGGCATTCTCGCGCCTGCGCGACCGTGAAATCGTCGGCAAGCTGTTCTCGGAACTGGGCCCGCGTTACGCCAACCGTAACGGCGGCTACCTGCGTATCCTGAAAATGGGTTTCCGCGTTGGCGACAATGCGCCGATGGCCTACGTCGAGCTGCTCGACCGTCCTGAAGTCACCGACGTCGATGCCGCACCGACCGCTGAGTAATCAGTCAGTCGTATAAAAAAGCCAGGTTCGCCTGGCTTTTTTCATGGGCGCGCGCAATCGATAAACTGCGCCGCCGGCCAGCACGACGGATTGCTCCGGTGTACCATGCGCCATCGCCCTCGTTTATCGGTCCCGCCAAAAAATGTTTCGTCCCGCCTTCCTATCCCTGTTGCTCGCGCTGGCCAGCCTGCTCTGCGGCGCCGCGCGCGCCGATGACGATTTCCTCCCGCCCGAAGTCGCCTTCAAATTTTCCGCCCGCATGCAGGACCCGCACACCGTTGCGGTGACCTACGACATCGCCGACGGCTACTACATGTACCGCGAGCGTTTCGCCTTCAGCGCCAGCGGCGCGACCCTGGGCACGCCCGTCATCCCGCCCGGAAAGGTCAAGTTCGACGATACCTTCCAGAAGAATGTCGAGACCTACCATCACGGCCTGACCATCACGATTCCCGTCACCGCCGCCGGGCCCTTCACCCTGACCGCCACCGGCCAGGGCTGCGCCGACAAGGGCCTGTGCTACGCGCCCCAACAGGCCAGCGCCCGCCTCGACGGCGCCGGCGCGGCCCCGGTCAGCCGCTTTCACAGCGATGCGCCCGCGCAGGACGCGCCCGGCGCCATGCCAGCCTTCGGCGCGGCAGCGAACGCGCCCGCGATGAGCGTGCCCGGCGCCCAGAGCGTGCCGGCCGCTCCCGCCCCCGCCGCGGCAGAAGCGGCCGCGACGTCCGGTGACGGCGGCACCATCGCCAGCGTGCTCGGCGGCGGCCGGCTGCTGGCCATCATCCCCGCCTTCATGCTGCTCGGCCTTGGCCTGGCCTTCACCCCCTGCGTGCTGCCGATGGTGCCCATCTTGTCGTCGATCATCGTGGGCGAGGGCGCCCAGGTCAAGCGTTCACGCGGCTTCATCCTGTCGCTCGCGTACTCGCTCGGCATGGCGCTGGTCTACACCGCGCTGGGGATCGCCGCCGGGCTGGCCGGCCAAGGCCTGGCCGCCGCCTTGCAAAACCCGTGGGTGCTGGGCGGCTTCGGCATCATGGTCGCCGCCATGTCGCTGTCGATGTTCGACGTGTTTTCCCTGCAACTGCCGGGCGCCCTGCAGAACCGCCTGGCCGGCGCCTCGGGCCGGCGCGCCTCCGGCAAGCTCGCCAGCGTGTTCGGCATGGGCGCCATCTCCGGCCTGATCGTGGGGCCCTGCGTGGCCGCGCCGCTGGCCGGCGCCCTGGTCTACATCAGCCAGACCCGCAATGTCGTCGTCGGCGGCACCGCGCTGTTTGCGATGGCCGTCGGCATGAGCATTCCGCTGCTGCTGGTGGGCGTGTCGGCCGGCGCGCTGCTGCCGCGCGCCGGTGCCTGGATGGCCTCGGTCAAGAAATTCTTCGGCGTGCTGATGCTGGGCATGGCGATCTGGCTGGTCTCGCCGGTCATTCCCGCGGCCCTGCAGATGGCGCTATGGAGCGCGCTGCTGACCGGCTACGGCGCCTACCTGCTGTTCTCCGGCAAGCGCCACTGGGCCGCGATGGCGCTCGGCGCCGCCTTCGGCGTGCTGGGGCTGATCCAGCTGGCCGGCCTGGCCACGGGCGGGCGCGACGCGCTCGCGCCGCTGGCCCACCTCGGCGGCGCGCGCCCCGTCGCGCTGCGCTTCGAGCGCATCAAGACCGTGGCCCAGCTCGACCAGGCCCTGGCCAGCAATGGCGGCAAGACCGCGTTGCTCGACTTCTACGCCGACTGGTGCGTCTCGTGCAAGGAAATGGAAAAGCTGACCTTCGTCGATCCGCGCGTCAAGGCGGCCCTGGCCGGCGCCACACTGCTGCAGGTGGACGTGACGGCCAACGACGCCGACGACCGCGCCATGCTCAAGCGCTTCGGGCTGTTCGGCCCGCCCGGGATCATCCTGTTCGACCGCCAGGGCCGCGAGATCCCGGCCGGGCGCGTGATCGGCTACCAGAACGCGGACACCTTCGTGGCGTCGCTGGCCAAGCTGCGCTAGGCCGCTGCCCCTTAGCCGGGCTCGAACGGGTCCGGGTCCGGCTTGCTGCCGACGAGATGGTCTAGCCGGTCGCGCAGGCTCAGTGCCAGTTCCCGGCCCTTAGACTTGAGCACCGCTTCCAGATAGGCCAGGCGCAGCGCGCTCAGGTCGGCCACGGTCGCGCATTTTTCCACCTTCAGCTGTAGCACGATGCCGCGCAGGCCGATGGTGCTCTTGATGGTCTGGTTATAGAAATCGTAAAGCGCGCGAAAGCGATCGGCGTCGTCCTCGGGCGGTGCCGGCGGCTTGCCAGCGTCGTTGCCCAGCGAAGGTTCCGGCAAGTGCGCCTCATGCTGCTCGCCAGCCAGCGGGCCCGCGTCGGTGCCCGGCAACGGTTCCGGCAAGTTCGCCTCATGCTGCGCGCCGGCCAATGCGGCGCGCCGCGCCGCCATGCGTGCCTGGGGCGACAGCGCGCGTGCCGGTGCGGGCGCACGCGGCGGCGGCGGTGGATCGGCCCCGCCGACCAGGGTGATGTAGTCTTGGCGCAGCAAGTCCTGCACATTGTCCTGGGTCAGTCCGAGCGCGGCGACATTGCCCATCAAGGCGCCCAGCGGCCTGCGCCCGTCGATCATCACCAGCAGCGCGCGTAGCCGCGGCGGCACCTGGTATTTGCGGGTCGCGATTTCCTCACGGCCTTTTTCGGTCTTGTCGTACACATGCGTGTCCACGTCGTCTCCCCGCAGCTCCGCGTCGGTGGAAACGCTGGCGTTTCCGCTCGGATACTTTGGGAGAGCATACACCAAGTCACGAAGGTGGTGATCAAATCGTCACTTGTTGTTGTCGGATCGCATCGTTGCCGCCTGTGTGACGGCAACGACGCCGCATCGCGTTGCCTTACGGGCGGCGATGCATCATCCCGCGCATGCCCCGGCGCGCCATCTTCTCGCTGACCGTGTCGAAGGTTTTCTGTTGCTCAGGCGTGAGGACGGCGTAGAAAGTGTTCAGCGCCGCCAGGTGCGCTTCCATGGTCGTCACGTGCTCCTTGGCCATGGCGATCATCTTTTCCATGCGTGCCGGGGCCGTCAGGCCGGCCCAGGTCGCGCGCTCGCCCGGCGCGGGCGGGGTATGGGCGGTTGCGCCGATGAACGTGCTCCAGGCCGCTTCCTGGGCGGGCGTGATCTTGAGCGCGTCGTGCAGCTTGGCCTGGCGCTTGGCCTGCATGTCCGCCCAGTGCGCCTGGCGCTGCTCCTGGTTCACGGCCGCGCCATGGCGGCCCGGCTCGGTGCCATCGGCGCTCTGGGCCTGCGCCGACAGCGCCAGCGTGCCCATGCTCAGGGCCAGCAGCGTGCCCAGCATGGTCTTGCGTACGTCGGCCATCGTCTTCGTCGTCTTCATGTGATTTCCCTTTCGTTTAACATCGCGTTTAACATCGCTTGTCTGCTACAGCCAGATGATGAGCGGGCGATGTTTCGCTCCGGTGTCCGGGGCGTCGCAGTTTGTATCAATATGTTTCGTCTCCGCAGCTATATACACAGCGATACAAAACGCCTATCCATGCTGGCGCTAACTAAGCATAATTGCGTTCATGGACAATCCCTCTACCATTCTGATCGTCGACGACGACCGCGACATCCGCGGCCTGCTGGCGGAGTACCTGGAGTCGAACGGCTACCGCGCGCTCGTCGCGGCCGACGGCACCGGCATGTGGAAGACCCTCGACGAGGCTAGGCCCGACCTGATCGTGCTGGACCTCAACCTGCCCGGGGACGACGGCCTGACCCTGTGCCGCAAGCTGCGCGCCCACTCGTCGCTGCCGGTGATCATGCTGACCGCCCGCAACGAGCCGCTCGACCGCATCCTCGGCCTGGAAATGGGCGCCGACGATTACCTGCCCAAGCCGTTCGAGCCGCGCGAGCTGCTCGCGCGCATCCGCAGCGTGCTGCGCCGCAGCCACGCCATGCCCTCCAACGCGCCGTCCGAGAACGCCCAGAAGATGCGTTTTTCCGACTGGACCCTGGACCTGACCGCGCGCCACCTGGTCAACCCGGACGGCATCGTGATCATGCTCTCGGGCGCCGAGTTCCGCCTGCTGCGGGTGTTCCTCGAGCACCCCAACCGCGTGCTCAACCGCGACCAGCTGCTCAACCTGACCCAGGGCCGCGACGCCGATCCCTTCGACCGCTCGATCGACATCCAGATCAGCCGCCTGCGCCAGAAGCTGGGCGAGGACGCGCGCGTGCCGCAGATTATCAAGACCGTGCGCAACGGCGGCTACGTGCTGGCCGGCCAGGTGGCGGTGGAGCCGGCCGCATGAAGGACTTCTTAGGCTCGATGACCGGGCGCGTGTTCTTCACGCTGCTGCTGGGCACCGTCACCTCGGCCGTGGTGACCCAGCAGCTGGCTGAGAACGAGCGCCAGCGCGTGATCGAAGACTTCCGCGACCTGCACGCGCTCGAGCGCGCCGAACAGCTCATCACGGCCGCCGAGACGGTGCCGGCCTCGGCCCGCATGGCCTACCTGACCGCCGCCAACCGGCCCGGCATCCGCCTCGAGGAAATCAACGACCGCCTGCCGCTCGCGCCCAAGCCGAGCGAATTCGCCCAGGCGCTGGCGGCGCGCATGGGCCGTGGCTACCGGGTCGACTCGATCGCCGCCCGGCCGGCCATTTGCGACGCCCCGCGCGTGGAATCGACCCTGCTCGGCAAGAGCAAGTCGTACTGGAAGGGCGTGTGCGAAGCGCTCAACGTGCACCTGCGCGACGGCGCCCAGCTGCGCCTGCAGGTGCTGCCGCCGCCGCCGTCGGGCATCTCGCACAAGTTCGACTACCGCATGATCGTCGTGCTGTTCCTGCTCAGCATGGCGGCGCTGGCCTACGTGGTCGCGCGCATGACCACCCGCCCGCTCAAGCAGCTGGCCCAGGCCGCCATGGACCTCGGTAACGACATCAACCACCCGCCCTTGAAACTGGGTGGGGCCAGCGAGATCCGCCAGGCCAGCGCGGCCTTCAACGCCATGCAGGCGCGCATCCGCCAGTACATCTTCCAGCGCACCCAGATGCTGGCGGCCATCACCCACGACCTGCAGACGCCGCTCACGCGCATGCGCCTGCGCCTGGAAAAAGTGACCGACCGCGAACTGCAGGAGCGCCTGGTGGACGACCTGTCGGCCATGCAGGCCATGGTACGCGAAGGGCTGGACCTGGCGCGCAGCACCGACACCAGCGAGACCATGCAGCCGCTCGACCTCGATTCGCTGCTGGCCAGCGTGTGCTGCGACGCCACCGACGCCGGCCAGCAGGTCGAAGTGCAGGGCAGCGCCGGCATGGCCCTGATGGGGCGCCCGATGGCCTTGCGGCGCTGCCTGGTCAACCTGATCGACAACGCCGTCAAGTATGGCCAGCAGGCCGTCGTCAAGGTCGACGGCGGCGCCGGCGCGGCGCGCATCCGCATCCGCGACCGCGGGCCCGGGCTGGCGACGGGCGAACTGGCGCGCGTGTTCGAGCCGTTCTACCGGGTCGAGAGCTCGCGCTCGCGCCAGTCCGGCGGCACCGGGTTGGGACTGACCATCGCCCGCAACATCGCCGAGCAGCATGGCGGCAGCATCGCCCTGGCCAACCATCCCGACGGCGGCCTGGAAGCGACCCTGGTCCTGCCGGAGTGCTACCGGGGCAAGCGCTGATACTTCCACCTCTTTCCATCGGCCGGCACGCAGGCGCGCGCGCAGCCGGCCTCCCACGCACCTTACGCAACTTACGCAGCAAACGCTCGAAGCTTCCATGAAAAACAAGAACATCGCAATCTGGGCCGGCGCCCTGGCCATCGTCGGCGCCGCCGCCTGGTACCTGAGCCACCAGGCCGCAGCTGCCGGCGCCGGCGCCTCCGCCGCCAAGGGCGCGGCCCAGCCGCCCACCCTGGTCAACGTGATTTCGCCGCGGCGCCAGGACGTGCCGGTGCAACTGGTCGCCAACGGCACCGTGACCCCGCTCAGCAGCGTGGACCTGCACCCCCAGACCACCAGCACGATCCGCAAGGTGCACATCAAGGAGGGCCAGTTCGTCACCGCCGGCCAGCTGATGTTCACCCTGGACGACCGCGGCGACCTGGCCAACGTCGACAAGTCGCAGGCCCAGGTGGCGCGCAGCGCCGCCGCCCTGGCCGACCTGGAGCGCCAGGTCCAGCGCAGCGAGGATCTGTTCGCCCGCAAGTTCATCGCCCAGAGCGCGGTCGACACCCTGCGCAGCCAGCGCGACGCCGCGCGCGCCCAGCTGGCGGCCGACCGCGCCGCGCTCCAGGCCGAACACGTCACGGCCAGCTACGGCGCCATCCGCGCGCCCATGGCCGGACGGGTCGGCGCCATCAACGTCTTCCCCGGCAGCCTGGTGCAGCTGGCCACCTCGCTGACCACCATCACCCAGCTCGACCCGATCACGGTGGCCTTCACGGTGCCCGAGAGCGCGCTGGCGGCCCTGTTGCAGGCCCACCAGCGCGGCGCGGTCGCGGTCGATGCGGACAGCGCCGGCCGGCGCGTGGCCGGCACCCTGAGCTTCATCGACAACACGGTCGATCCCCAGGCCGGCGCGATCCGCGTCAAGGCCTTGTTCGACAACCGCGCCACCACGCTGTGGCCGGGCCAGTACGTCAGCACCAGCATCACCGTGCAGACCCTCAAGGACGCGCTGGTGATCCCGCAGGCGGCCATCATCGAGAACACCCGCGGCACCTTCGTGTACGTGGTGGAGCCTGACCACAGCGCGCGCCAGGTGGCCGTCACGCGCCTGCACGGCTTCGGCCTGGACGCGGCCGTGTCGGGCCTGCGCGGCGACGAGAAGGTCATCACCGAGGGCAAGCAGAACCTGCGCCCGGGCAGCCTGGTGCGCCTGGCCGACAGCAGCGCCGGCAAGGCCGCGGCGGCGACGGCGGTGGCGGAGCGATGAACCTGTCCGAGCTGTGTATCCGGCGCCCCGTGATGGTGGTGCTGCTGTCGGCCAGCCTGATCCTGGTCGGCCTGCTGGCCTACTTCGACATTCCCGTGGCGGCCCTGCCGAGCTATAACACGCCGGTCATCAACGTGCAGGCCAACCTGTCCGGCGCCAGTCCCGAGACCATGGCCTCCTCGGTCGCGCTACCGCTGGAAAAGCAGTTCTCGACCATCGCCGGCATCAACCTGATCACCTCGTCGAGCACCCAGGGTTCGACCTCGCTGACCTTGGAGTTTGACCCCAGCATCGACGTCAACGCCGCCGCCGTCGACGTCCAGGCCGCGCTGCTGGGCGCCCAGCGCCGCCTGCCGCCCGAGATGACCGAGCTGCCGTCCTACCGCAAGGTCAACCCGGCCGACGCGCCGGTGCTGTTCATGACCATGACCTCGCCGTCGATGAGCCTGTCGGAGCTGAACGACTACGCCGAGAACCTGATCGCGCCCAACCTGTCGACCCTGCCCGGGGTGGCCCAGGTCAGCGTCAACGGCCAGAAACGCTTCGCGGTGCGGGTGCGCACCCACGCCGAGCTGATGAACGCGCGCGACCTCTCGCTCGACGAGCTGGCGCAGGCCCTGCGCGCGGCAAACTCCAACGCGCCGCTGGGCGTGCTCGACGGCCCCAGCCAGAGCCTGACCATCCAGGGCAACGCCCAGCTGATGAACGCGGCCGCCTTCTCCGAGCTGATCGTGGCCACCCGCAATGGCCAGCCGGTACGCCTGAAGGACGTCGCCACCGTCGAGGACAGCTACCAGTCGGTCAAGAACACCGGCTACTACAACGGCGAGCGCTCGATCGTGCTGCTGGTGCAGCGCCAGCCCAACGCCAACACGGTGCAGGTGGTGGACGCGGTGCGCAAGCTGCTGCCGCGCTTCCAGGCCCAGTTGCCGGCCTCGATCAAGATCAACCTGGTCAACGACCGCTCGGTCTCGATCCGCGAGGCCATCCACGACGTCAATCTGACCCTGGCGCTGACGGTGGCGCTGGTGGTGCTGGTGATCTTCCTGTTCCTGCACCGCGCCGCCGCCACCTTCATCCCGGCGGTGACGATGCCGATCTCGCTGCTGGGGGCGCTGGCCCTGCTCAACTGGCTCGGCTACAGCCTGGACAACGTGTCCCTGCTCGGCATCACCTTGGCGGTCGGCCTGGTGGTCGACGACGCCATCGTGGTGCTGGAAAATATCGTGCGCCATATCGAGATGGGCAAGCGCCCGCTGCAGGCCGCGCTGGCCGGCTCGCGCGAGATGGGCTTTACCATCGTCTCCATCTCGATCTCGCTGGTGGCCGTGTTCATCCCGATCTTCTTCATGCCCGGCGTGATCGGCCTGCTGTTCCACGAGTTCGCGGTGGTGGTGGGCCTGTCGATCCTGGTGTCGGCGCTGGTGTCGCTGACCCTGGTGCCGATGCTGGCCAGCCGCCTGCTGCCGCCCCACGTCGACAACGGCGAGGGCGAGAAGAGCTTCATCGGGCGCCACTTCGAGGCCGGCTTCGAGCGCGTGCGGCGCGGCTACGTGCGCACCCTCGACCAGGCCCTGGCGCACCGCCCGCTGGTGCTGCTGGTGGCGCTGGCCACCTTCGCGCTGACGGTGGTGCTGTACGTGACGATCCCCAAGGGCTTCTTCCCCGAGGAGGACCTGGGCCAGATCCGCGCCACCGTGGAGGCGTCCGAGGACACCTCGAGCGCGGCCATGCAGCTGCTGCAGCAGCAGGTGGCGGCCGCCATCCAGGCCGACCCCAACGTGCAGGACGTGACCTCGTTCACCTACGGCGGCAACACCGGGCGCATGTTCCTGGTCCTGAAGCCGCGCGCCCAGCGCGCCAGGCTGCCCCAGGTGCTCGACAGCCTGCGCCGCGCCACCCGCGGCGTCGCCGGCGTGTCGGTGTATCTGAGCCCGGTCCAGAACCTGCAGCTGGGCGGGCGCCCCAGCAAGAGCCGCTACCAGTACACGCTGCAAAGCGTCAGCGCCGACGCCCTCGGCGACTGGGCCGGCCAGTTCCAGGAGCGCATGCGCGCCGACGCGCGCTTTCGCGACGTCACCAGCGACTCCCAGAACCGCGGCCTGCAGGCGAGCCTGAAGATCGACCGCGACAAGGCCAACCTGCTCGGCGTGCAGATCGCCGACGTGCGCAGCGCCCTGTACGCGGCCTTCGGCGAGCGCCTGGTCTCGACCATCTACGCCACGGCCGCCAGCTACGACGTGATCCTCGAGGCGGCCGAGCCGGACCGCCAGTTCGACGACGCCCTGGCGCGCGTGTCGGTGCGCGCCAAGAGCGGCGCGCTGGTGCGGCTGTCGGCCTTCGCCCAGGTCGCCCGCACGGTCGGCCCCACCGTGGTCAACCACCAGGGCCAGCTGCAGGCGATCACGCTGTCGTTCAACCTGGCGCCCGGGGTGCCGCTGGGCGTGGCCACCGCGGCCATCGAGCGCATGGGCGCGCAAATGAAATTGCCCGCCTCGGTCGTCACCAAGTACGGCGGCGACGCCGCCGTGTTCCAGGATTCGCAGTCCAGCCAGATCGTCCTGATCGTCGCCGCCCTGGGCGTGATCTACGTGCTGCTGGGGGTGCTCTACGAGAGCTTCATCCACCCGCTCACCATCCTGGCCGGGCTGCCCTCGGCGGCGGTGGGGGCGCTGCTGACCCTGCGCCTGTTCGGCCTGGACCTGACCATGATCGCCATCATCGGTATCCTGATGCTGGTCGGGATCGTCAAGAAGAACGCCATCATGATGATCGACTTCGCGCTCGACGCCCAGCGCAACGGCGGCATGAGCCCGCAGGAGGCGATCCGCGAGGCCTGCATCCTGCGCCTGCGACCGATCCTGATGACCACCCTGGCGGCCATGATGGGCGCGCTGCCGATCGCGCTCGGCCTGGGCGCCGGCGCCGAGCTGCGCCAGCCGCTCGGCCTGGCCGTGGTGGGCGGCCTGCTGTTCTCGCAGGTGATCACCCTGTACATCACCCCGGTCATCTACCTTGCCCTGGACAAGTACAGCGGACGCGGCCCGATGAACGACACCCAGCTCGCGGCGCTCGACGCCGCACATTGAACTTAGCGCAACGATTGAATTGATTGATGACAAGACCCTGATCCGGTCGCCTGCCACCATGGGACACAGTTTCCCATAGGCAGGAGTTAACATGAAACGCATCAACGTCACCATCATCGGTATGGGTCCGCGCGGGCTGTCGGTCTTCGAGCGCATCGCCGCGTTCGCGCGCGCCAGCGCCATCCCGCTGCAGCTGAACCTCATCGAGCCGGGCGCCTGCGGCGCCGGGGCCCACGCGCCGCGCCAGCCCCAGCACCTGCTGACCAACACCCTGGCCAGCCAGGTCACGCTGTTCCCCGGCCCCGGCGCGGTCGAGCAGGCCCCGTCCTGCGTCACCCCCAGCCTGACCGAATGGGCGCGCAGCCAGGGCTACCGCCGCTTCGGCGCCGAGTACTACCGCGCCGGCGAGGGCGGCGCCGAGATCCTCGACAGCGACTACCTGCCGCGCCAGCTGCTGGGACGCTACCTGACCTGGGCCTACGGCGCCATCGCCGCCGCCATGCCGCCCACGGTGACGGTCAATCACCTGCGCCACCGCGCCATCGACATGTTCCAGCAGCCCGACGCCAGCTTCGTGGTCGAACTCGACAGCGGCTTTTCCGTCAGCAGCGATTTCGTCTTCCTCACCACCGGCCACAGCAACGGCAACCTGACCGACGAGGAGGCCTGGCTGCGCAAGTTCGCCCAGGACCACGCGCGCTACAACAGCAAGCTGCGCTACGTGCGCCACGCCTATCCGCTGGACAAGCTGATCGCCATCGGCCACGACGCCGTGGTCGGCATCCAGGGCCTGGGCCTGACCGCGCACGACGTGCTGGCCGAGCTGACGGTGGGGCGCGGCGGGCGCTTCCAGCCGGCCGGCGCCGGCCTGCGCTACATCGCCTCGGGCCAGGAGCCGCAGTTGATGCTGTTCTCGCGCAACTGCCTGCCGGCCGCCGCGCGCGCCATCAACCAGAAGGGCGTGGCCGGGCGCCACCCGGCCCGCTTCTTCACGCGCGAGGCGGTGCGCGCGCTGCGCGCCGAGGCCGTGCGCGAGCGCGGCAGCGCCCAGCTCGACTTCGACCGCGAGCTGCTGCCCCTGATGCTCAAGGAAATGGGCTACGCCTACCGCGCCGCGGCCGACGCCAAGGCCCCCGATCCGCTCTGGTACCAGCTCGGCGACGAGGAGCGCCTGGCCATCGAGACCATGCTGTTCCCGCTGCGCGGACGCAGCTTCGCCGACCCGGCCGAGTACGCCGCCTTCTTCCGCGCCCAGCTGGCCGACGACCTGCGCGAGGCGGCCCGCGGCAACACCACCAGCCCGCTCAAGGCCGCCGCCGACGTGCTGCGCGACGCCCGCGCCGTGCTGCAGGACAGTATCGAGCATGGCGGCCTGCTGCCGGCCTCGCACCGCAAGTTCCTCAGCGTGCTCAACCCGGCCATCAACCGCGTCACCTTCGGCCCGCCGCTCGTGCGCAACCTGCAGCTCGAAGCGCTGGTCGAGGCAGGCGTGCTGAGCATCGCCGACGGACCCAATCCGGCCCTGCGCATCGACGAGGAACGCTCCCAGTTCGCGCTGCACACGCGCCTGGCCGGCGGCGCCACGGTGCGCTACCTGGACGCGGTCGTCGTGGCCCGCCTGGACGTGTTCTCGCCCGAGACCGACGACACCGTCTTGACGCGCAACCTGCTCAAGCGCGGCACCATCCGGCCGTTCTACAACGGCAGCTTCCACCCGGGCGGGATCGACATCGACGTCGACAACCACCCGTTCAACCGGGCCGGGCGCCAGGCCGCGAACCTGTGGGTGCTGGGCTATCCGAGCGAGGGGGCGCAGTACTACACGCACGCGCTGCCGCGTCCCCAGCTAGCCTCGCGCCAGGTGGCCGACGCCGACCGCTGCGTGCGCGCTCTGTTCGCCGCGTTCGATGCGCAGCCGGCGCGCCTGCCGGCCAAGGCGCGCGCCGCCCAGGGCGAGGGCGTGATCGCCTGAGCGTCCCGCCGCGCGCGCCGCCGGCCAAGGGCGGGCGGACGTCGCGGCCCGGTCGTTGAACGTGACGCTGGCGCAACGCCAGCGCTCCCCCTTGCCGCCGTGGCAAGGCGGCGTGAGACATGGCGCCAGCCAGCTCTTGTATCTATGGGGATACATTCTGTAACATCCTTCAAGATGGACATCTTGTAACCTTGAAGACGAAGCCGGCCCGTGCGTAAAGGCTGCAAAACGTATAGACTTCGGCACTTGTGCCGGACCGTTGATGCCGCCCCCTGGAAAGTTGTAGCCATTTTGCGTGACCATTCCCATTATTCGCCCGACAATACCGGGTTTTGCCAGCATTGCGGCCAAGCATTGCCGGCTGAGCACGTCCCTAGCTACGGCGACAAGCGCGTCAACCGCACCGGCATTATCGCCACGGTGCTGTTGCACCTGCTGCTGGTGCTGATCTACCTGCTTAAGCCCAAAGAATCCCAGCAGACCTCGGCGCCGGCCGGCGGCAACATCACCTACGTGATGCCCTTGGCGGGCAAGCCCAAGCCCAAGCAGCAGGAAACCGCGCCCAAGAAACACGTCAAGGTGGTCAAGACGGCGCCGGTGCAGATGCGGCGCCTGCCCAACACGATTACCTTGCCGAACGAGAAGCCGGTCAAAGTGGTCGAGGCCGAACCGCCCAAGAAGCCCGCGCCGCCGGAAGAGGACATGTCGGCCGCGATCGAGGCGCGCCGGCGTGCGCGCGGCCAGGACAGCAGCACCCAGCCGGCCGAGGAAAGCGAGGCCGACCGCGGCATGCGCCTGGCCAAGGCCAATATCGCCGCCGCCAACGGCCGCAGCCAGGGCAGCGATCCCAACGACACCGGTGGCGTGTTCAGCGTGACCGACCAGAGTTTCTCCAGCGCGCAGTTGAAGTTCCGCGGATGGAACAAGAACTTCAAGCGGCGCTGGCTGCAGCAGGTCACTGTCGAGCGCGGCAACGAGCCCGACATCGAGACCGCCATCGTCAAGAAGATGATCGAGCTGATCCGCAAGGAAAAAGACGGCGACTTCGAATGGGACTCGCACCGCCTGGACCGGGTGGTGACGATGAGCGCGCGTCCGCGCGACCAGGCCGAGCTGGAGGCCTTCCTGTTCAAGGAAATGTTCCCCCACTACCAGCGCGGACCCGGGCGCTAACGGCTTCCTCGCGCATGTCGCTCACTAAGACCAAGAGCTAGGCGGCAGCGAGGCTGTCGAGGCGGGGCAAGATGACGTGCGCCGGCCAAGCCTAACAGCGCCCCCGCACTGCAGAGATCGTTCGATAAAGTAGGGCTTATGCATCCTCAAATGGCGCAAAAATTAACGATATATGCGACTGCTCTTGGCCGAAAGCAGCCTATCACCGAACGACCGCTTTCGACAGAGCGGACATTGTCTCGATCCACTCCATGGCCCTATAGGATGCCTGACTCCGGTTTAAGTGCTCGCCAAAATTCTTGCACGCCCACCGGCAACCGCACCAGCGATCGGTCGTCTCCAGAGAAAAAACTGATCTCACCTGACTCGGTTGAGCAGTCGACAAAAAAGTAGTCGCCACCTCCGTCTACCGCAAACGGAAAAAACCGTTGGGGAACTATTTTCTTCTCAACAACCAGATGTTGGTACACGTCAGCCGCTGTACGCGACGCACGAGCTGACACTATCGGCAGGAATGCCGTAACTACGGTGTCAAATTTGCCGTCCTCGTAGACGTAAGGATCAGGCATGCCACCGTTTGAATGAAGATACTGATCTATCAAAGCCGACGGAAGGCGCAAACCTAAAGCCCCTTCGACGTCGGCGATCTCAGTATGTGAAACTGGTCGATCTGAACCTGAAAATTCCATATCATCCTCAGCTCATAATCATCGTCCGCTTTTGGCCGAAAGGAGCCTGCCGGCAGCGCTCACTGCACATGGCGGGCGGCCGGACCAGCGCTAGCGCCCCTCCCGGCCCCGTCTTGCTGCCTAGCCGCGCGCCGCCAGCAGGCGCGCGATGTCGCGCGCGAAGTAGGTGAGCACCCCGTCGGCGCCGGCGCGCTTGAAAGCCATCATCGCCTCCATCATCACCTTGTCGTGGTCCAGCCAGCCGTTCTGGGCCGCCGCCTTGAGCATCGCGTACTCGCCGCTGACCTGGTAGGCGAAGGTCGGCACCTTGAATTCATCCTTCACGCGGCGCACGATGTCCAGGTAGGGCATGCCCGGCTTGACCATCACCATGTCGGCGCCTTCGGCCAGGTCCAGCGCCACTTCGCGCAGGGCCTCGTCGCTGTTGGCGGGGTCCATCTGGTAGGTGGCCTTGTCGCTCTTGCCCAGGTTGGCGCTGGAGCCGACCGCGTCGCGGAACGGGCCGTAGAACGCCGAGGCGTACTTGGCCGAATAGGCCATGATGCGGGTGTGGATCAGGCGTTGTTCCTCGAGCGCGCCGCGGATGGCGCCGATGCGCCCGTCCATCATGTCCGACGGCGCCACCACGTCCACCCCGGCCTCGGCGTGGCACAGCGCCTGGCGGATCAGCATGGCGATGGTCTCGTCGTTGAGCACGTAGCCGGCCGCGTCGATCAGGCCGTCCTGGCCGTGGCTGGTGTAGGGGTCGAGCGCGACGTCGGTCAGGATGCCCAGCTCGGGGAAGCGGTCCTTGAGCGCACGCACGGCGCGCGGCACCAGCCCGTCCGGATTGGCCGCCTCGGCCCCGTCGGCGCTCTTGAGCGCGGAGTCGATCACGGGGAACAGGGCCAGCACCGGGATGCCGAGCTTGACGCAGTCCTCGGCCACCCCCAGCAGCAGGTCCACCGACAGCCGCTCCACGCCCGGCATCGAGGCCACGGCCTGGCGCACGTTGGCGCCGTCGAGGATGAACACCGGGTAGATCAGGTCCGAGGCGGTGATCGTGTTCTCGCGCATCAGCGCGCGCGAGAACGGGTCGCGCCGCATGCGCCGCATGCGCACGGCGGGGTACAGGTGATGGGTGGACATGGCTGCTCCTTGGCGCTTCAGTCGTCGCCGTCGACCGGGTCGACCAGCGGCACGTTGGGGTCGGTCTCGGTCGGGGTCAGGCCGAGCAGGTCGATGATCTTGTCGTTGGCTTCCTCGATGCCGACCCGCTTCAGGGCCGAGAACAGCTGCACCGTGAACGGGAAGCCTTCGCCTTCCTCGTCCACGTAGCTGGCCAGCAGCTGGCGCGCCTGGCGCAGCGCGTTGGTCGATTCGTTGCGGTTGAGCTTGTCCGCCTTGGTGAGGATGCAGTGGATCGGCTTGCCGGTGGGGGCGAACCATTCGAGCATCTGGATGTCGAGCTCCGTGAAGGGGCGGCGCGAATCCATGATCAGCACCAGCGCGGCCAGCTGCTCGCGGCGCTGCACGTAGTCGCCCAGCAGCTTTTGCCAGTGCAGCTTGGCCGAGCCGGACACCTCGGCGTAGCCGTAGCCGGGCAAGTCCACCAGCAGCGCCTCGATCTCCTCGACCTTGGTGGCGTCCTTGCGGTGCTGCCCGACGTGGGCGCCGCCGATCGAGAAATAATTGATGTGCTGGGTGCGGCCCGGGGTCTTGGACGCGAACGCCAGGCCCTTCTGGTTCGTCAGGATGTTGATGGCGGTCGATTTGCCCGCGTTGGAGCGGCCGGCGAAGGCGATTTCAGGCGCCTGCGTATCGGGCAGATCGCGCAGCTGGTTGACGGTTGTAAAGAAGCGGGCTTGCCAAAGTCTGGACATGGGTAGGGGCGATGCAGTGACTGCAAAGAAAAAGGAGGCGATAACGCAAGGAAGCTATTGTACAATAAGGGGTTACGAATTGTTGCGACGCAAAAGGCATGGCGGCCGCGCAAGGACGATCTGACTGCAAAATAGAACAGCTTCCTTAAATAAAACCATTTTTGACTTGTCTCAGGGTGTTTGAATGAATCGTGCACGTTTACCTGCCGCAGGAGCGGCGTTTGTGAAATCCTTGCTGGTTGCAACCTTGGCCGTGTCCGGTTTTGTTTCGGCCGCTGAAGCCCCCGCCGCCGCGCCCGCGAAGGCCGATCCGGCCAAGGGCGGCGCGCTGTACGACAGCGGCGACACGGCGCGCAGCCTGCCCGCCTGTGCCTCCTGCCATGGCGCGGCCGGCAACTCGACCATCGTCACCAACCCGCGCCTGGCCGGCCAGATCGAAGCCTACGTCCACAAGCAGCTGGTCGACTTCACCACGCCGAACCGGGTTCATCCGGTCATGAGCACCTACGCCAAGATGCTGTCGGACGACGAGAAGAAGAACATCGCCGCCTATCTGGCCAGCACCGCCCCGAAACCGGGCGCGGCCAAGAACAAGGACACGATCGACCTGGGCAAGAAGATCTACCGCGGCGGCATCGCCGAGACCGGCGTGGCCGCTTGCGCCAGCTGCCACGGCGCCACCGGCGCCGGCCTGCCCAACCAGTATCCGCGTCTGGCCGGCCAGCACCAGGAGTACACGGTGGCCCAGCTGAACAACTTCAAGTCGGGCGCGCGCACCAATAGCATCCAGATGAGCACCCTGGCCAAGCGCATGTCGGACGACGAAATGAAGGCCGTGGCCGATTACATCGCCGGCTTGAAGTAAGCCGTGGCCGCCAGCGGCCGGGGCAGGGCAAGCTAAAGCAATAACGGGGCGGCCGCGCGCAAGCGGGCTGCCCTTTTTGTTGGTATCCTCGCGGGTTGGCTTAGGCTCCGCACTTAGGAATTGTTGAACATGAGTACCGCTGGAATCACACTGAACACCCGCCGCCGGGCGCTCGCCGAGGCGGTGGAGCTGGTCTCCTCGATGCGCTTCGCCATCACGATGCTGGTGATGATCGCGATCGCCGCCATCATCGGCACCGTCGTCAAGCAGGGCGAGCCGATGCCCAACTACATCAACCAGTTCGGGCCGTTCTGGTTCGAGGTGTTCAACAAGCTGGGCCTGTACGCGATCTACTCGGCCTGGTGGTTCATCCTGATCCTGCTGTTTCTGATCGCCTCGACCAGCTTCTGCATCATCCGCAACGGTCCGCGCATGATGCGCGACATGCGCAGCTGGAAGGACAACGTGCGCGAGAACTCGCTGCGCAACTTCCACCACAAGGCCGAGTGGCGCTCGCCCCTGGGCCGGGCTGCCCTGGCCGCCCAGAGCGCGGCGCGCCTGCGCGACGCCGGCTACGCCGTCAAGACCGTCGAGAAGGGCGACGCCACGCTGGTGGCGGCCAAGAAGGGCGCTGCCAACAAGTTCGGCTACATCTTCGCGCACAGCGCCATCATCGTGATCCTGATCGGCGGCTCGCTCGACTCGGACCTGCCCATCCAGTTCCAGCAATGGTTCCTGGGCAAGCAACCCTTCACCGGCAGCGGCGTGATCGCCGACATCCCGGCCCGCCACCGTCTCGGCCTGGGCAACCCCACCTACCGCGGCAACACCATGATCGCCGAGGGGCAGGCCAGCGACGTGGCCCTGATCCCGCGTCCCAGCGGCGTGCTGGTGCAGGCGCTGCCGTTCACGATCGAGCTCAAGCACTTCATCATCGACTTTTACTCGACCGGCATGCCCAAGCTGTTCGCCAGCGAGGTGGTGGTGCACGACCACGCCACCGGCAAGAGCTTCCCGGCCACGATCAAGGTCAACCAGCCGCTGATCTACGACGGGGTGGCGGTCTACCAGTCCAGCTTTGACGATGGCGGCAGCAAGCTGCGCCTGACGGGCTTTCCGATGAGCGGGGGCGACGCGGCCAGCTTCCCCATCCAGGGCGAGGTCAACAGCTCGACCAATCTCAAGCGCGGGGCCGACAGCTACGCGGTCGAGTGGTCCGCCTTCCGCCCGTTCAACGTGGAGAACATGGGCGGGCGCGACGCGCGCGCCGTCACCAAGGGCGAAACCTTCAACCAGGAGTTCGCGCGCACGCTCGACCTGCATTCCGGCTCGGCGGCCAAGAACGCCAACAACAAGGCCTTGAAGAACGTTGGCCCGAGCGTGCAGTACAAGCTGCGCGACAAAACCGGCCAGGCGCGCGAATTCCAGAACTACATGCAGCCGGTGATGATCGAAGGCGCCGAGATGTACCTGGCGGGCGTGCGCAACTCGCCCGACGAGCAGTTCAGCTACCTGCGCATCCCGTCCGACGACGAGCACAGCGTGCGCGAATGGATGCGCCTGCGCGCGGCCCTGGCCAATCCGGCCCTGCGCGCCGAGGCCGCCGCGCGCTACGCCAAGCGCGCCGCGCCGCCGTCGCCGTCGACCAGCGCCGCGCCCCTGCAGGAGCAGTTGCAGGAGTCCAGCGCCAAGAGCATGGCCATTTTCGCCGGCGACGGCCAGCAGGGCGGCTACCTGGCGATCTCGCGCTTCCTGGAGAAGATCCCGGCCGCCGAGCAGGAGAAGGCCGCCAATATCTTCATGAAGATCCTCAACGGCAGCCTGTGGGAGCTGTGGCAGACCGCGCGCGCCAAGGACGGCCTGGCGCCGGCCAGCGCCGACGAGCGCCACGCGCGCTTCCTGCAGCTGGCCACCACCGCCCTGTCCGACAGCTTCTTCTACGGCGCGCCGGTGTACCTGCAGCTGGACGACTTCACCGAGATCAAGGCCTCGGTGCTGCAGGTGACCCGCTCGCCCGGCAAGAAGGTGGTCTACCTGGGCTGCGTGCTGCTGGTGCTGGGCGTGTTCTCGATGTTCTACATCCGCGAGCGGCGCCTGTGGGTGTGGATCAGGGATGGCGACGATGGCGAGGATGACAATAACGGCAGCGGCGGCGGCGGCGCCCATGCCCTGATGGCCATGAGCACCCAGCGCAAGACGCTCGACTTCGAACGCGAGTTCGAGGAAATGAAGACCAGGCTGGCGCAGTTGGCGTAAGCTGTCAGTTGATGTGGCCGGCATTTCCGGCAAGGAGAACGAGATGGAACTATCGCAAGCACAAACCTACCAGGCGGCGCCCGGCTACTTCAAGCGCCTGGGCCTGGCCGACTGGATCTTCGCGGCCGCGCTGCTGAGCGGCGCGCTGTTCGCGCTCACCCGCTTCGGGGTCTACATGGACGGCTACGAGAAGGCCATCCTGGTGCTGGCCGCGTGCGCCTTCAGCGCGCTGGGCTGGCATTGGAAGCCGGTGCGCTGGCTGATCCCGACGGTGGCGCTGCTGGCGCTGACGGCGATCAGCCTGTACGGCGGCGACCTCGACATGGGCAACAAGAAATTCTTCCTCAAGTACATGCTGTCGAGCCAGTCCGCGATCCTGTGGATGAGCACCATGTTCGTGTTCTCGACCGCGTTCTACTGGATCGGCCTGGTCGGGCGCTCCGAGTTCGGCGCCTCGGTCGGCTCCAAGCTGTGCTGGGCCGCGGTGGTGCTCGGCTTCACCGGCATGATGGTGCGCTGGTACGAGTCCTACCTGATCGGCGCCGACGTCGGCCACATCCCGGTGTCGAACCTGTATGAGGTGTTCGTCCTGTTCTCCATGATCACGGCCCTGTTCTACCTGTACTACGAGCAGCGCTACCGCACCCGCCAGCTGGGCGCCTTCGTGCTGCCGGTGATCGCCGCCGCGGTCGGCTTCCTGCTCTGGTACACCGTCTCGCGCGACGCCGCCGACATCCAGCCGCTGGTGCCGGCCCTGCAAAGCTGGTGGATGAAGATCCACGTGCCGGCCAACTTCATCGGCTACGGCACCTTCGCCCTGTCGGCCGGGGTGGGCGCGGCCTACCTGCTCAAGTCGCACGGCTACCTGGTGGACCGCCTGCCGTCCCTGGAAGTGCTCGACGACGTCATGTACAAGGCCATCTCGGTCGGCTTCGCCTTCTTCACCGTGGCCACCATCCTGGGCGCGCTGTGGGCCGCCGAAGCCTGGGGCGGCTACTGGTCCTGGGACCCGAAGGAGACCTGGGCCCTGATCGTGTGGCTCAATTACGCGGCCTGGCTGCACATGCGCCTCATGTCCGGCCTGCGCGGACGAGTGGCGGCCTGGTGGGCCCTGATCGGCCTGGTGGTGACCACCTTCGCCTTCCTCGGCGTAAACATGTTCCTTTCCGGGCTGCATTCTTACGGCAAACTTTAACGGCGAATCCAAAGCGGATTTTCCCGCGTAGATGGTGTATGGTTTGAATGTCCACGTTCATTCTTTTACCAACACCATCGCCACGCGGGAGCCGCCATGCTGATCAAACCCAAGCCCAACGGCATCGATTTGCCGTATCCGTCAGAGATCACGCCGCAACACGTCTACGAGCAGCGGCGCCGTTTCATCGCTCAGGTGGCGGCCGGCGCCGTGGCCGGCACGGCCCTGTGGGAGATGGCCAACCGCGAAGCCTTCGCCCAGGCCGCGCCCCTGCAAAAGCTGTCCGCCAAGCTCAATCCCGCCTATTCGGCGCTGGACAAGCCGACCGCGTTCAAGGACGCCACCAGCTACAACAACTTCTACGAGTTCGGCACCGACAAGTCCGAGCCGGCCGTCAACGCCCACACGCTCAAGACGCGGCCGTGGACGGTCTCCATCGAAGGCGAGGTCAAGAAGCCCATGACGCTCGACATCGACAGCCTGCTCAAGCTGGCGCCGCTGGAGGAGCGCGTGTACCGCCTGCGCTGCGTGGAAGGCTGGTCGATGGTGATCCCCTGGGTCGGCTACTCGTTCTCCGAGATCATCAAGAAGGTCGAGCTGACCGGCAACGCCAAGTACGTGGAATTCACCAGCCTGGCCGACCGTGCCCAGATGCCGGGCGTGGGCAGCCGCGTGCTCAACTGGCCCTACGTGGAAGGCTTGCGCCTGGACGAGGCCAACCATCCGCTGACCCTGCTCACCTTGGGCATGTACGGGCAGACCCTGCCCAACCAGAACGGCGCGCCGGTGCGCGTGATCGTGCCCTGGAAGTACGGCTTCAAGTCGGCCAAGTCGATCGTCAAGATCCGCTTCCTCAAGGAGCAGCCGCGCACGGCCTGGAACCTGGCGGCGCCGTCGGAGTACGGCTTCTATTCCAACGTCAATCCCCAGGTCGACCATCCGCGCTGGTCGCAGGCCACCGAGCGCCGCATCGGCGAGGACGGCTTCTTCCACAAGAAGCGGGCGACCTTGATGTTCAACGGCTACGCCGACGTCGCGCCGCTGTACGCCGGCATGGACCTCAAGAAGTTCTATTGATGATGGTTGAGATGGTTGATGATGTCCACCTGGTGAGCCCAAGCTGATGGCCTTCAATCCCACCCCGCGCCAGTTCCGCACCATCAAGGCCGCGCTGTTCGCGCTGGCGCTGGTGCCGTTCGCGCGCATGCTGTACCTGACGCTCGCCGGCGAGCTGGTCGAGCCGCTCGAATTCATCACGCGCGGCACCGGCGACTGGGTGCTCTACCTCTTGTGCATCACCCTGGCGGTGACGCCGCTGCGCCGCCTGTCGGGCTGGAACTGGCTGGTCAAGCTGCGCCGCATGAGCGGGCTGTTCGTCTTCTTCTACGCCAGCCTGCACTTCCTCACCTTCCTGTGGTTCGACCATTTCTTCGACGTGCAGGAAATGCTCAAGGACGTGCTCAAGCGGCCCTTCATCACGGTGGGCTTCATCGCCTTCGTGCTGCTCATTCCGCTGGCGGCCACCAGCACCAACGGCATGATCAAGAAGCTGGGCGGCAAGCGCTGGCAGGGCCTGCACCGGCTGATCTACCTGATCGCGCCGCTGGGGATCCTGCACTTCTGGTGGATGAAGGCGGGCAAGCACAACTTCGCCCAGCCCATCCTGTTCGGGGTGATCGTGGCGCTGCTGCTGGGCAGCCGCCTGCTGATGCGGCGGCGCGGCGCGGCCACCGCGCCCTTGCGCCCCAGCTAGCGGGGGCGCGGGCCTTGGCGTTTACTTGAGCAGGGTCTCGCCGGCGAACAGCTCGGCCGGGTTCTCGCGCTGGCGCACCAGGTGCACCTGGGCGCCGTCGACGATCACCTCGGCCGCGCGGCCGCGCGTGTTGTAGTTCGACGCCATGGTGAAACCGTAGGCGCCGGCCTGCATGACGGCCAGCACGTCGCCCGGCAGCACCGCCAGCGCGCGCTCGCGCGCCAGCCAGTCGCCCGACTCGCACACCGGGCCCACCACGTCGTAGACCACGGCCGGGGCGTCGGCGCGCCGCGCCACCGCCTGCACGTCCATCCAGGCCTGGTACATGGCCGGGCGCACCAGGTCGTTCATGGCCGCGTCGACGATGCAGAAGTTCTTTTCCTCGCCCGGCTTCAGGTATTCCACCGTGGTCAGCAGCACACCCGTGTCGCCCACGATCGAGCGGCCCGGCTCGAAGATCACCTTGATCGGCCGGCCGTCGTACTTCTGCGCGCGCCAGGCGTCGATGCGCGCCAGCACCCGCGCCACGTACTGGCCGGCCGGCACCGGCTCGCCGTCGCCGTAGTTGATGCCGATGCCGCCGCCCATGTCCAGGTGGTGCAGCACGATGTCTTCCGCCGCCAGGGTGTCGATCAGGTCGATCAGCTTGTCCAGCGCTTCGAGCAGGGGCGCGTCGTCCAGCAGCTGCGAGCCGATATGGCAGTCGATGCCGACCACGTCCAGGTGGGCCAGCGCGGCGGCGGCCCGGTAGGTGGCCAGCGCGTCGTCGTAGGCCACGCCGAACTTGTTCGCCTTCAGGCCGGTCGAGATGTAGGGATGGGTCTTGGCGTCGACGTTCGGGTTCACCCGCAGCGACACGCGCGCGCGCTTGCCGACCGCGCCGGCCACCTCGTTGAGGCGGTGCAGCTCGGGGATCGATTCGACGTTAAAGCACAGGATGTCGTGCTCGAGCGCCAGGCGCATCTCGGCCGCGCTCTTGCCCACGCCAGAGAAGATCACCTTGTTCGGATTGCCGCCGGCGGCCAGCACGCGCCGCAGTTCGCCGCCGGAGACGATGTCGAAGCCCGCCCCCTCGCGCGCCAGCAGGTCGAGGATGGCCAGGTTCGAGTTGGCCTTCATGGCGTAGCACACCAGCGTGTCGTGGCCCTTGCAGGCGTCGGCGTAGGCGTGGAAGTTGGCCAGCAGGCCAGCCTTCGAGTACACGTAGGTCGGGGTGCCGTACTCGGCGGCGATGGCGGACAGGGAGGTGCTCTCGGCGTGCAGGACGCCGTCTTGGACAGAAAATTGCGACATGATTAAAGACTTATTGATTGGTTGACTGGGCGGCGGGGGACGACGGCGAAGGCAGCTGCGGCGGTGGCGGCAGCGGCTTGGTGGCCGGCTTGGCGGGGCGCTTGGGCAGCACCAGCGGACCGGTCTGGCCGCAGCCGCCGAGCAGGGCCAAGACCACGGCGGCGACGCCGGTATTGAACGCAAAAGAGGACTTCACGATTAGAATCAGGGTTTATTTGATTAGCAGACCTTGGAGTGTAGCATGATGAGCGATACCGAATTTCTAGACCTGGCCGAAAGCACACTGGACGCGATCGCGGCCGGGCTCGACCGGCTCAACGACGAGGACGTCGTCGACGTCGAATGCAAGCGCAGCGGCAACGTGCTGGAGATCGAGTTCATCGACAACGGCTCCAAGATCATCGTCAACAGCCAGACCCCGATGCGCGAGATGTGGGTGGCCGCGCGCTCCGGCGGCTTTCATTACCGGCGCGTGGACGGCCAGTGGATCAACACCCGCGACGGCTCCGAACTGTTCGCCGCCCTGTCGCAGCTGGCCTCGGAGCAGGGCGGGGCGGCGCTGACGCTGCAAGGCTGAGGCCGGCGGGGGGGCTTCAATGCCGCGTCCTTGTCCGTGCGACGCCGCCAGCATGGATCATTTGAGCTATACTGGCGTCTCAAAGGAGACGGTCATGGCAAATTCCAAAGCGATCTCAAAACCAGCGGCGGCCCGCGCCGCCAGCGTCAAAGTCGCCCGGCAGGCCGCCAGCGGCGCTTTGGCCCAGCCGCAGACGGGGGCGGGCCAGACCATCGTCGTCGATGGTACACAAATTTACCGCTTCGATCCCCAGGCGCGCATCGCCGTGATCCGGCAAGGTATCCCCGCGTCGATGATTGGCAACCTGTCGTCGCGCATGGGCATGAGCAAGGAGAATCTGTTGTCCAGCCTCGGCCTCTCCCGTGCCACGATCAGCCGCAAGGAGAGGGACGCCACCGTGCTGTCCAAGGACGAATCCGAACGGGTGCTGGGCGTCGAAATACTGATCGGCATGGTGCAGGCCATGGTCGAACAGTCCGGCGATCCGGCCGGTTTCGACGCGGCGCGCTGGGTATCCGCGTGGCTGACCAAGCCGCTGCCGGCGCTGGCCGGCGCGACACCCGCCAGCTACATGGACACCTTCGAGGGCCAGAAGCTGGTGGCCGAATTGCTGTCCATGAGCCAGAGCGGGGCCTACGCTTGACGGTGCCGCTCTGGCGCATCGCGGTCGAGGCGCCGAGGTACGCTGCCAATGATCTGAGCGGTGCCGGCGCCAAGATGACGGGCGGGCGCTGGAACAGCAAGGGCACCCCCGTCGTGTACGGCGCCACGAATATCGCGCTGGCCACCCTCGAGACCGTGCATTACCTGCGCAGCGGCGGCCTGCCGTTCAATCGCTACCTGGTGCGAATCGACGTACCGGACGCGGTATGGGAAGCGCGTCAGGTGCTCGACCCGCTACCCGGTAGCTGGGACGCGATTCCGGCCGGACTGACCGCCAGGACGACGGGTGATGCCTGGATCGCCTCGGGCGCCTCGGCCCTCCTGCTTGTTCCCTCCGTAATCGTGCCCGACGAATTCAACGTGCTGATCAATGCGCAGCACGGGGACGCCGGCGCGATCGTCGCGACCACCCTCAAGCGCTGGATCTACGATCCGCGGTTTTCCCCCTGACGCGCAAGGCAGCCGCTGAAATGACTTTCGCGCGTGGCTCGACGCGCTCGATGGCGTCCCGGATGGGAGCGTGGGCGGCGAGGTGTCCACGGATGCCAAGGCAGGGGACGGAAGGCGTGGCGGAGGTCCAAGAAAGAAGGCGGTTTATCCGGCGCAAGCGCGACCTGGGCCACGTCGAAGTCGCAGGCCGGCCCGGGACGTCGTGACGCGGGCGCTACGTCGTGACGCGGGCGCCGCGGCGGGCGCCCGGATCAGAACAACTCGTTCTTGACCGCGTCCTTGGCCTTTTCCTCCGCCGGCGTGCTGCGCGCGCCCACGTCCAGGCTTTGCACCCCGGTCCCGGGCGGGTTCTCGGCGTAATAGTATTCGTCGCCCACGTGCACCAGGCCGTCCGGCACCGTGCGCTCGTCCACCGGCTGGTCCTTCAACGCCTTTTGCATGTAGCCGATCCAGATCGGCAGCGCCAGGCCGCCCCCGGTCTCGCGGTTGCCCAGGTTCTTGGGCTGGTCGTAGCCGATCCAGGCCACCCCCACGAGCTTGGTCGCGTAGCCGGCGAACCAGGCGTCGATCGAGTCGTTCGTGGTGCCGGTCTTGCCGGCGATGTCGGGACGCTTGAGCACCAGCGCCTTGGTCGCGGTGCCGTAGCGCACCACGTCCTTGAGCATGCTGTCGATCAGGAAGGCGTTGCGGGCGTCGATCACCCGGTTGGTCTCGACCCCGGCCTTGTCCGGCGTGGCCTGCGACAGCACCTTGCCGTCGGCGTCGGTCACGCGCGAGATCAGGTAGGGGCTGATGCGGTAGCCGCCGTTGGCGAACACGGCGTAGGCGCCGGCCAGCTGCAGCGGGGTCGTGGCGCCCGCGCCCAGCGCCAGGGTCAGGTAGGGCGGGTTGCGCTCGGCGTCGAAGCCGAAGCGGGTGGCGTATTCCTGGCCGTACTTGGCGCCGATCTTGTTCAGGATGCGGATCGAGATCATGTTCTTCGACTTGGTCAGGCCGCGCCGCATCGTCATCGGCCCTTCGTACTTGCCGTCGTAGTTCTTCGGCTCCCAGGCCTGGCCGCCGGTCTGGCCGGCGTCGAAGGAGATCGGGGCGTCGTTGATGATGGTCGCCGGCGACAGGCCGCGCTCGAGCGAGGCCGAGTAGATGAAGGGCTTGAACGAGGAGCCGGGCTGGCGCCAGGCCTGGGTCACGTGGTTGAACTTGTTGCGGTTGTAGTCGAAGCCGCCCACCAGCGCGCGGATCGCGCCGTCGGTGGTGTCGGCCGCCACGAAGGCCGACTCCACCTCGGGCATCTGGGTGATGCTCCAGGCCGTGCCGCCGTCCTGGGTGACGCGGATCACGGCGCCGCGCTTGACGCGGCGGTTCGGCGCGGCCTTGTCCGACAGCCAGGCCGAGGCGAACGCCAGGCCGCTGCCGCTGATCGTGATCTCGTCGCCCGAGGCGGTGACGGCGTTGATGGCCTTGGGCGTGGCGCTGAGCACCATGGCGGCGACGATGTCGTCGCTGTCGGGGTGCTCGGCCAGCTCGGCTTCGATAGCCTCGTCGGCCTCGTCCTTGGCCTTGGGGATGTCGATGTAGGCTTCCGGGCCGCGGTAGGGGTGGCGCCGCTCGTAGTCCATCACGCCGCGCCGCAGCGCCAGGTAGGCCGCGTCCTGGTCGGCCTTGGTGATGGTGGTGAACACGTTCAGCCCGCGCGTGTAGGTCTCGTCCTTGAACTGCTCGTAGACCAGCTGGCGCGCCATCTCGGCCACGTATTCGGCGTGCACGCCGAAGTCGGCGCTGTCGGTCTTGATGTGCAGGTGCTCGTCGCGCGCCTGGGCGTACTGGGCGTCGTTGATGTAGCCGAGCTGGTGCATGCGCTGCAGGATGTACTGCTGGCGGGTGCGCGCGCGCTTGGGGTTGACCACCGGGTTGTAGGCCGAGGGCGCCTTCGGCAGGCCGGCCAGCATGGCCGCCTCGGCCACCGTGATGTCCTTCAGGTTCTTGCCGAAATAGATCTGGGCGGCCGAGGAGAAGCCGAACGCGCGCTGGCCCAGGTAGATCTGGTTCATGTAGACCTCGAGGATCTGGTCCTTGGTCAGGTTCTGCTCGATCTTCCAGGCCAGTAGCACCTCGTAGGCCTTGCGCTTGAAGGTCTGTTCGCTCGACAGGAAGAAATTGCGCGCCACCTGCTGGGTGATGGTCGAGGCGCCCTGCCGGGCGCCGCCGCCGGTGGCGTTGTGCAGGGCCGCGCGCAGGATGCCCATGTAGTCCACCCCGTGGTGGGTGTAGAAGCCGCTGTCCTCGATGGCCAGCACGGCTTGCTTCATGACGGCCGGAATCTCCTTGAAGTGCACCAGGGTGCGCCGCTCCTCGCCGAATTCGCCGATCAGCACGTTGTCGGCGGAGAAGATCCGCAGCGGCATCTTGGGCCGGTAGTCGGTCAGGCTGTCCAGCGGCGGCAGGTTGGGGTAGGCCATCGCCAGGGCGAACACCACGATCAGCACGCCGACGAGGGCGGTTCCGGCGGCCGCGCCCAGTATCAGCAGCAAGATCCGTTTAGGCGAGCGCGGCGACGCCTTGGCGTCCGAAGGGTGCGAGGTCATTGCAGTGGACTTCTTTCAGATTGTTAACGGATTTCATTATAAAGCAGGCGTCCGGGCGACGGCGCACCGGCCCCGCGACCGTCCCGAAAGCGTCCCGGAACGGTCGCACGCCCGTCGCGGAGCCCATGCCGTGAATCTTCTGGCAACTGTGATGTCGGGGTGTTCACGGGGGGCTGAACCTGCAGACAACTATGATGGCAGCAGGTTCACAGAGTGTGGCATTCGTGCCTCCCGGCGTAAAATTACAGTGCAGAAATACCTTTACACCGCCGCGTGCTTGTTGCTACGATTTAATGTATTGCCTCATGTATAGGGGCTAAATGGCGGTTCTATAACAAATTCCCGACGCAGCGGGCCATTTTCATTATTCGTCCCGCATGCCGTTTGCGGGAGCAACGACGTAGGTAGGTGAGGAGTGCGCGCGTGATCAATCTCGGTTCTCTGTTCGGGCAGGCCAGCCCTCCGCTGCTGGGGGTGGACATCAGCACGTCCGGCGTACGCCTGGTGGAACTGGCGCTGGGCGCCAAAAACGAGCTGCGGCTCGAGCGCTACGCCGCCGAGCCGCTGCCGCGCGGCGCCGTCGTCGACGGCAACATCGAAAACATCGAGGCCGTCTCGGAGGCGGTGCGGCGGGTGTGGAAAAAGAGCGGCACCCGCGTCAAGCTGGTCGCGCTCGGCATGCCGCCGGCCTCCGTCATCACCAAGAAGATCATCCTGCCGGCCGGCCTGTCGGAAGACCAGCTCGAAGTGCAGGTCGAGTCCGAGGCGAGCCAGTACATCCCTTTCGCCCTTGACGAGGTGAGCCTGGACTTCGACCTGCTCGGGCCGGCCGCCAACTCGCCGGACGACGTCGAAGTCATGCTGGCCGCCTCGCGCAAGGAAAAAGTCGAGGACCGGGTCGCCATCGCCGAGGCGGCCGGGCTGTCGGCGGTGATCATGGATATCGAATCCTACGCCGCCCGCGCCGCGCTCGACCGGGTGCTGGTGCACGTGGCCGGCGGCGCCGAGCCGGACGGCCAGATCATCGCGCTGTTCCAGATCGGCTCCCAGGTCACCCATATTTCCGTGATGCTCGACGGCGACACCATCTACGAGCGCGAGCAGCCTTTCGGCGGCAACCAGCTGACCCAGGACATCGTGCGCGCCTACGGCATGTCGTACGAGGAGGCCGACAACAAGAAGAAGTCGGGCGACCTGCCCGAGAATTACAAGGACGACCTGCTCATCCCCTTCCTCGAGAGCGCGGCGCTGGAAGTGACGCGCGCCATCCAGTTCTTCTACACCTCGACTCCCTACACCCGGGTCGACCAGCTGTTCCTGGCCGGCGGCTGCGCCCTCATTCCCGGCCTGGTCGAGATCGTGGCCAGCCGCACCAAGATTTCCAGCGCCGTGGTGTCGCCGTTCAAGGGCATGGGCCTGGGGCCCGACGTGCGCGAGCAGCAGTTGCGCGCCGAGGCGCCGGCCTATCTGGTCGCATGCGGGCTGGCCCTGCGGAGGTTTGTCTGATGATTAAGATTAACCTGCTGCCCCACCGCGAAGCCAAGCGCAAGCAAAAGAAGGCCGCCTTCCTGGCCTTGATGGCCTTGTCGGCAATCATCGGCGTCCTGGTGATCATCGTGGTGGGCGGCTATAACGCGCGCCAGATCTCGATCCAGAACGAACGCAACAACATCATCAAGGCGGCCAACGTCGACCTCGACAAGAAAATCGTCGAGATCGGCAGCCTGAAGCAGGAGATCGAGGCCCTCAAGGCGCGCCAGCAGGCCGTCGAGGACTTGCAGGGCGACCGCAACCAGCCGGTCTACCTGCTCGACGAGCTGGTCAAGCAGACCCCGCAGGGCGTCTACCTGCGCTCGTTCAAGCAGGACGGCCAGCGCGTGGTGATGTCGGGCTACGCCCAGTCGCAGGAGCGGGTGGCCGAGCTGCTGCGCAACCTGTCGAGCAACTCGCCCTGGCTGGAGAAGCCGGACCTGACCGAAGTGCGCGCCGTGCCTCTGGCCCAGAGCAAGACCGGGCGCAAGGTGGTCGAATTTACCCTGGCCGTGGCGATTCGCCGTCCGCGCGACAAGGATGCCGCCGCGGCCAAGCCCGGCCAGAAAACGGCCGCCGTCGCGCCAGCGGGCGCGCCCGTGGCGCCCGCCGCGCCGGCAGCCAAGTAGGCGTATCGGAGCCAGCATGAATATCGATTTGAAACAGCTGAGCGCAACGCTGAGAGCGCAATTCCAGGGCCTGGCGGGCCGCCCGCCCGGCCAATGGCCGCTGGCGCCGCGCATCCTGTGCGGCATCGGCGTTACCGCCGCGGTGACCGTGGCCGGTTATTTCACCTACTGGAGCGGCCAGTTCGAGGAGCAGGACGCGCTGGTGGTCCAGGAGGCCAAGCTCAAGGACGAGTTCCGCGACAAGATGGCCCAGGCCATCAACCTCGACGCGCTCAAGGCCCAGCGCGCCCAGGTCGACCAGTATGTCGAGCGCCTGCAGAAGCAGTTGCCGAGCAAGGCCGAGATGGCCGCGCTGCTGTCGGACATCAACCAGGCCGGACTCGGCCGCGGCCTGCAGTTCGAACTGTTCAAGCCGGGCCAGGTGGTGCTGCGCGACTACTACGCCGAGCTGCCGATCGACATCAAGGTCACCGGCAGCTACCACGACATCGGCGCCTTCGCCGGCGACATGGCCAACCTGCCGCGCATCGTCACGCTCAACAACATGTCGCTCAACGCCGGCAAGGATGGCGTGCTCACGCTCGACGCGGTGGCCAAGACCTTCCGCTACCTCGATCCGGACGAGGCGGCCGCGGCGCGCAAGCTCAAGGCCGAGCGCGACAAGAAAGCCAAAGAGAAGGGGGGCGCCAAATGATGCGCACCACACTGGCCGCGCTGCTGGGCGCGGTCCTGCTTTCCGGCTGCGGCGACCGCGACAGCGCCGAGGTCCATTCCTGGATGGCCCAGGTCAAGCGCGACACCAAGCCGCACGTGGCCCCGCTGGTCGCGCCCAAGACCTTCATCCCGGCGCCCTACGGCTCCAAGGACGCGGTCGACCCGTACAACCCCAACAAGCTGCTCGCCGAGCTGGCGCGCGCGGCCGAGAAGGCCGACAGCCCGTACAAGCCGGACATGAAGCGGCCCAAGGAATTCCTCGAGTCGTTCCCGCTCGACACGATGAAGATGGTCGGCACGATGCAGAAGGGCGGCGTCAACTACGCCCTGCTGCAGATCGACCGCGCGGTGTACCAGGTCAAGCTGGGGCAGCGCCTGGGAGAGAACTATGGGCTGGTCACGGCGGTCGCCGACGACGCCGTCAGCATCAAGGAAACCGTTCAGGACGCCGGCGGCGAATGGGTCGAGCGCATGTCGAAGCTGGAACTGCAAGAAAGTAAGGAGACCAAGAAATGATCGCACTGAGAATGAATGGCGCCGCCGCCCGCATGGGTTCGGCACTGCGCCTGGGCGCCCTGCTGGCACTGTCGCTGGGCGCGCGCGTGGCCACGGCGCAGGAGGCCAATGCGATCGAATCGATCACGGCTCACCAGCAAGGTTCCAACGTGGTGGTCAACGTAGCCATGCACAATGCCCCGGCCGCCCTGCCGATCGGGTTCTCGATCACCAATCCGAGCCGCATCGCGCTCGACTTCGGCGCCACCTCCAACGCCACGGGCAAGAGCGCTCAGGACGTCAACCTGGGCGACGTGCGCACGATCAACGTGGTGCAGGCCGGCGCCCGCACCCGCCTGGTGTTCAACATGCGCCGTCCGCTGAACTACGCCACCGCCATCGACGGCAAGTCGATCATCGTGACGGTCGACGGTTCCGGCGGCGTGGCGCAGGCGGTCGACAGCGCCGGCCTGCCGGTGGCCAAGGCCGTGCCCCAGCCGCCCAAGGCCGCGCGCCAGCAGCTGCGCGACATGGATTTCCGGCGCGGTCCGAACGGCGAAGGCCGGGTCGTGGTCGACCTGCCCAACAGCCAGGTCGGAGTCGACGTGCGCCAGGTCGGCAACAGCGTGGTGGTCGACTTCCTCAAGACCGGCCTGCCGCAGACCCTGCGCCGGCGCCTGGACGTGACCGACTTCGGCACCCCGGTGTCGCTGATCACCACCGTGCCGCAAGGCGACAACGTGCGCATGACGGTGGAGGCGCGCGGCCTGTGGGAGCAGACCGTGTACCAGAGCGACACCCAGCTGGTGATCGACGTCAAGCCGATCAAGGAAGACCCCAACAAGCTGACCCAGGGCACCCAGGGCTACCGCGGCGAGAAGCTGTCGTTCAACTTCCAGAACGTGGAAGTGCGCGCCGCCCTGCAAGCGATCGCCGACATCTCGGGCCTGAACATCATCACCAGCGATTCTGTCAGCGGCAACCTGACCTTGCGCCTGAAGGAAGTGCCGTGGGACCAGGCGCTCGACGTGGTGCTGCAGGCCAAGGGCCTGGACATGCGCAAGAACGGCACCGTGTTGTGGATCGCGCCCAAGGATGAACTGCTGACCAAGGAAAAACTGGAGCTCGAGCAGCGCGCCCAGATCGCCGACCTCGAGCCGTTGCGCTCGGAGATCTTCCAGCTCAATTACCAGAAGGCCGACGCCTTCCGCAGCGTGTTCGGGCTGGGTAGCGACGGTGGTGGTGGTGGCGGCGGCGGTGCCGACGGCGGCGCCG
>DIZW01000084.1:27442-47780 GCA_002428015.1 Oxalobacteraceae bacterium UBA6018 | reverse complement strand
GACGGCGCTGGCCGAACGCTTACCAGCAGACTGGCGTCGGCCCCGGCGCTGTCGCCCATGGCGCCGCCCAGCACCGAGGCGTACAGGGCGGCGCTGGCCGTGAGCGTGACGGAAGACATCGGCGCGATCGAAAAGTGGGCATACAGGCGCGTCTCGCTGCTGCCCTGGAAGCTGTGGCCGGTGCTGTCGGGCAGGTACAGCCCGGTCACCTCCAGCGCATCATCCATGGCGCCGAGCGCGCTGGTGAGGCCCCACACGCCGCCGCCGGGCAGCGCCGCCGGATCGTAGGCGCGGTTGTCGCGGGTGATGTAGCGGTAGGCATAGCGGCCGTCCACTTCGGTGGCGGCGGCAAACAGCAGCGCCGGGACCAGGCCGTCGCCGGGGTCGAGGTCGGTCAAACTGTAGCCCAGGCCGCTGACCGTCGCGGTCGCGATACTGGTGGCACGGACGGGGACGGCGCAGGCGAGCAGGGCCGCGGCGAGGCAGGAAACACGACGTGACAGCATGATGATCCCGGAAGGCACACCTGGCGGTGCGGTGAGATCATCTTAGTCGAACGTTTCCTAGCGTAAATTATTCCCGATCAAACATCGCGCCCGCGGCGCCCGCCGCCGCTATTGGCCGGCCAGGTCGATGCGGCGCTGGATGCGCGCCGCCTCGGCCGCGTCGCCGGCGGCCTGGGCCCGCTGCCTGGCCACCCCCAGCCACATCAGCAGCGGACGGCGCCAGCCCTGGGCGCTGGCCGTCTCGGTGGCCACGGCGATGCCGGCCGGGTCGATGCGCGCGGTCTCGAGGAGGGTGCCGGCGGCGACCAGGCGCGCCAGCGGATCGGCGATCGCGTCCACCTTGGTGCCGCCGGCGGCCACGGCGCGGTGCTGCTCCGGCAGCTGGGCCAGGTCCAGGCCCTGCCAGCGCCCGGCCAGATAGGCCGCGTAGCTGCGTTCGGCGGGGGTGGCGTCCTGGGCCAGCGCGTCGAAGCGCGGGCAGCCGGCCAGCTCGAGCGCGGCCACCAGGGTCGCGCAGCGTACCAGCTCGGCGTGCGCGACCAGGTCCGCGCGCCCGGTGCTGGCCAGCGCGGCGCGGGCGCGCGCGAACTCGGCCTCGGCGACGCCGCTGTCGCCTTTCAGGTAGGCGTCGCTGAAGGCTTCGAGGGCGCCGGCCGCGTTGCTTTTCCAGGAAGGCTGGGGCGGCTTGGACGCGCACCCGGCCAGGGACAGGGCCAGCAGGACCGCGCCGGCGCCCAGGGTCAGGATAGGCTTGGTCGTCATGGCAGCTTCAACTCCGTTTCGCGTGCAAATGGCCATTTGCGGTTGATTTCGTCAATTAGGCGCGTGACCTTGCGCAGGCTGGCGTCGACCTCGTTGCGCAGCGCGCCCAGGTCCTTGGTGGCCACGCGCGCGTTGGCGCCCACCGCCTGCGCCTCGACCAGCACCGCGTCCACCTTCTTCAGGCTGGCACTGGCGTCCTGCAGCATCACGTGCAGCTGGCGGATCGCCGCGTCGCTCTCGTCCATCAGCCCGTTCCTGGCGAACACGCGCTGGTCGGCCTTGGCCAGCAGGCCGTTGACCCGGTCCAGGGTCAGCATCAGCTTCTTGGCCTGCTCCTCGCCGCCCAGGGCGCCGCCCAGCAGGCCGTACTTGCCGGTCATGCGCTCGGTGGTGGTCTTGATGTTGGCCAGGCTGGCGTTGATGTTCGAGTCGCTGCGCGTCATCGTGTCCAGGTTCTCGAGCAGGGCGCGGGCGCTGGCCACCAGGCGCGGAATCTCGGCCGTGGTGTCGCCGCGCAGCACCGTGCGCACCGCCCCCGGCTCCAGCGGGGGATCGCTCAGGATGCCGGTGAAGGCCCTGATGCGGGTCTCGCCCACCAGGCTGCGCTCCAGCGTGAACACGCTCGAGCTCTTGAGCCAGCGCGCGTCCTTGCGCGGCACGTCAACCACGATGCGCGCCTTGCCGTCCGGCGCCAGCTCCAGGCGCCGCACGCGCCCGATCGGAAAGCCCGAGAACGTCAAGTCCATGCCAGGGATGACGCCTTCGGAATCGTCGGCAATCAGCACCAGGCGCTGGGTGGCCTCGAACACGCCGCGCGCGTACATCACGTACAGCAGGAAGCTGGCCACTAGCGCGGCCATCAGCACCAGCAGGATCACCGCCTTGGCCTCGACGTGGGCCACGGGCTGGGGCGCCTCGGCTTGGGGTTCGCTCATTCACACTCCCGTTAAATGTATTTGACGGCCAGGGAAGCCGCCTCGATCAGCAGCAGCACGAACAGCAGCCGCACCGCGCCCGGCTGCACGGTCGACGCCGGGCGCTGGCCGTGGCGCTGCATCTCCAGAATCGCCGCGGTGGGGATGACCGCCACCGCCAGCCCGAAGAACACGGTCTTGAACACGAAGCCGATCGTCACCGCCGGGTTGAAGATACGTCCCACCGTGCGCGTGTAGTCGGCCAGTCCCCACGGCGAGAAGCCGTACACGCTCACGTAGGCCAGCACCAGCACGATCACGCTGCTCACCATCGCCAGGCTGAGCACCGCGAAGGCGTTGCCGATCACCTCGGGCACCAGCTCCTGGCGCAGGCGGTTCTGGGCCGCGCGCGAGGGGTCCGGCGAGGCCGCGGCCAGCGCCAGCGCGTCGCCGGCGTTGAAGGCCAGGCCGGCGCGGATAGCCACGAACATGGCGCCGGTCAGCGGAATGAGCTCGAGCACCAGCACCCGCACCACCATCTCGAGCGCGTAGCGCGACAGGCCATAGCTTTGCGCCGTCACCACCACGATCCGGATCAGCACCAGGCTCACCAACGCCGCCAGCAAGGTGAACCAGGGCAGCACCTGCCACGTGCTGTTGTACAGGAAGCGCGCGGTGGTGACGCGGTTGGCCCGGCTGTAGGTCGACAGCGAGAACGCCATCACCAGCGCCATCGCGCCCAGGTGCACCATGTACCACCAGCTCGTCACGTGGCGCCACAGCAGGCGCGCCCACTCGTCGGGGCGGGCGTACAGGAAGGAGGTGGGCAGGCGGCGCATGGCTACTGCCGCCGTGCTTCCTGCACGCCCTGCACTTCCATGATCGCCAGCAGCGCCTTGTGCAGCTGCGCCGTCGAGCCGATTTCGGCCGTGAAGGTCATGCGCGCCTGGCCCTTGGAGCTCTGGGTGTTCACCCCGATCACGTTGATCTTCTCGCGCGAAAACACCTCCGAGATGTCGCGCAGCAGGCCCTGGCGGTCGCCGGCGAGGATGAACAGGTCGACCGGGTAGACCGTGTCCAGGCCGGCCCGGCCCCAGTCGGTGTGGATCACCCGCTCGGGCGCCTTTAAGCGCATCTCGGCGAAGTTCTTGCAGGTGGCGCGGTGGATCGACACCCCCTTGCCGCGCGTGACGAAGCCGACGATGCCGTCCGGCGGCGCCGGCTTGCAGCAGCGCGCCAGTTGGGTCAGCAGGCCCTCGGTGCCGACCACCAGCACGCCCGACTTGGCGCCCTGCTCGACGCTGGAGGCGCGGCTCTTGTTGAGCACCACCGCGTCCTCCGCCACCGCCGCCTCGCCGCTGTCGTGCAGCGCGTTCTCGACCTGGCGCAGGCTGAACTCCTCCTTGCCCACCGAGATGAACAGGTCATCGACCTTGGCGAAGCCCAGCTTGTGCGCCAGCGACTCCAGGTTGACCGCGGTCTTGCCCTCGCGCTGGAGCGACTTCTCCACCAGCGCGCGCCCGTGCGCCAGCGTCTCGGCCAGGTCGATCGCGTTGAACCAGGCGCGCACCTTGGTGCGCGTGCGCGAGCTGACCGTGTAGCCGGGGCTGAGCCAGTCGCGCGATGGGCCGGCCGTGCCGGGCGCGCCCTTGGCCGTGATGATCTCGCAGGTCTGGCCGTTCTTGAGCGCCGTGTTCAGCGGCACCATGACCCCGTCCACGCGCGCGCCGCGGCAGCGGTGTCCCACCTCGCTGTGCAGGTGGTAGGCGAAGTCGATCGGGGTGGCCCCGACCGGCAGCTCGAGCACGCGCGCCTGCGGCGTGAGCACGTAGATGCGGTCGTCCAGGGTGGTCGACTTGAGCTTCTCGACCCACTCGCGCTGCTTCTCCTCCTCCTGCCCCACCACGGTGCCGGCCACGTCGGTCTTCCAGGCCAGCAGCTGGCGCAGCCAGGCGATCTTCTCGTCGTAGGCCTGGCCCTTGAAGTCCGAGCCGCCCTCCTCCTTGTAGCGCCAGTGCGCGGCGATCCCGTACTCGGCGAAGTTGTGCATGGCGCGGGTGCGGATCTGCACTTCCAGCGGCCGCTCGTCCTCGGCCATGACGACCGTGTGCAGCGACTGGTAGCCGTTCGCCTTGGGCCGCGAGATGTAGTCGTCGAACTCTTTCGGGATCGGGGTCCAGATGTTGTGCACCACGCCCAGCACGGTGTAGCAGGTCTTGTCGTCGTCGACGATCACCCGGAAGGCGCGCACGTCGTACAGCTCGGAGAAGTCGAGCTCCTTGCCGCGCATCTTGTTCCAGATGCTGTAGATGTGCTTGGGCCGGCCGAACACCTCGGCCTTGATGCCGGCCGCGGCCAGCTCGCTCTTGAGGCGCAGGATGGCCGACTGCACGAAGCCCTCGCGCATCATGCGCTTTTCCTCGAGCATCTTGGCGATGCGCTTGTAGGTGTCCGGCTCGATGAAGCGGAACGACAGGTCCTCCAGCTCCCACTTGAGCTGCCAGATGCCGAGCCGGTTGGCCAGCGGCGCGTACAGGTCCAGCGTCTCGCGCCCGTAGGCCCGGGTCATGTCGTTGAACAGGCGCAGCTCGGCGAAATAGCGCAAGGTGGTCAGGCAGGAGGCCAGGCGCACCAGCACCACGCGCATGTCGGTGGCCATCGCCAGCAGCATCTTGCGCAGGGTCTCGACCTGGGCCACCGCCTCCTGGGCGGCGTTCTTGCCGCGCCCGACGTTCTGGTGGCCGAGCGTCATGTCGCGCAGGCGGATCAGCTGGCGCACCCCGGTCACCAGGTCGGTGGCCTCCTTGCCGACCCGCGTCTCGAGCCCGGCCACGGCCTTCGGATCGAGCACGGTCAGCTCGAACATCAAGCCGGCGATGCGGGTCTCGGCGTCGGTGCCCAGGCTGGCCAGGGTGCTCGCCACGCCCAGCGCGAACTCGAGCGCGTTCTGGCCCGACGCGCACTGCTTGCCCTGGTAGGCCTCGCTGGCATAGGCGAGCGAAGCCGCGACGCGCTCGACGTCCTGGGGACCGAGGCCCTCGGTCAGTTCGCTGGTGGCGCCTCCCGGCGCGGCAATCGATACCATCGCGGCCCTAGCGCAGCGCGGCGGTGACGACGATCTCGATGCGGCAGTCCGGATTGGCCAGGCGGGCCTGCACGGTGGCGCGCGGCGGCGTGTGGCCGGCCGCGACCCACTCGTCCCAGACCGCGTTCATGCCGGCGAAGTCCTCCATGTCGGCCAGGAAGATCTGGCAGCTGAGCATGCAGGTCTTGTCGCTGCCCGCCTCGGCCAGCAGGCGGTCGACGTGGCCGAGCACCTCGCGGGTCTGGCCGTCGATGTCGGCCCCGGTGTCCTCGGCGATCTGGCCGGCCAGGTACACCGTGCCGTTGTGGATCGCCACCTCGGAGAGCCGTTTTCCTACGTAAAGCCGTGTGATATCCATGAACTGTTCCAATGCCGGCCTAGCCGAGCAAAAATGTGCGCGCGATGGCGATCTGCTCATCGCTTAAAAATGTGGGCGCGTGGCCGACGCCGGGAAGCTCCACCAGCGTGGCCTTGGGCCCGCGGCCGGTCATGGCCGCCGCCGTCTCGCGCGAGAGCAGGTCGGACTCGGCGCCGCGCACCACCAGGGTCGGGCAGGCGATCTTGTCGTAGGACGCCCACAGCGCCGCCTCGTCGGCCTTGGCGCTTTCCGCCGTCGCGGCGCGAAACGGCACCGCCATGCCCAGGTCGTAATGGCGGATCCACTTGCCGTCCTGGTCCTGGCGCAGCACGTCGCTGGCCAGCTTGTGCCATTGCGCCTCGCTGTGCGGGCCGAACGACAGCGACACCTGGCGCACGAAGGCGGCCGCCTCGTCGAAGCTGTCGAAGCGCACATCCTGGCCGATGTAGTCGCCGATGCGGCTCAGGGCGGCCGGGTCGAGCGTGGGGCCGATATCGTTGAGCACCAGCCGGGCGATCGGGCTGCCGGCCAGGGCCGCGTAGGCCATGCCGATCAGGCCGCCCATGGAGGTGCCGAACCAGTCGACCGTGGGCGCGGCGCTGGCGGCCGTCACGCGCGCCACCAGGGTCACCATGTCGTCCACGTACTGGGGGATGGTGTACAGGCGCGGGTCCGCCAGGCGGCCGGAGCGCCCGCGCCCGACCACGTCCGGGCACACCACGCGGTACTGGTCGGACAGGGCGCGCGCGAGCGCGTCGAAGTCGTCGCTCACGCGGGTCACGCCGTGCACGCAGATGAGCACGCGTTCATTGGCCGGATCGCCCCACTCCTTGTACGCCATGCGATGCAGGCCAGCCGGCGAGATGCACTGAACCGCTTTATGCCTTGCTTCGATCATCTTGAGATCCTTAACTCCACCGCGTTTCACGTCGCCAAACGCGACCATGCTCTTACTATTATCTAAAACGCCACCCAGGGCGTCACGACGTCTAGAATTCTACCTCATCGCCCCCCAGCCTTGCCTCGGAGGGGCGGCGCTGAGCACTGGCATGGCTCACATCTTGAACGGCGGCACCGCCCGCGTCAACGGCCTGGCGCCCGTCCGCGGAATTTCCCGAGAGAAAAATCACTTATCCTGGCTCATCGGCCCCGCGGCCGCCAGGCACGGCTAGCCAGCGGCAAGGATCAGGGCCGGTCCGCACGGCAAATCATCAAACGCGGCGCATTGCAATGTTTCTAAAAACGCGTATTGATAATGATAATGATTCTCGTTTATAATTTGGACGTAGCCGCGGCGCCCCTGCCGCGGCCCATCTGGAGAATCGTTTTGATGCTTGCACGCCGCACCCTACTGGCCGCCGCGGCCGCCCTATCCCTTTCCCTGCCGGCCATGGCCGACGAGAACCTGCTCGGCTACGTGCGCGGCGCCGAGACCCTGCCCAAGGGTAGCGGCGAGTTCTACCAGTGGTTCACGGTGCGCTCCGACAAGGGCGCCGGCAGCTACCGCGCGCTCGACACCAAGACCGAAGTGGAATACGGCGTCACCGACCGCTTCCAGGTCTCGGCCGAGCTCAACGGCCTGGGCGTGCACACCTCCGGCCTGCGCATCGACGGCTACCTGCCGGCCGACAAGGCGACCACCTTGCAGCTGCGCAGCGTCGAGCTGTCCGCCAAGTACAATTTCCTGTCGCCGGCCAAGGACGACTTCGGCCTGTCCGCCATCGCCGCCCTGGAACTGGGCCGGCTCGACGTGCATTCCGGCCAGGCCAAGCGCGAGATCGAATTCTCGACCGAGCTCCAGGCCCAGAAGTACTTCCTCGAAGGGCAGCTGGTGTGGGTCGGCAACATCGGCCTGCGCGCCGCGCGCGAGAAACGCAGCGCCATCGCCAACCTGCCGGACGGCTTCGACTGGCCCGGCACGCCGGAGGACGAGATCACCACCAAGATCGGCACCGGCCTGTCTTACCGCTTCGCCCCCGGCTGGTCCGTCGGCGGCGAGCTGCTGCGCGAAGCCGAGTACGAGACCGAGGTCGGGCTGGAGCGCTGGAGCCTGTTCGCCGGCCCCAGCCTGCACTGGGCCGGCAACACCTGGTGGGCCACCCTGACCGCTTTCCGCCAGGTGCGCGGCGGCGGCGAGCAGTTCGCCGCCCAGGACGACTTCCGGCTGCACTTGATCGAAAAGACCAAGAACGAAGTCCGGGTCAAGATCGGCTACAACTTCTAAGGACCGCCATGCGCCATTTCGTCCCCGCCGCCTTCCTGCTGCCGCTCGCGGCCATCGTCGCGCCCGCGCACGGCGCCGACTACCTGACGGCGGCCGCCGCGCAATCGCTGTTGTTCCCGGGCGCCAACAGCTTCGTGGCCCGCCCGCTGCGCTTCTCCGCCGCCCAGCGCGACCAGATCAAGGCGCTGGCCGGCGTGCGCCAGCGCCTCGACGAGCAGCCGGTCTGGCGCGCCGAGCGCGACGGCGCGCTGGTCGGCTGGTTCATCGTCGACGACGTGATCGGCAAGCACGAGTTCATCACCTACGCCGCCGCCATCGCGCCCGACGGCAAGGTGCTCGGCATCGAGGTGCTGAGCTACCGCGAGACCCACGGCGGCCAGATCCGCGACCCCGCCTGGCGCCGTAACTTCGTCGGCAAGACCCTGGCCAGCCCGTTCAAGCTGGACCAGGACGTGCCCAACATCAGCGGCGCCACCCTGTCCAGCCGCAATGTGCTCGACGGCGTCAAGCGCCTGCTGGTCATCCACCAGCTGTTCCTGGCGCGCGGCTGAGGATGCTGACACAATCCATGGCAAGAACCGAACTCCAGGCTGAACACGATGGCTGAAGTCAAACGCATGCGCGCCCTGCTGGGCACCTTCGTCGAGGCCGCCGCCCGCGGCGCCGACCCGGGCGCGGCCGTGAGCGCGGCGTTCGCGCGCATCGAGCAGGCCCAGGCGCTGTGGAGCTTCCAGGACCCCGCCAGCGAACTGTCGCGCCTGAACCGCTCGCCCGGCCAGGCGGTGCCGGTGTCGCCCGCCACCGCGCGCCTGCTGCGCGCCGCGCGCGCCCTGACCCGGCACAGCGGCGGCCTGTTCGACTGCACAGTGGGCGGCGCCCTGGTGGCCGCCGGCGCTCTGCCCGACCACGGCGGCCCGCCCTGCCTGGCGCGCGGCGGCGCCGCCGATATCGCGCTCGGGCCCGGATCGGCTACACTGCTGCGTCCCGTCCGGCTGACGCTGGACGGCATCGCCAAAGGCTATGCCATCGACCTGGCCCTGGCCGCGATGCGCCGCGCCGGCGCCGTGGCCGGCTGGATCAACGCCGGCGGCGACGTTGGCGTGTTCGGCGACCTGGCCCTGCCGATGCAGCGCCGCGAGCAGGACGGCAGCCTGCGCCCGCTGGGACTGTTGCGCGACGGCGCCATGGCCAGCTCGCGCACAGGCCCGCGCGACGCCGATTTTCCGGCCCACATCGTCGGCCCCGGCGCGGCAGCGCCCCAGGCCGGCATCTGGACCGTGGTCGCCAACAGCGCCTGGCGCGCCGACGGCCTGACCAAGGTGGCCGCCAACGCGCCGGCGCAGCAGCGCGTCGCCCTGGTGAGCCGCCTCGGCGGCACCCTGATCGACCCGTTTTACCCTGTAGAGGAAGTAACATGAAAGGCTATCCATCCTGGTTCCTGCGCGCGCTGCTGTGCACCCTGCTGCTGGTGCTCGTGAGCGGCTGCCTGCTGGCGCCCACCACCCTGGTCATGCGCATGGACCTGGCGCTGCCGTGGCGCCTGCCCGGCGACGCGCGCGTGCTCACCGCCGCCGCCCATGCCGCCGTCGGCTTCGCCGTCATGACGATGCTTGGTTCGCTGTGGAGCGTGCACATGCGCGCCGGCTGGCGCCGCCGCCGCCACCGCGTCAGCGGCGCCATCGTCGGCGCCCTGCTGGTGCTGCTGGCGGCCAGCGCCGTGGCGGTGTACTACCTCGGTGACGAGCGCCTCGCCCTGATCGCCGCCCTGACCCATTTGGGCATCGGCCTGCTGCTGGTGCTGCCCTTTACCTGGCACTGGCTGGCCGGGCGCCGCAGCCGCCACCGCCACGCCAGCCTGCACGCGGTGGGCGGCCAGCACGACGCGCCTTCGCGCCGCCACGCGGGCGGACGCGGCGCCTGAGCGCGCGCGCCTCGGGCCGCAGGAAGGCGCGCGCCCGCTTGCGGATATCCACAATGGCGGCCGTATGGGGATCGGATCATGATTGCGCCATGATCAACCCGCGTCCACAACTGCCATGAAAAAACCTTTCTACAAAATCCTGTACGTACAGGTGCTGTTCGCCATCACCCTCGGCGTTCTGCTAGGCATTTTCTACCCGAAACTGGCGGTGGACATGAAACCGTTCGGCGACGGCTTCATCAAGCTGATCAAGATGATCATCGCCCCCGTGATCTTCTGCACCGTGGTCGCCGGCATCGCCGGCATGCAGGACATGAAGAAGATCGGCCGTGTGGGCGGCAAGGCGCTGCTGTATTTTGAAGTCATCTCGACCTTCGCCCTGGCGATCGGCCTGCTGGTGGCCAACGTGCTGCGTCCCGGCGCCGGCTTTAACGCCAACCCGGCCCTGCTCGACACCAAGTCGATCGCCGAGTTCACTGCCAAGGCCAAGGGCCAGAGCACGGTCGACTTCATCATGAACATCATTCCCAACACGGCGGTGGACGCCTTCGCCAAGGGCGACATCCTGCAGGTGCTGCTGTTCGCCATCCTGTTCGGCTTCGCCCTGTCGCTGCTGGGCGAGCGCGGCAAGCCCATCACCAAGCTGGTCGACGACCTCTCGCACGTGATTTTCGGCGTCGTCGGCATCATCATGAAAGTCGCCCCGATCGGTGCCTTCGGCGCCATGGCCTTCACCATCGGCAAGTTCGGCATCGCCGCCCTGCTGCCCCTTGCCAGCCTGATGGGCGCGTTCTACCTGACCTGCGCCCTGTTCATCGTGTGCGTGCTCGGCACGGTGGCCTGGCTCACCGGTTTCAACATCTTCCGCTTCATCGCCTACATTAAGGAAGAACTGCTGATCGTGCTCGGCACCAGCTCCTCCGAGAGTGCCCTGCCCGCCCTGATGCGCAAGCTGGAGAAGCTGGGCTGCTCCAAGCCCGTCGTGGGCCTGGTGGTCCCGACCGGCTACTCGTTCAACCTGGACGGCACCAACATCTACATGACCATGGCCGCCCTGTTCGTGGCCCAGGCCACCAATGTCGACCTGACCCTGGGCCAGCAGCTGACCATTCTCGGCGTGGCGATGCTGACCTCGAAAGGCGCCTCCGGCATCACCGGCGCCGGCTTCATCACCCTGGCCGCGACCCTGGCCGTGGTCCCCACGGTGCCGGTGGCGGGCATGGCCCTGATCCTCGGCATCGACCGCTTCATGAGCGAATGCCGCGCCCTGACCAACATCATCGGCAACGGCGTGGCGACGGTGGTGGTGTCGAAATGGGAAAACGAGCTCGATCACGCGCAGCTGGCGCGCGAACTGAAGTCGCCCTCGCACCTGGAAGAAGACAAGGAAATGTTCCCGGAGCGCCTGCGCGCCTGACATCGTCCCGGATTCGACAAGCCAGCCGGCCCGCGCGGCGGCCGGCTTGTTTAAAAAATCCATCGGGGCCGGAGGCGACATTCGGACACGAGCTCGTGTGTGGATGGCGCCTGCGGCCCCGATCGCGTTCCCGGCGGCGCCAGCGCTTATTTGATACGGAAGATCACGTCGACCGCCTGGGCCAGCTTGAGCGCCCTGATCTGCAAAAATGCGTCGCCATGCCAGTCGGAGCGCCCGCCATTGCGCGACCTTGGATCGTCGCTCGCGGCCAGCCCCAGCGCCCGGGTGATGTTCTTGAGCTCCCCCGTGCTGACCGCGCTGACCGGCCCCAGCCGGCGCCCGAACCCCGCCACCAGGCCCTCCGCCTTCCTGCGCGCCACCGCCAGCGCCTGCGCCATCACCTCCGCTTCGATCTTCTCGTACTCGGTCGCGTCGAAGGCGGTCCCGAAATTATCCAGGTTGGGCATGTCGAGCAGGGGCCCGACGATGTCGCGCCATTTCTCCAAGGCGCGCACCTTGATGTGGACGCCGCATTTCACCTGCACCACGGCCGCGTCCGGCGCCGCGCCCTCGGCCTTGCGGATTTCCTTTTGCACATCGCGGATCTCGATATCCTGCTCAGGTACACTCTGCTGGACCAGCAACGCGCGGATTTCGCCCACCCGGGTTTCGACCACGGCGCGTGCCGCCTCGGCGCTGGCGTCGCGCGCGCTCACGTCGAACACGATCTCGCCCACGTCGGGCATGACCTTGACCGCCCCCGTGCCGTTGACGTGGACAAAGGGATAATCGGGCAGATTCGATGCATGTACCGCGAGTTGGGTACTGGCAAGAGCGAGGGCAAGAACGATTTTGACGAGCATGGGGTCTCCGGGTTTTATTAGACAAGATTGTCTATATTAAGCCCGTCTGTCGCTCCATGCAACCATAAGAAAAACAAAAAAACAACTAGACATATCGATCTAGACACGATAGTCTACATCGACCTCACCACCGGAGACATCGTATGCCTACGCAAACATCGCCGCCCAGACCGACCGCGGCCGAGCTCGACCTCCTGCGCACGCTCTGGCCGCTCGGATCGGCCACCGCCAAGCAGGTGCACCAGGAAATCATCAAGGAACGCCCCGACGTCAGCTACGCCACCGTGCTGCGGCTGATGCAGATCATGCACACCAAGGGCTTGCTGATCCGCGACGAAAGCGAGCGTTCCCACGTCTACGCGCCGGCCCAGGCCCAGGACAGCCTCCAGAGCAAGCTGCTCAAGGACCTGATCCAGAAGGCGTTTTCCGGCTCGGCCAAGGCGCTGGTGATGGCCGCCCTGCGCAGCGGGATCTCGAAAAAAGAACGTGAAGAAATCGAAAACCTCTTGAAGGAGCAGGACCAATGAACACGAACCTGATCGACAGCATCGGCTGGACCCTGCTGCACTTCATCTGGCAAGGCGGCGTGATCGCCTGCGCCACCGCGCTCGCGCTCGCCCTGCTGGGCAATGTGCGCCCCCAGCACCGCTACCTGGTGGCCTGCACCGGCCTGCTGGCCTGCCTCGTGTGGCCGGCCGTGGCCCTGGTGGGACGCCTGCGCGACGGCGCCGCCAACGCGGCCGACGCCCACTTCGCCCACAGCGTCATGACCGGCGCCCACGGCGGACCGGCCAGCGGTCTGGTCGCCTTCCTGCAGGACCAGCTGACCCTGATCGTGTCGTTCTGGGCCGTGTGCGCCTGCGTGCTGGCGCTGCGCATGGTGGCCGGCATGCTGTGGCTGCGGCGCGCCTCCCGCGGCGAACGCGGCGACGCGCGCCTGCAGCGCCAGACCACCGAACTGGCGCAGCGCTTCGGCGTCAAGCGCCCGGTGCGCCTGCGCGTGGTGGACGATCTCGACAGCCCGGTGACGGCGCTGTGGTGGCGCCCCGTAGTGCTGGTGCCGGCCGCGCTGGTTGCCAGCATGCCGCCCGCGCTGCTCGACGCCCTGCTGGCCCACGAGATGGCGCACATCAAGCGCGCCGACTACCTGGTCAACCTGGGCCAGAACGTGATCGAGACCTTGCTGTTCTACCACCCAGCGGTATGGTGGATTTCCGGGTGCATGCGCGCCGAGCGCGAACTGGTGGCCGACGCCATCGCCGCCGCCCACCTGGCCCAGCCGCGCCAGTTGGCGCAGGCCTTGTCGGAACTGGAGAAGTTCGCGTTCTCGGGACACCGGCTGGCGCAGGCGGCCAACGGCGGCGAGCTGGCAGTGCGCATCGGGCGCCTGCTCAAGCCCAACACGCGGGCGCTGAACTGGAAGGCCGCCATTCCCGTGCTGGGCCTGGCCGTGGCCTGCCTGAGCGTGGTGGCGCATGCCGCCGCCACCGGTGAGACGCATGCCGCCGCCAGTGAGGCGCAGGCACCGCTGAAAGACCGCGCTCCTCGGGCCAATTTCAAGACCTGCAGCAGGCCGGTGTGGCCGGCATCGTCGCTGGCAGCCGGGCACACCGGCAAGGTCACCCTCGCGTTCCAGATCGCGGCGACGGGCCAAGTGGTCGACGGGAAGGTGGCGAAGTCGAGCGGCGATCCGCTGCTCGACCAGGCCGCGCTGAACGCCATCAGCCAGTGCAGCGTCACGCCGGCCATCCACAATGGCAAGCCGGTTGCGGCGAAAATGGCGGTGCAGTACGTTTGGACTTTCAAATAAGGGGACGGGCGCAAAGCCCTGGGATGGCGGCACCCGAACCGGTGCCGCCCAAACGCGCATTCGGGCCTGATGCTGACCCTTGCATCAGGCCACCATGCGGGCTTTTTGCGAGCCCTCATGCGGGCCTGAAGCGGGCCCGATGCGGCCCCTGCGCCAGCCTTAAACCTGGCTGACGTCCAGCTTGGCCTGGGTCGCCTCGACCACTTCCGCGACCGTCACGCCAGGCGCCAGTTCCTTGAGCACCAGGCCGGCCGGCGTCACTTCGATCACGCCCAGGTCGGTGATGATCAGGTCAACCACCCCGACCCCGGTCAGCGGCAGGTCGCACTTGTTGAGGATCTTGTGCGAGCGCTTGCCGTCCTTACCGGTGGCCACATGCTCCATGACCACGACCACGCGCTTGACGCCGGCCACCAGGTCCATGGCGCCGCCCATGCCCTTGACCATTTTCCCTGGAATCATCCAGTTGGCCAGGTCGCCATGCTCGGACACTTGCATCGCGCCGAGGATCGCCAGGTTGATCTTGCCGCCGCGGATCATGCCGAAGGAATCGGCCGAGCTGAAGTAGGAAGCGCCGGGCAACGCCGTCACGGTCTGCTTGCCCGCGTTGATCAGGTCAGGGTCGACCTCGTCGTCGGTGGGGAAAGGGCCGATCCCGAGCAGGCCGTTTTCGGACTGCAGGAATACTTCTATATCCTTGGGAACGTAGTTCGCCACCAGGGTCGGCAAGCCGATGCCCAGGTTGACGTAGAAACCGTCTTGCAGTTCCTTGGCCGCGCGCGCAGCCATTTCATCACGAGTCCATGCCATGTTGTCTCTCCGGTGTCAGGTCAGTTGGCACGCACGGTGCGTTGTTCGATGCGCTTCTCGGGGTGGGCGTTGACCACGATGCGGTGCACGAAGATGCTGGGGGTGTGCACCTGGTCCGGGTCGATCTCGCCGATCTCGACCAGTTTTTCCACTTCCACCACGGTGATCTTGCCGGCCATGGCCGCGTTCGGGTTGAAGTTGCGCGCGGTCTTGCGGTACACCAGGTTGCCCGCGCGGTCGGCCATGTAGGCCTTCACCAGCGCCACGTCGGCCACCAGGCTGCGTTCCATGACGTATTGCTCGCCGTCGAACTCGCGCACTTCCTTGCCGTCGGCAACGATGGTGCCCACGCCGGTTTTGGTGAAGAAGGCCGGAATGCCAGCCCCGCCGGCGCGCAGCTTTTCCGCCAGCGTGCCCTGGGGCGTGAATTCGAGCTCGAGTTCGCCGGCCAGGTACTGGCGCGCGAATTCCTTGTTCTCGCCCACGTAGGACGAGATCATCTTCTTGATCTGGTGCGTGGCCAGCAGCTGGCCCAGACCGAAGTCGTCCACGCCGGCGTTGTTGGAGATGGCGGTCAAGCCTTTGACGCCGGAGTCGCGCAGCGCCAGGATCAGCGCCTCGGGGATGCCGCACAGGCCAAACCCGCCTACCGCGATGGTCTGGCCATCGCGCACGATGCCGGCCAGCGCCGCGCTCGCGTCAGGATAAACTTTGTTCATTACCTGTCCCTTATTATGATTAAACGATGTGTGGCCGGCTCGTCACGAGCGGCGCATAGGCACAATGTGGAAAGCCGGCGCCAGCCGCGACACGGCCGCTTCACGGTCGCGTCAGGCTTTGGGAAGTTCGCCGAAAATTCGCCGCCGCCCAACCGAAATTGGAGTCTCAGCATAAAATACTGGAGCTAAAAGTACAATACCGTATAACTACGCGGCGCGCATGCGGCGCGCCCTCCCACGAAACTCAACGTGCATCTGATGAATCCACCCTACGCCATCGATTATGAGGTCATTTTCAGGCACGCGCCGGTCGGCATGTGCGTCTCGGTCGACCGCGTCATCCAGGCCGGCAACGAGGTCCTGACGGCGATGTTCCGGCACCCGCCCGGCGCGCTCGACGGCAAGTCGTTCTCGGTCCTGTACCCGACCATGGACGAATTCTTGCGCACGGGCGACCGCATCGTTCCCGTGATGAACGCCAAGGGGGTGTATTCGGACGAGCGCATCATGCGCCGCGCCGATGGCGAACTGTTCTGGTGCCACGTGAGCGGGCGCGCGCTCGACCCCAAGCTGCCGCTCGGGGCCGGCATCTGGACGTTCGAGGACGTCAGCGCCAAGCGCCCGGTGACGGCCGAACTGACCCCGCGCGAACGCGAGGTCGCCGCGCTGCTGGTCGAAGGCAAGACCAGCAAGATGATCGCGCGCGACACCGGCCTGAGCCCGCGCACGGTGGAAATGCACCGCGCCAAGCTGATGAAGAAATTCGCCGCCGCCACCTCGTCCGAACTGGTGCACAAGCTGGTCGGGGTCAGCCCTTAGCGGACCCGCGCGCGCCGCGTGACCTGAGCGCGCTTTGGCTTCGCGATTTTACTGCGCCGTCATGCCATCGTCGGCCGTGATGATGGCGCCGTTGATGAAGTGGCTTTCCTCGGCCGCCAGCAGCAGCAGCAAGCCGTCCAGGTCCTCCGGCTTGCCCGGGCGTTTGCGCGGCAGCATGTCGATCAGCTTCTGCCCCTGCTCGGTGGCGAAATATTCCTCGTTGATCTCGGTCGAGATATAGCCCGGGCAGATCGCGTTGACGTTGATGCCGTACTTGCCCCACTCCACCGCCATCGCCTTGGTCATCTGCACCACTCCGGCCTTGCTCATGCAGTACACGCCGATCTGGGGCAGCACGCGCAGTCCCGCCACCGAGGCGATGTTGATGATGCGGTGCTGCTTCTTCGGGTCGCCCTTGGCGCGCTGGATCATGCGCTTGGCCGCCTGCTGGGCCACGAAGAAGGCGCCGCGCAGGTTGGTGTCCATCACGTACGAGTAGTCCTCGGGAGTGACGTCGAGCAGGCGCTGGGTGGTCGACACGCCCGAGTTGTTGACCAGGATGTCGATCGGCCCGGCCTCGGTCTCGGCGTGGGCGATGGCCGACTTGATGCTGGCCAGGTCGGTGACGTCGAGCGAGACCACGTGGGCCGCGCCGCCGTCGGCTTCGATCTCGGCGCGCAGCTCCTTGAGCCGGTCGGTGCGGCGCGATGCCAGCACCACCTGGGCCCCGGCGCCGGCCAGGGCCTTGGCGAAACGCGCCCCCAGGCCACTGGAGGCGCCGGTGATGAGTGCGATTTTTCCTTCGAAATTAACTTCAATGCCCACGGTCGGCTCCTGTGCAGTGTGCTTGCGAAGGCATAATAATGTCACAAACTCCGGGATTAGACGACGCCATCTAATATTGTCCATAAAATGACGGCAAAGTTGCAATAAGGCTTAAAAAGCTGCACACTCGTGCTTAAATTTTTCTACCCATGAATCGACCATGACAGAGCAGACCAATCTAGTTGAACAATACGGCCCGCGCGAGGCGATGGAATACGACGTCGTCATCGTCGGCGGCGGCCCCGCCGGCCTGTCGGCCGCCATCAAGCTCAAGCAGCTGGCGGCGGCCCAGGGGCGCGAGGTCTCGGTCTGCGTGCTGGAAAAAGGCGGCGAGCTGGGCGCGCACATCCTGTCCGGCGCCGTGATGGACCCGCGCGCCATGAGCGAATTGTTCCCCAACTGGAAGGAGCTCGGCGCGCCCCTGCACACGGCCGTCACCGAAGACCGCATTTTGTTCCTGACCGAGTCCAAGGCCTACCGCACGCCCAACATGCTGGTGCCGGCCTGCTTTGAAAACCACGGCAACTACGTGGTCTCGCTGGGCAACGTGGTGCGCTGGCTGGGCCAGCAGGCCGAGGCGCTCGGGGTCGAGGTCTTCCCCGGCTTCCCGGCTGCGGAGGTGCTGTACAACGAGGACGGCTCGGTCAAGGGCGTAGCCACCGGCAACATGGGCGTGGACCGCCACGGCCAGCCCAAGGCCGACTTCCAGCTCGGCATGGAACTGCACGCCAAGTACACCCTATTCGCCGAGGGCGCGCGCGGCAACCTGGGCAAGCAGCTGATCGCCCGCTACGACCTGAACAAGGGCAAGGACCCGCAGTCGTACAGCATCGGCATCAAGGAGTTGTGGGAAATCGATCCGGCCAAGCATCAGAGCGGCCTGGTGATCCACACCACCGGCTGGCCGCTGTCGTCCGACACCTACGGCGGGTCTTTCCTGTACCACCTGGAGAACAACCAGGTCGCGGTCGGCTACGTGATCGGCCTGTCCTACGACAACCCCTACCTGTCGCCCTACGAAGAATTCCAGCGCTACAAGACGCACCCGGCCATCCGCACCTTCTTCGAGGGCGGCAAGCGCATTTCCTATGGCGCGAGGGCGATCACGGCCGGCGGCCTGCAGGCCCTGCCCAAGCTGGTGTTCCCTGGCGGCGCCCTGATCGGCTGCGACGCGGGCTTTCTCAACATGAGCCGCATCAAGGGCAGCCACGCGGCCATCAAGACCGGCATGCTGGCCGCCGAGGCGGCCTACGCGGCGCTGGGCGAGCAGCGCCAGCACGACGAGCTGGCCGCCTTCCCGGCCGCCTTCGAACAGTCCTGGCTGCACGAGGAACTGCACGTGGCGCGCAACGTCAAGCCGTGGCTGGCCAAGGGCCTGTACCTGGGCTCGGTGATGACGGCCATCGACCAGATGCTCCTGCGCGGCAAGGCGCCCTGGACCCTGCACCGCAGCTACGGCGACCACGAGTGCCTGAAGCCGGCCGCCGCCTGCACGCCGATCGTCTATCCCAAGCCCGACGGCAAGCTGACCTTCGACCGCCTGTCCTCGGTGTTCATCTCCAACACCAACCATGCCGAGGACCAGCCGATCCACCTTACGCTCAAGAACGACAAGGTGCCGGTGGCGATCAACCTGGCCGAATACGCCGGCCCGGAGGCGCGCTACTGCCCGGCCGGCGTCTACGAGTTCGTCAAGACCGACGCCGGCCAGGACCGGCTGCAGATCAACGCCCAGAACTGCGTTCACTGCAAGACTTGCGATATCAAGGACCCGACCCAGAACATCGTGTGGGTGACGCCGGAAGGCGGCGGCGGTCCGAACTATCCGAACATGTAGGCTGGGCCGCGCCGCTTCCCCAACATGGCGGCGCGCGCGCCTTCCTCTCCCCCGTGAAACATGGCGGCGCGACCGCGCCCCTTCCCGTTTCCTGAAACATGGCGGCGCAACCGCGCCCCTTGCTCGTCCCACCGCCGTGCGCGCGCGGGCGCTAGTGCTGCGCGCCGCTCACCGCCAGGCTGGCCATGACCTCGAACTCGTCCGCCGGCAGCGGGTGCGCGAACACATACCCTTGCGCGTAATCGCAGCCGGCGTCGGCCAGCAGCGCGCGCTGCACCCGGGTTTCGACGCCTTCGGCCACCACCTTCATCCCCAGCTTGTGGGCCATCGCGATGATCGCCTCGCATAGCGCCAGGTCGCCGTCGTCGTGCTCGATGGTGGCCACGAAGGACTGGTCGATCTTCACGTAGTCGACCGCGTAGCGCTTCAGGTGCGACAGCGACGCGTAGCCGAGCCCGAAGTCGTCCAGCGCCACCTGCACCCCCATCGCGCGGTACTGGCGCAGGCGCTCGAGCACCTGGGCGGGGGCGCCCATGAGCGCGCTCTCGGTCAGCTCGATCACGATGCTGTTCTGCGGCAGCGCCAGTTGGCGCAGGTAGGCCTGCCAGCCTTCATAGCCGGCGCCGTCGCGGCGAAACTGCAGGGGCGACTTGTTGACGCTGACCTGGAACGCGCGGTCGATGCTGCGCTGCCACTGCTGCACCTGCTGGGCCACCCGGCGCAACACCCAGTCGCCGATCTCGACGATCATGCCGTTCGATTCGGCGAAGGGAATGAAGTCGGCCGGCCCGAGCAGCCCGCGGGTGGGGTGGCGCCAGCGCAGCAGGGCCTCGGCCTTGCACACCTTGCCGCTGTCGAGGGCGACGATCGGCTGGTACCAGACTTCGAACTGCTCGGCGGCGATGGCCGCGCGCAGGTCGAGCGCCATGTGCTGGCGCGAGGCGGCCGCCTGCTGCAGCGCCGGCGTGGCGTGGCTGTAGCGCGCCCGCCCGCCGCTCTTGGACGCGGCCAGCGCGCCCCCGGCCGCCGCCATCAGCGCGTCGATATCGGCCGCGTCGGGCGGATACAGCGCGATGCCGATGCTGGCCGAGGCGAACGCGCGCCGCCCGTGCAGCTCGAACGGCAGCGCCAGCGCCGCCAGCATAGCCTGCGCGATGCGCTCGACGCTGCCCACGTGATCGAGCCCGGCCAGGATCACCGCGAACTCGTCGCCGCCGATGCGCGCCAGCGTGTCGGTCGAGCGCACGCAGGCGCCGATCCGGCGCGCCGTCTCGGTCAGCAGCAGGTCGCCGGCCTCCTTCCCGAGGCTGGCGTTGAGCTCCTTGAAATGGTCCAGGTCGACCAGGACCATGGCCAGGAAACCGGCCGCGCGGTCGGCCTTGCGCATCTCGGCGGCGAGGCGGTCCATCAGCATGTTCCGGTTCGGCAGGCCGGTCAGGCTGTCGTAGCTGCTCTGCTGCCAGGCCAG
>DIZW01000084.1:17294-27309 GCA_002428015.1 Oxalobacteraceae bacterium UBA6018 | reverse complement strand
CTGTCGAAGATCGGATTGCTCGCCAGCGTGGTCCAGATGCTGCGCCCGTCCTTGCACAGGAAACGGAACTCGTGGCGCTCGGCCACGCCCTGGCGGCGGCGCGCCAGGTCGCTCTCGAGCGCCAGACGTCCCTCGGCGTCCATGAACTGGCTCAAGGGCCGTTTGAGCATCTCCTCGATGCGGTAGCCCAGCATGCGCGCCATGGCCGGGTTGACGAAGCTGGTGCAGCTGTCGGCATCGATCTCCCAGATCCCCTCCTGGACGCTATGCACGATGCGGCGGAAGCGCTCCTCGCTGTGTTCGAGCGCGGCCAACCGCCCTTCGGCGCGCTCGATCATCACGCGGCAGGCCTGGCCGCTGCCGTCGGCGCAGGCGATCAGGGTGGCCGGGACGACTTGGCCGCGACAGGCCAGGTCTAGCATGCAGCGCACCGGCACGTGGCTGTTCAGGGCGCGCTCGAGGAAGCGTTCGAAGTCGGGGCGGAAGCGCGCGCCGACGAAGGCGCGCAGGTGCTGGCCGAGCGGCGCGGCGCGGTCGACGCCGAGCAGGTCGGCGCCGGCCAGGTTGACCTGGAGGATGGCGCTGTCGAAGCCGACCAGCAGGTAGCCCAGCGGCGCCAGCAGATAGAGCTCGTTGTACCAGGCCTGTTCCTGCTCGTAGCGCAGGCGCTCGACGCTGACGCCGCAGCTGTCGGTCAGGACCTCGCCGGCGCCCGGGTCGGGCGGGACGCGCGCGGGCGCGGCGGCGTCTTCCGGCTCAAGGTCGCGCATGTTGGCGAATGCGACCCGCGCCCTGCGTTCGCCTTGGCCGGCGGCGCGGTGGCTCCAGTCACTACCGTGGAACACAGGATCGTCATCGTTATCCATTTCGCCTCGCACAGGACGTCGGTCGTGACAGTTAGTCTGAGGAAGACTAGCAGCGAATGTGGCTGCTGTCGAGCAATCCCGCAAGCGAACCGTAGCTTTGCGCGCAACGGAGCGCGCGCGCGGCGATGACGTTGCGCGGCGGCATCGATTAGCGGTGTCGGGCGCCCTCGCGGCGGCGGCCATCATCCGCGGCTGCGCGCCGCCGGCCTGCTGGCAGGACCTTACCAGCCCGACTACCAGCCCGACGCCTGCCTGCGCGCGCCCTTGCCGAACGGGTGGCCGCTCACCAGGGTGGTGCTCGCGACCAGGCTGGACAGGCCGATGATCAGTTGCACTAGCTTGTCGTCCGGCAGCACCCAGGCCTGTCCAGCCGGCTCCTCGGCGCCGGTGGCGGCGACGATCAGCGGCGCCACCCAGCGCGCGTCCGGATCGACGTCGAGCATCACCGCGTCGGCGCCCGTCTGCATGTAGATGTTGCCGCCTTCGGCCAGGGTGAAGCACACGCCATAACCGGTCTCCTGCGGGCCGATGTGCTCCATCAGGCTGCGGTTGTGCTCCTCGATCCACGCTTCGACATCCTGCGGCGTGGTCAGTTCGGTCCAGGGACGGGGGCGAAAGCGCGGCGCGGCGCCGTTCAACGGTGAGTCGGGAGTCATTGCATCTTTAAACGGAAACGGCGCCTGGGGGCGCGGGCAAGGCGGCGGGCGCGGATCGAACCAAGGCGCGCGGCGACGGTCATAGTAACGTTAACGGTGAGAATTGCACAGGAGGACGTATGCGCAAGCCAGCCCCAGCCTACCGCCCCTACCATGCGGGCTACGTGTCTGAATTCGAGCAGTTCATGGACCGCTACCGCGCGCGCCACCCCAACGTGGCCGAAGACCAGCAGACCGGCTGGTATCTGTTGTGGGACCACCGGCTCGATCTTGACGAGCTCGACAAACAACGCGAAGCCAGCGTGCCGGTCAAGGGATACCAGTACGAATAAGTTCCCCTGGCCGCGCGGCGCGGCCGTTTTTTTTACCCCTGCGCGCGTGATGCGCCGCAAGTGAACTGGTAGTCAGGCTTGTTAACCTCATCAATGAGCAGTTTTGACGTTCATTCAACTTGAGGAAAAACATGAGACATTTACCAGAAGTTTTACCGAGCGCAATCACTGTGCTGTCTCGCAGCGCGGTGCTGGCCGGCGCGCTCGCCCTGCTCGGCGCCTGCGGCGGCGGCAACCATCAGGATAGCCTGGCCGCGCCCGATCCAGCGCCAACGCCGTCACCGACGCCAACCCCCGCGCCAACCCCGACACCAGCGCCCACACCGGACCCGACGCCGACACCGACACCAACGCCGGACCCGACACCAACGCCGACGCCCGACCCCACGCCCGCCGTGCCGACCTTGAGCGCCACGCCCTTCTACCTCGACGGCAGCCCCAACGGGACGCCCTACTGGCCGGCCGGCTCGACCGCCACCGGTGGCCACGGCAGCCCAATGGACGGGGACAGCTGCGCGGGTACGGTGAACTACCACGTCCACTCCCACATCACCATCATCAAGGACGGCCAGGTGCTGGCCATTCCGGCGAACGTCGGCCTGCAGGGCTGCGACTATGAGACGCACACCCACGACAACAGCGGCATCATTCACATCGAATCCGACACGGCCAAGACATTCACGCTGGGACAATTTTTCGCGGTGTGGGGCTATCCGCTGACCACCACCAACGTGGCCGGCATCACCAACCTGCCGGTACACGTCTATGTCATCGACGGCACGGTCGTGACCGCGTACACGGGCAAGCTGGCCGACATCGCGATGCTCCCGCACCGCGACATCGCCCTGGTGCTGGGCGCGGTCCCGGCCCAACTGCCGTCCTATGTCTGGAAGCCGGGCGTTTGAGCACGCAGACGGCCGGCCGCACGCATCGCCGAAGTCCTACCGGCCGCCTTGGGGATGCACGAGCGGCGCCCCGCCGTGCGTCTTGGCCGGGGCGCGGCTGGAAAACCGGCGGAGATCATGTTCCCGACCGGTCCGCCGCGGCGCGCCGGAATGCGCACGCTCAGGCGTGGCGCCCTAGCCCTTCCAGGTGCGTTTCAGGCCGGTGTCGGCGTGGATCCAGCCGCCACGCGGGCCGGCCCGGTAATAGAAACCGACCCCGCCCTGGCGGAAACTGCGCACCAGGCCGCCGAGCACGTCGGCGTTCAGGTTCGTCACGCGGATGTCGGCCGCCTTGCCCTCGATGTGCAGCGACTGGCGCGCCGCCGGCACGCCGGCCTCGATCAGGGCGTTGTTGGACTTGCGCGTGCGGTAGCCGGACAGGATCTCAAGCGGCTGCTCCATCCCGTAGCGCGCCAGGAAGGCCTGGGTGCCCCACAGCGTCTCGAACAGCTTGGGATCGATCGGCGCGGTCTCCTTGCCGTTCACGTCGCGCAGCAGGTGGCACAGCTCCTGGTAGGCCGAGTCGATGATCTCGCCGTCCTTCCAGTACAGCACGCGCGCGCGCTCGCCGCTGGCCGGGCGGATCACGGTCAGGGTGCGCGGCTTAAGCCAGAAATCCAGGTCCAGCGCCTGGGCGTCGAAAATATCGGGCGGTGGCGCCAACTCGGGCGGCGCCTCGGCGTCGGGCTCGGCGGCGCGCGCGCTGGCGCAGCCGATCAGCGGCGAAGCCAGGATGCCCAGTGCGGACCAGCCGACACCACGTTGTAGAAATTCTCTGCGGGTAGCCATGTACTTTACGGGGTGGTCATTCGAAGGCGCCTACTATAGCGCAAGCGGACCGGTCCGATGCAAGCGTGCGCGGCATTTTCGCAACGCCGATGCAGGCCACTAACTACCGCTGCAGTTGCAGAAGCGCTTGCGCCCGGCGGCGCTGTCGGCCGTGGCGGCCTCGTCCAGCTTTTTCCAGAAGAAGTCGCATTCGACGCCGAAGCAGGACTTCTCCTTGCCGGCGTTCACATAGCCGTTGCGGGCATAAAACTCGCGCGCCGTGGCCGTGCTGTGCAGGCGCACCACGCTGATGCCCCAGGTTCGGGCCTGCTCTTCCAGGCCGTGCAGCAAGGCCTTGCCGATGCCGTCATGGCGCGCTTCGGGCACCAGGTAGCACAGCGACACCTTGCCGGCCTGGGTCAGCAAGGCGACTCCGACGACCGCCTCGCCGCGCAGCGCCACCAGCGCGTAATTGGTGGGCGAGGCGAACCACGCAGCCACGTTCTGGGCCGTCTTGTTGCCCAGCCAGGCATCGAGGATTTCCGGCCTGTCCTGGTGGTCCTGGACGCAGCACTCGCGTATCGAACGGCGCAACACCTCGCACGCGGCGGCGGCGTCCTCGGGTGCGGCTTGGCGAATCTGAATACCCATATGCGGCTCACAAATAACGTTACAGCAAGAAGTCCTGACGCCTTCCACCAAGGCAGCGCGACTATACAACAAAGCGGCTGATTCTGCTCCCGATGCCGGCGGCGAGCCGGCTTAAGCATATGCGCAAACCATCGTTACGCCAGAGGCCGCAATCGGGGATAATTATGCTCACGATCCTCATCCATCGCATCGCGCCAGGCCAAACCACGCGCCGCGCCACCGTTATGGGCGCGCGCGGCAGCGCGTCGGCGTCATCTGCGCGGCGGTGAAAGATTGCAAATCTGCACGTAATCAGGACCTTACGGCAGTTAATTGATGCTTTAGTTGCGCTAGTGCCTAAATTTTCGGCGTGCGCCGTAGACATTGATGAGTGTCAGTGGTATCTTCACAGCTTGAGTAGTTGCCTTGCAGCTATACGATTTTCATGCCTGCGCGCGCCACCGTGCTGGTGGCGCCCCGACCTTGAACCCTCTGCAACCTACCGACCAGACATGATCAAAAAAATTATCGTTTCCGCGCTCCTGGCGCTGTCCACCGCCGCCGCCGTGGCCGCCGTGCCTTTCGGTTCCCAATCGGTGCTTGTCATCGAAGACGGCACCGGCAAGGTGCTGCTGGAGAAGAACTCGACCGAAGTGGCGCCGATCGCCTCCCTGACCAAGCTCATGACCGCGATGGTGGTCCTCGACGCCAAGCAGGATATGAACGAAATGATCGCCATCGACCAGCGCGACGTCGACATCCTCAAGCACAGCACCTCGCGCGTGCCGGTGGGAGCGCACATCAAGCGCGGCGACGTGCTGCAACTGGCGCTGATGTCCTCCGATAACCGCGCCGCCGCCTCGCTGGGCCGCACCTATCCGGGCGGCGTGGTCGCGTTCAAGGCCGCAGTGCGCGCCAAGATCGCGGCCCTGGGCATGACCCAGACCACGATCGAAGAGCCGACCGGCCTGTCGCCGAACAACCGTTCCAGCGCGGCCGACCTGGTCAAGATGGCCACGGCGGCGGCGACCTATCCTGAGATCACCCGCATCACCACCGACGCGCGCGACATCGTCAACATCAACGGCCGCGGCGTCGAGTACCACAACACCAACCGCCTGGTCGGCGCCAAGGGCTGGGACATCGGCCTGTCCAAGACCGGCTACACCACCGAAGCGGGACGCTGCCTGATCATGCGCATCAAGGCCGCCGGCAAGAACGCCACCCTGGTGCTGTTGAACGCCAAGGCCAGCTCGGCACGTGTGCTCGACGCGCTCAACATCCGCCGCTTCATCTCGGGCGATGAAACGCCGATGGTCGCCTCGCGCCACCGCGTCCGCTCGCCGATCTCGGCCAGCGTTGGCGGCGCCGCCACCGTCTCCAGGAGCCATGTGCATGGCGCCCACGTGAAGTACCGTCCCGCCAAGCTGCGCCGCCGGCACGCCAACTAATCCTTCCCACGGCACCACCGGCGGGCCCCGCAACTCATAACGCGAGTTCCGGGGCCCGCTGTTCGATCAGCTTCGCCCCAGCGGCGTGTCCCCAGCTTCACCGGGGCGGCCTTGCCGCATCGGCTTCACTTCGCCAGCTTCACCCCGTCAGCCTCACTTTGTCGACTCACTTCGCTGGATTCACAGCGTCGGCTTCACTTCGTCGGATTCACGTCGCGCCTTCCGCGCCCTGGGCCATCATTTCGCGCAGGCCGCTAGCCCGCTCGGTGCGCCGCACGATCGCTTCGGCCAGGATCGCCGCCACCGGCGACACCAGCGTGAAACGCGCGCTGGCACGGGTGATCCCGGTATAGATCAACTCGCGCGCGAGCATCGCACCGCGTTCCTTGGGCAGCACCAACACCGTGTGGGCGAACTCCGAACCCTGCGATTTATGCACCGTCATCGCATACGCCGTCTCCACGTGGCGCAGGCGCGTGGCCAGCACGCTCCTGACCTTGTCCCCCTCCAGGAAATACACCCGCAGCGAAGCGGGACGGGCCGGGTCGGCCAGGGTCAGGCCGATATCGCCGTTGAACACGCCGGTGCCGTAGTCGTTCCGCGTGATCATGACCGGGCGGCCCACATACCATTCGCCGCGCCGCCGAATCAGGCCGGCGCGTTCCAGGCGCTGCTCGATCGCCTCGTTCAGGCCAAGCACGCCCCACTCGCCCTCGCGCACCGCGCACAGGATGCGGAAGGCCTCGAAGCGCTGCAGCACGGCGCCGGCCCAGGCGGGATGCGCGGTATCGGACGAACCGGCGCCCGCACCGGCGCCGAGCAGGCCAAGATAATCCTGATAGCCCTCCAGCGCCAGCGCCAGCACCTGCTGCTGGTGCGCGTGCTCGAACCATGCGACCGCCGGGTCGCCGCCGCGCAGCACTGCCTCGGCGCGCGCCACGTCGCCTGCGTTGACCGCCAGCGCCAACTGGCCGATCGGCCCGCCGAAGCGCCGGCTCTGGCGCAGCATCACGGTCTGCTGGGCCAGCGCGCCGCCGGCGCCGGCGAACTGCGGGGGAATCGTTTCGCCGCTGGCGGCCAGTGCGTAATCGAGCGTCCCCTGCGCGTAACCGCCGGCCTGGGCATCGCGGCACAGGTCGCCCAGCACCGCGCCCGCCTCCACCGACGCCAGCTGGTCCTTGTCACCCAGCAGGATCAGTACGGCGCCGGGCGGCAGCGCGTCCAGCAGGCAGGCCATCATCTCCAGGTGCACCATCGAGGCCTCGTCGACGATGAGCACGTCCACGTCGAGCGGATTGCCCTTGTGGTGGATGAAGCTGCGGGTATCGGGGCGCGCTCCTAGCAGGCTGTGGAGGGTGCGCGCCGCTCCCATGCGCGCGGTCAGCTCGCGCAGCGGCAGCGCCTCGCCGACCTTGTCGGCCAGCTCGGTGAGCGCCTTGTCGATCGACTGCTTCAGGCGCGCCGCCGCCTTGCCGGTGGGCGCGGCCAAGGCGATGCGCTGGCGCGCCGCGTCCGGCGCGAGCGCGAACAGCAGCGCCAGCAGGCGCGCCACGGTGTAGGTCTTGCCCGTGCCCGGACCGCCGGTGATGATCGCCAGCGAGCCGCGCAGGGCGATCGCGCAGGCGATGCGCTGCCAGTCCGGCCCGGCCCCGGGCTCGGGCTCGGCGCGGCGCTCGGAGGCGAACAGCAGCGCGATCGCGCGCCGCGCGGCGTTCGTATCGACTTCGCGCAGGGCCGCCGCGCGCGCCGCCACCGTGTGCGCCACCAGGGTCTCGTCGCGCCAATAGCGGCGCAGGTAGAGGCGTTCGCCGTCGAGCACTAGCGGCTGGTCGAAATCGAGCTCGCCCACCTGCCACACCTGCTCGCAGGCGCCCAGCTGGGCGATCCACAGCCTGGCGTTCTTGGGCAGCGGCCCCGCGGCGGCGGCCATCTCCTTCCATTGCGCGCTTTCCCAGCCCAGCAGCGCGGCCGGATCGGCCAGTTCGCCCAGCAGCAGGCAGCTGTGGCCGCGACCCTCCAGTTCCGACAGCAGCACGCAGGCCACCATCAGCGCCGGCGGCGCGCCGCCCAGGGTACCGATGAAGCGCGCGAACACGCCCGACAGGCGGCGCAGCTGGCCCGCCTCGGTCAGCAAGTCCACTTGCTCGAACAGTTTGGCGTTCTCGCTCATGCGCGCTCCGGGTTGGGTGTGGCCGACAGCAGCGCGTCCAGGCCGTCCAGCAGCGCCAGGTCGGGCGCCAGCCAGTAGCAGCCGCGCGTGGCAGGGTTGGCGATCCCGCGCAGGAACAGGAACAGCGCCCCGCCCAGTTGGCGCGCCGGGTCGTAGGCCGCGCCCAGGCGGCTTTGCAGCAACCGGTGCAGGGCCAGCATGTAGATCGCGCCCTGGATGTCGTAGCGGTGCGCCGCCATCGCGGCCGCCATCGCGGCCTTGCCGTAGGCGCCGTCGCCCGCGCCCAGCGCGTTCGATTTGTAGTCCAGCACCCAGTAGCGCCCGCCGTGTTCGAACACCAGGTCGGCGAAGCCCTTGAGCATGCCGTGCAGTTGGCGTTCCGGCAGCTGGGCGCGGGCGATGTCGTCCAGCAGGCGCGCGCGGCACAGGCGGTCCAGCGCGCCGCTGTCGAGGTGGGCGCTGGGGAACCAGAATTCCATCTCCGGCAGCGGCGCGCTGATCTCGGCCAGCGCCGCGTCCACCTGCGGCAGGCGGGTCGCGGCCACCGCGCGCAGCCAGGCCACCGCGTCCTCCTGGCGATGGCCCCAGCCGGCGCGCTCGCAGCGCTGGCCCAGGCGCGCGGCGAACTGCTCGTCCTCGGCCTGGGCGAAGCCCTCCTGGGCCATCCACTCGAGCTGCTCGTGCAGGAAGTTACCCGGCACCGAGCCGCGCGGGAAGCGGTGCCAGGGCGCGTCCTCGGCACGCCCGGGGGCGGCCCGGCCCGCGCCTGCGTCGCGGCCACCGTCCTCATCCTCGAACAGGGTCTCCTCCTGGGCGCGCATGGGCACCGCCGCGCCGGTCTGGCGCGTCAGCGAGGTGAACGAGCCGACCGACCAGTTGCGCTCGAAGCTGGCCGTGAACGGCGCCGCCTCGACCAGGGCCGGGCGCACGTCGACGCGCGCCAGCATCGTCACCGTGTCCGGCGCGTCCAAGGTGCGCAGCTCGATCGCGCTGGACGGCCCGCGCAAGGCCTCCCAGCGCGACCGCATGTCAGCCGCGGCCAGCGGCGCACCGCCGGTGAGCAGGTAGCCCAGCGCCGATTCGTGCAGCCGGTTCTCGCCGCTCTTCTTGGCCGCCACCGCCGCCACACCCAGCCACAGGAAATGGGCGGCGCGCGTGAGCGCCACGTACAGCAGGCGCAGGTCTTCCTCGATGCGGGCCCGTTCGACCGCCTCGAGCGCCTCCTCCGACAGGGAAAGGTCGATGCGGCGCACGCCGTCGGCGCCGACGAACTCGAAAAAGCTGCGGTTGCGCCTCTCGGTGCGGCGCGCCGTGACCGCGAACGGCAGGTACACCAGCGGATACTCCAGGCCCTTGGACTTGTGCACCGTCACCACCTTGACCAGTTCAGCGTCGCTCTCCAGGCGCAGCACGCGCTCGTCGCCGCCCTCGCCCGCGCCGGCGATCTGTTCGCCGAACCAGCGGATCAGCGCCTGCTCGCCATCGAGCTGGCCGCTGGCCTGCTGCAGCAGCTCGGCCAGGTGCAGCAGGTTGGTCAAGCGGCGTTCGCCGCCGGGTTGCTGCAGCAGGGCCGCCGGCAGGCCCAGTTCATGCACCAGGCGGCGCAGCATGGCCAGCACACCCTGGCGCTGCCACACCACGTGCAGCGCCTTCAACTGCTCGATGCGCTCTTCCCAGGCCAGTTCGTCGGACGACAGGCGCGCCAGCTCGGCCAGCGCCAGGCCGGCGGTGCGGGTGGCGAAGGCGGCGCGCGCCAGGGCGCCGTCGAGCGGGCTGGCCACCGCGTGCAGCCAGCGCAGCATGTCGGCCGCCTCCGCGCTGTCGATGACGGAATCCTTGTCCGACAGGTAGACGCTGGGCACCTGGCGCCGCGCCAGCGCGCGCCGGATCGCCGCCGCCTCGCGCCGGTCGCGCACCAGGATCGCGATGTCGGCCGGCTGCAGCCGCCGGAAGGCGCCGTCCTTCTCGAAGCCGACCGCCGGATCGTTGAGCAGGCCGACGATATGCTCGGCGCCGTGGTGGGCGAAAAATTCGCGGTAGTCGTCGGCCTTGAGGTCTTCGCGCTCGCAGCTGCACACGGCCAGCGCCTGGTACGGCCCGGCCACGCCGACCAGGCGCTCGGACTTGCCGGCCGCCTGCACCGGCTCGAACGGCAGCGGATTGAGTTCGCCGCGGCGGTAGCGGAAGGCGCCGGCGGC
>DIZW01000084.1:6336-17199 GCA_002428015.1 Oxalobacteraceae bacterium UBA6018 | reverse complement strand
GCGGATTGAGTTCGCCGCGGCGGAACCGGAAGGCCCCGGCGGCGAAGCCCGCGTGGCCCTCGTGCGGCTCGGCGTGCAGGAACAGCTGGTTCACCGCCGCCACCAGCGCGGCCGTGGAGCGGTAGTTGGTGCCGAGCTGGTAATGGCGGCCCGCCGTGGCCTGGCGCGCCGCCAGGTAGCTGTGGATGTCGGCGCCGCGAAAGCCGTAGATCGATTGTTTTGGGTCGCCGATCAGGAACAGCCCGTGCGCCGCGTCGTTGTCGGCCACCCGGTACAGCAGGTTGAAGATCGCGTACTGGTCGGGCGAGGTGTCCTGGAATTCGTCCACCATCGCGACCGGGAACTGGGCCACGATGCGCTGGCGCAGGGCCTCGCCGTTGCCGCCTTCGAGCGCGCTTTTCAGGCGCTCTAGCATGTCGGCGAAACCGAACTGGCGGCTGCGGCGCTTGAGCTCCGCCATGCGCCGCGCGATGCTGGCGGCGGCGTGGCGCACCAGCGCGTGCGCCAGCGGGTCGATCGCCTTGAGCGCGTCCCACAAGGCGCCGGTGGCCTCGAAGCACTCCGGCACCTCGGCCGCGAAGCCCTTGCTGAAGGCGTCGGCGATGCCGTCCGGGGTCAGGCGCTGCCAGGCCGTGTCGCTGATGAGCGGCATCAGCAAGCCCGGCTCGCGCGCCCAGGCGCGCAGCGCGTCGAACCACTTGACGAGCGAATCGGCGCGCAGCTTGTTACCGTTGAAGCACTTGGGCGCGAGCGAGCGCTGGGCCGCGATCCATTGTTCCATGGCGTCGGCGCGCGCCTCCCAGCCTTGCTTGAGGGCGGCCAGCTCGGCCTGCTGGGCGCGCTGCACGCGGGCGATCAGCCCCGCCAGCGATTCGTCGGCCGCGCGCACCGAGGGTGTTCCATCGCGCGGCGCTTCCACGCCGGGCGCCTCCAGCACGTGCACGCGGCGCACCAGCTCGCGCACCGCCAGCTTGAGGGCGCCGACGTCGGGCCAGCAGGCCAGCAGCGCCGTCAAGGCCGCGCTATTGAGCGGATAGACGTTCTGGCGCCAGTAGTCGTGGGCCGCGTCCTCGAACAGCTGGTGCTCGTCGCTGACGAGCTCCTCGTCGAACAGGCTGCCACTGTCGAAGGCATGCTCGCGCAGCATGCGCTGGCACCAGGCGTCGATGGTGAAGATCGCCGCCTCGTCCATGGTCTCGGCGGCCAGCATCAGGCGGTGCGCGGCCAGCAGGCGTGCGCCCTCGTCGGCGCAGCCGGCGGCCAGCGCGGCCAGGTAGCCGTCCTCGCGCTCGCTCTCGCCGCGGAAATACGCGGCCGCCTCCACCAGCCGTTCGCGCACCCGGTTCGACAGTTCGCGCGTGGCCGCGCGGGTGAAGGTCATCACCAGGATTTCCGAGGGCAGCAGCGCGCGCGTGAAGCCGGCCGCGCCGCCGTGGCCCAGCACCAGGCGCACGTACAGCGCGGCGATGGTCCAGGTCTTGCCGGTGCCGGCGCTGGCCTCGATCAGGCGCGAGCCGTGCAGCGGGAACGCGAGGGGATCGAGCAGTTCGCTCATGCGTCTTCCCCCGCGATCGGCGCCACGCCCACGTCCTGCGCCACCCAGTCGGCCAGCGGGCCGTACAGGGTGGCGGCCACCTCGCTCCACTGGCCGCCGGCGGCGAGCGCGGCGAAGTCCGGCCACAGCCGAGCCAGCGCCTCGTCCTCGACCTCGCCGGAGAGCTCGAAGCCGCCCTCGTAGGTGGCGCGCGCGTCGCCCCCCTGCAGCAGCGCCAGCGCGCTCTTGCAGGCCACCGGCAGCGGCGCGTCCAGGTTACTGCGCCATAGCGCCGCCACCGCCAGCAGGCTGTCGTGCGCGGCCTGCGGCGCCAAAGGCGCCATCGTCACGATCGCGTCGCGCGCCACCAGGAAGCCTTTGACCGGCTGGCCCACCGCGGCCGCCGCCAGTTGGCGCAGCCAGGGCGCGATCAGCTTGTCGGCGCGCGGCGCACCCTTCTTGTCGAGCACCTTCGACGATATCTGCGCCAGCCACACGGTCTCGCCGTCGCCGTGGCGCAGCTTGTCGATCCAGTCTTCCAGCTGCACGCCAGCCAGGTCCAGGCTGACCGCCAGCTTGGGCGCCGGCGCGGCGAAGCGCGCGCACAGGCCCAGCCAGGCGGCGCGCACCGGCACCAGGTCGTCGACCAGCTTGCGCTGCCACTGCTGGCCCACCAGCCCGATCGGCAGCACGCCGGCGCGGGCGAAGCGTTCGGCGCGCGCGGTGAGGCTGGCGCGCACTTCGTCCAGCGCCTCGGGCACGCTGGCGTCGTCCAGCAGCGAATCCTCCAGCAGGTAGCGTTCGAGTGCGTCGAGCGCGAACGGCTCCTCGTCCTCGCCCAGCAGGTCGGCCTCGGCGAAGGACACGCCCAGCCGGCGCCGGAAGAATTGGCGCGCCGGCTGGCGCAGGAAGCTCGCAAGCTCGCCCAGCTTGAGGCGGTAGTCCGGTTCCAGTTCGTAGGGCGGCAGTGCATTGTCCCCGTCCGCGATCAGCGCGCCGGCGCCATGCGCGGCGCGCCACTCGGCGGCGTAGGTGCGCAGCCCGCCCGCCTCGAAGTAGCGGCGGCTGAACGGCTGCAGCGGGTGCTCGGTGGTAAGCAAGTCCAGGTCGAGCTGCCAGCCGGCCGCGAGGTAATCGCGCAGCTGCGCCACCAGCACCGAGGCCGGCTGGGGACTGTTGTCGCGCACGTTGCGCCCCACCCAGCTGATGTACAGCTTGTCGCGCGCGGCCAGCAGCGCCTCGAGCATCAGGTAGCGGTCGTCGTCGCGGCGCGAGCGGTCGCCCGGACGCGCCATGCCGGGCAGCGCCAGCAGGTCGAAGTCGGCCTGGCGCGCGCGGCGCGGGAAGTCGCCGTCGTTCATCCCGAGCAGGCACACCACGCGAAACGGCACCGCGCGCATCGGCATCAGGGTGCAGAAGGTCACCCCACCGGAGACGAACTGGTGGTTCAGGGTCGGCTCGTCCAACCCGCCCAGCCAGGCTTCGCGCAGCACCGCCAGCGGCACGGCCTCGTCGAAGGCGGCGTTGGCGCAGGTCTCCAGCCAGCCTTGCAGCGCCTCGTTCAGCTGCGCCAGGGTGAGGCGGTCGGTCTCGTCGTGGGGGTCGAAGAACGCGGCCAGCAGCGCGCGCGCCTCGCCGCCCCAGCCGGCCGGGGTGCGCGCCTGGGCCAGGCGCGCGCGCCAGCCCAGCAGGGCTTCGATCAGCTGGGCCAGCGAGCCGGCCAGCGCGGCGTCCAGCCCGCCCACTTCGGCGTAAGGCTCGATGTCGCGGAAGCTGGCGCCGGCGCCGCTGGCGTACCCGAGCAGCATGCGCCTCACCCCGAAGATCCAGGCGTTCTGCTCGCCGGCCGAGCCCAGGCCCAGGCCGTCGCGGTGCGCCTGGTCCAGGCCCCAGCGCACGCTGGCCCCTTCGATCCACGCGCCCAGCGTGGGCAGGTCGTCCTCGTCCAGGCCGAAACGCGCCGCCAGCGCCGGCACGTCGAGCAGGTCGCGCACCTCGCTCTGGCGGCAGCGCTGCTGCGGCAGGCGCAGCAGCCACTCGAGCGCCACCAGCAGCGGATTGACGCTGCGGTCCTTGACGTCGCCGATTTCAAACGGAATGTGGCGCGGGTCGCTGCGCTTGTGCTGGTCGAACACGGCGTGGATGGGCGCGGAGAAGACGTCGATATCGGGCACCATCACCACCACGTCGCGCGGGTGCAGGCCGCTCACCTTGGCGTCGGCGAACCACGACAGCAGCTGGTCGTGCAGCACCTCGACCTCGCGCTGCACGCTGTGGGCCAGGTGGAATTCGATCGAGCGGTCGCCCGGCGCGGGCGGCGCGAACGCGTGCTCGCGCAGCGGCAGCATGTCGCGCACGGCCGCCTGCACCTGCCCCAGCAGGGTGGCGCCCGCGTCTTCGCTGAACAGGTCGATGCGCAACTGGTCGTCGCGCTCGGCGCCGGCACCGTCAAACTCGTCGAGCATGCGCACGAAGTCGCGCCCCTGCCTGCCCCAGCTGGCCAGCAGCGGGTGGCTGTGCGCGTGCATGGCTTCAAGCGGCACCGCGCCCAGGTCGACCCCGCCGCGTGCACGCTGGCGTTTGCGCTCGGCCTTGAGCAGGTCACGCCCGTCGATGATGTCGCCCCAATAGAACTGGCAGGGGTTGGGCACCGCCAGCAGCACCTGGGTGTGGCGCGCCAGCGCGGCCACGGCCTGCAAGGTCTGGTACGGCAGGGCCGACATCCCGAACAGCACGACCCGCCGCGGCAAGGACGCGGCCGGGGCGGCGCCGCCCGCGATCGCGTCGACGAACTGCTGGTGGATGGTGGCGCGGCCGGACTGGCGCTGGCCAGGCGGCAGGCTGTCGTTGACCGCGCGCCAGAGCTGGGCCTGCCAACGCTGGTCGGGCGGCAGCGCGGGCGCCTCGCCGCGCGCGTCGCGCAGCACGTCGCGCCCGGCGCTCCAGTCGGCCAGCCAGTCGGCCCGGTAGACCTGGTACTGGTCGAACAGGTCGGCCAGGCGCTCGGCCAGCTGCAGGCGCCGTTCAGGGTCGCCGTCGCCCAGGAAATGGCGCAGCGGCGCGAACACCGGGTCGGCCAGCAGCACCGGCAACAGGCGCATCAGGCGCCAGGTCAGCGGTCCCTTGTCGTAGGGCGAGCGGCTGGGCACCCGCTCGCGCCCGAGCATGCCGCGGTAGGCCTCCCACAGGAAGCGCGCCGGCAGCGCCACCCGGGTGGCGGCGCACACGCCCAATTCCTCGGCCAGCGCGATCTTGAGCCATTCGGCCACGCCGTTGGACTGCACCAGGATGGTCTCGGACTCCAGCGGCGCCAGCGGATAGCGGCGCAGCCAGCCGAACAGCGTTGCGCGCAGCTGCTCAAGCTGGTTTCCGTGGAGAATGATAAGGCCGGGTGCGACGGGGGCAGGCATGAAGCTCCGAGGTCAATGGCGCGGCTGCGCAGCGCCACAGCATACTAGTTTTGGGCGCGGCGCGGTAGAGCAAACGCCGGCGTGCCGGCGGTGCCAGTCAAGACCCGGCCAGTTCCTGGGCGATATGCCGGTCCAGCTGTTCCAGCAGCGCCGCCATGCGCGCCACGATGGCGCGGGCCTGTCCGGCGTCGCGGTCCTCGCGCAGGTCTTCGAGCCGGCGGCACTGCTCGGCGAAGCGCATCGCGCCGACCGCTTTCGCCGACGACTTGATGCGGTGCCCCAGGTCGGCCACGCGGGCCAGGTCGGCGCGGGCGATCGCCTCGTCGAGCTCGCGCAGGCCGTCGCGCGCCGCGTCGAGGAACAGGAAGGCGTATTTGCGCATCTTGGCCGGATTGCCGCCGAAGGTACTCGACAAGGCGCCCAGGTCGAGCATGCCCTGGTCCGCCGACACCGCTCCGGGCGGCCCGGCCTGGCCAGCCACCCCGCCGCCGTGCGGGCTGCGCCGGCGCCGCTCGCACGCGGGACGCCGCCCCATCCAACGCGCGATGGTCTCGAACAGCAGGCGCGGGGCGATCGGCTTGGTGATGAATTCGTCCATGCCGGCCTCGATGCAGCGCTGCTGGTCCAGGCGCCCGGCGTTGGCCGTCATCGCCACCACCACCGCCTCGCGCAGGCGCGGGTCGGCGCGGATCATGCGGGTGGTCTCGAAACCGTCCATCACCGGCATCTGCACGTCCATCAGCACGCAGTCGAAGCGCTGCTTGCGCATCCATTCGATCGCCTCGCGCCCGTTGCTGGCCACGATGACGGTGGCGTTGACGTCCTCCAGCAGCTCCTTGCCCACCTGCTGGCTGAACAGGTTGTCCTCCACCAGCAGGATATGGGCCCCGCTCAGCTGGGCCAGCACCTCCGGCGCGATCTCATCGGCTCCGGGCGGCAGGAAGTTGAGCGCATGGCCAAGGCGCGCCGTGAACCAGAAGGTGCTGCCCTTGCCCTGCACGCTCTCGACGCCCACGGCGCCGCCCATCAGCTCGGCCAGCTGCTTGCTGATCACCAGTCCCAGCCCGGTGCCGCCGTACCTGCGCGTGGTCGATGGATCGGCCTGGTGGAAGGACTTGAACAGCTCCCCCACTTCGGCCGCGCTCATGCCGATGCCGGTGTCGCGCACCTCGAACCGCGCCAGCACGCTGCCCTCGCCCGCCTCCTGCGCCAGCGCGCGCAGCATGATGCCGCCGCGCTCGGAGAACTTGACGGCGTTGGCGGTGAAGTTGAGCAGCCCCTGTTCGAGCCGCAGAGGATCGCCGCGCAACTGGCGCGCCAGGCCGGGCGCGATCTCGTAGGCCAGCGCCAGCCCCTTGCCGGCTGCGGCGTCGGCCAGCTGGCTGACCACGTTCTGCATCAAGGCCTCGAGCCCGAAATCGAGCATCTCCAGTTCCAGCTTGCCTGCCTCGATCTTGGAAAAGTCGAGGATATCGTTGATGATGCCCAGCAGGTGCTGGCTGGCGTGGTAGATCTTTTCGAGATAGTCGCGCTGTTTGGGATTGGCCACGGTCTTGAGCGCCAGGTGCGACATGCCGATGATGCTGTTCATCGGCGTGCGGATCTCGTGGCTCATATTGGACAGGAAGTTGCTCTTGGCCTGGTTGGCGGCGTCGGCCTGCGCCTTGAGCTGGTGCAGCTCGGTGATGTCGGTCGACAGGCCGAGCACGGCGACCACCTGGCCATCGAGCATGACCGGCGCCTTGACGGTCCATAGCTGGCGCACCTGGCCGTCGCGCTGGGTGTGCTCGACCTGGGAGGCGGCGCGCGCGCCGGCGCGGAACACCGCCTCGGCCTGCTCCCAGCCGGCGTCGGCGGCGGCGCGCGGCAGCAGGTCGCGGTCGCGCCGTCCCACGATGCGCTCCGGCGGCAGGCCCATCGCCTCGGCGCCACGCGCGTTGACATACAGGTAGCGCCGCTCGCGGTCCTGCATGGACACGTGCGCGTCCACGCTGTCGAGCACCGAATCGAGCAGCACGCGCTGCTCGATGGCGGCGCGGCGCGACCAGTACAGGGTCAGGAACAGGGCGCACATCAGCATGCTGGCGCCGAACCCGGTCACCAGCGCCACCAGCGGCAGCAGCTGGTCCACGCCGCTGTACAGGTCGGCCTCGCGGATGCGCAGGCGCGCCTTCCACAGCTTGCCGTTGTAATCGAGCGGCAGCACGGTCTCGATCCAGCCTTCGCCGCCGCGCGCGCGCGCCTGCCGCGCCGCGCCGCCGTCGCTGTAGAGCAGGCGGTCGTCGGCGGCGATGGACAGCCGCGCCGGGTTGTCGGCCGGCGTGGGGTCGAAGTACAGGGCCAGCTGAGCGCCGTGCAGCGCGATCTCCGCGAGCGCGTCGCGCACCAGCGCCGGCACCGAAAAGCCGACGCCGACCGAACCGATATAGGCGGCGCGGCGCGCGGCCACCCCGTCCAGCACGGCGCCGCTGCGATACACCGGCATGCGCATCCCCATCGCCATGTGCGGCACCGGCGCGCCCACCATGATGGGAATGCCGCTCGCGCCGATGCTGCCGCTGTCGCGCGCGCTGGCCAGCGCCGCCGCCTGCGGCGCGCGCGCGCCGATGTCATGCCCGAAGCGCTCGCGGTTGCTGTCGAACGGCTCCAGGTAGGTCAGCACGGTGTACTCGGGGCGGCGCCCGGCCGGCGCGATGGCGAAGCCTGGAAAGCCGTCGGTGCGCACGGCGCGCTCGAAATCGTCGCGTTCGGCGTCGCCCAGGTGGCGCGCGAAGCTGACCGCTTCGATGGCCGGGAAGCGGTGCGCCACGTCCAGTCCCGCGACGTAGCGGTGGAACTGGGCGCGCGAGACCGGCCCGGCGCTGTCGAACAAGGCCACCAACGACTGCAGCACGTCGGTGTAGGACTTCAGGCGGGCGCCCAGGCTGTACTGGGCGCTGCGCCCGATCGCCTCGAAGCGCTGGCGGGCATCGGCGCGCACCAGCTTTGCCGCGCCGAGGTAGCAGGTGGCGCCGACCAGCGCCGAAAGCGCCAGGCCGGCGCCCCACAGCGTCCTGCGCGAGGTCGCCCGCCCTGCCCCGCCGTCCCCCATGCCGTGCGTGATTGCTTGCGCCATCGCCCCGCTTCCGTTTTCTTCTGATGCCGTCGGAAAATCCTTCCCTGTGAGCAGCATACTATTAAAATCCGCCGCCGCGTGTAGCGATGCGTGCGAAACGGGCGCACGGTCTTATTGTTATTATTCGCCAACGAAACGACGGGGACGTTCCCTGGAAAGAGACTGCACACATGAAAGAATCGGCAACGGACGTCGTGTTTGACCAAGGCACGGCCGCCAGCGACCCGCATGCATGGCTGGAGGATGTGGGTGGCGCGCAGGCGCTGGCCTGGGTCGGCGCGCGCAATGCGCACGCCCAGGCCGAGCTCGAAGCGCTGCCCCGCTTCGCGCCCTTGCGCGCCCGCCTGCAAGGCATTCTGGACGACCCGGCCCGCATCGCGTATGTCACTTGCCACGGCGGCTACTACTACAATTTCTGGCGTGACGCCGGGCACGAGCGCGGCATCTGGCGGCGCACCACCCCGGAGCAGTACCTGCGCGACGAACCCGCCTGGGAAACCGTGCTCGACCTTGACCAGCTGGGCCGCGACGAGAACGAGAACTGGGTCTGGGGCGGCGCTACCTGGCTGCCGCCGGCCGGCCAGCGCTGCCTGCTCTCGCTCTCGCGCGGCGGCGGCGACGCGCACGTGGTGCGCGAATTCGACGCCGGCGCGCGCGCCTTCGTCGCCGGCGGCTTCGCGCTGCCCGAGGCCAAGGGCGGTGCCAGCTGGATCGACCACGACACGCTCGCCGTGGCCACCGATTTCGGTCCCGGCAGCATGACCAGCTCCGGCTACCCCCGCCTGGTGAAACTTTGGCGCCGCGGCACCGCGCTCGACGCGGCGCGCCTGCTGTTCGAGGCGGACCCCGACGACCTGAGCGCGTCCGCCTACAAGGATTTCACGCCCGGCTACGAGCACGAATTCGTCGAACGCCAGCGCGGTTTCTATACAAACGAGTTGTACTTGCGCGACGGCGACCAGCTGATCAAGATCGACAAGCCGGACGACGCCGACGCCTACACGGTGCGCGACCAGCTCCTGATCGAACTGCGCTCGGACTGGCAGGTGGCCGGCGTCACCCACCCGGCCGGCGCGCTGCTGGCGACCGGCTTCTCCGCCTTCCTGGACGGCGCGCGCGACTTTGCGGTACTGTTTTCGCCGAGCGCGACCAGTTCGCTCGAGAGCGTCACCATGACGCGTGGGGCGTTGCTGCTCAACCTGCTCGACAAGGTGCGCAACCGCATCGTCGAACTGCGCCACGCGGACGGTCAATGGCAACGCCGCGAGGTCACCACGCCGGCCTTCGGCGCGCTCGGTGTGAGCGCCGTCGACCCTTACCAATCGGACCAGTATTTCCTCACTGTCAGCGACTTCCTCACCCCCACCACGCTGTACCTGGGCCAGGCCGGCAGCGACGAACGCGCCGTGTGCAAGGCCATGCCGGCGTTTTTCGACGCCAGCGCCTTCACGGTGGCGCAGCATCACGCGCGCTCGCGCGACGGCACCGCCGTCCCCTATTTCGTCGTGATGGCCAACGGCACCCGGCTCGACGGCGGCAATCCGACCCTGCTGTACGGCTACGGCGGCTTCGAAATCGCGCTCACCCCCTACTACAGCGGCGTGACCGGCGCCGCCTGGCTGGCGCCGGGCGGCGTGTATGTGCTGGCCAACATCCGCGGCGGCGGCGAATTCGGCCCGCGCTGGCACCAGGCCGCCCTCAAGCAGCACCGCCAGCGCGCCTACGACGACTTCATCGCCGTGGCCGAGGACCTGGCCGCGCGCGGCATCGCCAGCGCTCGCCATCTGGGCATCATGGGCGGCAGCAATGGCGGCCTGCTGGTCGGGGCCGTCATGGCCCAGCGCCCGGAATTGTTCCAGGCGGTGGTCTGCCAAGTGCCCCTGCTCGATATGCGCCGATACCACAAGTTGTTGGCGGGGGCATCGTGGATGGACGAATATGGCGATCCCGACCTGGCCGAGGAATGGGAGTTCATCGGCAAATACTCGCCGTATCACAACATCCACGCGGACCAGACCTATCCGCGCGTGTTGTTCACCACCTCCACCCGCGACGACCGGGTCCATCCTGCCCATGCGCGCAAGATGGTGGCCCTGATGCAGGCGCAAGGCCACGACGTGCTGTACTGGGAAAACACGGAGGGCGGGCACGCCGGCGCGGCCAACAACGGCCAGCAAGCCCGCATGTGGGCGCTGACCTACGCGTTTTTGTGGGCGCAACTGGGCGCCCCGGCATCGAGCTGAACGGCCGCGCCCTGATGCGCAAGAGCGCGTTGTCCTCGCCGTCGATTGACCGGATGAGCCCGTGTCCTGCGTGGGGGTCGGAGGCGACAAGTGGACACGAACTCATCAATTCACCGGATGAGCCCGTGTCCCGCCTGGGGGTCGGAGGCGACAAGTGGACACGAACTCATCAATTAACCGGATGAGCCCGTGTCCCGCCTGGGGGTCGGAGGCGACAAGCGGACACGAACTCATCAATTAATCGGATGAGCTCGTGTCCGCTTGTCGCCTCCGACCCCATTTTTGTTCGGCGCGATTCGACTTTCGCGATACTTAGGCCGGGGGGCAGCCGTAAATCGGACACGGACTCGTCAATTTACCGGATGAGCTCGTGTCCGCTTGTCGCCTCCGACCCCATTTTTGTTCGGCCAAAGGCGCCCGTCGCGATACCTATGATGGGCGAATGATGGGCCATTGGCGCTGCCGACGCGCATAGCCCAACCGGACGAGCCGCTGGGGCTGCACCGGCGAAGCTGAAGCGCATAGGCAGACGCCGGACCTAGGGAAGCACTGATTTATTCA
>DIZW01000084.1:513-6273 GCA_002428015.1 Oxalobacteraceae bacterium UBA6018 | reverse complement strand
GGTATGACTGCGGTTTGCGCCTTGCAGCGTACATTTTTCCCTTGGCCAATTTCATCCGCCAGAATAAATCAGTGCTTCCCTAGCAGTCCTGCCAGCTATCGGCGCTGCCTGCGCGGGTTTTAAATGGTCCGCATGGGCCTGGCAGCGGGCCCTGCCCCGTTCACCCGACCCAGGATGGCACCATGACTACACCGAACGTCACGTTCCTGGCAGCGCTGCGGGACCGGCCGCAGCGGTCCAAGGGCGCTAATCGGCGCTTTTTCGGCGAGAGCGCGTTCTGGACCGGCGCCATCGGGATGGGCGTGGGCGTGATCCTGTCGCAGATCGGCGATATCGACGCCATCTCGGCCAGCGTGGACGCCCAGCCGGCGCGCGCGGCCGGCAGCCGCCCCGTGTTGGGCCAGTACATCGGCATGGTGCAGGCGCTGGCGCGCGCCTGGCCCGAGCGCAGCCGCGCCGCGCTGATGGCGGCGCTGGCCGAGCTGCGCTCCTGCGGCGAGGCGCTGACCGGCGAGGACGCGCCGCGCTTGGCGGCGGCGCTCGAGCGCATGGGCGACGGCAGCCTGCGCGCCTGCGCCGACGCGGCGCGCGTGATCGAGGGCTTGATCGGGCGCCTGAACGTGCCGATCCACGCGCTCGACGCGATCAACGCCGACTTCGGTACCTACCTGGCGCAGATGGCGGCCGCCTCGGCCGACCTGGAGAACGATACCGTGCTGGTGACCCAGCGCCTGCAGGCCGACCACGTGCACGCGTTCGTGCTGGCCCAGCAGGTCCACACCATGCAGGCGCGCATCGACGAGGCGCGCGCGCGCCTGCATGGCCACTGGCCGCTGGGGGCGCACGCCGAACTGCTGCGCCGGGAGATCGCCGGCCACAACGCCGCCTTGGACAGCGCACGCCGCCAGCTCGACCAGATCCGCGCCGACCAGGCCGCGACGATGCGCGACGCCCACTATCTGCAGCAGTTGCTGCCGACCCTGTCGTCCTACCTGGCCGGCGTGGACCGCATGAGCGCGGGCATCAACGCGGCCTTGTCGGGCGCGCTGGCGCTGCAGGCGCAGCTGGGCAAGTTGAACCAGGCGGTGCTGGCCGCGCCGGGCTGCGGCGCCTCGGCCCTGGTCCAGCTCAACGCGGCGCTGCCGAACTGGCGCAACCTGGCCGCGCGCATCGCCCAGCGCGATACGCCGCCCCCAGCCCGCTGACGCTCACGAGGCCAGGCGCGCCTCGCACAGGTTGGCGTAGCTGCCGGCCACGTCGACGTACAGGGCCACCGCCTTCTCGACGCCGATCTGCAGGGGCTCGCCAAAGCGCCGCGTCAGCACGCCGGAGCGGCGCAGCAGCCGTTCAATCGCGGTGGTGGTGACGGTGACGTATTCGTCGATGCCGGCGTGGTGGCCGTAGCTGATGATGCGGGCGATCGAGGTCATGGCGATGTCGGAGAAGCCGTAGCCGGGCCGGCAGTCGGTCTCGATGGCGAAGCGCGAGAGCTCCCAGATGCGCGCGTGGCTGGGCGCCGGCTGGCCGTGCAGCAGCGCGCTGAACGAGTCCTTGAGCATGTACGGCCCTTCGGTCGGCAGCAGGCGCCAGCAGCCGATCAGGGCGCCCTCGCCGGGCGCGCGGATGAGCATGTAAAGCGGCTCGAGCGCGTCATAGCCGTCGATCTCCATGCCGCTCAGGATCGGCACTTCCCAGCCGAGCCGGTCCTTGAATACCTTGGCGCGCAAGGTGTGCATTTCCCACAGGTCGCGCGACCTGAAATCGCGCCGCGCAGCAATACGAATGCTCAGTGTCATGTCGTTTCCCCTCGTGTGATGGATGTATGCAGCCTGCATAAATATTCATGCAAAATTAACAGGAACATAACTATTAGAGTTGCTAGGTGGCTAGCGAAACAGCTGAGTGGAATACTGCAATTTTTATGTGCGAGGAATGCCATGCCTTCTGATGACGACACTTTCAACCGCGACGCCATCGCGAGCGCTCCCGCCCTTGGGTCCGCGCCGGGCACGCCTGACCACGCCGCGCCGACGACACCCCATGGCGAGCTCAAACGCTTTCGCATCGCCAAGCGCGAGAGCCAGGAAAAGTTCTGGGGCCGCTTCGGCGTGACCCAGTCCAGCGGCAGCCGCTTCGAGACCGGCCTGGGCATTCCGGCGCCGGTGGCGATCCTGGTCAGGTTGTATGTCAAGGGGCGCCTCAGCGATGGGGATCTTCCGGGGTAAGAATGCCCATGGTGATGGCCTTGACCAGAGCCTGCTGGCGCGTGTTGACGTTGAACTTCTGCCGGACGTTGCCGATGTGGAAGTTCACCGTCGCCTCCGAACAACGTGTGATTTTTGATATTTCCCAGGAGGACTTACCGACCATCACCCATTTGAGCACCTCGAGCTCGCGCCGGGTCAGCCGCGGCGCTTCCTCCTGCCCGACGCGCGGGGTCAGGAAGCGCAGCGACGAGGCAAACGCGTAATCGCGGATCATCGACAACGCCGGCAGGCTGTGCTGCACCGCGCTGGCGAAACCGTCGTCGGGCGGCGCGTCGGAGGCGAAGCTGAGCACGCCAAATTCGCCGTTGGGCCCGTGCACCGGCAAGGTGATGCCGGAGCGGATTCCATGGCCGCACGCCTCCTCGTACATCTGGCGCTGGGCTGGCGTACCGAAGGTCTCGGGCTCCCACACCACCGCCATCGAACTATTCTGGCAATGGGCCACCGTCGGGTCGACATAGGCTAGGCGCTCGGCGTCGTAATGGACGCGCCAGGCGGACGGGTAGTTACTGGCGAGGAAGGCAGTCTCCAGCTTGCTGTTCCTGGACGGCACGGCGCCGTACAGCACCTGGTCGAAGCCATGGTGGCGCGCCAGCCCGAACAAGGACGCGCTCCAGGCTTGCTCGTCCTCGCTGCTAAAGAGCGACATCATTTTCCCGACATCTATCATGATTTTCGCTCCCTGATACATCGCGGCCCGGCGCGCGCCGCCCCCATTAATACCAACTATTACTAATAACTTAACGATTAGGCACTATTGTAGGACTTGATACAAGTATTGAGAAAACAAAAAGTACGTTTCATTCCCATAGATAAGATTTCCCCGCGCAGTCACCGGAAATCCCCGGAGAAGCCGGCGATTTTGTTGCACAATAACAACGCGCGTTGTATCCCCCGCCTAATCGTGCGTCGCGGGAATTTGCCCTGCGGTACGCTCCACGGTCGTGCGCATTCTTTTGAGAAATAGTTAAAATGGTCAGCGCGGCTAACTTGTCTGGAGTGAAGCGTTTTCGCTTGACTGGCGGACGCACTAGCGTATCTTTTTACTCAACCACAAGAAGCAAACCCAACGGCAGGCCAACCTCACACGAGCGTCGTACCAGAGTGCAGATTCCAAACGTCCTATTAGTCAACGATGACGCTGCGAGCCTGTTCGCGCTCGAAAGCCTGCTGCTGGGCACGAGCGAAGGCCGCGAGTACGCGCTCATCACGGCCCACTCCGGACACGAAGCGCTGCGCCAGGTGCTCACCCACGAATTCGCGGTCATTCTGCTGGACGTCAACATGCCGGGCATGGACGGCTTCGAGACGGCCGAGGCGATCCACTCGCACCCGCGTTCGAGCCGGGTGCCGATCATCTTCATCACCGCCTACTACGCCGACGAGATGTACCGCCTGAAGGCCTACCAGAAAGGCGCGGCCGACTATCTGTTCACGCCGGTGATCCCGCAGGTGCTGCAGACCAAGGTGGCGGTGTTCGTCGAGCTGACCAAGAAGAACCTCGAACTGCAGGCCAAAACCGAGGAGCTGGCGCGTCTGAACCAGGACCTGCGCGTGCAGCGCATGCAGGACCTGGAACGCATCAACCGCGAGCTGGCCCAGGAGGTGGCCGAGCGCAAGGGCGCCGAGGAACGTGCCCGCGCGCTGTCGATCCGCGATCCATTGACCAACCTGGTCAACCGGCGCGCGCTGATCCAGCAGCTGGAACACGCCGTCGCCTACGCCGACCGTCACCAGGGCGAATTCGCCGTACTGTTCCTGGACCTGGACCGCTTCAAGACGATCAACGACACGCTCGGCCACGAAGTCGGCGACGAGCTGCTGCGCCAGGTCGCGGCGCGCCTGCTGGCCGCCGTGCGCGTCTCGGACGTGGTGGCACGCCTGGGCGGCGACGAGTTCGTGGTGCTGCTCGAGGGGCGCGGCGCGGCCGCCAACGCGGCCCGGGTGGCGCGCAAGATCGAGCAGGCGCACGCGCGCCCGTTCGACATCGACGGCCACCGCATCCATACCTCGACCTCGATCGGCATCGGCCTGTACCCGCAAGACGCGGCCAGCGCGGCGCAGCTGATGAGGAACGCCGACACCGCCATGTACCACGCCAAGCAGCGCCAGCGCGGCAGCATCGAGTTCTTCCGCGAAGAACTCAACGCGCTCGAAACCGAGCGCGCGCAGCGCATCGCGGCGCTGACCCAGGCGCTGGCCAACAACGAGTTCGAGCTGCACTTCCAGCCCAAGGCCGCGCTGCCGGCGCGCACCCTGTGCGGCGTCGAGGCGCTGCTGTACTGGCGCCATCCGGGCGACGGTCTGGTGGCCGCCGCCCCCTACCTGCACGACCTGGCCGAGCACGCCCTGCTCGAGCAGATCAGCCAGTGGGCGCTGGGCCAGGCCTGCGACCAGCTGGCCCTGTGGCGCGACTCGGCGCTGCGCCTGCCGCGCATCACCCTGTCGCTGGACCTGGCGCTGACCCAGTTGCCGGACGGGCTGGCAGCGCGCCTGCTGGACCAGGCCGCGCTGCGCAAGCTCGGGCCCGGCCAGCTGGAACTGGAGATCCCCGAATGCCTGCTGGTGGGCGCGCCCGAGCGCGCCGACGAGCTGCGCCGGCTGCACGCCGGCGGGGTGCGTCTGGCGGTGGACGACTTCGGCAGCGCCGGCGCGGCCCTGGCCACGCTCAAGGCGCTGCCGTTCGCCCTGCTCAAGCTGGACCCGGCCTTCGTGCGCGCCATCGGCATCGACGGCGGCACCGACATGGCCGCCGCCATCGTGCACCTGGGACGCGCGCTCGGCATGCAGGTGCTGGCCCAGGGCGTCGACACCGAGGACCAGCTCGCGGTGCTGGCCGGCCTGGGCTGCGACCAGTTCCAGGGCGCCCTGTTCAGCGATCCGCTGGCGGCGGCGGCCCTGCTGCCGCTGCTGGCCGCGGCCGGCCCGCAGGACTTGACCATGAACGGCGGCGACGCCGTTCAAACCACCACTATCACTCCCAAACAACGAGGATCACGCCGATGAACAACATGACCGAACTGGCCGAAGAGCTCGACATCAAGCTCCTGCTCGCCACGCTGATGGCGCTCAAAAAAGGCGACTTCACCGCGCGCATGCCGTCCGACTGGAGCGGCATCTCGGGCAAGATCGCCGACACCCTCAACGACATCATCGAGACCAAGGAAAAGATGGTGCGCGCCGTGACGGACGTGTCGCGCGTGGTGGGCCGCGAAGGCCGCCTGGCCCAGCGCGCCTCGGTGCCGAACGTGGTGGGCGGCTGGGCCACCATCATCAGCTCGGTCAACACCCTGATTGACGACCTGGTGCGCCCGACCACGGAGATGGCGCGCGTGATCGGCGCGGTGGCCAAGGGCGACCTGTCGCAGACCATGGCGCTGGAGGTGGACGGCCATCCGCTCAAGGGCCAGTACCTGCGCGCGGCCACCACCGCCAACACCATGGTCGAGCAGTTGTCCTCGTTCTCGTCGGAGGTGACGCGGGTGGCGCGCGA
>DIZW01000084.1:0-206 GCA_002428015.1 Oxalobacteraceae bacterium UBA6018 | reverse complement strand
ACCGACTCGGTCAACTCGATGGCCGGCAACCTGACTTCGCAGGTGCGTAACATCGCCGAGGTGACCACGGCGGTGGCCAACGGCGACCTGTCCAAGAAGATCACGGTGGACGTGCGCGGCGAGATCCTGCAGTTGAAGGACACGATCAACGTGATGGTGGACCAGCTGCGCTCGTTCGCCTCCGAAGTGACGCGGGTGGCGCGCGA
>DIZW01000074.1:5937-8794 GCA_002428015.1 Oxalobacteraceae bacterium UBA6018 | reverse complement strand
ATGATGCTGCGCCACATGGGCTGGACCGAAGCGGCCGACCTGATCATCTCCTCGATGCAGAAGTCGATCGCGTCCAAGAAGGTCACCTACGACTTCGCCCGTCTGATGGAAGGCGCGACCCAGGTCTCGTGCTCCGGTTTCGGCGACGTAATGATCGAAAACATGTAACACGCCTGCTGGCGTTCGCGGCGCCGCGCGGCGCCGCCAACAGAGCCCCGACCTCGCCAGAGGCGGGGCTTTTTATCTGGGGCGGGCCCGGCGTGGCGGGCGACAGGCGAAAAAAAACCCCGCTGCTGACAGCGGGGTTTCTACATCTTGTGCAGCTTAACCAGCCTGGATGTTGGAAGCTTGCTTGCCTTTAGGGCCTTGCGTGACTTCGAATTGAACTTTTTGACCTTCTTTGAGGGTCTTGAAACCGTTCATGTTGATTGCGGAGAAGTGCGCGAACAGATCTTCGCCGCCGTCATCTGGAGTGATGAAGCCAAAACCTTTGGAATCATTGAACCACTTAACTGTACCTGTTGCCATAAAAGAACTTTCAAATAAGATACCAATCACACGAGCCATAAAAGCAAGAAGCTTCTGCCCCCTCCTCAGCCTGCTCACTTCTTATCAACAAGTACATAAGAACAAGTCGATAACCGCATTGTTGGTTGAAAAAATTTACAAGTCAAGCGGTTTTGATTCGCGATTGTCATTTTTTCCACACTCTGCGTAAAAGCAACTCTTGATTTCCCGAATCGGGTCGCCATCTGCGCATTGATCGGAAAACGCGTAAGATGGAAAACAAATGTAAATGCCCTGATTATTTACACATTGCATCAACATTGAAGGCATTAGAATAAGCGTATGGCAACCAAGCAAGATACCGAACAACTGTTGGAGCGTCAGACCGTCAAGCCGCCGCCGCTCTACCAGGTGGCGCTGCTCAATGACGACTATACCCCGATGGAGTTCGTGGTGGCCATCATTCAGGAGTACTTCAACAAGGATCGTGAGACGGCGACGCAGATCATGCTATCCGTTCATCGCCATGGCAAGGGAGTGTGTGGCGTGTTTTCCAAAGATATAGCGTGTACCAAAGTGGAGTTTGTATTAACGCATGCGCGCAAGGCGGGGCACCCCCTGCAGTGCGTGATGGAGGAAGTATGATTGCGCAGGAATTGGAAGTCTCTTTACACATGGCCTTTGTCGAAGCACGGCAAGCACGGCATGAATTCATCACCGTTGAGCATCTGCTGCTGGCTCTTCTCGACAACCCGTCGGCCGCCGAAGTGCTGCGCGCCTGCGCGGTCAACATCGAAGACCTGCGCAAGACCTTGACCAACTTCATCGGCGACAACACCCCCACCGTGCCCGGCACGGGCGAGGTGGACACCCAGCCGACGCTTGGCTTCCAGCGCGTGATCCAGCGTGCCATCATGCACGTGCAGTCGGCCTCGAACGGCAAGAAGGAAGTCACCGGCGCCAACGTGCTCGTGGCCATCTTCGGCGAGAAGGATTCGCACGCCGTCTACTACCTGCACCAGCAGGGCGTGACGCGCCTGGACGTGGTCAACTTCATCTCGCACGGGGTGCGCAAGGACCAGCAGGCCGACGCCCAGAAGACCTCGGAAGGCGTGGAAGAAACCCAGGTCGAAGGTCAGGCCAAGGAAAGCCCGCTCGACCAGTTCACCCAGAACCTGAACAAGGCCGCCGCCGAAGGCAAGATCGATCCCCTGATCGGGCGCGAGGACGAGGTCGACCGCGTGATCCAGATCCTGTGCCGCCGCCGCAAGAACAATCCGCTGCTCGTCGGCGAGGCCGGCGTGGGCAAGACGGCCATCGCCGAGGGCCTGGCCTGGCGCATCACCCAGGAAGAAGTGCCCGAGATCCTGCACAACGCCGTCGTGTATTCGCTCGACATGGGCGCGCTGCTGGCCGGCACCAAGTACCGCGGCGACTTCGAACAGCGCCTCAAGGCGGTCCTCAAGCAATTGAAGGAAACCCCGCACGGCATCCTGTTCATCGACGAGATCCACACCATCATCGGGGCCGGCTCGGCCTCGGGCGGCACCCTGGACGCGTCGAACCTGCTCAAGCCGGCGCTGGCCAACGGCCAGCTCAAGTGCGTGGGCGCGACCACCTACACGGAGTTCCGCGGCGTGTTCGAGAAAGACCACGCCCTGTCGCGGCGCTTCCAGAAGGTCGACGTGAACGAGCCGACCGTCGAGCAGACCGTGCAGATCCTGCGCGGGCTCAAGTCGCGCTTCGAGGAGCACCACGGGGTCAAGTATTCGGCCTCGGCGCTGTCGACCGCGGCCGAGCTGGCGGCGCGCTTCATCAACGACCGCCACCTGCCCGACAAGGCCATCGACGTGATCGACGAAGCGGGCGCGGCGCAACGCATCCTGCCCAAGTCCAAGCAGAAGAAAACCATCGGCAAGACCGAGATCGAGGATATCATCGCCAAGATCGCGCGCATCCCGCCGCAGACCGTCAACCAGGACGACCGCAGCAAGCTGCAGACCATCGACCGCGATCTGCGCAACGTGGTGTTCGGCCAGGATCCCGCCATCGACGCGCTGTCGTCGGCGATCAAGATGGCCCGCGCCGGCCTGGGCAAGACCGACAAGCCGATCGGCTCCTTCCTGTTCTCCGGTCCTACCGGCGTCGGCAAGACCGAGGTGGCCAAGCAGCTGGCCTTCATCCTCGGCATCGAGCTGATCCGTTTCGACATGTCGGAATACATGGAGCGCCACGCCGTCAGCCGTCTGATCGGCGCGCCGCCGGGCTACGTGGGCTTCGACCAGGGTGGTTTGCTGACCGAGGCCATCACCAAGAAGCCGCACGCGGTGCTGCTGCTCGACGAGATCGA
>DIZW01000074.1:419-5780 GCA_002428015.1 Oxalobacteraceae bacterium UBA6018 | reverse complement strand
TGCTGCTCGACGAGATCGAGAAAGCGCATCCGGATATTTTCAACATCCTGCTGCAGGTGATGGACCATGGCACCTTGACCGACAACAACGGACGCAAGGCCGACTTCCGCAACGTGATCATCATCATGACCACCAACGCGGGCGCCGAGAGCCTGACCAAGCGCTCGATGGGCTTCACCGACTCCAAGGCGGCCGGCGACGAGATGGCCGACATCAAGCGCATGTTCACGCCGGAGTTCCGTAACCGGATCGACGCGACAATCAGCTTCCGCGCGCTGGACGAGGAAATCATCCTGCGCGTGGTCGACAAGTTCCTGATGCAGCTGGAAGAACAGTTGCACGAGAAGAAGGTCGAGGCGATCTTCACCGAGAGGCTGCGCAAGTTCCTCTCGAAGAAAGGCTTCGATCCGCAAATGGGAGCACGGCCGATGGCACGCCTGATCCAGGACATGATCCGCAAGGCGCTGGCCGACGAGCTGCTGTTTGGCCGCCTGGTCAACGGCGGGCGCGTCACGGTCGACCTGGACGAGAAAGACAGCGTCATCCTCGACTTCCCCGAGTCCGACGCGGCGCCCTCGGCGCCGCCCGAAACGGTGGAAATCGAATAGTCCAAAAAGCCCGCGCGATGCGGGCTTTTTTTCGTCCAGGGTGAGTGGAATTTCCCGGCTGCCGGGCGGTCCAATAGAGGTGCGGGTCGCTAGCGCGCGCGTCAAGCGGCGCATGGACCGGCTTGCATACGTGCGCTCGCACGGACGCTTGCACGCTTCTAGCGAAGCGGCTTACCAAAGGGGAGCATCGATATGTCGACGGAAAAACTGGAAAAAGCACACTGGCAGGGCTATTTCGACGCACTGGCCAAGGTACTGCCGGGCAAGCAGGCGGAAATCGCCGTGAACGCGCTCAACATCGGCGCGCAGTCGGAGTCCGAGTACGCTCCCTTCGCCGGCATCGTCTACGACCCCAAGAGCGACATCCTGGAAGTGCTGCTCGAGGGCTGGGATCACACGATTCCCCATCCGCGCGAAGTGTTCGTCGACCACGATGGCGTCAACCTGAACAGCGTGATGATCATGGATGACGACGGCGTCCAGCAAATCGTACGCCTACGCGATCCCATCGCGCTGCCGGCCCCCGGCCGGCCTGGCTAGCACTGCAAGGTCATCCGCGCCGCGCGCGCGCCGAACACGGGACGCCGGCGACGTCGCCCGCCCGCAGCGTCAGCGTGCGGCCGTCGTCGATCAGGGTGGCGCGTCAGGCAGCCGTCGGCTTCTGCCGCCTCGATCATGGCGCGGCCGATGCGGTCCTTGATGGAACCGCCGGGATTCTGGCATTCGAGCTTGAGGAACAGCCGGCACAGGCCGGTGTCGATGCGGGTCACTTCGAGCAGCGGGGTGTTGCCGATGAGGGAAAACAGCGCGGGTGGGCGCTGCGGCGTTGCGGTGGACATGAAGCCTCCGGAACCGGATCGGCGCGCCTTGTGAGCGACGTGGCCGGTGGAAAGTGGGCGGCCGTGGTGGGCGCCCTCAGATCAAGGAAAGCAGTGATTCTATGTCCCGTTTTTTTGCGCTTGTGTCGATTTGCGCAAACCGGCATCAGGTTTCGCGCAGGCGCCGCCACAGCGTGGTGCGGCTGATGCCGAGATAGGCGGCGGCCTCGTCGCGCCGCCCGCCGAAGCGGCTCAGCACCTCGGCCGCAGACTCGTTGTGGGCCGGCGCGGGCGGGCGCGCGGCGCCCAGTTCCGGCGCCACCCCGAGCACGAAGGCCGGGGTCAAGGCCTGCAGGGGTTCGGCCGCCAGGAACAGCGCCACCCGCTCCATCAGGTTGCGCAGTTCGCGCACATTGCCCGGCCAGCCGTAGCGCTCCAGCAGCGGGGCGCAGGTGCGCAGCTCGGCGCGCAGGTTGGGATGGGCGCGCGCGCCCAGCGCCGCCAGCGCATTCTTGAGCGACCACTCGGCCAGCGCCACCACGTCCAGCGCGCGCTCGCGCAGCGGCGGCAGCGCCAGGCGCAGCACCGCCAGGCGGTAGAACAGGTCGGCCCGAAAACGCCCGTCGCGCACCCGCGCCTCCAGATCGCAATGGGTGGCGCTGATCACGCGCACATGGATGGCGACCGGGCGCGTGCCGCCGACCCGCACCACCTCGCGTTCCTCCAGCACCCGCAACAGGCGCGTCTGCAGCGCCAGCGGCATTTCGCCGATCTCGTCGAGGAACAGGGTGCCGTGGTTGGCCGCCTCGAACAGGCCGGCGTGGCCGCCGCGGCGCGCGCCGGTGAAGGCGCCTTCCTCGTGGCCGAACAGCTCCGATTCGAGCAGCGACTCGGCCACCGCGCCGCAGTTGATGGCCACGAAGGGGCGGTTGGCGCCCAAGCTGCGCGGCGCCTCGCGATGGATGGCCTGGGCCGCCAGCTCCTTGCCGCTGCCGGTCTCGCCCTGGATCAGCACCGTGGCCGGCGAGCGCGCGTACAGCACCACCGCCTGGCGCACCCGCTCCATGGCGGACGAATCGCCGCGCAGGTCGTTCAGGCCGTGGCGCGCGCGCAGGGTGTCGGCCACCTGCGCGCGCCGGCCGCGGTGCGATTCGAGCTGGGTCAGGCGCGCCATCTCGAGCGCGTCGTCGAAGGCCTGGCGGATCGAGGCGGCCGAGTAGACGAACACGCCGGTCAGCCCGGCCTCCACGGCCAAGTCGGTGATCAGCCCGGCGCCGACGATCGCTTCCACCCCGGCCGCCTTCAGTTCCTGGATCTGGGCCCGCGCGTCCTCCTCGGTGACATAGGTGCGCTGCGCGATCGGCACGCCGAAGGTGGCGCTGAACTCGGCCAGTTCGGGGTGGGGCTGGTAGGTGATGATGCCGATGCGCTCGGTGACGCGGCGCGCGCGCGCCAGCGCCCTGCATCATGTCGAAGCCGCTGGCCTTGGCCACGGCCACCGGCGCCGACACCCGGCCTTTCAGGTAGGCGGCGTTGGAGCCGGCCGCGATCACCACGTCGCAGCGTTCGCTGGCCATGCGTTCGCGGATGTGGCGCGCCGCCTCGTCGAAGCCGAGATGGATGGGCTCGATCGTGGCCAGGTGGTCGTATTCGAGGGTGATGTCGCGCAGCAGATCGGCCAGGCGCGACACCGACACCGTCCAGATGACCGGTTTGTCGGGCGCGTCGATGGCGGGGGGAGGTGGATGGGCCATGTTTCATTGTAGCGCAAGCTGCGTTTCAATGTTTCAAACTGAAACGTGCGGCGCGCGCGGGCGTCTTTCCAAGCCCTTGATTTATCACGTCAATTGCGCCATATGCGCTGTGGCACGGCGTTTGCGATAGGTCCGCTATCGATCGAACTCATAGTTTTCAAAGGGGAACAAGAATGAAGGAATCCAGAGGCGCGCTGTTTCGCCGCGCGGTGCGGGAAGAGTCGCCGTTGCAGGTGGTCGGCGCCATCACCGCTTACACCGCGCGCATGGCCGAGCAGACCGGCTACAAGGCGCTCTACCTGTCCGGCGGCGGGGTGGCCGCCAATTCGCTGGGCATGCCGGACCTGGGCATCAGCACCATGGACGACGTCATCACCGACGCCCAGCGCATCACCGACGTGTGCGGCCTGCCGTTGCTGGTCGACATCGACACCGGCTGGGGCGGCGCCTTCAATATCGCGCGCACCATCCGCCACATGATCCGCGCCGACGTCGCCGCCGTGCACATGGAAGACCAGGTTTCGGCCAAGCGCTGCGGCCACCGGCCCGGCAAGGAGGTGGTGAGCACCCAGGAGATGGTCGACCGCATCAAGGCCGCCGTGGACGCGCGCCACGACGAGCAGTTCGTGATCATGGCGCGCACCGATTCGCTCGCGGTGGAAGGCCTGAACGCGGCCATCGACCGCGCCTGTGCCTACGTCGAGGCGGGCGCCGACATGATCTTCCCGGAGGCGATCACCAAGCTCGAGATGTACGCCCAGTTCCGCGACGCGGTCAAGGTGCCGATCCTGGCCAACCTGACCGAGTTCGGTTCCACGCCGCTGTACACCCTCGACGAGCTGCGCCAGGGGAAGGTCGACATCGCGCTCTACTGCTGCGGCGCCTACCGCGCCATGAACGCGGCGGCGCTGAACTTCTACAAGACGCTGCGCGCCGAGGGTACCCAGAAAAGCGTGGTGCCGGCCATGCAGAGCCGCATGGAGCTGTACGACTACCTCGGCTACCACGAGTACGAGCAAAAGCTCGACGCCCTGTTCGCCCAGGCGAAAGCCACCACCAAATGAATCACGCAGACGGAGACAAGATGGCAGAGACCACGATCAAGGCGCCCGAGGGCGCCGCCTTTAAACCGAAGAAATCGGTGGCGCTGTCCGGCGTCACGGCCGGGAACACGGCCCTGTGCTCGGTCGGCAAGACCGGCAACGACCTACACTACCGCGGCTACGATATCCTGGACGTGGCCGACAGCTGCGAGTTCGAGGAGATCGCCTACCTGCTGGTGCACGGCAAACTGCCCAACCTGGCCGAGCTGACGGCCTACAAGACGCGCCTGAAGGCGATGCGCGGGCTGCCGCAGGCGGTCAAGGCGGCGCTCGAGGCGTTGCCCGCGTCCAGCCATCCGATGGATGTGATGCGCACCGGCGTGTCCACCCTCGGCTGCGTGATGCCGGAAAAGGACGACCACAACATCGCCGGCGCGCGCGCCATCGCCGACCGCTTGATGGCCTCGTTCGGCTCGATGCTGCTGTACTGGTACCACTTCAGCCACAACGGCAAGCGCATCGACGTGGAGACCGACGACGACTCGATCGGCGGCCATTTCCTGCACCTGCTGCACGGGCGCACCCCGCCCGACGACTGGGTCAAGGCGATGCACACCTCGCTGATCCTGTACGCCGAACACGAGTTCAACGCTTCCACCTTCACCGCGCGGGTGGTGGCCGGCACCGGATCGGACATGCACTCGGCCATCACCGCGGCCATCGGCGCGCTGCGCGGGCCCAAGCACGGCGGCGCCAACGAGGTCGCGCTGGAAATCCAGGAGCGCTACGCGAACGCCGACGAGGCCGAGGCCGACATCCGCAGCCGGGTCGCCAACAAGGAAGTGGTGATCGGCTTCGGCCACCCGGTCTACACCATCGGCGACCCGCGCAACAAGGTGATCAAGGAAGTGGCGCGCACGCTGTCGCTGCAGGCCGGGTCGAGCACCAAGTTCGACATCGCCGAGCGGCTCGAAACGGTCATGTGGGACATCAAGAAGATGTTCCCCAACCTGGACTGGTTCTCGGCCGTGTCCTACCACATGATGGGCGTGCCGACGGCGATGTTCACGCCGCTGTTCGTGATCTCGCGCACCTCCGGCTGGGCGGCGCACGTGATCGAGCAGCGCATCGACAACAA
>DIZW01000074.1:0-359 GCA_002428015.1 Oxalobacteraceae bacterium UBA6018 | reverse complement strand
ACGACCTGGCCTTCGTGACGCTGGCCGAGCGTCAGTGATGAGCGCCGGCGCGCCAGCGCGGATCGTCGTGCGCCAGCTCGGCGTGGCCGACGCGCCGCGCTACCGCGCCCTGCGCCTGGACGGCCTGCGCCATTTTCCGCATGCCTTCCGTCCCGACTACGAGGAAGCCCTGGCCCAGCCGCTCGCCTGGAGCGAAAGCCGCCTCGGCGCGCACGGCAAGTACTGGTTCGGCGCCTTCGACGGCGCCGACCTGGTGGGGGCGGTCGGCCTGCGTACGCTCGACGGCAGGAAGATCCGCCATGTCGCCAGGCTGGTCGCGTTGACGGTCGACGCGCGCCGCCAGCGCCAGGGCATCGGCC
>DIZW01000111.1 GCA_002428015.1 Oxalobacteraceae bacterium UBA6018 | reverse complement strand
CCGTCGTAGTCCCAGCGCTGGCCGGCGCTGGACAGGGCCACCTGGTCGCCCGCGGCTGCGACCGTGAACAGGGCTGGCCCGACGCGCAGGCTGTCGCCGGTCTTGAGCGGCGTGCTGCCCAGGCGCCGCTGGTCGTCCAGGATGAGCGCATGCGCGGCGCTCAGGTTGCGGATCCACCAACGGCCGGCGCCGTCGCGGCGCAGCGCCAGCTGGCGCAGGTCGGCCTGGGGCGCGGCCAGCTCGCGCCGGCCCAGCATCACCGTCTGGTTAGGCGCCAGCGCGACGGTGATCGCGGCCGGGAAGTAGACGGTGGGCGAGCGCACCAGCGCCAGCAACTGGAGGGCGCACAGCAGCGCGAGCGCGGCGGCGGTGAGCGGCAATAGGCGCCTCATGCCGGGCTCCATGCCGGCGTGGCCACGCGCGCGCAGCTTGCGCGCAGCGCCGCCGCCGGCCGGCAGGCCTGCAGCATGCGGCTGATCTGAAGCGCGTTGCGCGGACGCTCCTCGCGGCGCGCGGCCAGCAGCACGCGCAGCAGCGCGAGCGCGGGCGCGGGATCGTCCAGGCCGTGGCCGGCGCGCTGCGCGAACAGGGCCGCCTCGTCGTCGTGCAGCGTGGACGGCGCGCGTCCACCGTGGCGCGCCAGCAGCAGCGCGGCGCCGCCGCTCTGGTGCTCGCGGTAGGCGTTGCCGCAGTCGCTGCAAAAGCGCAGCGGCAAGCCGCCCGTCACCAGGTAGTACAGCATGGCGCCGAGGGCAAAGTAGTCGGTACGGATATCGGTGTCGTAGCTGCCCTGCGCGCTGGGGAAGAACTGTTCGGGCGCCTGCCAGCTGGCAGTGCCGGCGTAGGCCTGGGTGGGCGCGGCCGCCAGCAGGCAGCTGGTACCGAAGTCGGCCAGCTTCACGCCGCCCGTTGCCCGATGCAGCAGCAGGTTGGCCGGCTTGAGGTCGAGATAGCGCCAGCCGTACTGGTGCACCTTGGCCAGCGCCTGGTTGATCTGTCCCACCCACGCCAGGATGGCCGCCATCGCCGGGGGCTGCCCGAGCGCGCGCGCGGCGGCGAGGTGGCGGCCCAGGTCCACGCCCAGCAGTTCGAGCGCCAGCACGGGCAGGCCGTCATGGCTGCCGCTGTCGAGCAGGCGCACGATGTGGCGCTCATCCCAGGGCGCCAGCGAGCGCAGGAAGGCGATCTCGTTGGCCGCGCTGTCGACCCAGCGCGCGCGCTGGAGCGGGGCGGCGCAGGCCATCTGGGCGGCGTTGATGAACTTGAGCGCGACGGCGCCGCCGCCGGCCACCGGCTCGGCGCGCCAGACCAGCCCATAGGCCGAGCCGGCCAGGGCGTCGCGCAGGCGGTAGCGGCCCGCGTCCAGTGTGATGATTGCGTCCGCTTGCAGCATGCTTCCCCCGTCAGGACCGGCGACGGCGGCTGCCGTCGGGTGACGCTAGCGGGGGGCGGGCGAAAAAAAAGGACGGCGCGATGGCCGTCCCGAGGGGGCTACTGAAGGGGAAACGCGGGCGGCTTAATCGTCGTCATCGTGATGGTGGTGGTGGTGCCATCCACGATGCTCGTAGTAGCCGCGCGGCTCGACCACCACGACTTCTGGCTGGCGGTAGTAGCGCACCGGCGGGGCGACGTAGACGGGCGCCGGCTCGTAATAGCTGCGCGACTCGACATACACCGGCTCCTCGCGATACTGGCGCACATAGCGGCGGTCCTGGTAATAGCCGTTATCGCCGTTATCGTAGTAGCCGCCGTTGTTGTACGAGGCCGACACGCGGGTGCGGCCGTCGCGGGTCGAAATCGAGTTGCCGACCGCCGCGCCGAGCACGCCGCCGATGAGAGCGCCATTGCGGCTGCCCGTGCTATGGCCCACCGCGGAACCGAACACGGCGCCCAAGGCGGTATTGACGCCGCGGTCGTCAGCCATCGCGGTGGACGAAACGGCCGCCGCGGCCAGCATCACCGCACCTGCAAGTTTATGTTTCAACATGGCTTGTTCCTTTGGCCTCGAGCGAGATCGGGATGATCGCAAATGCGCTGGGGCATGAGCTCACTATAGCTGGGCTGCATTGGAACTCCATTGTTAATACAGAATCTTACAAATGGCGCAGATTTGTCACAAGGAGCGCGACCGGTCTTGCAGACTGCGCGACTAGCCCCATCTGACATAGATCAACTATATGAAGGATTCTCCATGCCCCCGCGCCGCGTTGTCATATTTGTGCTGACCCTGCTTGCGCTGCTACACCTGTACATCGGCCTGCGCCTGATTCCGGCCATCGACCTAGGCCCGGCCGGGGTGGCGTTTGGTGTCTTCCTGCTGGTGCTGTCCACCTTGCTGCTGCCGCTGGGCCTGCTGACTACCCGCCTGAAGAAATTCCGCTACGGCGACCAGCTGGCCTGGGTCGCCTTGCTCGCCATGGGATTCTTCTCCTCCCTGCTGGTGCTCACCGTGGCGCGCGACCTGGCGCTGCTGCTGGCGCTGCCCTTCGGCGGGGCGAACGCGGCCGTGACGCGTACCAGCGCGCTGGCGGTGCCGTTGCTGGCGGCCGTGGCCACCCTGGTCGGCCTGGTCAACGCGCGCCGGCTGGCCCAGGTGGTCGAGGTCGAGGTGCCGATCGCCGGCCTGCCGGTCGCTTTCCACGGCTATTCGATCGTGCAGATTTCCGACATCCACGTCGGCCCCACGATCAAGCGCGGCTATCTGAACGCCATCGTCACCAGGGTCAACGGGCTCAAGCCGGACGCCATCGCCATCACCGGCGACCTGGTCGATGGCAGCGTCGGCCGCCTGTCGCTGCACACCGAGCCGCTGGCGCGCCTGAGCGCCCCGGACGGCACCTTTTTTGTCACCGGCAACCATGAATATTATTCCGGCGCGCATGCCTGGATCGCCGAGTTGCGCCGCCTCGGCTTGACGGTGCTGATGAACGAGCACGTGGTGCGCGAGCGCGACGGGGTGGGCCTGATGATCGCCGGCGTGCCCGACTTCAGCGCCCACCAGTTCGACGAGAGCCACCGGAGCGATCCGCTGGCGGCCGCCGCTGACGCGCCCGACAATGTGCGTGTGCGCATCCTGCTGGCGCACCAGCCGCGCAGCGCGCCAGCGGCGGCCGCCGCCGGCTTCGACTTGCAACTGTCGGGCCACACGCATGGCGGGCAATTCTTCCCGTGGAATTTTTTCGTGCCATTGCAGCAACCGTTCACCGCCGGCCTGAACCGGCTGTCCGCCCTGTGGGTCTATACCAGCCGCGGCACTGGCTATTGGGGGCCGCCGAAGCGCTTCCTGGCGCCCTCCGAGATCACCTGGCTGCGCCTGGTCCCCGCCTGAGAGGCTGAGCGTTTTTCGGGCGTGCTCGCGCAGCGCGCCAGAAAGTGGCCGAGCTAGGCGCAAAGCAGAGCCATCGCTCGGACGATGGCGAGCATATGCAAGCACGCGCGGGCACTTTCTGGCGTGATGAGCGGGCATTATCGAAAGACTCTCAGCCTCCGAGACCGGCCGCCACGCCGGCACAATGTGGTCAAATAGGCTATTCTTTGTTTCCTTCTTGGAATTGAAAGGATTGCCATGCCACGCCCGCTTCTGTTGCCCATCCTCCTAGCCGGCATGCTCAGCGGCGCCGCGTTTGCCGCCGCCCCTGGCAACGACCCGGCGGCGCTTGCGCGCATCCGCGACAGCGCCATGTCCAGCGACTGGGCCTACGCGCACCTGGCCGACCTGACCGACCTGGTCGGCCCGCGCCTGTCCGGTTCGCCCGGCGCCGCGGCCGCGGTGACCCAGGTGGCCGCCGCCATGCGCCAGCTCGGCGCCCGCGTCACGCTGCAGCCGGTGAAGGTGCCGCACTGGGTGCGCGGGCAGGAGAGCGCCGAACTGGTCGAGTACCGCGGCCGCCCGGCCGGATTGTCCCAGCGCATCGTGCTCACCACCTTGGGCGGCTCCAGCGCCACCCCCGCCGCGGGCATCACCGCGCCGTTGATCGTGGTGCGCAGCTTCGACGAACTGCGCGCCCGCGCGGCCGAGGTCAAGGGCCGCATCGTCCTGTTCGACGTGGCGTTCAACCAGCAGATGGCCGACGCTGGCCTGAGCGGCGCGGCCTACCAGCAAAGCGCGCAATACCGCTTCAATGGGCCACAGCGCGCGGCCGCGATGGGCGCGGCGGCGGTGCTGGTGCGCTCGGTGGGCGGCGCCGATTTCCGCATCGCCCACACCGGCCTGACCCGCATGGCGGACGGGCTGAGCATTCCGTCGGCGGCGGTGACGACCGAAGATGCGCTGCTGATCGGGCGCCTGGCCGCGCGCGGCCCGCTCGCGATGCACCTGACCCTGACCCCGCAAAGCCTGCCCGAGGTCGACAGCTACAACGTCATCGCCGACTGGCCAGGGACCGACAAGGCCGACGAAGTGGTGGTGGTATCGGGCCACCTGGATTCGTGGGATCTGGCCACTGGCGCGAACGACGACGGCGCCGGCGTGGTCAGCGCGATGGCCGTCATCAATATCCTGAAACAGCTGGACTACCATCCGCGCCGCACGATCCGGGTGATCGCCTGGATGAACGAGGAAAATGGCAGCCGCGGTGCGCAGGCGTATTTCGACGCCAACCGCGCCCAGGTGGGCAAGCAGATGGCGGCGCTCGAGAGCGACCACGGCTCGGGCCGGCCGCAAGGCTTGCGCACCAGCGCGGCCGCGCGCGACCTGCCGCTGTTCGCGCCGCTGCAGGCGGCCCTGCTGCCGATCGGGGCAAGCGTTTTGCGGCGCGAAGACGCGGTCGACTCGGGCGACCTGTCCGAGCTGGAGCAGGCCGGGGTGCCGTCCTTCGCACCGCTGATCGATGGCGCTTCCTATTTTCATTACCACCACACGGCCGCCGACACGCTCGACAAGGTCGATCCACAGGATCTGCGGCGCCACGTGGCGGTGATGAGCGCGACCGCGTGGTTTCTGGCCAATCTGGACCAGCCGCTGCGGCGCTGGACCGATCCACTCAAATAAGTGTTGCTCGAAACGTTTCCACGCGGTATTATAAGTTTCCTCGCGCTACTCTACCCCTGACGATGCGTGAGCGAGTGATCTCCTCGTGTCTTTTAGGCCCGCCCTGTGCGGGCATTTTCTTGTGCGCTTGCCTGCGGCCTGGGCGCGACGCGCCCGTTGTTCGCCGCATCGCGTGCGCAATCCGCCTGCAATTCGCCTGCATCTCGCCTGCAGCCGGCCCGCTTGTCGCCCGCACTTTGCCCGCTACCCGGCCGGGATGCGCCGCACCGCGCGCGCGCGGCCCCGGAATGGCCGGCCGTACATCGTCTGTATACCACTGGTGAAGTTTTGCCCCCACACCAGTTGGGAGCGCGGCTCCTGCGGCTCGCTCGACCAGTACCACATGCGCTGGAAATGCTCGCGCAAGTTGGCGTAGAGCAGGGACAACTCGCGCCGGGTCGGCAGATCGCCGCCCAGTTCCAGCGCCCAGGCCCGCGCGTTGGACCACGAAACGTCCTCGGCCTCGCCCGGCAGCAGCACCAGGTGGTGGTCCGGCTGGCCATCCTTTCCTAGAATCAGCCCGGCGTAGCGTTCGCCATCGGCCAGCGATTGGGTCACGAGTTGGTGGTCGCTCATCGGGCATCTCCATGGAGTCGGGATGAGTAGGACAACGGCCGCGATGACGAAGTTGCACCTGTTGCCGCCGATTTCTTCGAAGAAATTAGTTTTGGTAATTTCATACTGCGCAGAAATTTTCTTCGGAAAACGTTGAACCTTGGCAGTTGATGCGCGTCAAATCCTACTCATTCATCTCGTAAAGGTAGGAATCTTCAATGAAGAAATTAGTCACTTTTGCTTCGGAAATCCGTCTCAGCGCGCTCGTGTGCAGCAGCATCGCAGTTCTCCTGACCGCCTGCGGTGGCGGTACTGCCGATCAGGGCAATTCCGCCCAGGCCAGCCAAAACCTGGCCATGGTTAGCAGCGTCGACGCGACGACAGGTGCAAGCGCGCCCGCCGTGATGGCGGCCGCCCAGCTCCAGCAGGACGGTTCCGCGGCATCGGCCCAGGCTGGCAATGGCGCAAGCGTCGCCATGGCCACGCCTGCGCAGGGTGAATTTGCCCTGGCCGGTTACGGCGCCGCATCGGCATCCGAACAAAACCCGAACGTCGCCGGTTCCTCGCTGATCGTGTCCGACAGCAGCACCATGCAGTTGGCCACCGTCAGCGCCACCGCTCCGGCACCGTCGCTGGCCACGACCCCGGCCACCACCTATAACTATTACCTCTCTCCAACCGGCAACGACAACAATAGCGGCACCTCGTCGGCGCCATGGCGCACCTTCGTGCGTGCGGCCAAGGCGGCGCGTGCGGGCACCACGTTCTGGGTGGCGCCAGGCACCTACGCCGGCGGCTTCAAGACCACCGTCAGCGGCACCGCCAGCGCGCGCATCTACTGGGTGTCGACCACCCGTTGGGGCGCCAAGATCGTACCGCCGGCCAGCTCGCTCAACAACATCGCCTGGGACAGCCGTGGCAGCTACAACGACATCATCGGCTTCGATGTTGACGGTACGAGCTCGCAAAGCGGCACCAAGTGGACCCACGGTATCTACAGCGCTGGCTCGTATGACATGATCCGTAACAACCACGTGCACAACATCGCCACCAGCGTGACCTGCACCAGCGCCGGCGCCTCGGCCATCGGCGTGGACAGCTACTATTATGGGGTCAATACGGACGTGCTCTCCAACCTCGTGAACGATATCGGGCCTGCAGGCTGCCGCTATGACCAGGGTATCTACATCAGCACCTCGGGCACGGTGAAGAACAACGTGGTGTACCGCGTGGCGGAAGCTGGCATCCACCTGTGGCATGATGCCCATAACGTGATCATCTCCAACAACACCGTGACAACCTCGGATACCGGCATCATCGTCGGCGCTGGCGACTATTACCACACCACCGGTCCTGACGACTACACCATGGTGTACAACAACATCGTGTTCGATAACAAGATGGGCGTGTCCGAGCAAGGAAAGACCGGGACCCACAACCAGTACCGCAACAACCTGGTGTACCAGAACCCGACCTATAACTGGAGCCTGAAGAACGGCCTGACGAACTACAACACGGTCGCCTCGAACCCGCTGTTCATCGGCTATTCGCGCACTGGCTCGCCTAACCTGCGCATCAGCACCAGCTCGCCGGCGGTGGGTCGCGGCACGTCGTCTTACGCGTACGCGACCGACTTCCTCGATCGTCCGCGCAATTCAACCACGGGCTACGATATCGGCGCCTACCAGCACTGATCCATCGGCAGTGAATGCCTGAACGCGTGCGCGGCCGTCATTGACCCGCACGCAGGCGCCGGATCGCAGCGATGCGATCCGGCGCTTTTTTTTAGAACGCGTCCATCGCCGTGGTGAACTGGCCGTTGCTGCCCAGCGCACCGAGCTTATATCCCTGCCAGCCCGGATACGCTTCCGGCTCCCAATAGAACACGCCCTGCCCGTTGTCGCCCAATGCCTTGGTCTTGCTGATCAGGTCGGACAACATCTTGTTCGCCGTGCGCGCCTGGCTGTAGTCCATGCCCACCTCCGCCACCACCACTGGTTTGCCGTAGCGCGCCACCATGTCGCTCATGTTGGTGGCGATCTGCTTGTTGTACGAGCTCCAGTTGTTCACGGGCGGGTAGTGCGACATGCCGATCACATCCCACTTGCCGCCGTTGTTGCGCAGGTTGTCGAAAAACCAGCGGAAGTCGGCGTTCTTGTAGCCGTTCGCCAGGTGCACCACCACTTGCGCGTTCGGATACACCGACTTGGTCGCGTCGTAGCCCTGGTTGATCATCTGCGCCAGCTGGTCGAAATGCGTGGTGCTGCCCTCGGGCCACAGCATGCCGCCATTGATCTCATTGCCCACCTGCACCCAGTCGACCATCACGCCATTGCTCTTGAGGTAGTTGAGGGTGGTCTGGGTGTGGGTGTACACGTCCGAATACAACTGGGTCAGGCTGTCCTGGGCCCAGGCCGCCGGCTTGTTTTGCTTGCCCGGGTCGGCCCAGCTGTCGCTGTAGTGGAAGTCGATCATGATGCGCTGGCCCTGGGCCGCCGCGCGCTGGGCCTTGGCCAGCACGTCCGCCGCGCCGTTCCAGCCGCCGGCCGGATTGACCCAGACGCGCAGGCGGATCGCGTTGATGTGCTGGTTCTTCAGCAGCACGAAGGGATCGGTCTGGACCGCGCTGTGATCGTAGAACTTGTAACCGGACGCCTCCTCCTGCGTGACCCAGCCGACATCCGAACCATTGGCGAAGGTGATCGCGGCCTGGCCCGCCGCCGCGCTCAATACGCCGCCGGCCAACAAGACTGCCTTTACATACCTGGTAACTGGCTGAAATTTCATGTGGTGTCTCCTCTGTTGTGATGAAGGTTCTCCCGCCGCGCTTGGCCCGTTGAGCCTGCCGATGGGCGTGCACGGGCCCGCCGTCTGCGCGGGAGGGCAGGCGGCATCAAGGCGATGAGGTGAGGGCGCGCGCGCCCGTACTGCGGCAGGGCGCGTGCCCGCGTCCGAGGTCAGAAAGGATCGATCGCGATCGTGAACTTGCCACTGCCGTCGAGCGCGCCCAAGGTGTAGCCCTGCCAGCCGGGGTAAGCCTGCGGCTCCCACCAGAACACGCCCAGGCCCTTGTCGCCCAGCCATTTCACCTTCGACAGCAAGTCCGTCATCATCTGGTTGGCGGTGCTGGCCTGCTGCCAGTCCATGCCCACCTCCGTGATCATCACCGGCTTGCCGTAGCGCGCGGTGACGTTGTTCATGGTGTTGGCGACCATGTTGTTGTAATTGACCCAGTCGCTCGGCGGCGGATAGTGCGACAAGCCGATCACGTCGAACTTGCCGCCGGCGTTGCGCAGGTTGTCGAAGAAGGTTTGCACGGCCGCGCCCTGGTAACCGTTGGCCAGGTGCACGATTACCTGCGCCGACGGGTACACCGCCTTGACGCCGTTGTAGCCGCTGTTGATCAGGCCGGCCAGCTGCGACAGGTTCGAGGTCGAGCCCTCGGGCCACAGCATCCCGCCATTGATCTCATTGCCGACCTGTACCCACTCGACGTTGATGCCGTTCGACTTCAGGTAATTGAGGATGCCGGTCGTATGCGCGTACACGTCGCTGTACAGCTGGCTGATGGTGTGCTGGCTCCATGCAGCCGGCTTGGTCTGGTGGCCGGGATCGGCCCAGGTATCGCTGTAGTGGAAGTCGATCATGATGCGCTGGCCTTGGGCCGCCGCGCGCTGCGCCTTGTACAGCACGTCCTTGCCGTCGCACCAGCCGCCGCTCGGATTGACCCAGACCCGCAGGCGGATCGCGTTGATCTGCTTGTTCTTCAAAAGCACAAACGGGTCGGTCTTGACGCCCGAGGCGTTGTAGAAGCTGTAGCCGGAAGCCTCCTCCTGGCTGACCCAGCCGACGTCGGCCCCGTTGGCGAAGGTGATGGCGGCCTGGCTTGCCCCCGCGCTGAACAATCCGGCAGCCAATAGCACCGCCTTCAGGGATTTGCTGAAACGTGAGAAATGCATGGTCTTTGTCTCCAATGATTGGACTATTTTTTAGGTTTTATTGCCAGTTCATTGTGCATATTTCCTTTTCTTGCCACTAATTCCAGCTTCATATACAGAGCGTCAATCAAGTTATAGATTGAAGGCAAGGTTGCGGGAATGACTGGGAAGTCGTCCGGCGCCAGCCATCGATGGATGAGTTCGTGTCCGCTTGTCGTCTCCGACCCCGTTTTGATTCGGGCAAGCCGTCAATGAGCAAAACAATAATGGGGGCGGAGGCGACATCCGGACACGAGCTCATCCATTGCACCAGCCGAGTCCGTGTCCGAATGTCGCCTCCGGCCCCATCGTGGACATTGCACCAGCCGAGTCCGTGTCCGAATGTCGCCTCCGGCCCCATCGTGGACATCGGCGCGTGCGGCGCACGAAATGGGAGAGGAGGAGAATGTCCTTGCATGGACAGAGCAACGATCAAGTTCTAGATTGATATGTGATATTCGTATGCTTAAAGACTAATTATTCATATTTCTGATCTACCTGTTTCGTTTTAGACTAGCCTCACCCTCACAACCACTCCTCTTCCGAGCCGAGACTAAGATCAACATGAAAATCACCAAACTGACCACCTTCCGAGTTCCACCGCGTTGGATGCTGCTGAAAATCGAGACCGACGAGGGCGTCGTGGGCTGGGGTGAGCCGGTCATCGAAGGCCGTGCCCGTACGGTTGAGGCAGCGGTGCATGAGATGTCGGATTACCTGGTCGGCCAGGATCCGGCCCGCATCAACGATTTGTGGAGCACCATGTACCGCGCCGGTTTCTACCGCGGCGGGGCGATCCTGATGAGCGCGATCGCCGGCATCGACCAGGCCCTGTGGGATATCAAGGGCAAAGTGATGGGCAAGCCGGTCTATGAGCTGCTGGGCGGCCTGGTGCGCGACAAGATGAAGACCTACAGCTGGGTCGGCGGCGACCGTCCGAGCGATGTGATCGCCGGTATCCGCAAGCTGCGCGAGGCCGGCTTCGATACCTTCAAGATGAACGGCACCGAGGAGCTGGGCCTGCTCGATAACGCCAAGTCGGTCGATGCGGCCGTCGGGCGCATCGCTGAAATCCGCGAGGCCTTCGGTAACGACATCGAATTCGGCATCGACTTCCACGGCCGCGTGGCCGCGCCAATGGCCAAGGTGCTGCTGCGCGAGCTGGAGCAGTATCGCCCGCTGTTCGTGGAGGAGCCGGTGCTGGCCGAGCAGTACGAATACTACCCGCGCCTGGCGGAGCAGACCTCGATTCCGCTGGCCGCCGGCGAGCGCATGTACTCGCGCTTCGAGTTCAAGCACGTGTTCCAAAAAGGCGGCCTGGCGATCATCCAGCCCGACCTGTCGCATGCCGGCGGCATTACGGAGTGCGTCAAGATCGCCGCGATGGCCGAGGCCTACGATATCGCGCTGGCGCCCCATTGCCCGCTCGGCCCGGTCGCGCTGGCATCCTGCCTGGCGGTGGACTTCGTGTCCTATAACGCGGTGATCCAGGAGCAGAGCATGGGCATCCACTACAACAAGGGCGGCGAGCTGCTCGACTATGTGCTCAACAAGGAAGACTTCGCGCTCGACCAGGGTTACATCAAGCCGCTGCCCAAGCCTGGCCTGGGCGTGGTCATCGACGAGGAGCGCGTCATCGCGGCGAGCAAGGACGCGCCGGACTGGCGTAACCCGACCTGGCGCTACGCGGACGGCAGCGTCGCCGAGTGGTAAGCATGGCCTAGCGCCAGCGCCGGACGGGACAAGCCCGGCGTTGGCGTGCACCACCGCGGCGGCGCATGCCGCGCCACGCACCACGAACTACGCATCACGAACTACGCAGCACGCACTACGCAGCACGCACCACGCCGACGCAGCCGCGCGGCGCGCACCACGTACCACGCACTACGCACTGCACAAAAGCGCAGCACCATAAAATCTATAAAGATCGTCAAACAGGAGACCCAATGCATCAATTGATCAGGCGCCTGCCGCTGCTCGCGAGCCTGCTGGCCGCCGCAGCCGGCGCACAGACCGTGCTCCACATCGACGCCAGCAAGGCCGCCCCCAAGCCGCTGGAGAACCAGCTGCACATGGGCACCGCGATTTCGCCGTCCGGCGAGCGCCTGGGTGTCAACAGCCAGTACCTGACCCGCAACGGCAAGCCGTGGATGCCGGTGATGGGCGAATTCCATTACAGCCGCAGCCCCGCCAATCAATGGGATGCGGAGCTGCGCAAGATGAAGGCGGCCGGCGTCGACATCGTCTCCACCTACGTGATGTGGAGCCATCACGAGCCGGAGGAGGGTAAGTTCAACTGGAAGGGCAACCGCGACCTGCGCCGCTTCGTGCAGGCGGCCAGCAAGGCCGGCCTGGACGTGCTGGTGCGCGTCGGTCCCTGGGTGCACGCGGAAGTGCGCTACGGCGGCTTCCCGGACTGGGTGGTCAACGCCATGCCGACCCGCATGGACGATCCGCAGTACCTGGGCTACGTGGAGCGCCTGTACCAGCAGATCGGCCAGCAGTTGAAGGGCCAGCTGTGGAAGGATGGCGGCCACGTGATCGGCATCCAGGTCGAGAACGAATACAACCTGAACGGACCGGGGGAGGGCGCGGGCCACATCCTGACGCTCAAGAAGCTGGCGCTCAAGGCCGGCCTGGACGTGCCGCTGTACACCGTGACCGGCTGGGACCAGACCGTGTATCCGTCTGGCGAAGTGACGCCGGTGTTCGGCGGCTATCCCGACGAGCCGTGGGCCACCAGCACCAAGGAGCTGCCGCCCAAGGAGACCTACGCGTTCCGCTTCGACAGCCGGGTCAGCGGCGACCTGGGCGCGCAGACCCGCGCCACCCACAAGGGCACGGCCGAAACCGACATCGGTACTACGCCGTTCCTGGGCGCGGAGTACGGCGCCGGCCTGCCGTTCATGTACCGCCGCCGCACCGTCGTCACGCCCGACGATATCGCGTCGATGCTGCCGGTGCAGCTGGGCTCGGGCGTGAACCTGATCGGCTATTACATGTTCCACGGCGGGCGCAATCCCTTCGGCCCGGCCAGCATGGAGGAGTCGACCCTGTCGGGAGGGTACAACGATACCCCGATGATCAATTACGACTTCCAGGCGCCGCTGGGCCCGGACGGCCAGCAGCGCCCGGTGCTCGAGCGCCTGCGCCCCTTCCACCTGCTCATGCACGACTTCGGCGAGCGCATGGCGCCGATGGTGGTGCGCAAACCCGACGTGGCGCCGGCCGACCAGAACGACTTGTACACGCCGCGCGTCTCGGTGCGCAGCCTGGGCGACGCCGGCTTCCTGTTCGTGAACAACCACGTGCGCCAGTATGCGATGCCGGCCCAGCGCCAGGTGCGCTTCGACGTCAAGCTGGCCACCGAGACGGTGACGTTCCCGCGCCAGCCGGTCGATATCGCGCCGGACAGCTATTTCATCTGGCCGGTCAACTTCGACCTGGACGGCACCCGCCTGCGCTACGCCACCGCGCAGCCCTTGGTGCGCCTCGATAACGGCAAGGACGGCGTCGTCTACGTCTTCAGCGCCAGCGCCGGCGTGCCGGTGGAGCTGGGCTTTAACGCCGATGCCCTGGCGTCGCTGTCGGCCGCGCATGGCCACATCGCGCACAGCGGCAACGAGGTCGTGGTCGACGGGATCACCCCCGGCACCGGCGTCGCGCTGACGATCCGCCGCGCCCAGGCCCGCCCGGTCAGCGTGCTGGTGCTGACGCCCGAGCAGGCCACCCACCTGAGCGTGGGCCAGGTGGCCGGCCAGCGCCGCCTGGTGCTGTCGGCCCAGCAGACCTGGTTCGAGGACGGCGGCGTGCAGCTGCGCGCCACCGGCAAACCCGATTTCAGCGTCGCGCTGTTCCCGGCCTTGAAGAACGCGCCGAAGGCCGGCGCGCCGCTGCGCAGTTCGGCCGACGGCGTGTTCCAGCGCTTCGACGCCCAGCTGCCGGCGCACGAGGTGCAGGTCACCGTCACCCCGGTCCGCCCGGCGCGCACGGCGCCGCCGATCGCCATCGCCAGCAACACCCACGCGGCGGTGCAGCCGATTCCGGAAGCCTTCAAGGCCGCCGCGGCCTGGCGCATCGAGGTGCCCAAGGCCGAGCTGAAGGGCCTGGACGATGCGCTGCTGGAGCTGGACTTCGTGGGCGACATCGGACGCCTGTTCTCGGGCACGCGCATGCTCGATGACTGGTACTACAGCGGCTATGGCTGGCAGTATTCGATGGGCAAGGCAGGCGAGGCGCCGCTGACCCTGTCGGTGCTGCCGCTGCGCTCCGACGCGCCGATCTACCTGCCCAAGGAAGGGCGTCCTGACTTCGGCGCGCGCTCCCAGCTGGCCGAGGTGCGCCATGTGCGCGTGACGCCGGTGTACCGGCTCTCGCTGCGCCCGTAGGCGGACCATGTTGGCCCGTGTGACCAGCCACGCCGGCCGGGCGCTGCGCTGGGATTCGAACCAGGCGTGCTGGCGCTGGGCCGGTGTGGGCGCGCCGACCCTGCATGCGCTCGCCGCGGCCAACCGGCAAATCCAGACCAGCAAGCTGCCCGACCGCGCGACCGTGCTGGTGCCCTGCCGTTCCGGGCGGCTGCTGCTCGGCCTGCCCAAGCGCCTGTGCCTGGCCGCCCTCGACCCGGCGCGCGCGCACCGGCCGCTGCGGATGCAGGCGCTGGTGGCGGTCGATCCGGCCGAGCCGCGCACCGGCATCAGCGACGGCTGCACTGACCGCCGCGGCAACCTGGTGTTCGGCACCGGCACCGACGCCCCGCGCTGCAAGATCGGCAGCTTCTACCAGTACTCGCTCGCGCATGGACTGCGCCGCCTGGCGCTGCCGGTGGTGGCGCAGGCGGCCAGCATCTGCTTTTCGGCCGACGGGGCGCGCATGTATTTCGCCGACGCCGCCCAACACCGCATCCTGCAGTGCGACTACGACGCCGACCAGGCTACCGTGTCGGACATCCGCCCGTTCGCCATGCTGCCGGCCGGCGCCGTGCCGCATTCCTCGGTGCTCGACACCGAGGGTTGCCTGTGGAACGCCCAGAGCGGCCGGCTGGCGCGCTATAGTCCGGCCGGCATACTGAAGGACAGCTTCGAGATCGACTGCCGCGCACCGGCTTTCGGCGGCGCCGGCCTTGCCGAGCTGCTGGCGGCCGGCACGGACGGCGTTGTATCTTTTTTGACACACCGGGCCACCGGCATTCCCGATACGTTGTTCGATGACGACGTTTTCAGCTATGCCGGTTGACCACTTAAAGAGTTGCCACCTATCATGATTTTTTTACCAGATTCAAAGAAGCGGCAAGCATGACCGACCCACGCTCTGACCGTTTCGTCCGTTCGCACTTGAAGACGCGCCATCTGGTGCTGCTGGTCGAACTTGGACGGCATGGCTCGATCATGCACGCTGCGCAAGCAGCCAACCTGACCCAGCCGGCAGCGTCCAAGCTGCTGGGCGAACTTGAGCACGTGTTGGGCGTCCAGCTGTTCGACCGCCTGCCGCGCGGGGTGGCGCCGACCTGGTACGGGGCGGTGCTGATTCGCCGTGCCGGGGCCGCGCTGGCCGAGATGGACGCCGCCCACCAGGAGGTCATGGAGTTGCTGTCCGGCCTGCGCGGGCGGGTCGACGTCGGCAGCGTGCTCACGCCTTCCACCGTGCTGGTGCCGGAAGCGGTGAATTTGCTGAAAACCCGCCACGCACGCGTGCATGTGTCGATCACCGTCGACACCAGCAAGCTGTTGATCGAGCATCTGCGCGGCGGCGAGCTGGACATGGTGATCGGCCGCATCCTCACCACCGATGCCGCCAATGAACTGCATTTCGAGCCGGTGACGGACGAGCCGCACAGCCTGATCGCGCGCGCCGGCCATCCCTTGCTCAACCATCACGGCCTCACCCTCGCCGAGTTGTCCCGCCAGAGCTGGATACTGCCGCCCAACGGCAGCATCCTGCGCGACCGCCTCACCGCGCTGTTCCTGTCCAAAGGATTGGAGCCCCCCGTCGAGACGGTCGAGACCCTGGCTTTGCCTGTCATTGCTAATTTGTTGGCAAAAAGCGACATGGTCGTGGCCATGCCACGCGAATTGATGCAACCGTATATCGACAGCGGGCTGTTGGCCGTTCTCCCCTACGAGTTGGGCATTCGCATGGACGTGTACGGCATCATCACTCGGCGCGGGCACCAGCTTTCGCCCGGCGCCGAAGCCATGCTGGCGACCTTGCGGGAAGTGGCTTCGCTGCGCTACCCGGCCTCGGCCTGACCTATACGTTTTAGGAATACCAATTGTGAAAGAAGCAATTGGATGGATATCCCTGAAATTAGTAGGATGACCTCGATGCAGCGATCATCAATGACAAAAACGACTGCACGAAGCTTCACATACCAACAGGAGAGACCCAAATGAAACAAAAGAAACTGAGCTGGCTCATCGCCGGCCTGTTCGCCCTGCCTGGCGCCGCCGGGACAGCCTACGCCCAGGACGCTGCCGCCCCTGGCGCCGACCAGACGATCCAGCAGGTCACCGTGTCCGGCATCCGCGCCTCGGTGCGCAGCGCGCTGGTGGCCAAGGAAGCCTCCAACAGCATGGTCGAGGTGATCGCCTCCGAAGACATCGGCAAGCTGCCCGACACCACCATCGCCGAATCGCTGGCGCGCCTGCCAGGGCTGTCCTCCGGTATCGACCGCGGCAACGCCAGCCAGGTGGTTGCTCGCGGCCTGGGTCCACGTTTCGTCGGCGCCACCCTGAACGGGCGCGAACTGGCGTCCTCCGAGCCGAACCGCGCGGTGCGCTTCGAGCAGTTCCCGTCCGAGTCCCTGGCCGGCGCGACCGTCTACAAGACCCAGTCCGCCGAACTGGTCGAGGGCGGCATCGCCACCACCGTCGATCTGCAGACCGTCAAGCCCTTGAACTACAAGGAGCGCCAGGCGTCGTTGAAGGCCGACGCGCTGTACTACGCGCTGGGCCGCGATATTCCCGGCGCGCCGACCACCAAGCCACGCCTGGGTGGCATCTACATCGACCAGTTCGCTAACCATACGGTCGGCGTGGCGCTGGCGTTCAGCTACCAGGATCAGCCGTCGCTGGTCAAGCGCGTCGAGCATTGGGGCTTTAACGAGACCAATTCGGAAGACGTGAACCATGACGGCAAGGTCGACAAGACCCCGTGGGGCTTCGCCGAAGAAGTCAAGCGCGGCACCGACAAGCGTTCCAGCGCGCTGGGCAAGGTCGAGTGGAAACCGAACGCGGACCTGTTCGTCACCGGCGACGCCTACTATTCCAAGGCCGACATTCGCGAACCGGCGGTCTCGCACTGGTTTGAAAACCTCGGCAACTGGGGCGGCGGCCGCACCGCCGACTACACCAACACGGACGTGCGCAACGGCTACGTCGTCGGCGCCACGGTGGCCAACCAGGGCGTGACCAGCAACAGCACGCTGTGGACCCAGGACATGGACGTGTTCGCCACCGGCGTGAACGCCAAGCTCAACGCCGGCGACTGGAAGCTCGAGGCCGACCTGTCGACCTCGCGTGGCGGGCGCGACAGCCAGTGGCGCGACCTGCGCATGTATTCCGTCACGCCGGGCACCTTCACCTGGTCGTTCCCGGGCAACGAGGTGGAGAACTACAGCTATAGCCAGGACACCGGCAACGCCGCCAACTTCAGCGGCGACCACATGTACGTCGACACCGACGGCCACCTGCGCGACAAGCTTTCGGCCTTGCACCTCAATGGCGCCCGCGCCGTCGGCTGGGGCGACGTCAGCCGCATCAAGACCGGCGTGCGCTTCACCGACCGCGAGAAGAAATACAACCAGACCACCTGGGATCTGAACCCGAACACGGCCATTCCAGCGTCGGCCTTCGAGCGCGTGAGCGTCGCCGGCATGGGCAACTCCTTCCTGGCCTTGAAGGATTTCATGGGCACCAACAGCGGCGCTTTCGGTCCTGACGTGTTCAGCCCGAACGGGCGGACGCCGTCCCAGAACGACCTGCTGTCGGGCTGGCGCGTGACCGAGCGCAGCGCCTCGGTGTACGGGCAGGCCGAGCTCGAAGGCGAGATGTTCGGCAAGAGCTACCGCGGCAACGCCGGCGTGCGCGTGGTGCACTCGAGCCAGACCGGCGAGGGCATGCAGTCGGTCGACGGCAAGGCGCCGACGGCCACCAGCGATGGCGCCAGCTACACCGAAGTGCTGCCTAGCCTGAACCTGATCTTCAACATGGACGAGGCCCAGGAGAAGCAGCTGCGCTTTAGCGTAGGCCGTGCGATGGCGCGTGCGCCGCTGGACGAAATGCGCGGCTCGCGTAACCTGAACACGGCCACGTCGCCAGGCCAGCCGCTCACCGGCAGCGCCGGCAATCCTGGCCTGCTGCCGATGATGGCCAACCAGGTCGACCTGGCTTACCAGTGGTACTTCGGCAAAGGCTCGCTGCTGTCGGCCGGCCTGTTCTACAAGCAGATCAGCCGCTACATCGGCATCACTGGCGACAACACCGTCATCAACGGCCAGAATGCGTTGATTACCCGCTCGGTGAACGGCAAGGGCGGCAATGTGCGCGGCCTGGAACTGATCTACCAGCAACTGTTTGCGAACGGCTTCGGTATTTCGAGCAACTACTCGTACACCGCCAGCGACATGCATGAGAACATCCCTGTGGGCAATCCGTTCCCAGTGGAAGGTCTGATCAAGGACAACGCGGGCGTGACCGTGTGGTACGAGAACGCGGGCTACGAAGCGCGGCTGTCGGCCAACTATCACAGTCCGTTCGTGCGCAACCCGACCTGGGGTGCCGGCCAGCTGATCCAGAACGACGCGGAAACCTACGTCACGCTGGGCCTGTCCAAGCAGCTCACGCCGAACATCCAGGTGCGTTTCGGGATGGACAACGTGACCAACCAGAAGACGACCTACACCGCGGCCGGCAATCCGTTCATGCAGCAGACCTTCGACTTCGGCCGCCGTTACAACCTGGGCCTGACCTTCAAACTGTAATTGGAATCGATGGAATACATGCAAAACTCCTTGCTCGGTATCGATTGGGGAACCAGCAACCGGCGCGCTTATCTGATCGAGGGCGCCGGGTCCTGCCTGAAGCAGCATGCGGATGGCCAGGGCTTGCTGGCGGTAAACGGGGATTTTGCCGCCTCGCTGGCAGCCTTGCGTTCCAGCATGGGTGTCGACGAGACGGTGCCGGTGCTCATGTCCGGCATGGTCGGATCGGCCAGCGGCTGGCAGGAGGTGGCCTACCTCGACATCAGCGTGCCGCTGGAAGCCTTGCCGGCCCACCTGGTGGCGGTGGCGGGCCACCCCAACTGCCTGATCGTCCCCGGTTACAGCACCCAGGATGACGGCGTGGATGTGATGCGTGGCGAAGAAACCCAATTGCTCGGCGCGGTCGCGCTGGGCATGCGGGATGGCTGGATGGTGCTTCCGGGCACCCACAGCAAATGGGTTTATCTGCATGACGGCCGCATCGACCAGATGTCGACCTACATGACCGGCGAGTTCTTCGCCATGCTGGGCAAGGGCGGCACGCTGTCGGCCCTGATGGCGAACGGGCCGGACGATGACGCCGCGTTCGCCGCCGGCATGGCGCAGGCGCGGCTGGGCCAGCCCCTCACGCACAGCCTGTTCGGGGTGCGAGCGCGGGTGGTGACGAAGTCGATGCCCGCGGCGCAGGCGCGCTCGTTTGTCAGCGGCCTGCTGATCGGCACGGAATTCGTGGCCGCCCAGGGCCGCAAGGGCAGTTCCCAGCACAACAACACGCTTCACATTATCGCCTCGCATGCCCTGTCGGCACGCTATGCCGAAGCTGCCACGCAGTTCGGCATGGATGCCAAGGTGCTGGACCCGGATCAGGTGTACCTGGCTGCACTCAAACACTTCTTCCCGAAAGGCTGAATATGAACGTCAATCAATTTAATCCGCCCTTAGTGGCGATTCTGCGCGGGCTCACCCCGGCCGAGGCGCCGGTGCTGGGCGCGGTGCTGTTCGAGGCCGGCTTCCGCCTGCTCGAGGTGCCGCTCAACCGTCCCGGCGCGATCGAGGCGATCGGCATCCTGGCGCGCATGGCGCCGGCCGACGCGATCGTCGGCGGCGGCACCATGCTCAGCGTCGAGCACGTCGAGGCCGTGCACGGCGCCGGGGGCCGCCTGATGGTTGCACCGAACTGCAACAGCGCGGTGATCCGGCGCGGCGTCGAGCTGGGCATGCTGTGCGCACCGGGCGTGGCGACCCCGACCGAGGCCTTCACGGCCCTGGAGGCGGGCGCCCAGGCGCTCAAGCTGTTCCCGGCCGAGATGGTGGGCAAGAACGGCCTGAAGGCCATCAAGACGGTGCTGCCGGTAAACACGCCACTGTGGCCCGTCGGCGGCATCACGCCCGACGAGATCGCGCCCTGGCTGGCGGTCGGCGCGACCGGCTTCGGCATCGGCGGGCAGCTGTTTTCGCCTGGCGTGTCGGCCGAGGAGCTGGGCCAGCGCGCGCGGCGTTTCGTCGCGGCGTGGCGCGCGGCGCAACAATAAGCCGCCGCCACCACGGGTTGGCGGTCGTGAAGAATAAGAATGCTGAAGGAATCGTTTCAATGGAGTTTGCTCATTACCCCAGCCTGGCTGGAAAAGCGGTGTTCGTCACCGGCGGCGGGTCGGGCATCGGCGCCGACATCGTGGCCGCGTACGCGCGCCAGGGCGCCAAGGTCGCCTTCGCCGACCGCGACGTGAACTCGTCCAGCGCGCTGGTCGCCGGTCTCGACGGCAAGGTGCCGCATACGCCGTTCTTCCTGGCCTGCGACCTGTCCGACATGCAGGCCTTGCGCGCCACGGTGGTCCAGGCGGTCGCCCACGTCGGCGACATCGACGTGTTGGTCAACAATACCGCCAACGACGAACGGCACGACTTCCTCGAAGTGAGCCCGGAATACTTCGACGCCAAGATGGCGATCAACTTGAAGGTGGCCTTCTTCGCGGCCCAGGCCGTCATGGCCGGCATGAAGCGGCGCGGCGGCGGCTCCATCATCAATCTCGGTTCGACCGGCTGGAAGAACAAGGTGGCCGGCTACGCGGTCTACGCGACCAGCAAGTCGGCCGTGAACGGCCTCACGCGCAGCCTGGCGCGCGAGTACGGCAAGGACAAGGTGCGCGTCAACACCCTCACGCCAGGCTGGGTGATGACGTCGCGCCAGCTCGAGAAGTGGGTCGACGACGACGCCGAGCGCGAAATGGACGAGAACCAGTGCCTGCCGGGGCGCATCGTGGGCGCCGACGTGGCCAGCATGGCGCTGTTCCTGGGCGCGCTCGACAGCCGCATGATGACGGCCCAGGAATTTGTCGTGGACGCCGGCTGGACCTGATTGTCAGGCCGGCGCCACCCCGCCAAGGTCGCTCCCGCGCAAGCTGGAGCGACTTTTTTTTGGATTCGCGCGGGCCTTGTAGCGTCCTCGCTACGGCTTTGCTCAACGGTGCGCCAGTTACAAATGTTGCAAGTTAGACTACAGCTCAGGGTATTAACTTTGGCTGGAGGGTGACGTGGTGACGTGGATCTATGACGAAGCGGGCAATGCCGGAGCGATTCTCGACGAATTCTGTCTGCGCAGCCTGGACGGCTTGCCGCTGGCCTGGGTATTTGGCGTGAGCGTGTTCTCCATCAAAGGAGAGCATATCGGCTGGTTCGAGCACGGCATCCTGTTTGACGTGCGCAACAATAAGCTCGGCTTCCTGCAAGGGGCGCTGGGCCAGGGCAGTGCGGCGGCCAGCCTGCGGGCGCCGCCAGCGCTGCCGCCGTTCAGCAAACGACCGTGCGTGCCGGCCCTGCGCGCGCGCCGCGCGCGTCCTGGCGCCGCGGGCTGGTCCAGCGCCAGCCTGGCCGACTATCTTGAGCGCGGCGGCGAGCGCGCATTCCTCTCAATCGTTCCCGCCGCCGGCGCACACGTGCCAAACCGCCGGAGCGTGCATCGGCCCTGAGGGCCGCGATGCTTCGCAGGCAAGGGGTATCGCCTGTGATGACGGCGGCCCAAAGCCGGCGCCGTGGGACGCGCAGCGCATGGCGACCGACTGGGACAATTTGAACGGCGTCGGCCTACGCCTCGCCCATGAAACCCGCGCTCGCCGCTGGGCTGGCCAGCGTACGCTAGCGCGTCAAGGAGGGACGGGCAAGGGCGAAGGCGCCGCCCGGCTCCAGCGGCGCGCCATCCTCCTGCACCGCCACCAGCGGAACATAGCGCAGCTCGCTGGAGAGCCGGCGCACGGTATCGGACGAGAACAGCTGGCGCAGCCGGCTTTTCCTGGCGCGGTGCATGACGATGACATCGCTGGCCAGCATTTCTGCCGCGTCGAGGATGGTGAACACCAGCTCACCCTCGCGGATGTGGCAGGCGTGGGCGATGCCCAGCGCGCGGCAGCGCTGCGCGCCGTAGGTCAGCACCGCTTCCGCGCCGGTGTCGCCGACACGCTGGCCGCCGGCGGACGGCCGGCTCGGCGAGGACGTCGTCACGTGCAGCAGCAGCACGGTCACCCGCACGGTCTGCCCCAAGGTCACGGCATGGGCCAGCACCGCGTCGACGTCGGCATTGCGCTTGACCGGCGCCAGGATGCGCAGGTTATCGGCCAGCGCGTCCGCCCCGGCCGACAATTGGCGAAGGTAGGACGGGTGGTTGGGTTCGGTGAAAATGCGGTGGTATGACATGGCGGAAAACCTATTTGCCGAGAATCAAGGTAGCTCTATTGTAGGGCGCTTGCCATCGACCGTAAATTGGGGCACTTACGTAAGCGGTTCCTTTATGTAATACGTGTTTCTATTGGGAATTCGCGGGGCGGAGCGTGGGGCGGCTCCGTTGCGGCTTGTGAGACCTAGGGGAAACCCTTACGCGAGTGGGCTAATGCGTAAGGGGTGTACGCAAGGCATAATGCGGACGATGCTATCAAACAACTCCCCCCTGCGCGCCCGCGAGCTGGTCCCGTATCTGACCGGGTTCATCGCCCTGTACGTGTTCCTGGACTGGGTCAGTTTCATTGAACCGCTGGCCGGTATGCACATTACGCCCTGGAATCCAGACCCGGCCCTGGGCTTGGTGCTGTGGCTGTGCATCGGCAAGCGTGCCGCCTTGCCCTGGATGGTCGCCCTGCTGCTGTGCGAAGTGGTACGCGGCTTGCCCGCGGGCCTGCCGGCCAGCCTGCTGATGTCGGTGCTGCTGGTGGCCGGCTACGGCAGCATCGGCGAGGTGCTGCGGCGCCGATTCTCGCACGCGACCATGATCAAGGACCGCTACAGCCTCGTTACCTGGCTGGGCATCGTCGTGGTCGGCCTGAGCCTGACCGCGCTGATGTTCGTGGGCACCCTCGACCTGGCCGGCCTGCTTCCGCAGGGCACCCTGGCCACGGCCGCGATCCGCTTCGGGATCGGCGACGTGGTGGGCGTGCTCATGTCGATGCCGGTGCTGTGGATGGTGGCCAGCGACAGCGGACGGCATCGCCTGCGCATGGTCATGACCAACTGGGAAACCCTGGCCTACGTGCTGCTTGCCCTACTGCTGGCGCGCGGCGTGTTTCTCGGCCTGATCGGCACCCGCGAGTTCAAGCACTTCTATTTCCTGTTGCTGCCCGTGATCTGGGCCGCCAGCCGCCAGGGCCTGGCCGGGACCGCCGTGATCGTCTTCGTGCTCCAGTTCGGCATCATCTTCACGGTGCGTTGGGGCAGTCCCGAAGGGGTGCCGTTCGACGAGCTGCAAATGCTCGGCGCCGTGATCGCCATCGTCGGCTTCTTCATCGGCGTGCTGGTGGACGAACAGCGCGCCGCCGCGCACGACCTGAAGCACTCGCTGCGCCTGGCCGCGGCGGGCGAAATGGCGGCCGCGCTGGCGCACGAGCTGAACCAGCCGATGACGGCGCTGACCGCCTACGGCAAGGCGTGCGACCACCTGATCGCGCGCGGCGACAATGGCCCGCTGCTGCTGGGTACGATCCACAAGATGGTGCACGAGGCCGGGCGCGCGGCCGAAGTGATGCGGCGCCTGCGCGAATTCTTCACCACCGGCGCGATGCACTTCGAGACCGCCAGCCTGCGCAGCATCGTCGAGACCGTCAGCGCCCAGTTCGCCACCCGCTGCGCCGACGACGGCGTCACCCTGCAGCGCGACATACACCCCAGCCTGCAGATCCGGGCCGACCGCCTGCAGATCGAACTGGTGCTGCGCAACCTGATCGCCAACGCCTTCGACGCGGCCGCGGCCGGCGCCGCGCCGCGCCGGGTCGACGTCGGCGCCGTGCGCCTGCCGGGCGGGCGCCTGCGCATCACCGTCGAGGACAGCGGCAGCGGCGTCACGCGCGCGGTCGCGGCCCGCCTGTTCGAACCCTTTGTCTCGGGAAAATCGAGCGGCCTCGGGCTCGGTCTGGTACTCTCGCGCACCATCGTCGAGGCCCACGGCGGCACCCTGTGGGCCGAGATCGGCGAGCATGGCATTTTCCGATTTATCCTGCCGCTGGCAGATCCTGGAGTACGTGATGACACATGATATGACGGTATTTATCGTCGACGACGACCCTTCGGTGCGCGATTCGCTGGGCCTGCTGCTGGGCGTGCAAGGCTACCGCATCGCCTTGTTTTCCAACGGCGCCGACCTGCTCAACGCCTGGCGCCCCGATTGGCTGGGCTGCCTGCTGATCGACATCCGCATGCCGGGCATGGACGGGCTGGCGCTGCAGCGCGAACTGGCCGAGCGCCATTCGCGCCTGCCGGTGATCATCATGACCGGGCATGGCGACGTGGACCTGGCGCGCCGCGCGTTCAAGGCCGACGCTTTCGACTTCCTCGAAAAGCCGCTCGAGGAAAGCAAGCTGATCAACGCGATCAACGACGCCTTCGTCCAGGTCGGCCAGCTGCTCACCGAAAGCCAGGGCAAGGAACGCTCCACGGCGCTGGTGGCCGCGCTCACCCCGCGCGAGCGCGAGGTCATGCAGCTGGTCGTCAGCGGCAAGCACAACCGGGAAGTGGCCGAACTGCTCGGCATCAGCGTGCGCACCGTCGAAGTGCACAAGGCCCGCCTGATGAGCAAGCTCAATGTCGACAACGTCGCCGACCTGGTCCGCACCAGCATGCGCGCCTGAGCCTGCGACCCTGCCTCAGGCTTCGCCGGGCCGGCCCAGGCCGGTGGCGATGAAGCGGTGGCAAACCGCGCTCATCTCGTCCACGCCGAGCGGGAAGTCGTGGTCGATCCACCAGGTGAGCAGATTGAAGGCGGTGCTGGCGACGAATTGCACGCTCAGCTCGTCCAGCACGCCGCCTTGGGCCGCGCGCCGCGCGCCCACCAGCCGGCGCGCCTCGATCACGATGATGTTGCGCAGATGGCCGATCACCAGCGCGGCCGAGCTGGTGCCCAGGATGGCCTTGGCGAAGGCCTTGTTCTGGTCGATGTGGGCAAACAGGTGGCGCGTGAAGCCGATGAACGGATCGGCCCCGTCGCCAGCATCGAACAGGGCGCTGAACAGGGGCTCGCCGCGGTCGCGAAAGCCGGCCAGGAGCAGGTCGTCCTTGTCGCGGAAGTGCGCATAGAAGGTCGAGCGGGCCGTCTCGGCGCGCACCAGCACGTCCTGGACGGTGACGGCGTCGTAGCCGCGCTCGATCGACAGCGCGAGCAAGGCCTCGTGCAGGCGGCGCCGGGTGCGCTTGACGCGCGGATCGCTGCTCGTGTCACTGCTCGTGTCACTGTCCGCCTGCTCGGGCACGCCGTCGCCCACGCCGTTGCCAAGGTTCTTGCTCATTTCAGCTCCTCGAGTCGTACACGCCGACCGCTTTTGTTCGCTTTCATACATTCGCGCCGGCGCCGTCCGTTGACCGTGGACGCCGCCGCCTCCTAGTATCGAACATCTTGTTCGGTATCGAACACCTGTTTCGAAAACTAGGAGTTTCGCATGAAAACATCCATCCCGGGGCCGGCCTCGCCGCTCATTTCCATGTCCGGCGTGTGCAAGCGCTACGCCAGCGCCGGCGCCAGCTTCGATGCGCTGCGCGATGTCAGCCTGAGCGTGCGGCGCGGCGAGTTCGTCGCCGTCGTCGGCAAGTCCGGCAGCGGCAAATCCACCCTGATCAACATGTTGTGCGGGATAGACACGCCGTCCTCGGGACGCATCGAGGTCGCCGGCACGGCCGTGCACGCGCTCGACCAGGAGCAACTGGCGCGCTGGCGCGGCAGGCAGATCGGCGTGATCTTCCAGTTCTTCCAGCTGCTGCCGACCTTGACGGTGGCCGAGAACGTGATGCTGCCGATGGATTTCTGTCATACGTATCCGGGCGCCGCGCGGCGCGCGCGCGCGCTGGCCCTGCTGGCCAAGCTCGACATCGCGGAGCAGGCCGACAAATTGCCGGCCGACCTGTCCGGCGGCCAGCAGCAGCGCGCCGCCATCGCCCGCGCGCTGGCCAACGATCCCCCCATCCTGGTGGCCGACGAGCCGACCGGGAACCTCGATTCGGGCACCTCGGACGACGTGATGCGCCTGTTCGCCGCGCTGGCCAAGGAAGGCAAGACGGTGGTGATGGTGACGCATGAGCGCGAGCTGAGCCACTACTTCACGCGCACCGTCACGCTGGCCGACGGCGCGGTGGTGGGCGAAACGCGGGCGGTCGCATGAGGCTCACGCCACGCTGGCGCAAGCTGCTCGGCGACCTGCGCGGCACGCGCGGACGCGTCGCGATGATGGTGGCCGCGCTGGCCATCGGCAGCTTCGCCATCGCGACCGTGCTGGGCGCCTACACCATCCTCACGCGCGAGATCGGCCGCAACTACCTGGGTACCCACCCGGCCGCGGCGCTGATCGAGGTCGACCGCGTCGACGACGCGCTGCTGGCCATGCTGCGGCGCTGGCCCGGGGTGGCCGAGGCCGAGGGCGGCGCGCGCCTGCTGGCGCGGGTCCAGGTCAGCCGGGACGTGGCGCTGCCGATGCTGCTGTTCGTGGTGCCCGACTTCAAGGCGGCGCGCCTGAACCGCTTCCTGCCCGAGCAGGGCGCCTGGCCGCCGCCCGACGGCGCCGTGCTGCTCGAGCGCAGCGCGCTGCCGCTCACGCGCGCCCAGGTCGGCGTGGCGCTGCAGGTGACGGCGCCGCGGGGACGGCGTGCGCGCCTGGTGATCTCCGGCCTGGTGCACGACGCCGGTCTGGCGCCGGCCTGGCAGGAGCAGACCGTGTACGGCTACATCACGCCGGCCACGGCGGCCACGCTGGGCGGCGAGGGCGGCGCCCAGCTGCTCAAGCTCGGCTTCACCGATCCCGGGCTCGACGCCGCGGCCATCGAGCGCGCCGTGGCGCCGATCGCCGCCGCGCTCAGGCGGCAGGGCTACGCGCCCGGCGAGATCCGGATTCCGCCGCCGCGCATGCATCCGCACCAGACCCAGATGACGGCGATCCTGGTGATGCTGCTGGTGTTCAGCGCGATGGCGCTGGCGCTGAGCGCGGTGTTGGCGGCCACGCTGATCGGAGCCATGCTGGCCCAGCAGACGCGCCAGATCGGGGTGATGAAGGCGATCGGCGCGCGCTCGTCGCAGATCGCGTCCCTGTACCTGGCGCTGGTGGCGGCGATCGGCGTGGCCGCGCTGTTGATCGGCGTGCCGGCCGGGATGGCGGCCGCGCGCGGCTTCGCCGGCGCCATCGCCGAGCTGCTCAACCTGACCTTGTACAGCCGGGCCATTCCGGCCTGGGCGGTCGCCGTGCAGGTCGGCGCAGGCCTGCTGCTGCCGCTGGCGGCGGCGGCGCTGCCGATCCGGCGCGCGAGCGCCCTGACGGTGCGCCAGGCCATCGGCGAATTCGGCGTGCGCCGCCACGGCGCCGGCGCCGGCCGCGCGCAGACGCTGCTGGCGCGCGTGCGCGGCCTGGACCGCAGCCTGGCCCTGGCGCTGCGCAACACCTTCCGCCGCCCCGCACGGCTGGCGCTGACGCTGGCGCTGCTGGCGGCGGCCGGGGCCATGTTCCTGACCAGCTTGAACGTCAAGTCGGCCTGGCAGCAGAGCCTGGCCGACGCGGCGGCCGACAGGCGCCACGACCTGGAACTGCGCCTGGCCGACGCCGCGCCGCAGCGCCAGGTGCTGGCGGTGGTCGCGGCGGTGCCGGGCGTGCGCAGGGCGGAACCGTGGAACACGGCGGCGGTGGCGGTCGGGCGCGCCGACGGCCTGGAGATCGCGCGCACCTATCCCGACGGCGGCCATGGCAGCTTTACCCTGCGCTCGGTGCCGCCGGACAGCGCCATGGTCAAGCTCACCCTGCTCGCGGGGCGCTGGCTGCGGGCCGACGACACCGACGCAGTGGTGCTCAACCATATGGCGCTGGCGCTGTTCCCGCAGGCGGCCCTGGGGCGCCCCGTCACGCTCAATGTGCACGGACGGCTGACCGCGTTCACCGTGGTCGGCATCGCGCGCGAGATCATCACGCCGGCGTCGGCCTACACCACGCCGCGCGGTTTCGCCGACGCGCTTGGCGTGGACGGCCAGCTCAACGGGCTGCGCATCGTGTTCGAGCGCCACGACCCGGCGGCGGTGGCGGCCGGTGCGGCCGCGGTGCGTGCGGCCCTGGCGCGCGCCTGCGTGAACACCAAGCTGGAGATGTCGGAGGCGCGCCTGTCCGACGCCCTCAGCGGCCACGTCTACATCCTGATCGCGGCCTTGCTGGCGATGGCCGCGCTGATGGCCGCGGTGGGCGCGCTCGGGCTGACGGCGGCCATGGGCACCAGCGTGTTCGAACGCACGCGCGAGTTCGGCGTCATGCGCACCATCGGCGCCACGTCGGCCATGGTGCTGCGTAACGTGATCGGGGAGGGCGTCCTGATCGGCGTGATGAGCTGGGCGCTGGCGCTGGTCCTGGCGCTGCCCTTGTCGGGCGCGCTGGGCCGGATGCTCGGCCGCCTGGCATTTCGTTTTCCACTCCCTCTTTCCGTGTCGTGGGGCGCGATCGCCGCGTGGCTGCTGGCCATCGTGGCCGGCGCGGCGCTCGCCAGCGCCTATCCGGCCGCGCGCGCCGCGCGCCTGACGATACGGGAAGCTCTCAATACCATCTGAAAGGAACAACATGAAAAAGCATATCGCGATCGCGCTCGGCGTGGCCGTTCTGGTAGGACTGCTGGCACTGGCCCACACCTTCGATTTCCTGGGCATGATGAAGCGCCTGCACGGCGCCTGACCGGTACCGAGCCGTCAGGTGCGCATGCTGTGCCTGGCGTGGCGGCCGGCGCGGGCGTATAGTGTGCGTCATTGGGAACTCTCGATGGCGGACACTGTTGTCCATGGGCTTGATGATCAACCGCGATGTTTTCGCTGGCGCCGGGCCGGTGGCCGACGCGGTCCGCGCGGCCAACTGGGACGCGGCCGGGCTGGGGGCGGTCGGCACCTGGAGCGCGGCCATGCTGGCGGCGCTGGACCTGTGCCTGCGCTCGCCGTTCCCGATGGTGCTGCTGTGCGGTGCGCGCTTCGCGTACATCGCCAACGGCCCGGCCTGCGCGCTGTTTGGCGATGAGCACATGGCGACCGTCGGGCGTCCGGCGGCCGAGGTGTGGCGGCAAGCCTGGCCAGTGCTCGGGCCTCTGGTGCATACCTTGCGCCGTGCCGGCGCGCCGGGGCGCCGCGACGATGTGGCGCTGGCGGTGCGCCGCGGCGGCATTGTGCAAGACGCCAGCTTCACTTTCTCGTGCTGCCCGGTCGGCGCTGGACGCGACGGCAGCGGCGGCGTGCTGGTGTCCGTGCTGGAAACCACCGTGAAGCCCTCGCGGGCACGCCGCCTGTCCGCCATGCCGGTCACGGCCGGTCCCGCGGTGCAGCTCGCGCACGAAGGCCTGACCGCGCGCGAACGCGAGGTGGCGAGCCTGATCGGCAGCGGTTGCCAGATCAAGCAGGTCGCGGCCCGGCTCGAGATTAGCGTCAGCTCGGTTAACACTTATCGCGCCCGGATTTTCCGCAAAATGGGGCTGGCCTCAAACGCCGCCCTGATTCGCTACGCGGTCATGCATGGTTTGGCAAACTGAGTAGACGTTGTCTTGCGGCAACAATAGTGTCATAGAATTTACGACATTCAGATTGTAAAATTTCCTTGTGGCGCGCAACCCGCGGAGCCAAAGCTGGCAATCTTTCTGTGTAATCAATAGCTTGGGTGTTGTCACAGGCGGCGCGCCCTGTGCCGGCCGCATGTGTTGACGTTCCGTAATGCCGATTTCTTGACACAAATCAAGCCAATACTAGCCTAGCATGGCAGGTATTCCCGGACCCGTTGTCCGGCTTTTTTCCTTGCTGCCCAGGTAAAGTAATGAATGTGATCGGATTCCCGCGCCGCGGCCATCAATGCCACAAGGGCGCCGCCCTTGCGCGGGCGCTGGCACATGCGTCGGAGGACGTGTTCGATGGCTGACTATCATCCCGAACGCAATCGCTTGACCATCAAGCTGGTCTATTACGGCCCGGCCCTGGCCGGCAAGACGACCAACCTGGTGCGTCTGCACGACCTGCTCGCCCCCGGGCTGATCGGCGACATGATGACGCTCGATACCGAAGGCGACCGCACCCTGTTTTTCGACCTGCTGCCGGTGGGCTTCGTGGCGCCGTCCGGCCTGCTGGTCAAGTTCAAGATCTACACGGTGCCGGGACAGGTGGTGCACGACGCCGTGCGCAAGAACGTGCTCTCGCGCGCCGACGGCGTGATCTTCGTGGCCGATTCCCAGTGCGCCCAGTCGGTCAACAACGGCGCCTCGTTCGACAACCTGCTCACCAACGTGGCACAGCTGGGGATGCGTCCCGAGCGCCTGCCGCTGGTGGTGCAGTTCAACAAGCGCGACCTGCCCGACATCCTCAGCGAGCAGGAGATCGCACGGCGCTGGGGCGGCACGCCCTGGCCGCTGCAACTGGCCAGCGCGCTCGAAGGGCGCGGCGTGGTCGAGACCTTCAGCACCCTGGTCGGCCTGGTGTACGCGGAGCTCGACACCCAGTTCGCGCTGGGCGCCACCCACGGGCTCGAACGCGCGGCCTTCGTCAGCGCCGCCGGGGGCCGGCCATGAACGGGGCCGCCAGCGCCGTGGACGACGAACCGGACCTGGCGACGCTGTTGCCGGCGCTGCCGCGCGCCCGCCTGGACGCGGTGCTGGGACGCGCGCTCGGTCCGCGCTGGCGTGTCGCCGGCGTCGACGGGGCCAGCCTGATGGGTGCGCCCGAACCCCATCCGGAGGAGGGCGCCGAGCCGCTCAGCCTCGATTTCGAGGTGCTCGGCACGCTGCGTGCGCCGGCCGCGCCCGAGGCGCTCGGCATGGCCGCGCGCTGGCTCGAGCTGACCCTGGGCAGCGCCTGGCGCTACCGGATGGCGGCGCGCCTGCACGCCGACACGGTCGAAGACGATTTCCGCAGCCTGCAAGCGAGCCATGCGGCGCTGACGGCGTCGGAGGCGCGCTACCGCGCCCTGGCCGCCAGCCTGGAATGCCAGGTCGCCGAGCAGGTCGCGGCGATCGGGCGGCGCGAGCGCCAGCTGTTCGCGTCGGCCCGGATGGCGGCCGTGGGCACCCTGGCCGCGGGGGTGGCGCACGAGGTGAACAATCCGATCGGCTTCATCCGCAGCAACTTGCAGACCGCCTTCCAGTACGTGGAGCTGCTCAGCAAGGTGCTGGCCGCGGGCGAGGACAGGGCCCGCGCGCAAGCGCTGGCCGCCGAGTACGACCTGCCGTTCGTGCTGGCCGACTTTAACAATCTGCTGCGCGAGTCGGTCGACGGCGCCGAGCGGGTGGCGCGCATCGTTACCCACCTGAAGGCCTTCGCGGCGATCGACGCGGCGACGCGCGCACGCGCCGATTTGAACGAACTGGTACGCACCGCGGCCGAGCTGCTGGCCGACCAGCTGCCGGCCAGCGTGAAGCTCGAACTGGCGCTGGCGCCCCTGCCCCTGGTCGAGTGCGAGGCGGGCGCCATCAAGCAAGCCTTGTTCGCCCTGCTCGACAATGCGCGCCGCGCGCTGCCCGCCGGCGGCACCATCCTGGTGGCGACCGTGCGCCTGCCCGGCCACGTCTGCATCGCGGTGCAGGACAATGGTTGCGGCATGACCGAGGCCGTGCGCGCGCGCGCCTTCGACCCATTTTTCACCACTCGCGACGTGGGCCAGGGCACCGGCCTCGGGCTCACCCTGTGCCATGACATCGCCAGCGCCCACGGCGGGCGCGTCGCGCTCGAAGCGGTGCGCCCGAGCGGCACCCGGGCGGTGCTCTCCATCGCGCTGGGCGGGGGGGCGGCATGAGCTACGCCCATCTGTTCACCGGAGGAGAGGAGCCGGACGCCGGCGCGGCCAAGCCGCGGCAGTACCGGCTGCTGATGGTCGACGACGAGCCCAACGTGGTGGCCGCGCTGCGCCGGGTGTTCCATCGCGAGGCCTACGAGGTCGTCACCTGCACCACCCCGGCCGACGCGCTCGAGGCGCTGCGCAAGGGCAGCTTCGAGCTGATGATCACCGATTACATGATGCCGGGGATGAACGGCGGCGAACTGCTCAAGCAAGCCCGCGCGCTGCAGCCGGACATGATCCGCATCATGCTCACCGGGCATGCCGACGTCAACGCGGTGGTGAGCGCCATGAAGACCGGGGCCGTCTACAAATTCATTCTCAAGCCGTGGAACGACGAGGACCTGCGCGTGACGGTGGCGCTGGCCCTGGCCCAGCACGAGGCGGCGCGCAAGCACAAGAGCGTCGAGCGCGGCAACGCCGAGCAGACCCGCGAGCGCGAGCAGCTGGCGCGTTTCTCGGACGGCAACCGCAGCCAGCTGGCGCTGACCCTGAACAAGCGCGGCCTGCTCAGCGTGGCCCAGGTGCAGGAGCTGGTGCGCCTACAGCAGCAGGCGCGCGCCGAGCCGGCCATCGTGATCATCGTCAACCGCGGCTGGGCCACCGAGCAGGCCATCCACAAGCTGCTGGCCGAGGAGCTGATGCTGCAGCAGGTCACGCTCGACGAGATCGAGATCGACCCGGCGGTGGCGGCGCTGGTGCCGGCGCGCCTGTGCCAGCGCCACCTGATCCTGCCCCTGCGCACCGAGGGGCGGCGCCTGACCCTGGCCATGGCCGACCCGCTCGACGCGATCCTGAACAAGGAGCTGCGCTTCGTCACCGGCCTGGAAATCGTCCAGGTGCTCGCGCCCATCGCCCAGCTGCAGGCGCGCATGGCCCAGGTCTACCAGCTCGGCGCCGAGGGCGTGGCGATGCTCGAGTCGCACTACGGCGCGGCCGATCCCTACGAGGGCATCGAGATCGTCATCGAAAGCGACGAGGAGGTCGAGTCGCTCGACCAGCTGCTGGCCGGCACCGACGAGCCCCCGGCCATCCGCCTGGTCAACTCGGTGCTGCTCGAGGCGATCCGCCTGGGCGCCTCCGACATCCACATCCAGCCGCGCGCCAAGCATGTGATGGTGCGCCTGCGCATAGACGGCGTGCTGGTGGACAAGATGCAGATTCCGCACCAGATGCACCAGTCCATCGTTTCGCGCATCAAGGTCATGGCCGAGCTCGACATCTCCGAAAGGCGCCGCCCGCAGGATGGCCGGCTGGCCGTGAAGACGCCGAGCCGGGTGGTGGACCTGCGCATTTCGACCCTGCCCACGATCAACGGCGAGAAGATCGTGATGCGCATCCTGGACCGCAACTCGGCCGTGCTGAGCCTGCAGGCGCTGGGCTACTCGGCGCCCGACCTCAAGCGCATCCGCCACGCCTGCGACAAGCCGCAGGGGATCATCCTGGCCACCGGCCCCACCGGCAGCGGCAAGACCACCACGCTGTACAGCCTGTTGCAGAACAACGCGACCTCGGAGAAGAACTACATCACCATCGAGGACCCGGTCGAGTACTACCTGGACGCGGCCGGCCAGGTGGTGGTGCGCGAGAAGATCGGCCTGACCTTTCCGCTGATCCTGCGCGCCATCCTGCGCCAGGACCCGGACGTGCTGCTGGTGGGCGAGATCCGCGACGTCGAGACGGCCGAGGTGGCCTTCCACGCGGCCCTGACCGGGCACCAGGTGTTTTCCACCCTGCACACCAATTCGGCCATCGCCACCATCTCGCGCCTGTACGACCTGGGCCTGAACCCGTTCGTGGTGGCCACCGCGCTCGAGGCGATCATCGCCCAGCGCCTGGTGCGCAAGATCTGCGCCGGCTGCCGCGCGCCGGTCGTGCCGGACCCGGACCTGCTGGCGCGCCTGGGCAGCCATTTCGCCAACGGCGTGCGCGCGGCCTGGCGCGGCACCGGCTGCGTGGCCTGCCACGGCTCCGGCTACAAGGGGCGGCTCGGCCTGTACGAGGTGCTGTTGCCCGACACGGCCATGCGCCACCTGATCGCCACCCGCGCCCCGGTCACCGATATTACCGAGTACGCGCGCAAGGGCGGCTTTCTGACGCTGCGCGACGACGGTTTCGCCAAGGTCGAGGACGGCATGACGACCCTGGAAGAAGTCTACCGCGTGCTCGGTCCCGAATAATGTGAGGACAATATGAAAAACAGAACGATCGATATGGACGACGCCAGCGCCGGCATGACGCTGGGCGCGCCGGTGGCGGACGGGCGCGGCGGGGTGCTGCTGCCCAAGGGCGCGGCCTTGACCGACAGCCTGCTGACGGCCCTGCGCCGCCGCGGCATCGAGCAGCTGCAGGTGGAGGACGATAGCGCCGACAGCGCCGAGGACGCGGCCGCGGCCGAGCGCATCCGCGCGCGCCTGGCCCTGGTGTTCCGCCACGCCGGCGACGATCCGCTCGCCGCCCAGCTGCTGCAGGCGATCACCGAGTTCCGCCTGGAGCATCGGCCATGAGCGCCATCAGCCTGGCCGACGTGGCGCGCAACGTGCGCGACCTGCCGTCGCCGACCTTGGTGCTCGAGCAGCTGCTGCGCAGCTTCGACCAGGTCGACGTGTCGATCGACGAACTGGACGGCCTGATCGCGCGCGACCAGGCGCTGGCGGCGCGCACCCTGCGCCTGGCCAACTCCTCGTTCTACGGCCTGCAAAGCGCCGTGCGCACGATTCCCCAGGCCATCACCGTGCTCGGCTTCGACAGCGTGCGCAGCCTGGTGGTGTCGGCCGGCGTGATCGACTGCTTCACCCCGGCCGCCGGCAGCAGCTTCGACTACCGCGCCTTCTGGCGCCACGCCATCGGCACGGCCCTGGCCGCGCGCGCGCTGGCGCGCTGCTGCGGCAAGAGCCCCGAGTTCGCCTTCGTGGCCGGTCTGCTGCACGACGTCGGGGTGCTGGTGCTGATGACCCGTTTCGGCACCGAGTACGCCGCGGCGCTGGCGCACCAGCTCGAGACCGACTGCCCGCTGCCCGAGGCCGAGCGGGCCGTGCTGGAGCTGGACCATACGACGGTCGGGCGGGTGCTGGCCCAGCAGTGGAAGTTCCCCGGCATGCTGCAGCGCGCCATCGCCAACCACCACCAGCCGATGGACGGCGACCTGGGCGACCTGCCGGCCATCGTGCACGTGGCCAGCTGCCTGGTGCACGGGCTGGACCTGGCCGGGGTCGAGCGCGAGATGGCCGTGATACCACTGCGCAAGCCCTGGGACAGCCTGCGCCTGGACGCGGCCGCGCTGCGCCGCGTGCTGGACGATACCGTTTCCGAATTCGACGAGGCGTGCCAGATCCTGGCCGCGTAGGGAGAACTGCCATGACGAGCACCGAAATGACCGCGCCGCCCGGCCCGCTGGACGGGTCGCGCCTGGACCAGCTGGAAAAACTGGTGACGATCCGCACCTCGCTGCTCGAGCAGGCCAAGCAGCGCCTGGAGGACGACATCCGCAGGCGCGAGGCGGCCGAGGCCGAGCTGATGCGCCGTAACGATGAGCTCACCGACCTCAACAGCAAGCTGGGCATGGCCCAGCAGCAGCTGGTGCAATCCGAGAAGCTGGCCTCGATCGGCCAGCTGGCCGCCGGCGTGGCGCACGAGATCAACAACCCGATCGGCTACGTGTTCTCGAACTTCGAGACCCTGGGCGCGTATATCGCCAACATGCTGTCGATGTTCGCGCTGTACCAGCAGGCCGAGGGCGACCTGCAGACGCCGGCGCTGCGCGCCCAGATCCGCGAGATGCGCGAGCGCATCGAGCTCGACTACCTGATCGGCGACATTCCGCTGCTGATGCAGGAGTCGCGCGAAGGCATCGTGCGGGTGCGCAAGATCGTCCAGGACCTCAAGGATTTCTCGCGCGTGGACGCGACCCAGGAATGGCAATGGGCCAACCTGCACGACGGCATCAACTCGACCCTGAACATCGTCAACAACGAGCTCAAGTACCGGGCCGACGTGGTCCGCGAGTATGGCGACATTCCCGACATCGAATGCTTGCCGTCCAGCCTGAACCAGGTGATCATGAACATTGTCATCAACGGCGCCCACGCCATCACGGGTGAGCGCGGCCGCATCACGATCCGCACCGGCAGCGACGCCGACCAGGTATGGATCGAGATCAGCGACACCGGCACGGGCATCAGCAAGGAACACATGGCCAAGATATTCGATCCGTTCTTCACCACCAAACCGATCGGCACCGGGACCGGCCTGGGCCTGTCCCTGTCCTACGGCATCATCCAGAAGCACAAGGGCCGCATCGAGGTCGACAGCGAACTGGGACGCGGCACCACCTTCCGCATCTGGCTGCCGATCCGCCATCCGGAGCCGGTGCAGGAGGGCGCGGCATGAGCGCGCTGGCACCCAGCGCGCAGGCGAGCCCGGCGCGCATCCTGTGCATCGACGACGAGCCCAACATCCTGGCCTCGCTGCGGCGCCTGTTCAAGATGCAGGGCTACCAGGTGCTCACCGCCGGCAGCGGCGCCGAGGGGGTGGCCCTGCTCGAACGCGAGGAGGTCGACCTGGTCATCTCCGACATGCGCATGCCGGAGATGGACGGGGTGGCCGTGCTCGCGCGCGCCCGCGAGCTACGGCCCGAAGCGGTGCGCATCCTGCTCACCGGCTACGCCGACGTGCAGCTGATCCTGGGCGCCATCAACCAGGGCGAGATCTACCGCTACATCACCAAGCCGTGGGACGACAACGAGCTGCTGCAGGCGCTGCGCCAAGGCCTGGAGCGGCGCACGCTGCGCGCCGAGGCGCAGCGGCTGGAGGCGCTCACGGCGCGCCAGAACGAGGAGCTGCGCGTGCTCAACGCGGGCCTGGAGACCCAGGTGGCGCGCCGCACCGCCCAGCTCAGGAGCGTGCACGACGAGCTGCTGGTGTCCAACGACAAGCTCAAGAAGAACTACATCACGGCCATCAAGATGTTCTCCGGCATCATCGAGATGCGCGGCGCCCACCTGGCCGGCCACTCGCGCCGGGTGGCCGACCTGGCGCGCAAGATCGGCGTGCACATGGGCCTGGACGCGCGTGAGGCCCAGCAGATCTTCATCGCCGGCCTGCTGCATAACATCGGCAAGGTCGGCTTCAGCGACGCCATGCTGGCCATGCCGGTGTCGATGATGAACGGCGAGAGCCTGGGCGTCTACCGCCAGTATCCCCAGCGCGGCGAGCAGCTCTTGATGCCGCTGGAGGACATGCGCGAGGTGGCCGCCATCGTCTGCGCCCACCAGGAGCGCTTCGACGGCGAAGGCTTCCCCAAGCGCGTGGCCGGGCTCGACATTCCGCTCGGGGCGCGCATCCTGGCCGTCGCCAGCGCCTTCGACGGCCTGCAGATCGGCACCCTGGTGCAGCATCCGCTGCGCCCCGAGCAGGCGCTCGCGCTCATCATCGACGGCAGCGGCAAGCGCTACGATCCGGCGGTGGTGCTGGCCCTGCGCGAGACCGTCACCGGCAAGGTGGTGACGGAGCAGGCCGCCGAGAGCGCCCTGTCGGTGCTGCAGCTGCGTCCCGGCATGCGCACCACGCGCGACCTGGTCACCCGCGACGGCGCCTTGCTGCTGTCGGCCGAGCACCTGCTGACCGAACGCATGATCGCCCAGATCGCCGAATACGAGCGCCTGGCCAAGAGCGCGCTGACCATTTATGTCGCCATCGCGACGGAGCCATCATGAGAACTATCCTGCTGCTGGACGACGAACAAAGCGTCCTGAACGCCTTGCAGCGCGCCCTGCGCCACGCTTTTTCGGGCAGCGCGGTGACGATCGAGACCTTCACCGATCCCGAGCAGGCGCTGTTTCGCTGCGCCGAGCAGGATTTCGACGTGATCGTGTCCGACTACCGCATGCCCAGCCTGACCGGGGCCGACTTCCTGCAGATGGCCAAGGGCATCCAGCCGGACGCGGTGCGTATCGTGCTGTCGGCCTCGACCGAGTTCAGCGAGATCATGGGGGCCATCAACCGGGGCGAGGTGTTCCGCTACCTGGCCAAGCCGTGGCAGAACGAGGAACTGCACCGCACCATCGAGCTGGCCTTCGCGCGCCGGGACGACGCCATCGCCGCGCGCCGCCGGCGCGCGCAGGAGCAGCAGCAGGCCAGCCAGGCCCAATTGAGCCCGCAGGAAGCCGAGGCGCGCCGGCTCGAGCGCGAGGAGCCGGGCATCACCCAGGTGCGGCGCGGACCGGACGGCGAAATCTACGTCGAATAGGGAGGCGGCGAGGGCGGCGCAGGCCTGGCTCCCGTACATTCCATTGAACATACAAAAAGTCCCCACGGTTTTTTAAACATAGAATACAATTGCACTGCGCCGCCTGGCGGTTGGGCGGCGCGCGACTGTTCAATGGATAAAAGACATGATGAAAAGCATAGTGTGTGAATCGCCGGGCGTGCTGAGCATGCGCGAGAGCCCGATCCCGGTCGCCGCGCCCGGCGAGGCCCTGATCCGGGTGCGCCGCATGGGCCTGTGCGGCACCGACATGCACATCTTCCGCGGCACCCAGCCTTTTCTCAGCTATCCGCGCGTGATGGGCCACGAGCTGTCGGGCGAGATCGTCAGCGCGCCCGAGGACAGCGGCCTGCGCGCCGGCGACCCGGTCTACGTGATGCCCTACATGTCCTGCGGGCGCTGCGTCGCCTGCCGCCAGGGCAAGACCAACTGCTGCAGCAATATCGCGGTGCTGGGCGTGCACCGCGACGGCGGCATGGCCGAATACCTTGCCGTCCCGGCCCAGTTCGTGTTCAAGACGGACGGCATTTCGCTCGACGACGCGGCCATGCTCGAATTTCTCGCCATCGGCGCCCACGCGGTGGGGCGCGGCAATGTGCGCGCCGGCCAGCGCGTGCTGGTGGTCGGCGCCGGTCCGATCGGCATGGCGGTGATGCTGTTCGCCGGCCTGCGCGGCGCCGTCGTCACAGCGCTCGACGGGCGCGCCGACCGGCTGCGCTTTTGTTCCGACGCGCTCGGGGTGCCCCAGACCGTGGCCCTGGGCGAGCACGACCGCGCTGAGCTGGCCGCGCTCAGCGGCGGCGAGTTCTTCGACGTCGTGTTCGACGCCACCGGCAACGTCCAGGCCATGGAGCGCGGCCTGGACTTCGTCGCCCACGGCGGCGCCTACGTGCTGGTGTCGATCGTGCTGGACCGGATTTCCTTCGCCGACCCGGAATTCCACAAGCGCGAAACCAGCCTGCTGGGCAGCCGCAACGCCACCGCCGACGACTTCCGCACGGTGCTCGCGGCGATGAAGGCCGGGCAGGTGCCGAGCGCGCTGATGAACACCCACCGCACCACCCTGGACGGCTTCATGGACGTGCTGCCGCGGTGGATGGACCCGGCCGCCGGGGTCATCAAAGCCATCGTCGAAATCGGATGAACCCGATCCTCCAGTTCGGCACCAGCCGCTTCCTGCAGGCCCACGTGGACCTGTTCGTGGGCGAGGCCCTGGGGCGCGGCGAGGCGCTGGGCGCCATCACGGTGGTGCAAAGCACCGACAGCGCCGAGAGCAGCGGGCGGGTGGACGCCTTCAACCGCGGCGGCGGCTACGTGGTGCGCGTGCGCGGCTGGCAGGACGGGCGCGCGATCGAGCGTGAGCAGCGGGTCTGGTCGGTCACGCGCGCGCTGCGCGCCAGCGCCGACTGGCCGGCGATACGCGCCGAGGCGGCGCGCGCCACGCGCGTGATCGTCTCCAACACCGGCGAGCGCGGCTACGCGCTGGACGCCGCCGACCACGCCGGCCTGCTCGACGGCGACACCGCCCCGGCCAGCTTTCCGGCCAGGCTGCTGGCGCTGCTACATGCGCGCTTCCATTACGACGCCGCGCCGGTCACGCTGCTGCCGTGCGAACTGGTGGCCAACAACGGCAGCGTGCTGCGCGACACCGTGCTCGCGCTGGCGCGCCGTTGGGCGCTGGCGCCGGCCTTCATCGACTACCTGGCCACGCGCTGCGTGTGGGTCAATTCGCTGGTGGACCGGATCGTCTCGGAAGCGCTGGCGCCGGCCGGCGCCGTGGCCGAGCCCTACGCCCTGTGGGCCATCGAGGCCCAGCCGGGCATGGTGCTGCCGTGCGCCCATCCGGACATCGTGGTGACCGGCGAGCTGGCGCCCTACGAGCGGCGCAAGCTGTTCATGCTCAACCTGGGCCACAGCTTTCTGGCCGAGCAATGGCTGCTCGAGCGCCGCCCCGCCGACGAAACCGTGGTCCAGGCCATGCGCGACGCGGCCCTGCTGGCCCGCCTGGACGCGCTGTGGGAGGACGAGGTCATGCCGGTGTTCCGCGCGCTGGGCGAGGAGGGCGCCAGCCGCGCCTACCTGGCCCAGGTGCGCGAGCGCTTCCAGAATCCCTTCCTGGCGCACCGGCTGGCCGACATCGCCCAGAACCACGCCGAGAAAAAGCGCCGCAGGTTCGCGCCCGTGATCGCGCTGGCGGCCACCCTCGGCCTGGACCTGGCGCAGCCGCGCCTGCGCGCGGCGCTTGCATCCGAGGCGGCACGCGCCGCGACGCCATGATGTTCTGTACCGTTTTTTTTGCACCGTTTTAATCGCGAAGGAATCGCCATGACCGCCCATCCGCCGCCCTCGGCCCTGCTCCTCATGTCGCCCGAGGACAACTGCCTGATCGCCCGCACCGCGCTGCCCGCCGGCGCCGTCGTCACCATCGACGGCGCGGTGGTGAGCCTGCCGCAGGCCATCGACCTGGGCCACAAGCTGGCGCGGCGCGCGCTCGCGCCGGGCGACAAGGTGCTGCGCTACGGCGCCCTGATCGGCAGCGTGACCGCGCCGATCGCGCTCGGCGCGCACATCCACACCCACAATCTGCAAAGCGACTACATCCAGACCTATACACTGGGCGAGGACGGCCACCACTTCCTGGGGAATAAAGCACCATGACCACTACCGTAGCTCCATCCGCCCCGGCGGCGCTGTCCGGCTACCTGCGCGCCGACGGCCGCAAGGGCATCCGCAACATCGTCGTCGTCGCCTACATGGTCGAGTGCGCCCACCACGTGGCGCGCCTGGTGGTCAACGCCTTTCCCGACCAGCCGGTGCACCTGATCGGCTTCGCCGGCTGCTTCCCCAACGACTACGCGGACCAGGTCATGCGGCGCCTGGCCACCCACCCGAACGTGGGCGCGGTGCTGCTGGTCTCGCTCGGCTGCGAAGGCTTCAACAAGCATGGCGTGAGCCAGGCCGTGGCCGACAGCGGGCGCCCGGTGCACACCATCACGATCCAGGAGAACCGCGGCACCCGCGCCAGCGTCGACAGCGGGCGCGAATGGGTCGGCTGGGCGCTCGAGCAGCTGGCCGGCCAGGAGCGCGTGCCGATGGCCTTGAGCGAACTGGTGGTGGCCACCATTTGCGGCGGCTCCGACAGCACCAGCGGAATCACCGCCAACCCGGCCGTCGGGGTCGCCTTCGACCAGCTGATCGCGGCAGGCAGCGCCTGCATTTTCGAGGAGACGGGCGAACTGGTGGGCTGCGAGTACCACATGCAGCGCCGCGCCGTGACACCGGAACTGGGTCAGGCCATCGTCGACACGGTGGCCAAGGCGGCGCGCTACTACACCATCATGGGGCACGGCAGCTTCTCGCCCGGTAACGCCGACGGCGGCCTGACCACCCAGGAAGAAAAGTCGCTGGGCGCCTACGCCAAGAGCGGCGCCTCGCCGATCTGCGGCATCCTCAAGCCGGGCGACCAGACCAGCGGCGCCGGCCTGTACCTGCTCGACGTGGTGCCCGACGGCGAACCGCGCTTCGGCTTTCCCAACATCTCGGACAACGCCGAAATCGTCGAGCTGATCGCCTGCGGCGCCCACATCACCTTATTTACGACCGGGCGCGGCTCGGTGGTCGGCTCGGCCATCTCGCCGGTGATCAAGGTGTGCGCCAACCCGCACACCTTCGCCCGCCTGGCCGACGACATGGACGTCAACGCCGGCAGCATCCTCACCGGCGAGGCGACCCTCGAGCAGGTCGGGGGCGAGATCGTGGACCTGGTGCGGCGCGTGGCCGCCGGCGAACCGACCCGCTCGGAGACGCTGGGCCACCAGGAGTTCGTGTTGACCTATAAGCAGTTCGACGCGCTGGGGCCGGGCTGCTTTCCTTTGAAGGCGGCATAATATGGGTACCAACGTGGGCATCAACGCTGTAAGCAAAGCGGGCAGCAACGCTGTCAGAAACGCTGGCGCGATGGGCGCCAATGCGGTCAACAGCGCCGGCACCATGCTGGCCACGGACCTGTCGGTCCTGCCCAGGAGCGGCTTGGCGCTGACCAAGCTGGGCATGGGATGCGCCCAGATCGGCGGCTTGTACCGCGCCACCTCCGCGCAGGAGGCGCGCGCCGCCGTCGACGGCGCCTGGGACCTGGGCTTGCGCTACTTCGACACCGCGCCCTACTACGGCTTCACGCTGTCCGAGCACCGCCTCGGCGCCGCGCTGCGCGAACGGGCGCGCGAGCAGTTCGTGGTCAGCACCAAGGTGGGCCGGCTGATGCGACCGGACGCCAGCGTGCGCCCGGGCGAGAACGAATGGGCCGCGCCGCTGCCGTTCCGCCCCCATTACGACTACACCTACGGCGGCATCCTGCGCTCGCATGAAGACAGTCTGCAGCGGCTCGGCATGCATTACGTCGATATCCTGTTCGTGCACGACATCGGGCGCGTGACCCACGGCGAGCTGCATGCCCACTACTGGCAGCAGCTGACCGCCGGCGGCGGCTTCAAGGCGCTGGAAGAATTGCGCCGCTCGGGGCAGGTCAAGGCCATCGGCCTGGGCGTGAACGAATGGGAGGTGGTCCACGACAGCATGCAGGAGTGCGATCTCGACTGCACCCTGCTGGCCGGGCGCTACACCTTGCTGGAACAAGGCGCGCTGTCGCCGCTGCTGGAAGCGTGCGCGCGCCGGGGCAACGCCATTGTGCTGGGCGGTCCCTTCAACTCGGGCATCCTGGCCGGCAGCAAGAAGTTCAATTACGCCGACGCGGCGCCGGCGATCGTCGCCAAGGTGGCCGCGATCGAGGCCGTGTGCCACGAATTTTCGGTGCCGCTGCCGGCCGCCGCGCTGCAGTTCCCCATGGCCCATCCTGCCGTCGCGGCCTGCATTCCGGGCGCGCGCGACGTGCTGCAACTGATCCAGCAGGTGGCCTGGTTCGAGCACGCCATTCCGGCGGCGCTGTGGCAGACCCTGAAGGCCAAGGGTTTGCTCGACGAACGCGCGCCGGTCGCACGGGACGCCTGATGCGCATCGACGCCCACCAGCATTTTTGGCGCGTGGCCGAGCGCGGCGGCGCCTGGCCGCCGCCGGCCCTCAGTGTGCTGTACCGCGATTTCCTTCCGTCCCACCTCAAGCCCATGCTGGCGCGCCACGGCATCACCGGCACGGTGCTGGTGCAGTCGCTGCCCAGCGTGGAGGACACCCGGTTCATGCTGGAACAGACGCTCGAGCACAGCTTCATCCGCGCCGTGGTCGGCTGGGTCGACCTGAAGGCGGCCGACGCGCCGCGCCAGATCGCGAGCTTGGCCGCTTACTCCAAGCTCAAGGGCTTGCGCCCGATGCTGCAGGACCTGGACGACGACGGCTGGATCGACGACCCGGCGCTGGCGCCGGCGGTGGAAGCCATGCTGCATCACCGGCTCAGTTTCGACGCCCTGGTCCAGCCGCGCCACCTGCCGGCCCTGCTGGCCTTCGCCACGCGCTTTCCCGCGCTGCCGATCGTGATCGACCACGCCGCCAAGCCCGAAATCGGCGCCGCATGGCAGTCGGCCTGGGTCGATGACCTGGCGCGCCTGGCCGCGCTGCCCCAGGTCTGGTGCAAGCTGTCCGGGCTATTGACGGAGACGGGCCCGGGATGGAAGCGCGCCGCCCTGCAGCCCTACGTCGACCATGTGCTGGCGCAGTTCGGGCCGGGCCGCGTGATGTGGGGCAGCGACTGGCCGGTGCTGAACCTGGCCGCCGACTACGACCGCTGGATGGCCGTCAGCGGCGAGCTGCTGGCCGGGCTGACCAGGGACGAGCGCGAGGCCGTGTACGGACTTAACGCCGTCAATTTCTACCGGCTGGGGTAGGCGCGCCGCGCCAATACCGCCATTGTTGTTCTCAAAGAGGGGGCTCGCTTGACTGACAGACTGCAAGGAAAAACCGCCTTGATCACGGCCGCCGGCCAGGGCATCGGGCGCGCCACCGCGCTCGCGTTCGCGCGCGAAGGCGCGCGCGTGATCGCCACCGACATCAACCTGGCGCAACTCGACAGCCTGGAAGGCTGCAGTGTCCACCGGCTCGACGTGACCGACGCCGCCGCGATCGCGGCGCTGGCGCGCGAGGTCGGGCCTGTCGACGTGCTGTTCAACTGCGCCGGCTACGTCGATGGCGGCACCATCCTCCAGTGCGAGGAGGCGGCCTGGGACTTTTCCTTCGACCTGAACGTGCGTTCCATGTACCGCATGATCCGCGCCTTCCTGCCGGCCATGGTCGAGCGCGGCGGCGGCTCGATCATCAACATGTCCTCGGTCGCCTCGAGCCTGAAGGCGGCGCCCAACCGCTTCGTGTACGGTGTGACCAAGGCGGCGGTGATCGGCATGACCAAGTCGGTCGCGGCCGATTTCGTCGCCCAGGGTATCCGCTGCAACGCCATCTGCCCGGCCACCATTGATTCGCCTTCGCTGCGCGAGCGCATCGAGGCGCAGGCGCGCGCCACCGGGCAGAGCGTGGCCCAGGTCGAGCAGGCCTTCGTGGCGCGCCAGCCGATGGGGCGGGTGGGGCGGGCCGAGGAAATCGCCGCGCTGGCGCTGTACCTGGCCTCGGACGAATCGGCGTTCACCACCGGTACCGCACAGCTGATCGACGGCGGCTGGACCAATTGATTCCTTGGTGACATCATCCTGTTCACCTCATCGTTTTATTGACATCGTTCTATTTCATTTACTGGAAAGTGCTCTCATGAAGCTCATGCGTTTTGGCCCCAAGGGCAAGGAAAAACCGGCGGCGGTCGATCAACGCGGCGTGGTGCGCGACCTGTCGGGCGTGCTGCCCGACCTGCGCGCCGACGGCCTGGGGCGGGCCGCGCTGGCGCGCCTGCGCGAGCTGGACCTGTCCACCCTGCCGGCCGTGGCTAATCCGGGCCGGGTCGGCACACCGTACGCGGGCGTGGGCAAGTTCATCTGCGTGGGCCTGAACTACTCCGACCACGCGGCCGAATCCGGCATGGCGGTGCCGGCCGAACCGGTGCTGTTCATGAAGGCGATCAGCGCCGTGATGGGCTGCGACGACCCGGTGGTGCTGCCCCAGGGCTCGTCCAAGAGCGACTGGGAAGTCGAACTCGGCGTGGTGATCGGCACCACCGCCCGCTACGTCAGCATGGAGAACGCCCTCGATCACGTGGCCGGCTACTGCGTCGTCAACGACCTGTCCGAGCGCGAATACCAGCTCGAGCGCGGCGGCCAGTGGGACAAGGGCAAGGGCTGCGACACCTTCGGCCCGATCGGCCCGTGGCTGGTCACCGCCGACGAGGTGCCGGACCCGCAGAACCTGGACATGTGGCTGGACCTGAACGGGCGCCGCATGCAAAACGGCAGCACCAAGACCATGGTGTTCGGCGTGGCCGAGCTGGTCAGCTACATCAGCCGCTTCATGACCTTGTATCCTGGCGATATCATCAGCACCGGCACGCCGCCCGGCGTCGGCCTGGGCCAGAAGCCGGACCCGCTCTACCTCAAGCCGGGCGACCGGATGGTGCTGGGCATCAGCGGACTGGGCCAGCAGCGCCAGACCGTGCACGCCTGGGACCCGGCCCTCATCGACGGCTAAGCGAGAAGCACGACAAGTGCCGCACAAGAACAACCGGGCAGGGGGAGACATGGACGAGATAGCAAGCGAGGAAGGCGGCGCGCCGGGGCAGGCGGCGCCGCTGCTGTCGCTGCGCCATATCTGCAAACGCTTTCCCGGCGTGCTGGCGCTGGACGACGTGCATTTCGACCTGCGCGCCGGCGAGGTGCACGCGCTGTGCGGCGAGAACGGCGCCGGCAAGTCCACCTTGATGAAGATCCTCAGCGGCGTGTACCAGCCCGACGCCGGCCAGATCGTCTACAAGGGCGCGCCGCGCCAGTTCGCCTCCAGCGTGCAGGCCGAGGCGGCCGGGATCGCCATCATCCACCAGGAGCTGAACCTGGTGCCGCACCTGTCCGTGGCCGAGAACATCTTCCTGGCGCGCGAACCGCGGCGCGGCCTGTTCGTCGACCAGGCCGCCATGGGCGCCGCCGCCCGGCGCCTGCTCGAGCGCCTGCGCGTGGCCATCGATCCGCGCGCGCAGGTCAAGTCGCTGTCGGTGGCCCAGCAGCAGATGGTGGAGATCGCCAAAGCCCTGTCGCTCAAGGCCGACGTGCTGATCATGGACGAGCCGACCTCGTCCTTGACGGAAAGCGAGACCGGCCAGCTGTTCGCCATCATCAACGAGCTCAAGCGTGATGGCGTGGCCATCGTCTACATCTCGCACCGGCTCGACGAGTTCGCCCACATCGTCGACCGGGTCACGGTGCTGCGCGACGGCCGCTACATCGACACCAGCGACTTCCACGCCACCAGCATCGACGCCATCGTCGCGCGCATGGTGGGGCGCTCGCTCGACGAGAAATACCCCCAGCGCACGTGCGTGCCCCAGGACGAGGTCTTGCTGGAGGTGCGGGAGCTGCGCCGCGCCGGTCGCTTCGGCCCGGTCAGCTTCGCGCTGCGGCGCGGCGAAATCCTCGGCTTTTCGGGCCTGATGGGGGCCGGACGCACCGAGGTGGCGCGCGCCATCTTCGGCGCCGACCCGGCCGACGGCGGCAGCATCGCGGTGGGCGGCGCGCAAGTGACGGTGCGCTCGCCCATGGACGCGATCCGGCACGGCATCGCCTACGTGTCGGAGGACCGCAAAAGCGACGGCCTGGCGCTGCGCATGTCGGTGGCGGCCAACCTCACGCTCACCGACGTGGCCGCCGTGGCCGGCGCCGGCTTCCTGCGCCCGGGCGCGGAGGAGGCGGTGGCGCGGCGCTACATCGAGCTGCTGGACATCAAGACGCCGTCCTCCGGCCAGATCGCCAAGAACCTGTCGGGCGGCAACCAGCAAAAGATCGTCATCGGCAAATGGCTGTTCCGCGGCTCGACCATCATCTTCTTCGACGAGCCCACCCGCGGGATCGACGTGGGCGCCAAGTTCGCCATCTACCAGTTGCTCGACCGCCTGGCCGCCCAAGGCGTCGGCGTGGTGCTCATTTCGTCCGAGCTACCCGAGATCATGGGCATGACCGACCGGGTGGCGGTGTTCCACGAGGGGCGCATCGGCGCCATCGTCAACACGGCCGAGGTCAGCCAGGAAGACATCATGCACCTGGCCTCGGGCCGGGGCAGGGCGGGCGCCCCGGCATCGCATTCGCAGCAATCGAACACACAGCAATCGAATCCGAATCAATCGAACCTGGAAGCGGCACATGACTGAGAAGCAGAAGGACCTGATCCAAAAATTCGCGGCGCTGGGCAGCCTGGCCGCGCTGGTGCTGGTGTTCTCGCTCAGCAGCGACGCCTTCTTCTCGGTCGGTAACGCGATGAGCGTGTCGCTGCAGGTCACCTCGATCGCCTACCTAGGCATCGCCGCCACCTGCGTGATCATCACCGGCGGCATCGACCTGAGCGCCGGCTCGGTGCTGGCGCTGTCGGGCGTGGTGGCGGCGCTGGCGGTCAAGGCCGGCATGCCGGTGGCGCTGGGCATGGCCGCCGGGGTGGCGGTGGGCGCGCTGTGCGGGCTGGTCAACGGCCTGTCCATCACGCGCCTGAAACTGCCGCCGTTCATCGCCACGCTCGGCATGATGCTCATCGCGCGCGGGGTGGCGCTGCAGATCACCGGCGCGCGCGCCGTGTCCGGCCTGGGCGACAAGTTCGGCGAGCTCGGCAACGGCGCCTTGTTCCAGGTCGTGCGCGACGGCGACGGTCCTTTCCCCGATGTGGTGTTTCCCGGCGTTCCCTATCCGGTGGTGCTGATGGTCCTCATCGGCATCGTGGTGGCCGTCATGCTCAGGCGCACCGTGTTCGGGCGCCACATCTACGCCGTCGGCTCGAATGCCGAGGCGGCCCGCCTGTCGGGCGTGAACGTCAACCGCGTCACCTTGATGACCTATGTGATCTCCGGCAGCCTGGCCGGCCTGACTGGCTGCGTGCTCATGTCGCGCCTGGTGACGGGCCAGCCCAACGAAGGCGTCATGTACGAGCTCGACGCCATCGCCAGCGCCGTCATCGGCGGCACCTCGCTCATCGGCGGCATCGGCACCATCTCCGGCACCGTCATCGGCGCCTTCGTGATCGGCATCCTGCGCAACGGCTTGAACATGAACGGGATCTCCAGCTTTATCCAGCAAATCATCATCGGCATGGTCATCCTGTTGACCGTGTGGATAGACCAGAAACGCAACCGCCGCTAAACCGAAACCGAAACGCATGAGGATGACCGTGAAAACTTTTCAACGCATCGCCGCCGCAACCGTCGTCGCCACCCTGGGCTGCCTGGCCCAGCCCGCCAGCGCCGCCAGCAAGGAAATTGCCGTCATCGTCAAGACCAGTAATTCGAACTACTGGCAGAACGTGCGCAAGGGGGCCATGGCCGCCGCCGTGAAGGCGCCCGGCTACACCGTCACCTTCCAGGGGCCGGCCTCGGAATCGGCCATCGCCGACCAGGTCAGCATGGTCGAGAACGCCGTCAACCGCAAGGTGGCCGGCATCGTCCTGGCGCCGACCGATCCCGACGCGCTGATCCCGGCGATGAAGAAAGCCTGGGAAGCCCATGTGCCGGTGGTGGTGATCGATTCGGCGGTGTCCGAGGCGGGCCAGAAATACTACCAGTCCTTCCTGTCCACCGACAACGAGATGGCCGGCGAGGAGAGCGCCAAGGTCCTCATCTCGAAGGTGGGCAAGACCGGCAAGATCGCCGTCATGTCCTACGTTGCCGGGGCCGGGTCGGAAGTGGGGCGGGTTGGCGGCTTCAAGAAGTACATCGCGAAAAATTCGCAGCTGCAGATCGTCGGCACCTATTACTCGCAGTCGCAAATGGCCACGGCGCTGAACCAGACCACCGACCTGCTGGCCGCCAACCCCGACCTCAAGGGCATCTTCGCCGCCAACGAGCCGACCGCGGTCGGCATGGGGCGCGCGCTCATTCAGGCCGGCAAGGTCGGCAAGGTCGTCGCGGTCGGCTTCGACGGTAACGAGGACCTCAAGAACTTCATCAAGGATGGCACCTTGTGCGCCACCGCCGTGCAGAGCTCGTACGCGATGGGCTCGCTCGGCATCAGCACCGTGCTCAGCGTGATCGAACGCAGGAAGGTGCCGCGCTTCGTGAACACCGGCGTGGTCATGGTCACGAAGGCCAATGTCGGCTCGCCCGAAGCGGCCAATGTGCTGTACTGAGGTGCTGTACTGAGATGCGGTATTGCGCTGCCGCCCTCTGGCGCGGTAGCCGGTCGCGCGGGGCGGTCGAGTACAATGCGCACTGTTACAGCCACGCCGGCAAGCGGCAAACAAGCGACTCCATGGCCAAGCCTCCCACCATCTTCAAACGCGGTACCAACCTCCTGCTCAGGCACCTGGCCGAGCACATCGACGTGGGCGCGGCCTTGCCGCCCGAGCAGCGCATGGCCGAGCTGGCCCATGGCAGCCGCACGGCGGTGCGCAGCACCTTGAATTACCTCCTCAAGCGCGGGCTGATCAGCGACCTCAAGGAACGCCGCCTGCTGCGCAAGCCGGCCCCGGACGACTATTTCGACGAAGCCGAACTGCAGTCCGGCGCCGCGCGTATCCAGCAGGTGCTCATGGAGCGCATCTACCATAACGACCTGCCGCCGGGGTCCGACTTCTCGGAGGCCGAACTGGCGCGCGCGGCCGGCGCGAGCACCATCAGCGTGCGCGAATTCCTGATCGGCTTCTCGCGCTACGGGCTCATCGAAAAGAAGCCCCAGGGCGGCTGGCGGCTGTGCGCCTTCGACCGCTCGTTCGCCACCGAACTGGGCGACGTGCGCCGCATGTTCGAGCTGGCGGCCGTGGACAAGCTGCTCGGCCTGCCGCCGGACGACCCCGCCTTCCGCGTGCTGGACGACCTGATCGCGCGCCACCGGCGGCTCGGCTCGGCCATGCCCGCCAGCCACCGCGACTTTCCCGCGCTGGACCGCGAGTTCCACACCTTCCTGATCGGCCTGCTGAACAACCGCTTCGCCCAGGGCCTCAACGACATCGTCTCGCTGGTGTTCCACTACCACTACCAGTGGGACAAGCGCGACGAGCTTCCACGCAACCAGCACGCCGTGCAGGAACACCTGGAACTGCTGCAGGCGCTGGCCCGGCGCGACGGCGAGGCCGCCCGGCGCGCCATGCACACCCACCTGGACTCCTCGCGCAGCACCATGCTCGAATCGATCACCCAACGCGAGCAGATGACCCGCCCGGACTGAGCGCGGGGAACCGAGAGGCGCAGCGCCCCCCAATTACCGGGTTTGGGTAAATTTATCGTTGTCGGTATTCTATATATCACATACAATCATGCGGTGTTGAACCATCGCGCGCCGACCGGCCGCAGACAGGACCGCAAATGCAAAGAATGGGCATGGTGATCGGGCTCGACGCCGAGCGTATCGCCGAGTACAAGGCGTTGCACGCCGATGTGTGGCCGGAGGTTCTCGACCGGCTCAAGCGCAGCCACATCCACAACTACAGCATCTTCCTGCGCGAGCCGGAGAACCTGCTGTTCGGCTACTGGGAGTATGGCGGCACCGATTTTTCGGCCGACATGCAGGCCATCGCTGACGACCCTGGCACGCAACGCTGGTGGAGCGTGTGCTCGCCCTGCCAGCGCCCGCTGGCGACGCGCGCGCCGGGCGAGCACTGGGCAATGATGGAGCATGTGTTTCACCTGCCGTAACGGCCGGCAAATGAACGCCGGCGCGTCGGCCGCATGCGGGGCGGCCGTCACCTCACTTAAAACAACCTGAGAGACAAGATCCATGAAGACATCATTGTTGGCACTATCGCTCGCCATCGGGGCGGCCGGCTTCAGCGCGACGGCGGCCGAGCCCGCGCAAGCGGCGTACAAGCTCACCACCGTCCCGGGCCCGTTCACGCCGGACCCAGCCTCGCTCAACCACTATCAGACCCCGGAATGGTTCCGCGACGCCAAGTTCGGCATCTGGTCGCATTGGGGGCCGCAATCGGTGCCGCGCGCCGGCGACTGGTACGCCCGCAATATGTACATCTACGGCACCTCCCAGTACAAGCACCACCTCGAGCATTACGGCGAACCCAGCAAGTCCGGCTACAAGGACATCATCGCCCTCTGGAAGGCTGAAAAATTCGACCCGGATGCCTTGATGGCGCTGTACGTCAAGGCCGGCGCCAAGTACTTCGTCAGCATGGGTGTGCACCACGACAATTTCGACCTGTGGAATTCGAAATACCATGAGTGGAACGCCGTGAAGATGGGCCCGCACCGCGACATCGTCGGGGACTGGCAGAAGGCGGCCAAGAAAGCCGGCCTGCGCTTCGGCGTTTCCGAGCACCTGGGCGCCAGCTATGCATGGTTCGCGCCCAGCCACGGCTACAACCAAACCTGGCCGCACATGGGCGAGGACTACGACGGCGCCGACCCGCGCTATGCCACCCTGTACCACCCGGACGCGAACGAACCGTTCCGCTCGGCCGCGACCTGGTACGCCAAGAATCCCGCCTGGCACCAGGAATGGTTCGACCGGATCACCGACCTGCTGACGCACTACCAGCCTGATTTCCTGTACTCCGACGGCGGCATCCCGTTCGGCGTCGTCGGGCGCACCATGCTGGCCAATTTCTACAACCAGAATATCGCCGCGCATGGCGGCAAGCTCGAAGCGGTGTACAACCACAAGGACATCGGCAGCGGCGAATTCCTGCGCAACGCCGGCGTCCAGGACGTCGAGCGCGGCGGCATGAGCGGCATTAATCCGCTGCCGTGGCAAACCGACACCTCGATCGGCGACTGGTTCTACAGCGACGGCTACAAGTACAAGACGACCGCCGAGGTGGTGCACATGCTGGCCGACGTGGTGAGCAAGAACGGCAACCTGCTCATCAACGTGGTGCAGTACCCGGACGGCAGCCTGCCGCCCGAATCGCGCACCTTCCTGGACCAGATGGCCGGGTGGATGAGCGTCAATGGCGAGGCGATCTACGCGACGCGGCCGTGGAAGATCTTCGGCGAGGGGCCGACCAAGGCCGCGTCCGGCAACTTCTCGGAGAACATCGTCTACTCGCCGGCTGACATCCGCTTTACGACCAAGGGCGATGTGCTGTACGCGATCACGCTCGGCGTACCGGCGGGCGAGGTGCGCATCGCATCGTTGGGACGCGCCGCGGGCAAGGACACGCGCGCCGTGAAGCGGGTGACGCTGCTGGGCAGTAGCCAGGTGTTGAGCTGGCACCAGGACGCCGACGCGCTGGTGATCAAGGTACCGGCCAAGCTGCCGACCGATATCGCGTCCAGTTTCAAGATCGCGTTCAAGTAGGCAGCCGCCGGTTCAGGAGGCGACGCTTGGCCGGACAAGATCGAGGGTGGGCGCGGGAAGATGATGCGGCATGCTGTCTTCCCCGCCTGGTCATGGAGGCTGCTTGCGCGAGGACGCGCCGGCGTCGCATCGGAATCGGCCGCCACCGGGGTGGTGATGAACTCTGTTCGCATTGCAGGGGGGGCGCATCCATGTTGTGGCTGGGCTTGCCCAGCCACACGCGCTAACGTGAAGTCGGCACGCCCGCAACCGAGTCCCGGTGATGCAATTCGCACGATAAGCTCATCCTGATCAAAGGCGTTTCCAGACGGCTCTGAGGGCTTAACTCGTTGATCAGCAATAGGACGGCGCGGCCTGCCATCTCCTCCACAGGAAGGTCAGCGGTACTGAGCGCGGGCCAGATATTGCGGGACAGCCCCATGTTGTTGAACACGACCACCGACAGCTTGCGCGGGGGATCGAGCCCGCGTTGCCGCGCGGCGGCAAACGACCTGCATCCGCGCGGCGAGCTCAAGCGCGAGCTGATTGCTTGTCTGCGCCACCACAACCAAGTACGCAAACCGCAGCCGTGGCGTCGACCGGCGCGGCCAGATCAAGGATATGCAGAGCATCCACATCCGCCCACCGGAAATTGACCGCCTCATCCCCGGTCACTGGGAGGGTGACCTTATCAAGGGCGAAGGCAACCGGTCTTCGGTCGGCACGCTGGTTGAACGCACCACCCGTTTCGTGGTGCTGGCCAAGATGGACAACGCCGGGACCCGCTCCGTCGTCGACAGCTTCTCGGCCGTGCTAAACCGTCAGCCCGCCGAACTGCGCAAGTCGATGACGTACGACCAAGGCCGCGAGATGCACGGCCACAAAATCCTCACCGAGCGAACCGGAGTGCAGATCTACTTCGCTGACCCGCACAGCCCATGGCAGCGGGGCTCCAATGAGAACACCAACGGCTTGCTGCGCCAATACATGCCCAAGGGCTCAGACCTGTCGATCTACTCCCAGGACGAACTCGATGCCATCGCGCTATCGCTCAATACGCGACCACGTGAAACGCTTGGCTGGAAGTCGCCGCTGGCGGTCTATACCGAACACATGGCTCGGCTACAATTGCAGGCCGATTCGATTCATTAACCCGGTGTTGCAGTTGGTACTTGAGACCGCCTAGGTTCCCTAGACGGAATTGGCGAATTTACAGGCGCACGTCGGCAACACTCGCTGGTCTCACGCGGCAATGCGACGCAACGATACGAGGATGGTGGAACTATCACAGCGCGTTTTATCGGACAGGCATGCGCGAAATTTTCTGGTACATCGATCGGAGAATTGAGCAGTGGGTCAGACGCAAGTATAAGAAGCTGTCGTGCCAAAGAGGGCCCAGTGTGGAATGGCTCAGCAAGATGAAACGATGCACGCCCGGGATATTCTTTCACTGGCGTATTGATCGCGATTTGGCTGAATAACGGGGGCCGTATAAAGTGAGAGTTTCACGTACGGTTCTACGAGCGCCTCGGGGTGAAATTCCCCGGGGCTACTCACCCGGTCGCGGCCGGTTTAGCTATGCGTCAGCCCGTGTCTGCTTGTCGGATCTGACCCTGCCGCCGCAGGGGGGACCCTTGCCGTCGTACTGGAAGGTGATCAGTCGACCGTTGTTGCCAACCACTTTGGTTTGCAAACAGCTGGCTTTCGCAAGGCTGACCACGTGTCGGTTTGTCGTAAATGCCCCCGAGCCTGGCGCGGCGCAATTTCCTTAACTTTGGAGGATTGCCCCGTGCCCGCCTATTCATCAACGTGCGACCAAAAGATTTTTCATTTTCTGCAAATTCTGCCATGCCCAGAATGGCTTGCCGCCGGATAAAGTTAGAACCGCCCCGTTCGCGGTTTCCCCACAATCCTTCTGAAACCGATTAAGAAGATCTATTTCAGTAGACGTTACGAGCCTCACCTCGGTACTGCTTTTTATCGGGATAGGTATGCCCAAATGAAAGGTGCGTAGATACGCTCGCGTAACGTCAACCCTCGTTACAACAACAATGCTACCGCTAATTTTAAAGAGTCGACTGGCATCTGCGACAATTATACGGAGACTGGAATAATCACTACCGGAAGCATTTCTATCGTATACGGGGAAGTCAAACTGAATAGCGCGTATGTTTGATATGTCAATATTATTTCGCCGCAGATCTTCCAAATTCCTGGAACTCGAGTCTTTGGAAGACTGCATCGATGGATATGGTAGATTCGCTGGAGGGTCAATTGTTATCTCTGTCACGGTAGGCACCCCAAGCGGAGATGTCTTCATATGTTCCTTGAACAACTGCCCCATGCGATCAAACGGAACGCTAAAGACAAGAGACACTTCTTCCGGTGGGAAGCCGACGTCTGAAACCACAACCGCCTCTTGGTGCGCAGCCGGAATCTCATCGTAAATTCCTTTGTCGCGCAGTGTCGAACCCGCAACAAATCGAAGATCGGCGCAATGCACACCAAGAGGAATCATTATCAACAACCCAAAAAACAATCTACGCATTGGACACCTATCTATTTGCAACCTGGCCGTGATCCCCCAGCAAGAACCCTCTTGGTGGCGCCGAACGCTGCTCAAAGGATACCATCTTGTAGAGGTGCAATAGGCGAGAAATGCCGCAGCTGGTCGCTCGAAGCAACGGCTGCCTCAGAACGGCGTGCCCGACTGCCGTGTATATCGAAACTAAGATATTTCGACCAAAGGCTTCGTTTGCTCAGAGGTGTGGTGAACCTGGGAACGCATTGCTACCGGGTGATTTACGAATGTCGTCAAGATAATTTGCCCATCGCTGCATCAACTGCTTTCTCGCAGGCAGATGGGCTGTGCGGTTGTATGCGCGGCCGTTCGGGTCGATGACCGCATGCGCGAGCTGGTGTTCCAGGAGGTCGACGCGTTCGCCCAGCACTTCGTCCAAAATAGTCCGCGCCATCGCCCGGAAGCCATGGGCTGCCATCTCTTCCTTGGAATAGCCCATGCTGCGCAGCGCTGCGCTGACGGTGTTCTCACTCATGCATCGGTCATGGCCGATGGCGTTTGGCGCATACCGCCTGACTTCTTGTCACACACGCAAGCGCACGATGTGCAGCGAGCCGCTGGGAACACCTTCGAATTGCGTTCGCACTTGTCGATCGAACAGCAAGTACGCGCCCAAGGCGCAACATGGTTGGACCATCAAATGGTGGGCGGCGCGAGGGAACTTTCGCCACGGGGCTTCGGTGTCCAGGTGCAAGATGCGTTGCAAGGCCGAATCGGTTTCCTCGTCGAGCAGGGCTTGGCCGAGCGGCGCGGCCCGCGCGTGGTTTTAGTGCGCAACTTGCTATCTACCTTGCGCGACCGGGAATTGGTTGCGGTAGGCAAAGTGATCCAGCATCAGACCGGGCTGGCCCACCGCCCGCTGCGCGACGGCGAGCGCGCAAAAGGCATTTACCGCCGCTCAGTCCAGCTCGCCAGCGGTCGCTTCGCGATGCTGGACGATGGCATGGGTTTCAGCCTGGTGCCGTGGCGGCCGGTAGTGGAACAACGGCCTGGGCAACAGGTATCAGCCATTGTGCGGGGAGCATCGGTCACTTGGGAACTGGGGCGGCAGCGTGGACGGTAAGCGTAAGGCTATTTTGAATATGGTGGCCGTCGTTACTTGCAACGTATGCATAGCCATACGTTACTTGTCCATCCGAACTGCACTTTGCCACGAACAAGAACCACGATTTTCCGTTCTTATGGAAAGTAGCTCGTTATGAAAAGCTACACTCAGAAAGCGACTTGCGTGTAGGGCCGCGAGCTAAATTCGCTTTCCATAATATTCCAGTGCCCCGCCACCAGCGGCAATGTCAGTGACAATTTTGAAATGGACGGTTACGCCCCGTAGCGGACGGCGGGCGTCCTGCCGAAGCGCTACACATTTCACGTTCTGCTGACGAAAAAATTCGCTGGACTGGCCAGAGGTCGCCGTCCATTTTTCGATAATGGCAATAGTTCTTACGCTTCGATTCCGTACTTCGACTTAAAAACCTCGAGAAAATCCTGGTCCTGACAAATGCAGGGTGGGGCCGTGGTTTTTGCTCGATTGTGCCCAGGCCGCTCCGGAAATGTGCTCAGCAAATCTATCTGAGTCACGTTCGTCCTCAACGGCGCAGGTCGCGCTAGTTCTGCTGCCAAGAGAATGCCGGACAGAGCCGATTGAAAGCCCATAGGAACCTCAGCTTTGACCTGCAATGCAGCGTCGTGGAACTCCATAACCGCGCCACCGCAAACCCCTTCGACGTACAGGTCGCGAAGCAGACGGTTCTCGAAGCTCAAGAGCTTCTGGATTTCAAGACCCGCTGCGTTTGCGATTTGCTCCAGGAATGCGCGTTCGGTCGGTATCTTGAGCACGAGCCGGCGTCGAACCTCGCGGACTGTGGGCTCGTGCTCCCCCAATCGGAGCGCGCGAGAAATGATGAGGTCTTCGCTCGGCGCTTCGCCGGTGGGCAAGTATAAGCAAGCAAGGCAAGCCAGGTCGCTTAGGAACTTGTGCCGAGAGACCCCCGCTTCGCCTCGCTGGGTCCAGCCGTTGAGAATGGACCGCGGCAGGCTGGCTTGGATTTCGATGCGGGCCCTTGCGGAATCGACCGCGCTGACAACGGTCTGCACTTTATACTCCGGCCGCGTCGCCACATGCTCTGACCATTTGGCCACATGTGGTTCCACCTTCAGGCCAGACCCGACGCTTTTGAGCCAGCTCATGGCGAGCTCTGCTTTCTTCTTCGTCTGGTCGCCCGCTGTCAGCATCACGTAACGTTGCAAATTGCTATCCGTCACGGCCTCGGGGTCAACGACGTGCAGAGTGCCTTCGCAGGCCATGCGCGAAAGCGCCCAGAGCACTCCATTGCCAATGGCTCCAGCGCCTACCAGGTGGACATCGTCAAGTCTGACGGGGCCCAGTCGAGGATTAGCCATGCCAGCAGACTCTGAACGTAAATCCAAAAGCGACATTGCAACCTCGGTGTCCAAGGCGGCTTGGCCAAGCTCCTCGACGAACACTGCGCGAAAGACGTTCGCTGCCGCAATACATGCCGCGACGCCGGCCGCCAGGGGATTGTTACTTGAGCCGCTACCGACAGGGGCGGCCATTGAGAGCTTCGCAATCCAGTTGTCCGAGCCGACATACCAAACGTAGCCCTTCGCCTTTAGAAAGCCCGTCACACGGGTCTTTCCAAAGACCAGCAGCTTTGTCGATTTGGAGACGTTGCTCTCTAATTCAATACGGGGGTTAACGTCGCGCGCTAGGGCGCACAACTTCCTAAGCGTAGAAGGTTTGCTGCCCGGCAGTCCGACAATGGCCAACTTCGGATAAAGGCGACTGAGAAGGCGAAGGCACAAGTCCAGGCCGGCCTGTCCCTCGCTGCTGCGTTCAGCGTTTCCATCGAATGCAACCCCGATAACCTCGGATTTAAGCCGGGCGCCGAGTAAGCTCGCGTCGAAACCTTGTATGAGGGCGGCCGCCGCCTGCGCGTTGCGCTCGAAATACTCTGCTAAAGCCATTAAATCACCACGATACGGTTTGGGGCCTGGGACTCATCGACCTCCATCCACTTAGCGCCGACGTTAAGCCTGTAAACGGCGCACTGGGCCAGTGCGTAATTTATGACAGCGAAGTTAGGAACGACAATGGAGAAGCAGCCGATAGTCGTCGCGATGGCGTACTCGTCATCGGTAGAAGAGTGGTACGCCTCAGTAGGATGCGTGTGCACCTGCGCTACAAGCTCAAGCGAATTTCTGTACAGGTGCATGTTCAGCCGCGCGAGCTCGTTAGCATCGACAATGGCGCAGACTCCGTCCGCTGTACTCAGGCCTTTCTGCTTTGGAACAATGAGTTCCGTAACAGTGAAAATAGTGTCCCGTTGATTGCCTGCCCATAGAACCATCCCTTCAAGACGCATGCGGCCAGCAGAGCGCATGAACTCATAGCCGTCAATAATCACCTGTAAGGGGACGCGTAGCTCAGTGACGTCGGCAAGTTCGGTCATGCCGGCTCCGTAGGGTAGTCGGACCGTATAGGGCCAGGGACGAATTGCATATGGAATTGCTGCTCTCGCATGGCCTCGGTGCCAAATCGAGAAATTACGTCCAGCAAGCGCAAGAGGCTACCGGCCCCCTTGCTGCGATACAGCCACCAAGAATCACCTGTATGGGCTGGGTTTGCGTGGTACTCGCGCACTCCTTGCAGGCACATGAACGGCGGCTCCTCGTCTGAACCCTGCAGTAGTTCATCATGGTACTGCAGTTGCTGGATGACACCGTTTGGAACGCCAGGCGGCGGCGCCACACCCGGGGGAAGCTGCCCCGGGACGTTTTCCAAGCGTACCCGCACGAGCCGCGTGGGGACATCTTTGAATGCCAACGGCTCACGCGTGAACGGGTTGACGAATTGCAGCGACGGCGGCTCAACATCGTAATTGCTCATGTCCACTAGAACCCCGAAGGCGGCAATTGGGTGCGGCTTGATCTTGGGCGCGATGAATGCCACTAACAGCTGCGGGAAATCGTACTGCAAAACCCAGATTCCGCGGGAACGGTAATGGTCCTGCCGTTCGAAATATGCGGCAATCTCGCGTTCGACCTTGCGGCGAACGACTTCAGGATCTGCGTACACCCGCCTCAGCCCACGACGCCAGCGCTTAAATTCAGGAAAACTTCTTGGTTGTGCGCGAAGCTAAAGCTGCCCACCTTCTGACTCTTGTCTAGTTGTGTGCCGGCTTCGTTCGTGAAGATCCAACGATCGAGGTCGGATTTGTCGGCGACCTTCGCCTTGTCTAGCGCCTCGAAAATAAGTGAACCGAGGAGCACGGACTGCTCTGCCTTTAACGGAACTACTTTACCGTTCACCACCACCTTCAGGTGGATTTCCTTGTCTTCGTCCTTAGCCATTTGATGCTCCTTATCAACGCGTCAGCGGTTCGCTCATGCCGACTTCGAGCATAGAGGGCGACGATGAAGCGGGTGGTAATCGGGTACTAGTGCAATGATTCCAACTAGGACTTCAACATTGCTCAGGGGCTATTCGTCCGGCAATCATATCTGAGATATTGCATTTTGTATATCGTGGGTGATTAAATTACCCAACGTCAACCCATTCTGTCTTCAAATAGACCATCGACACTTTCTAGGGAACCGCTGAACAATTCGGGTTTGGCCGGGTAAAAATCGAAATTGGCGCCGGCCGCGACGGTTTTTCGAACCCAGTCGTTTTTCTGCCCCTGCAGAGCCGCTATCTGAGGTTTTTGTGGCGATTCCTCGCCTTGCTTCATACTGCAGGCGCAACTTGGGTGTGCACGCTCCCCAAGTACCTGCGGGCCAGCACCAGATTTGCCAAGCCGAACAGGGTGAACAACTGCGCGTTGTTCTTGGCCAGGCCGCGGTAGCGCGTCTTACGATGTTTGAACAGGCACTTCACGACATGGAAGCAATGCTCAACCTTGGCGCGCACGCTGGCCTTCGTCCTCTCCAGCTTTTCGATCGCGCGGCCCAGCGGGTTCTTCTTGAGGACCTTACGCTTGCCGGGACGCATGGCCGTATGCCAATCAATGCTTTTGCCCGCATTCTCCTCGCGCTTTGCGACACCTTGATAGCCGGCGTCGCCCAGTACGGCCTTCTCGCCGCCGTGCAGCAGCGCGTGCGCCTGTGTCACGTCGGCCACGTTGCCGGCGGTGCCGACGACGGAATGGACCAGGCCGGTGGCCATGTCCACACCAATGTGCGCCTTCATGCCAAAGTGCCAGTCGTTGCCCTTCATCGACTGATGCATCTCAGGATCGCGTTCCTTGTCACGGTTCTTAGTCGAGGGCGGCGCGGCGATCAAGGTGGCGTCCACGATGGTGCCTTCGCGCATCGTTAGACCTTTGCTGGCCAAGTGCCCGTTGATTTCATTGAAGACTGTGCGCGTCAGGTCATTCGCTTCAAGCAAGCGACGGAACTTGAGCAGCGTTGTGGCGTCGGGCGCAGACTCATGCGTCAGATCGATGCCAACAAAATTGCGCACCGATTGGATGTCATAGATCGCATCCTCGATGCCTTCATCCGACAAGCCGAGGCATTGCTGGGCGATGTACATGCGCAGCATCCGCTCCAAGCCAATCGGCGGACGACCGCGACCGTCTCCCTTCGGATAGTGCGGCAGCAGCGCAGCAACCAACGCTGGCCACGGTGTCGCCGCTTCGATCTCTGCGAGGAAACGCTCGCGCCGTGTCAGCCTCTTCTTGCTGGCGAACTCGATGTCCGAAAAACTCGTTTGCTTCATTTTGAGTGCGAAAAAATTCGATGCGCTATTGTGCCAGCACAGCGGGTACGGCGGTGCGAACTCAGCAATAAATCAGCGGTTCCCTAGCGCTTCCCGAGCAGAGTTGCCCAAAGCAACATCAAAATATAGGCCGTAATGATGCAAACTAACAAGATCCCCATCGCTGACTCCCAAGCTGCCAAATCTTTGTAACGTCATATTCTTGACTCCACTGTGTTCGCGTGATCGTCTGCTTTTGGCCGGGTGCTGCCGTTGGTGATGCCGGATGGTGTCTGCCTGCCGACCTGTCCCCGTCGATTGTACTCGACGGGGACAGGATCGCCACCTTCGGAAAGCGCCCGCACTCCGGCTACAGTAGCTGCGCGTTATGTGGAGCGAATTTGCACTCGATGGCAAGCCGGGCCGGGCTGGGGACCGTGCATCACCGCCAGCTCTTTCCATAACAATATGCTTTCCATAAGAACGGTTATGCAAAGCTTTCCATAACCGTTCCAATGAACCGTAAACCCCGAGTAAGTTACAAATATATCAAAATGGGGATTGCCACTTGCATAGTGACACCAGTATGATGTCACTATGAACCATAAAGTGACGGCTCCATATGAGCAAGCGTAATTCCGCCCTTCCCAGGGTGCCCGTAACCGTACGTTTACCAGAGTCAGTAATTCTGCAAATTGATCGTGATTTGCAGAGTCGAGTTGTGCCTGTTTCCCGCAATTCTTGGCTTATCGAGGCAGCGATCGAGAAGCTACAGCGAGATGGCGAGAAAGGTTCGCATGGCTCGAAGTGATTTGCTTGTCGCACTAGTGAAAGCAGGAAATACCGGAGACAGACGCGGTGTGCGTGTTGCGACCGAAGCGATCATCGCTGAAGAACGGGCGAAGCAGCATGGCGTGCTCGCTGATCGACTGGCTCGACTTCTTCAGACGAATTCCGATAGTTCGCATGCCGTTGCGCCGACAATGGATCTATCTCCGCGTGGACGCGACTTTATCGCCGAAACTATTCCTCGTCGGCGACTCGATGACCTTATCCTTCCAGAAGCTTGTCGCCTAGGCATTAACCAACTTGTTGAAGAACAGCATCGTGCCGATCTTCTGCGTGCTCATGGGCTGGAGCCAAGACACCGCGTTCTCCTTGTTGGGCCACCTGGAACAGGAAAAACCAGTCTTGCCGAAGCGATTGCGGAGGCGGTTGCAGTGCCACTGTTGGTCGTGCGCTATGAGTCCATGATAGGAAGCTATCTCGGTGAGACCGCGAGTCGCTTAAAACGAGTTTTTGACTATGCTCGCACAACACCCTGCGTTCTATTTTTCGACGAGTTTGACGCAATCGGAAAAGAACGCGGAGATATCCATGAAACGGGCGAGATTAAACGTGTCGTTACGTCTTTATTGATGCAGATGGACGAATTGCCGAGCTATACAATTATCGCTGCGGCGACAAATCATCCTGAGTTACTTGACCGTGCGGCCTGGCGACGGTTTCAATTGAGACTCACGTTACCCCTTCCAACACCAAAGGCCCTTGCCGTATACATTGAAATTTTTGCACAGCGGATTAATCAGTCGCTAGGACAACCTGCAAGTCGTATTGCTAAGCAACTTGGGCCAATCAGTTACGCTGAAGCAGAAGAATTTTGTCTTGATATTCGTCGTCGGCATGCGCTCTCACTGGGCGAGACAAGCGTAAAAACCATCGTTTCCGAGCAGCTTGTAATTTGGTCGTCGCAAGCTCGTGGCACCAGCACAATAAACCAGGAGCATGTCGATGGCGAAGCGTCCGCTACTAATTCTTCCAAGTCCTGAACGCATTTCTCCGCCAAAGGGCTTTGGCGGAGGAGAGAAACCTCGCCTACCAACGAAGCAATATCAAGTCACTCATTTTGGGCCAACTTTTAATCGACTACGTGAGGTATTCGACGGAACGAGATCTGACATGGAGCTTCGCAGTGACCCCACCAGTCTTGCGCCTGACCGAGTGATTGTTTTTGAAATAGCGGGAACAATAACCGACTTCTTGCGGGCAGCAGTTCGGATCGAAGGTTTGGAAATTATGGCCGAATCCGAGTCTGATTTTGAACCGAATGAAAACTTTGCAGTGAAAGACAAGCGCAAGGGAAAGGAAGGGTTGGATCGCACAGACAAAGCCGTAGCAGGACGGTTTTACTTGGCAATGCCAGATGTCCAAGCGCTAGGACAATTGTTGAGTTTATGGGATCGCTGGAAAGATGGTCATCACCTTGATGCCGGCTTTGCCCCGTTCGCACATTTATTCGAGCAGCTTCATATTTTACGTCCTTGGGGGCCGCAGGATCGAATCCCCGATGAAACTATCATGTTCTGGCGTGAAGAAAGCGCCAGAAATCCAGGGCAGCCAGTACGCACTGAGGTGGAATTATGGTTCCACCAAAATCCTGCGCATCAACAGCGTACCTCTACAGATTTTTCCAATTTGATGACGGAAATCGGCGGGACAATTATTCACCAAATCATTGTTCCAGAAATTGCGTACCACGGCGCGTTGATCGACATCCCATCCTCAGAAATTGCCAACTTGATGGAGAGACGATCTGTCCGTTTGGCGTTGGCCGACGACGTAATGTTCTTACGGCCGCAAAGCACCTTTGTCGGCACAGATGAAATTGACCCGATTGAAAATCCCGCGCTCCTTGAACGATCAGCTGGGCCTTCGACCGAACAGCCAATCGCAGCTCTTCTTGATGGCGTGCCGATTCAGGCTCACGCACTTCTTGTAAATCGTCTCATCCTAGATGACCCAGACGATCTTCAAAGTCGTGCGGTCGTCTCAAGTCGTCGTCATGGTACGGCTATGGCTTCGCTCATTTTACATGGCGATCTAAACGCGCAGGAATCTCCAATTACTCGCCCGCTTTACGTTCGACCCCTTATGCTCGCTCCCCAAAATGAGATTGAGCAGTCGGATAGAGATAAGCTCATCGTTGATACTGTGTATCGAGCCATACTTCGGATTAAAGGAAGCGAGGGCGAGGAAGCCGCTGCACCGACTGTATTTTTGATCAACCTATCAATAGGTGACATTCGGCGACCGTTCACCCGATTCGTTAGCCCACTTGCAAAGCTCCTCGATTTCTTGTCGGAGAAATATGCCATCCTTTTTATAGTGAGTGCTGGCAATGTAACAGCCCCTCTGGAGATACCCGGCTTCTCCAATTGGACTGCTTTCGAGAATGCGTCATCGGATATACGCGAGAAGGCTGTTCTTGAAGCGCTAAATGCGGTGAAGCATGAACGCTCTATCCTATCTCCAGCGGAATCACTGAATTCGATAACCATCGGTGCGCAGCATCACGACAGCGTATCTTTGCGGCCCATAGCAAATAATGCAGTCGATCCATTCAATGATCACTTGCTGCCGAACGTCAGCTCTGCGCTGGGGCTTGGTTACCGGCGCTCAATTAAGCCGGAAGTATACTTTCCCGGAGGTCGCGAGCATCTTCGGATGAGCGCAACTGGAACAAGTCTCAAGGTCTCAATAGCACCTCCGCAACGACTCTATGGATTGTCAGCAGCAGCGCCTGATCCTACCGGCCAAGGACGCTCGGATTATTCTGCGCATAGTGACGGAACCAGCTCGGCAACAGCACTAGCTACGAGAGCGGCGCATCGCATCTTTGATGCACTGATGGACAGGGATGGCGGATCGATGTTGGCTGATATGCCACCGCAATTTTACGCAGTCGTCATCAAGGCATTGCTCTTGCATAGCGCTCGGTGGAGCAAAAAGGCCGAATTATTGAAGGATATTTGCGGGCCGACCGACAAGAAGAAGCACGTTGAACGTTCCGAGAACGCGAGTCGATTCATTGGCTTTGGTGTCCCCAATATGGAGGAAGCGATCGAGTGTTCATCCAATCGTGCAACGCTCGTAGGTTTCGGGATGCTTCCACCGGAACACGCACACAGCTATAAAATTCCGTTGCCTGCGAGTCTGGAGAGAGTAAAGGAGCCACGTTCTTTGAGCATCACAATTGCTTGGTTCTCCCCCATAAAACCCGTACATCAAAGTTACCGTTGCGTCAGGCTGGAGGCTTCCCCTCTGAACGCACCGGTTGAGGCACTCGGCGTAGAGCGGCAGTCACTACAACCGTCCGATGCGATTGTGAAGCGTGGGACTATTTTTCATGAGCGCTACCACGGAGACAAAGCCATACCGTTTATTGACGATGGATATCTAAACTTACGGGTATGGTGCAAAGAAGATGCTGGCGGTATTGAGGAACCGATCCGTTATGCGGTCATCGTGACGATTGAAGCCGGGATCGCTGTTCCGGTGTACGACGAAATTGAACAACGCCTCAGGGTGCAACCTCGACCTGTTGGCGTATAGGCGTGCCTGGCACTTTTTTGAAATCGTAAGTTTTGCCGTCAATAACACATGTTCTTGACGGCCTGTTTTGATTGTTATTCGACATGAATATTGCCGAGATTGAGTCCTCTCTTAAAGACTTGGTGGAAACACCTTTTGAGGCGGAGAGCTTCATTTTTCGTTTCCTAGAAATTTACGACGCTCCGAAATCTACAGTTACGAAGCTTCGACAAGGCACGACTAATCAGTCAAAGGCACCTGGCGATCTTCTCTGGAAAAACAAACTATTTTTCCGCATCGCCAAAAAAGGGCAGGCCGCGACGACGGTTGACGCAATGGCGGACGACCCGTTGTCAAAGAAACACGCTCCACGTTTCTTTTTGGCGACCGATGGTGTGGAAGTTTACTGCCGAGACATCAAGGCTGATCAAACGCGCGATACCAGCTTTGACAAGCTGAACGATGTCTTCGATTTTTTTCTTCCGCTCGCAGGAATTGAGCGCTACGAAGGTGTCGCGGAAAACCCCGCTGACATCAAGGCAACGGCTCGACTCGCCAAACTTTACGATGCGATTCTGGAAGCCAATCCGGACTGGGTGGGGCACGACCACACCCACGAGCTAAATCTTTTCATGACGCGAATGTTGTTCTGCTTTTTTGCGGAAGATACATCGATTTTCGAAAAGAAACTGTTCACTACGTCTTTGATGTCCTTAACCCGTGAGGATGGTGCCGATACGTCCTCGGTTTTAGATACGATCTTTGCGGCGATGAATACGCCCGAGAAAGAACGTAAAAGTTTACCGGAGTTCGCCCGGCGCTTCCCTTTCGTCAATGGTGGCCTGTTCCGCGACAAGACTCCGATCCCGAAATTTTCGAAACGTGCACGTCGCCTATTGAAAGAATGCGGCGCACTCAGTTGGAAAGACATCAACCCGGACATTTTCGGCTCGATGATTCAGGCCGTTGTTGAACCAGGCATGCGCGGCGACATGGGCATGCACTACACATCCGTGCCCAACATCATGAAAGTGCTACAGCCACTGTTCCTGATGTCACTGGAAGAGGAGTTTGAAGCCGCACGCGACAGTGAAGCGAAGCTACAAAAGCTCTTGCAGCGCATCTATCACATCCGCGTCTTTGACCCTGCATGCGGATCGGGAAACTTCCTCATCATCGCTTACCGAGAACTGCGCAAGCTTGAGTCACGAATCTTCGAACGACAAAAAGCTATCGCACGGCAATGGTCTTTGACAATGACAGGTGTGCAGCTCACCCAGTTTTTTGGGATCGAACTAACCGACTTTGCGGCGGAAACAGCGAAACTTTCACTCTGGATTGCTGAGTATCAGATGAACGAGCAGTTTAAGGTCGAGTTTGGTACAGCTCCCCCGGCACTGCCACTTCGTGATAGCGGAAATATCCTCCATGGCAATGCCTGTCGCGTCGATTGGTTGAAAGTATGTCCGGTAGTAGATGGCACTGAAACGTACGTGGTAGGCAACCCCCCTTATCTTGGCCGTGCACAGCAAACGTCTGAACAGAAGGCGGATATGCTGGCAACCTTTTCCAACATCAAGACCAAGTTCAAGAACTTAGATTATGTCTCCTGCTGGACTATAAAAGGGGCTGAATATTGTCGCGCTACGGAATCTCAATGCGCTTTTGTAACAACGAACTCCATCTGCCAAGGTGAGCAGGTCGCGCTGCTGTGGCCTCTCATTTTCGAACGTGGATTGGAAATCGGTTTCGCGCATCAATCCTTCAAATGGCGTAACAACGCGGCAAAAAACGCTGGGGTTACCTGCATTATCGTCGGAATAAGAACTCGTCGAAAATCACGCAAAATACTTTATTCTGGAGAGCATGGACGCGAAGTAAAAAACATCTGTCCGTATCTCATTGAATTCGAAGACATCGTAGTCAAAAAAAGATCTTCCGCTCTTTCTGCGCTGCCGCAAATGGATTTCGGTAGCATGGCTAATGATGGCGGCAACCTAATTCTATCCCGCGACGAGAAATGCGAGCTATTGCGCAGCTATCCAGAGGCATCTTCGCTCATCAGGCCATTTTTCGGATCGCAGGAATTCATTAAAGGAGTTGAGCGGTGGTGTCTTTGGATTGCAGATACAGATATTGACTTAGCTCGTTCCATCGAGCCTGCGGCGAAGCGGATCGAGGCCGTCTACGCACATCGCGCAAGTAGTGATCGACCAGAAACAAAAGCTCTTGCTAGCTATTCACATAGATTTGCGGAGAACCGGACTCAGGAATTGGACGCTATTATCATGCCAAGCGTGTCGAGCGAACAGAGACCTTATTTGCCCGTCGGCTTGATATCAGCGGGTAGTGTCATCAATAATCTCGCATTCTCCATTTACAACGCGACGGATTATTTAGTCGCAATATTGGCGTCACGCCTACACCTCGTCTGGACTGCCGCAGTTGGCGGACAGCTCGAAACCCGTCTTCGCTACTCAAATACTCTTGTCTATAACACTTTCCCGATTCCGCAGATTTCTGCAGAACAGACGGCGTTACTTGAAGAGCATACCTATAAAATTCTCGGAGCAAGGGAAGCGCACCCTGGCAAGACTATCGCTTGGTTATACGCACCTCGTTATACACAAGTCGA
>DIZW01000034.1 GCA_002428015.1 Oxalobacteraceae bacterium UBA6018 | reverse complement strand
AGCCTCGATAGTAGCCAGCAATAAATTCTCGTTAGCACCACAAAGCAGTTGATTTTTCGCAAGGAGCTCGTCGCGCTCAATTTCAAGCGCAAGTATAGACAGGTTCCCGTCTGCAGCGGAAATGGCTGGCGGGCTTGCCTTCGCCCTCCGCGCCTTTTTAGGGGCGTCCATTATTTAAGAAAAAGCGCAGGCAAGCCACATTTTTCACCTATTAATCAAAGTTGATATATTTCAACATTCGCGAGATATTTAAAATACGCCACTGGTCTAACGAACGATTATGCACGATTTAAATTCTAAGGCATCGATTTCTCATAGAAAGAAAGCAAAAGTGGTTATTTTACAACTATTTAGTATGCGTCAGTTTGGGCTATACCCTAACCTGATGTCAGAGGACCTAAGTGCAAGCCGTCAGGATAGGGTGGTTATCCTTATTACTTGACAGATGCCTTGAACGGTCATAGAGTCTTTCCTGACACATCTTGTTATGGAGGCACATTTTGCGGGGTCAGCGCATCGGTTATGTCCGGGTCAGCAGTTTCGACCAAAATCCAGAGCGTCAGCTCGATCAGGTCCAGGTGGACAAGGTGTTCACTGACAAAGCGTCCGGCAAAGACACACAGCGGCCGCAGCTCGACGCCTTGCTTTCGTTTGCCCGAGAAGGGGACACAGTAGTGGTGCACAGCATGGACCGGTTAGCGCGCAACCTGGACGATCTGCGCCGGCTGGTGCAGACATTGACCAAGCGCGGCATCCGTATCGAGTTCGTCAAGGAATGCCTGAGCTTCACTGGTGAAGACTCACCAATGGCGAACCTGCTGCTGTCGGTTATGGGGGCGTTCGCGGAGTTCGAGCGGGCCCTGATTGGCGAACGGCAGCGCGAAGGGATCGCTTTGGCCAAGCAGCGTGGCGCCTATCGGGGTCGCAAGAAAGCGCTTGTGAACGACCAGGTTGTCGAGCTGCGCCGCCGCGCCGGCGCCGGCGAGCAGAAAGCGGCGCTCGCGCGCGAGTTTGGTATCAGTCGCGAGACCCTGTACCAATACCTAAAACTGGCGCCTGTGCCGTAACCCAGCCTTCCGTTCTGCTGCAACTTAGACCCGGAGTGGCTTAGCGCCCAATTTTTCCGTTTTCCCTGATCACCCCTATTATGGTATCTCTTTTTCTGGACGCCAGCATGCATCGCTCCTGGATTTTCGTCAGCGTCATCCTTGCCGGATGCGCAAGTTATCAACCCAAGCCGCTTGACCCGGCATTGCTGACGCAGCGCTTCGAGGCTCGCTCGCTCGGCAGTACCGGGCTGCGCATCTGTCTAGAGCAACAGCTCGGGCATGCGCTTGCCGCGTGGCCGCTGTCGCGTTGGGACCGGCAGATGCTCACGCTCAGTGCGTACTGCTACAGTCCCGAGCTCGATATCGCGCGAGCTCAATGGCAAGGCTCAAGCGCAGACGTCGCGGTTGCCGGCGCGCGCCCTAACCCATCGCTGCAGCTGCCTTTCGAGTACACCACCAATCACCAGGGTGCTGGGCGGCCCTACACCACAGGACCCATGCTCGACATCCCGATCGAGACCGCGCACAAGCGCAGCTATCGCGTCGCGCAAGCGTCTCGTCTAGCGGAGGCGGCGCGTTTGAACATCCTCAGCCAGGCGTGGAACGTGCGCAGCCGGGTACGTGCTCTCATGCTCGCTTTATACTCCGCGCAGCGCCGCGTATCGCTGCTGGAACAGCAAATCACCGCACAACGCGAGATCGTCGGCATCATGGAAAAACGTGAATCCGTCGGCGCCGCAGCCGCTCCCGAGGGCTATCGCGCATCACTTGCGCTGATCGACGCACAGACGGCCCTGGCAAGTGCACAAAACGAGGTGCAGTCCGTCCGCAGTCAACTCGTCATCGTCATCGGTTTGCCGGTCGCCGCGCTGGCATCAGTCGAACTGGAACTTGACGAATTCGCGAGCCCGGGCGTGCCGTTGCCCGCCGCCGACGCGCAGCGTGCAGCGCTCATGCACCGAGCCGACCTGCGCGCTGCGCTGGCGCACTACGACGCAAGCCAGTCGGCCTTGCAGCTGGAAGTGGCCAAACAGTACCCGGACATCCACATCGGGCCGGGCTATACCTATGACGTCGGCGCCAACAAGATCAGTTTCGGGTTGGCCGGCATCACGCTACCGATCTTTAACCGCAAGGGCGCCATTGCGCAGGCCGAGGCGGCTCGGGCGGAAGCGGCGGCCCGGACCGTGGCGTTGCAGGACACGATCATCACGAACCTGGCGCAAGCGCGTGCAGCTTACCTCGCGGGCGAGGCGGCGGAGCGCCTGTCTGCGTCCCGCCAGGAAAACGCACGGCGGCTGCTCGAGAACGAGAAAGCTAGCTTCGATGCCGGCAACAGCGATCGGCTGGCATTGACCCAGGCACGGATCGTTTCCCAGGCGGCAGAACTGGCGCACCTGGATGCAATTGTCCGCGCCCAGCAAGTCGCTGGCGTGCTCGAGGAGGCCATGCAAATGCCCTTATCGACCAATGTCTCAGGCCCCCTGGAACAACAGGATGGAGTTTCCCAATGAAGCGCAGGTTGATTGCACCGTTGATCGTCACCGCACTGCTGGTCGCCGCAGCCGGCTGGATTACCTATCGCACGATATTTGCAATACCGGCAGAGCCGGCTGCGCCTGCGCCCGCTACTCAACAGGTAATACAAACCGTGAATGGCGAAACCGTGGTCCAGGTCGCTGCCGATGCGCAGCGTGCCAGCCATATCGAGACGCAGCCGATCGCGGCAAAGGTTATCCGACCGGAGCAAACCGCTTATGCGGCAGTGCTCGACCTGCAGCCGCTGTTCGATCAACACTACCGGTTGGCGACCGCGCGCGCTGACCGTGACAGTTTGCGTGCGCAGGCCGCAGCGTCCCGCGCGCAGTACGAACGTAGCCGCGTACTGTTCGACGACAACCACAACATTTCGCAACGAGCGTTGCAAGATGCGCAGGCCGCGGCGCGTACCGATCAGGCCAAACTACAGGCAGCCGAGGCCGCACAGCGTGGTTTGGCAGCGATGCTCAGGCAACAATATGGGGACGTACTTGCTGCCGCCGCCACGGACACGGCCTCGCCGTTGTTCGGCCGCCTGCTTGCCGGCCGCAGCATGATCGTGCGCGTCGTGCTGTCGATCGATCCGGCCACGTCCGCGCCCGACGACATCATGATCGACAGTCCTGACGCCAAGTCGATACCCGCAAAAAGATTGTCCGCGTCACCGCAAAGCGATCCGGCCATCCAGGGCATTTCTTATATGTATGCCGCCGACGCGCGGCTTCCCTCCGGAACGAACGCGATCGCGCACATCCCGTCAGGCGCGGCCGGCAACGCAGGCTTGCTGATTCCGGAAAGCGCGGTCGTCTGGTACGGCGGCGAGGCATGGGCCTATGTCCGGACCGCAGCGGATCGCTTCACGCGGCGATTTGTCCCATCCGCGGCGCCGATCGACCAGGGCTTCGTCGTCACCAGCGGTTTCCGTGCCGGCGATCAGGTGGTCATCCACGGGGCGCAACTACTGTTGTCGGAAGAGCTGCGCCCGCAGGGAATCGCCACACAGTGCAAGGATCCACCAGAGTGCGATGACTGATCGCGACTGCCGCTTCCACGCATAACCTTTCCGTTTCCCTACCCATGCTCAATGCCATCATCCGTTTTTCGCTGCGCTTTCGCGGTGTGATCTATGCGCTGGCCGCGCTTGCCTGCGGCTATGGGCTATACACACTGACGCAGGCAAAGCTGGATGTATTCCCGGAATTTGCACCGCCGATGACAGTAGTGCAGACCGAGGCTCCAGGTCTGTCGAGCGAGCAGGTCGAAACCCTGGTCACGCAACCCATCGAAAATGCGCTGGGCGGCACCATCGGGCTCGCGTCGATGCGCTCCAAGTCCTTGCAGGGTTTGTCGGTGGTGACGATGGTGTTCGGCGGCCACGCGGATACGCTGCAAGTGCGGCAGCTGGTGGCGGAGCGGATTGCTGGCCTGGCGACGGCCCTGCCGGCCGGCGTGCGGCCGCCGCAATTGCTGCCGCTGACGACCAGTACCAGTGTCGTCATGATCATCGGCTTGACGTCGTCAGCGCAGCCACCGATGGCCTTGCACGACGTCGCCGAATGGACGGTGAGACCACAATTGCTGAGTGTGCCGGGCGTGGCGGACGCAATTGTGTTCGGCGGCGACGCGCGGCAACTCCAGATCCAGATCGATCCGGTCCGGCTCATGCGATACAAGCTGACACTGCAGGACGTGCTTGCCGCGGCGCGCGGCGCTACCGGCATCCGGGGCGCCGGCTTTATCGAAAACGCGAACCAGCGCATTGCGATCGCGCCCAGCGGGGAAGTCGGCACCCCGGCCGCGCTCGCCAACGTGATCCTGCACTGGAATCACGGGGCCGGCATTCGGATTGGCGACGTCGCGACAGTCGCTTACGCGCCGGCGCCGGCGATGGGTGCATCCTCGATCAATGGCCAGCCCGGCATCACGATCGTCCTAGAAAGCCAGTACGGCGACAGTACGCTTGACGTGACAAATGGCATAGAACGCACGCTGGCCGCGCTGGCACCCGTACTACACAGGCAAGGCATCGAACTACGGCCGGACATTTTTCGGCCGGCTAATTTCATCACCGAGACCACCCGCCATTTGGGGACTGCGCTGCTGGTCGGTGCCATACTCGTGGTCGCGGTACTGTTCCTGTTTCTGCTGAATATCCGGACCGCCGTCATTTCAGCAGTGGCAATCCCGCTGTCGCTATTGGTCGCAGTGGTCGTCCTGGATGCCTTTGGCGTCACCCTCAACACGATGACCCTTGGGGGCCTGGCGATTGCGCTTGGCGAAGTCGTCGACGATGCGATCATCGACGTCGAAAACATTTACCGGCGCTTGCGTCAAAACCGTGGGTGCGCCCGGCCCCTGCCGGCTTTCCGGGTCGTCCTACGCGCATCGATAGAAGTGCGCAGCGCGGTCGTGTTCGCAACTTTCATCGTGATCTTGGTGTTCCTACCGGTGCTGTCCCTGTCGGGTGTGGCCGGTAAGCTGTTCGCGCCACTGGGCATTGCCTACATCCTTGCCGTGCTGGCTTCGTTGGCGGTGGCGCTCACGCTCACCCCGGCCTTATCGCTGACGCTGTTGGCGGGCCGGCCGCTGCCGGAACAGGAACCGATGACACTGACATGGCTGAAGTCGCGTTACCAGCGCGTTCTCGGAAAGATCGAGCGGCGCGCCCGCGGCCTCATCTGGACGGTCGTGCTCATGTGTATCGCGGCGCTGGCGGTAGTGCCTTTTATGCGCGGAAATTTTATTCCAGAGCTGCGCGAAGGCCATTACATCGTGCACATGGGCCTGGAGCCCGGTACATCGTTGACGGAATCGATGCGTGTCGGTGGCCAGGTATCGCTGGCACTCATGCAGATTCCCGGCGTGCGTGTGGTCTCCCAGCGCGCCGGGCGTGCCAATGAAGTGGTCGATCCGGTTGGTGTGCAGCTCAGTGAATTTGAAGTCGGGCTGCAGGAAATGAGCGCCCACGAGCAGGACCGGGTATTGCAAGACATCCGTGCTGCACTGGCGAAATTTCCAGGCGTGACCGCATCGGTCAATACCTTCCTGGTCGAGCGCATCGACGAGACCATATCCGGCGTCACTGCGCCGGTTGTCGTCAGTGTATTTGGCGACAATCTCGACGTTATCGACCGCAAGGCGCAGGAGATCGCACGGCTGGTCGGGTCGATCCACGGCGCGGCCAGCATTCGCGTCGAATCGCCGCCGGGCATCCCCGAACTGGTGGTCGCGTTGAAGCCAGAGCGCTTGAACCGGTGGGGCTTTCGGCCGCTTGAGGTGCTAGACGCGATCCAGAATGCCTACCAAGGGACGACTGTAGCGCAAGCGCACGACGGTAGCCGAACCTACGACATCACCGCGATCCTTGCCCCGGCAGCACGCACCGATATCACCCGCATCGGCGCGCTCATGCTGCGTAATCCTGACGGCCTTGCCGTGCCCTTGCGCGAGCTAGCGACGATCACCCAGGTATCGGGGCGATACCAAATCACGCACGATGGCGGGCGCCGGATGCAGACGGTATCCGTGAACATCGGCAGTCGTGCGGTCAGCGATTTCGTACGTGAAGCGCAAAGCCGCGTGGGGCGGGAGGTCAAGCTGCCGCACGGGACCTATGCCGTGTTCTCCGGTGAAAACGAAGCGCGCAGCCAATCACTGCGCGATTTGCTCACGCACGGGGCGATGGCACTGGTCGGGATCGCGCTCCTGCTGTTCCTAGCACTGAAAAGCGGGCGTGCGGTCATTATCGTGATGGCGAATCTGCCGTTTGCGTTGGTAGGAGGCGTGGTGAGCTTAGTACTAACAGGCAGCGATCTGTCACTGGGCGGTATGGTCGGTTTCGTGACGCTGTTCGGCATTTCGCTACGCAATTCGATCATGCTGATCAGCCACTACGAGCATTTGGTGCATGTCGAAAACGCCCCATGGGATCCCGAAACTGCGCTTCGCGGCGCTGCAGAGCGTCTCGTCCCCATCCTGATGACGGCGTTGGTAACGGTGCTGGCCCTGCTGCCGCTGGCATTCACCAGCGGCGAAGCGGGTAATGAAATCGAAGGGCCGATGGCGGTCGTAATCCTGGGCGGACTGATGACCTCGACCCTGTTGAATCTGTTCGTGTTGCCGACGCTTGCACTGCGTTATGGTCGTTTTGATAGAGGGATCAAACAACCTTAGCGATTTATGGTCGATATTTATACTTAATGCTGCATAAGGAAGCCACGGGTGAGTTGCAGACGTTGCTGAACCCGGCGAGCAATGGACCGGCTAGCACGGGTACGGCTACGCATAACAGATTGGCTAGAACATCTACCCCCAAGTTGCTTAACCCGGTTTTTCGTTCCGTTGCGCCTCAAACCCCACCCACCTACTAGAGCAGAAGGTCGACATCCGGGTGATCCAGACGCTGCTCGGCCACAAGCGGCTAGATACGACCGCGCTGTACGCCCAGGTCGCCACCGATTTGCTGCGCGAGGTGATCAGCCCGCTCGACACCCTGCAGCCAACGTAGTGGCGTCATGGAACGCCCCGATCTGGAGGTCGCGGACATCTTCCGCGTCCACGGTCCGGCCTGGCGGCAAGCGCAGCGCGGCCACCTGAGTCTGGGCCAGCTGAAGGTCATGTCGGCCATTGAGCAATGCCGCAGCGCGGCGCTGGGTGGGCACGCGCTGCGCTGCGATGCCTGCGAACACGTCGACATCGCCTACAACTCCTGCCGCAATCGCCACTGCCCGAAGTGCCAGGCCGGCGCCGCGCGCCGTTGGCTGGAAGCGCGCCGCAGCGAGCTGTTGCCGGTCGAGTAGGGGTACGGTAAGGATTCCTTCGCAAATGAGTAGCATCGCCGTTTTTCATAGGGAGAACTAAGCGGAAAGTGGCAACCGCAAGAAAAACGAACGTTTTTCTTGCGGTCAAAAATCCAGCTGTTTTGCCTGAAAAAAGTGCAAGAAAACTCATGGCGAAAATCAAAACAAGGTTCTGTGCCTAAATTTTGCTTTTCTGGCGCTGCCTGTTACTCATTTACGCAGCAATCCTTACCGTACCCCCGCTACGACATCACCGACTACGTGAACTACGGCGGCCGGAACGTCATCGCCGTGCGCGCCGACGCCAGCCGCGAAGAAGGCTGGTTCTACGAGGGCGCCGGCATCTACCGTCACGTGTGGATGACGACCACGGCGCCGCTGCACGTGGCGCAGTGGGGCACGTTCGTGCGCCCGGCCGTGCATGGCGACACCGCCACCGTCGATGTCGACGTCACCGTGACGAACGACGCCAAGACAGGCGACACGTTCAGCCTCGAGCAGGAGATTGTACGGGCCGACGGCCGCCAGGCTGCGCGCGCGACGGCGACGGGCCTGAAGGTCGGCGCAGTCGCTGCCAAGGCCTACGCACAGCGCCTGACGGTGCGCGACCCGCATCTGTGGTCGACGGACGATACTTACCTGTACCGGCTGAAGACGCGCGTGCGGCGCGGCGCCGAGGTCGTCGACGAATACGAGACGACGTTCGGCATCCGCACCGCCACCTTCGATCCGAACCGGGGTTTCCTGTTGAACGGCAAGCCGCTCAAGCTGCAGGGCACGGACAACCACCAGGACCATGCCGGCGTCGGCGTGGCGATCCCGGACGGCTTGCAGGCCTGGCGGCTGCGGCAGCTGAAAGCCATCGGCGTGAACGCCTACCGTGCCTCGCACCATCCGCCGACGCCCGAAATGCTGGACGCGGCCGACCGGCTCGGCATCCTCGTCATCGACGAACACCGCATGATGGGGACGACGCCGGAGCTCACCGGCCAGCTGGAACGTATGGTGCGGCGCGACCGCAATCACCCGAGCGTGATCCTGTGGTCGGTGGGGAACGAGGAATGGGCGCTGGAAGGCAACGAACTCGGTACGCACCTGGCGCGCGAAATGCAGGATATCGTCAGGCGCATGGATCCGACACGCCGGACGACGGCGGCGACGAGCATCTCGGGCAAGGGCGTGTCGCTGGGCGCCGACGTCATCGGCTTCAACTACGGCGCGCAGCACGACGTCGACGCCTTCCATCGCGCGCATCCGGAAAAGCCGGCCGTCATGACGGAAGAAGGTTCGACCAACACCACGCGCGGCGTGTACGTCGACGACCCGGCGCAATCGCACCTGAACGCCTACGACCGCCAGGCGCGTCCCGGCAACAGCCTGTCCATCGAGGAAGGCTGGCGCCGCGTGCGGGAGCGGCCGTGGATGGGGGGCATGTTCATCTGGACCGGCTTCGACTACCGCGGCGAGACAACACCGTTCGGCTGGCCCGCCATCTCGTCGCAGTTCGGCATGCTGGACACGACCGGCGTTCCGAAGGACACGGCTTACTACCTGAAGGCCTGGTGGGGCAGGGAACCGACAGTGCACATCATGCCGCACTGGAACCTGGCCGGCCGCGAGGGCCAGTCCATCGACGTGCGCGTGTTCGGCAACGGCGACGAGGTCGAGCTGCTGCAGGACGGCCGCTCCCTGGGCCGCCAGGCCATGCCCAAGGACGGTCACCTGCGCTGGAACGTGACCTATCGCCCGGGCAAGCTGGTTGCGCAGTCGTACCGTGCCGGCAAACTGGTCGCCACTGACACGGTCGAGACCACGGGCGCGCCGGCCGCGGTGCGCCTGGCCGGCGACACGGAGCGTCTCAAGCCGAACGGCACGGATGTCGCCGTGGTATGGGTCAACGTCCACGATGCCCAAGGTCGACTGGTGCCGACGGCGAACGACCGCATCGCGTTCGAGACCACGGGGCCGCTGCGCATCATCGGCGTCGGCAACGGCGACCCCGGCTCGCACGAGCCGGACCGCCCGGCGGACCGTCATACGTTCCTGGCGCTGTCCGGCTGGCGCACGCTGGCCGTTGCCACGCGCGACGACGGCGTGGCGCAGGCCGGTGCGGTCGATACCGGCAGCTGGCGCGACCCGGGCCGCTGGCTGCCGCCCGAGCAGCAACCGGCGCGCACGCCCTTTGTCGTGCTGCACGGCCAGTTCGCCCGGCCGCAGCTGGCGCCCCAGCAGTCCGCCATGCTGTTCCTCGAGCACCTCGGCGCCGACCAGCAGGTCTTCGTCAACGGCCGCGCGGTCACGCCCACGCTCGTCGACGACAGTCCGGCCATCGTGCTGGACGGCCTGGCGCTACGCGACGCGAACAGCCTGGCCTACGTCGTCGCGACGCCGGAGCGCGGTGTCCCAGGCATGGCGGATCGCTCGGTCGGCGGCAGCAGGTGGGGCACCGTGCGCATGACAACAAAGGCGGCGCCGTGGCAGCGCAGCCTGTTCAACGGCTGGGCTCAGGTGATCGTGCAATCGACCGGCAAGCCGGGAGCCGGCACACTGGTGGCCCGCGCCGCCGGGCTGGCGCCGGCGACGCTGCGCCTCGACGTCCACGAGTGAGTCGCCTGTGTTGAAGTAGTATGGTAAGCGTGGCGCCAACACCGT
>DIZW01000012.1:16820-74802 GCA_002428015.1 Oxalobacteraceae bacterium UBA6018 | reverse complement strand
TCAGAGCTTGAGAGTTTTTCGGGCGTGACCGAGCAGCGCACCAAAAAGAGGCCAATCAAGGCGCAAAGCACAGCCATAGCTCGGGCTATGGCGAGCATTTGCAACGCCGAGTGGGCACTTTTTGGTGTGATGAGCGGGCATGATCGAAATACTCTCAAGCTCTCAGGCCACGGGCGGCTGGGCCTCGCCGTAGCGCAGCTCGACGGTGTCCTGCGCGCCGCTGGCCGGCCCGCAACCGCACACCGCGATCACGGCGTCGCGCAGCGGATCGAGCCCGAACGCCTTCTCCAGGTCGATCTCGTTGATCGCCGCCGTGATAAAGGCCGGCATGCCCGCCTCGGTGGCCAGCAGATACCAGGTCTGGGACAGATGGCCGGCGTCGAGCAGCAGCGCGCGGTAGGCCTTGGCGTGATTGCGGTACTTCCAGAAATTGCGCTCCACCCGCGCCGCCAGGATCACCATGATGGGCGCGTCGGCGAACCAGTCCTGGTCGGCCACCGCGGCCAGCGCCAGGTCGGCCGCGCCCTGGGCGCTGAGCGCCTGGATCGGCGCGAGCGTGTGGCGCACCGGATGGTAGTGGTACAGGCCGACCGGTACCCCCTCCACGCGCTGGGCCAGCACATAGGCCTCGATCGGATGCAAGCCGCCGGCCGACGGGCTGACCTTCTTGAGCACGAAGGCGTCCGGCGCCATCTCGCGCTCGGCCTGGGCCCCGAAGGCGCGCTGCAGCAGGCGCGCCGCGTCAGCCAGCGGCAGCACGGCGCGCTTGTCGAAGTTACGCCCGGTGTAACGGTGCAGCATGAACTGGTCCAGCGCGCCGGCGCGCGGCGCCGGCAGCGCGATCGCCGCGGCCATGTCGCCGCGCTCGACGGCTGGCAGCGGCGGCGTGCCGTAGTTCTCGACCAGCTGCTCGAAGGTGGGGAACTGCATGCCCGAATCGACCTTCATGCCCTCCCAGCGGCTAAAGCCGTGGGTCAGTGCCGACAGCGGCCGCCAGTGCTGGCCGCGCAGGGTCTCGTCGCGCTCGCGCGGGCCCGCATGTTCGGGCGCGTCGGAAATGAGCAGGCCAAGGTCGAGCAGGCGCGCGAGCGGCGCCGCGCCGGCGCGCTCGGCCAGCGCCTCATGCGCCATCCACTGGGTCTGGCCCACGCTGCCCAGCAGCGCGAGTTCGGTCGCGTCGATCTCGCGTTCGCCGTCCAGGTGCGGCGCCAGCGCGATCCAGCGCATGGTCGCGCCCAGCGCGCTGGCGCCGGAAAACAGCGCCGACCAGTCGATGCCAAGGTCTTCGCGGGGTTCGATGAACAACACTGCACAGCGGCGTATTTGCATGGATAACTCACCTTTCACGTTGGGATATCGATCTGAACTTCCAACGCTATGCTACCGCAAATAGCGGGCCGCAAGGCCCCGATCGGCGGGCCTGGCGCCAACGTCCGCGTCAGCGGCCCAGCAGGCGCGCCAGCCGCGCCACGGCCTGCTCGATACGCTCGTACCTGGTGGCGTAGGAAAAGCGCACATGGGCAGCCGGCGCGGCCACGCCGAAATCGTCGCCCGGCACGATCGCCACGCCGGCCTCGCGCAGGACCGCCATGCTGAAGGCGGCGCTGTCGTGGCGCGCCGGGTGCGCCACCGCGCCAATGTCGGCGTACACGTAGAACGCGCCATCGGGCATCACCGGCACCGCGAAGCCCAGCTCATGCAGGCGCGGCACCAGGTAGTCGCGGCGGTGCTTGAACTCGAGGCGGCGCTGTTCGTAGATCGCCAGCGAGGCCGGCGCGAAGCACGCCAGGGCCGCGTGCTGGGCGATGGTCGAGGCGCAGATGAACAGGTTCTGCGCCAGCTTCTCGAACACCGGCACCAGCGCGTCCGGCACCACTAGCCAGCCCAGGCGCCAGCCCGTCATGTTGAAGTATTTCGAAAAGCTGTTGACGGTAATGACGTCGGCGTCGAACTGCAGCGCGCTCACCGGCGCGTGGTCGTACGACAGGCCCTGGTAGATCTCGTCGACCACCGCGAAGCCGCCACGGGCGCGCACCGCCGCCAGCATCGCGCGCAACTGCTCCTCGCTCATCGAGGTGCCGGTAGGATTCGATGGCGACGCCACGATCACCCCGCGCGTGCGTGCCGTCCAGCGTGCGGCAACGTCGTCGGCGCCGAGCTGATAGCGGCGCGCCGCGTCGGACGGCACCAGCACCGGCGCGCCGCCGAAGCTGGCGACAAAATGGCGGTTGCACGGGTAGCAGGGATCGGGCATGAGCACCTCGTCGCCCTCGTCCACCAGCGCGGCGCAGGCCAGCAGCAGCGCCGCCGACGCGCCGGCCGTGATGACGATGCGGCGCGGATCGACCTGGACTCCGAACACGCTCGCGTAGTGCGAACTGATGGCCTCGCGCAGGGCCGCCAGGCCGAGCGAATCAGTGTACTGGGTGGCGCCGGCGCGGATGGCCGCCACGGCCGCCTCGGCCACCAGATCCGGCGCAGTGAAGTCAGGCTCGCCCACGGACAGGCTGATCACATCCGTGCCGGTCCGCGCCAGCTCGGCGGCCGCCTTGACCATCTCCATCACGCGAAACGGGGCGATATTGTTCACGCGGCGCGCCAAATGAAGCGCGCGCGCGGTGTGGGAATCGAGCTTGCCGGTACTGGTATTCATGACGTCGTCCGCCGCTGGGTAATCCGCTATCTTATCCCAACTGGCGCGGCGGACGGGCCGGGATCAGTAGGGCGAACCGCTCACGTCGAGGCGGATTTCCCACAGCGCGCCGGCGCCGGTCACGTACAAGGTCTTGCCGTCCTTACCGCCGAAAGCCGCGTTGGTGATGTTGGCGTCCACGTGGATCGTGGCCAGCTCCTTGCCCTCCGGCGAAAACACCCGCAGGCGCTTGGCGGTGTGCTCGCTCACGTACAGGTTGCCATGGCAGTCGACCGCCATGCCGTCGGGCACCTGCAGCCCGGTCACCAGGTCGCGGCCGGCCTGCGGCACGCCGCCCACGATCGGATAGGCGCGCAGCACACCCGGCATGGCGTTCACGTACAGGATATCGCCGGCGGGCGACAGCGACACCCCGTTCGGATTGGCCAGGCCGCTTTCCACCACGCTGACGGTGCCGTCGGTGGCGACCCGATACACATTGGTCGTCGGCTGCCCGCCCAGCGCCGCCGCGCGCTGATAATCGGGGTCGGTGAAGTAGATGGTGCCGTCGGCCGCGATGGTCAGGTCGTTCGGCGAATTGAAGACATTACCCTGATATTTTTCCGCCACCGGCGTGCGCTTGCCGGTCGCGATCTGATAGCGCGACACCGCCTTGTACTTATGGGTGCCGGCCACGATATCGCCGTTGGCGTCCACCGCCAGCCCGTTGCTGCCGCTGTCTTCGATCACCGTGGTGACGCGGCCATCGGCGCCGAGCTTGCGGATCCGCGAAGGGAAGCCCGGCCCGAAGGTAAAGTCGGAAAAGTAAAGCGCCCCCTTGATCCACACCGGCCCCTCGTACAAGCCGGGCGTCGTGCTGATGGCGTTGGCCGCCACGACCCGCTGCGCCGTCAGCTCCCCGCTCGGCGCCACCCCGCTACAGGTGGCCGCGCTGGCCGCCGCGGCCTGGCCGGCGGCCAGCAGCGCGAGCGCCGCGGCGGCGAGCGCGCCGCGCAAGGGATGGATGACGGAAAGGCGGACAGCGCGGACGAATCGGGCCATGGAGCGGTGCTTTCAATAAAGTTGAGAGGGAAAACCAGGCAGCGCCGATTGATAGCGCTAACAAAAGTTTATCACAAGGGCATTGCGGTCGGAGCCGAAAATCGGACACAAGGGCATTGGGGCCCGGCATTGGCGCCGGAGGCGACAATTGGACACGAGCTCAGCATTTAGCCGCCCATTTTCCCGGCAGCACAGCCGAGTCCGTGTTCGATGTCACTCCGACCGCGCCGATACACTGAGCGCATCGAGGTTCTGAGCGAAAAAACGCATCGGGGTCGGAGGCGACATCTGGACACGAGCTGGACATTAAATCGGCGCTTTTCGCCGCTCTACAGTCGAGCCCGTGTCCAGATTTCGCCTCTGAGATGCCCCGCCGATAGGCTGAGCACGCTTCGCGTGGCAAGGGTAGGAAAATTCTGATAAAGTAGATAGTCATCTACTGATTACCTCTCGAATTATGTCAACCCTACCGAAATCGCAGCTTGAGGAACGTTTCTCCGCCGCCCTGCACGCGACCGCGCGCGCGTGGCGGCTTGGGGTGGACGCCAAGCTCAAGGATCTGGGCGTGGGCCAGGCTGGCTGGATGACCATCGCCGTCATCGCCAAATCAACATCCGAGCTGTCGCAAAAGGAATTGGCCGACCAGCTGGGCGTGGAGGGCCCGACCATCGTGTCGATGATCGACCGCCTCATGAAGACCGGCCTGGTGCTGCGCGTGCCGTCCGCCACCGACCGCCGCGTGAAACTGGTGCGCCTGACGGACGCCGGACTCGCCTTGTACGGCAAGGTCAAGGCCGAGGCGGAGGTGTTCCGCGCCGGCCTGCTGTCCGATATCGACGCCGACACCCTGCTCGCAGCCACCGCCGTCCTGGAACGCCTGCGCGCACGCATCGAGGAGCAGCTGTGACGGAGGCGCCCATCAACCGCCGCATGATCACCATCTCGATCATGCTGGCCACCATCATCCAGGCGCTCGACGGCACCATCGCCAACGTCGCGCTGCCGCACATGCAGGGCAGCCTGTCGGCCTCCCAGGATCAGATCACCTGGGTGCTGACCTCCTTCATCGTGGCCGCGGCCATCGCCACCCCGCTCAACGGCTGGCTGGTCGACCGCTTCGGCCTGAAACGGATCTTCCTGGTCTCGGTGGCCGGCTTCACCGTGGCCTCGGTGCTGTGCGGGCTGTCCGCATCGCTGGTGCAGATCGTCGTCGCGCGCATGCTGCAGGGCGTATTCGGCGCGGCCCTGGTGCCCTTGTCGCAGGCGGTCCTGCTCGATATTAATCCGCGCGAGAAGCATGGCTCGGCGATGGCGGTGTGGGGCATGGGCGTGATGATCGGCCCCATCCTCGGCCCCACGCTGGGTGGTTGGCTGACCGACAGCTACGACTGGCGCTGGGTGTTCTTCATTAACGTGCCGGTCGGCGCGGTGGCCTTCTATGGCATCTGGCGCTACATTCGCGCGGTCGAGCCGCAGCGCCGCATGCGCTTCGACACCTTCGGCTTCGTCACCCTCAGCCTGGCCATCGGCGCGCTGCAGATGCTGCTCGACCGCGGCGAGCAGAACGACTGGTTCGGCTCCACCGAAACCTGGGTTGAAGCGATCGTCCTGGCGCTGTCGGCCTGCTATTTCATCGCCCACACCCTGCTCACCCCGGCCGGCAAATCCTTCCTCGACTACCGCCTGCTGAAGAACTCCAACTACGTCACCGGGCTGGTGTTCATCTTCATCGTCGGCATGGTGCTGTTCGCCACGCGCGCGCTGATGCCGTCCATGCTGCAGTCGCTGATGGGCTATCCGGCCGCGGTGGCCGGCCTGGTGACCGCGCCCAGCGGCCTTGGCACCATGGCCGCGATGCTGGTGGTCGGACGCCTGACCGGCAAGGTGGACTTCCGCATCCTGCTGGCGATCGGCTTCGGCATCACCGGCTTTTCGTTGTGGCAGATGACCGGCTACACGCTGGTGCTGTCACAAAGCGACATCGTGTGGCCGGGCGTAATCCAGGGTCTCGGCCTGGGCCTGGTGTTCGTGCCGCTCAGCGCGGCCACCTTCGCGACCTTAAGCCCGGAAATGCGCGCCGAAGGCACCGCCATCTACAGCCTGGTGCGCAATATCGGCAGCAGCATCGGCATCGCGCTGGTGCAGACGCTGTTGGTGCGAAATACCCAGATCGCCCACGCCTCGCTCGGCGCCCACGTCAACTACGCCAACCCCGGCCTGCTCGACGCCGGCGTGGCCAACGTCTACAACCTGGCCAACGGCGCCGGGCTGGGCGCGCTCAACGCCGAGATCACCCGGCAGGCGTCGATGATCGCCTACGTCGACGATTACTGGCTGATGATGCTGCTCACCTTCGGCATCATCCCATTGCTGCTGCTGGTCCGTCCGCCCCGGCGCGACGCGGCGCCCGCGGCGGTGGATCACGCAGCACTTGAATGACATGACCATGAAAACTCGCTTACTCGCCCTCCCCGCGCTGCTCCTGGCCCTCGGCCTGGGCGGCTGCGCCCACGTGCCGCCCGATACCACGATCGCGGCCCAGCCGGACTTCGCACGCGCCCAGCACGCCGCCAGCATTCACCTGGCGCGCGACGGCTGGCCCGAAGCGCAGTGGTGGCGCCAGTTCCACGATCCCCAGCTGGACGCGCTGGTCACCCAGGCGCTGGCCGCCAGCCCGACCCTGGCCGTGGCCCAGGCGCGGGTGACGAACGCACGGGTGCTGCTCAGGGCCGAACAAAGCAGCGGCGGCGCCTCGCTGGGCCTGGAAACTGGCCTGAACCGCCAGCGCTACTCCGGCAACGGCCTGTTCCCGGAACCGATCGGCGGCAACTTCTTCAACGACGCCGCCGTGCAGATCAAGGCCGCATACGACTTCGACTGGTGGGGCAAACAGCGCGCGCTGGTGGCCGCGGCGCTGGGCGAAGTCAACGCGCGCCAGGCCGACGCCAGCCAGGCCGAGAAGACCCTGGCCGGTGCGGTCGCGCAGAGCTACTTCAAGCTGCAGGCGCTGATGGCGCGCGCCGACAATGTGCACCAGCGCCAGGCAATTCAGCGCGACCTGCTGGCGGCGCGCGTGGCGCGCGTGCGCCAGGGCCTGGCCACCAGCGACGAACAGCACGGCGCCGAGCGCGACCTGGCCGCGCTGGGCGAGGAGGACGCGCGCCTGGCCACCGTCGCCGCGCGCGAACGCGAAGCCCTGCGCGCGCTGACCGCGTCGTCCAGTGCCGAACCGGCGCCGCAAGCGCGGCCGCTGCCCGAGGTCGATGCCGCGCTGCCGGCCCAACTGGGCATCGAACTGCTGGCGCGCCGCCCTGACCTGCAGGCGGCCCGCTGGCGCGTTGAGGCGGCGCTTGGCCGCATCGATGCCAGCCGCGCCGCCTTCTACCCCGACCTGAACCTGAACGCCGCCATCGGCCTGGACGCGGTCTCGATCAGCCGGCTGCTGCGCGCCGACAGCCTGACCATGCTGGCTGGCGGAATGCTGCGCATGCCGCTGTTCGACAGCGCCCGCCTGAACGCGGCGATCGACCAGCGCCGCGCCGAGCGCAATGAGCTGATCGAAGACTACAACCGGCTGCTGGTCGACGCGGTGCGCAACGTGGCCCAGGAAGGCGCGACCCTGCAAGGCATCGCCCGCCAGGCCGAGTCGCACGCCGCCACCCGAAGCGCCAGCGCGGCCCTGCTGGCGAGCGCGGACAAGCGCTTCAAGCACGACCTGGCCGACCGCGCCACGGTGCTGCAGGCGCGGCTCGCGCTGCTGCAGCAGGACGACGCCGCCCTGCAGTTGCGCGACGCCGCCCTGCAGACCCAGGTCGCGCTGATCGACGCGCTCGGCGGCGGCTACCGCGCCGACGCGCAGCAGGCCGCCGCATCCCCATCCACGCCCACCACCAAGACGCAATGACCATGACGATCGACATCCAACCCGCTCCTAAAAAACGCAAGGCCGTCCTGCTGGCCATTACCGTGCTGTTCATCCTGGCCGGCCTGGCTTGGGGCATCTGGTACTACCTGGTTGGCTCGACCCGGATCAAGACCGATAACGCCTACGTCGGCGGCAACCTGGTGACGGTGTCGTCGCAGGTCGCCGGCAGCGTGATCGACATCGCGGCCGACGAAACCCAGATGGTGCAAGCCGGCGCGGACTTGATCAAGCTCGATCCGACCGACGCCCAGGTCGCGCTCAACCAGGCCGCGGCCCGCCTGGGCACGGCCGTGCGCCAGCAGCGCGAGCGCTATCTCAACGTCGACCCGCTGCGCGCCGTCGTGGACGAGCGCCAGGTGATGCTCAAGGCGGCCCAGACCGACCTGGCGCGCAGGCTGCCGCTGGCGGCCGACCACACCGTCTCCGGCGAAGACATTGCGCATGCGCGCCAGGCGGTCGACAACGCCCGCGCCGCGCTCGAGGTCGCGCAGAAGCAGCTGGACGCCGCCCAGGGAGCCATCGCCGGCGTGAAACCGGAACTGCACCCGAGCGTGCTGGCGGCCAAGGCCGACTACATCCAGGCCTGGCTGGCCACGCGCCGCAACGCCATCGTCGCCCCGGTGTCGGGGTATGTGGCCAAGCGCAGCGTGCAGGTGGGCAGCCACATCACGCCGGGCGCGCCGCTGCTGTCGATCGTGCCGCTGGACCAGCTGTGGGTCGACGCCAACTTCAAAGAGTCGGAGCTGCGCGACATCCGCGTCGGCCAGCCCGCCATCATCGAGGCCGATATGTACGGCGGCAAAGTGCAGTTCCACGGTAAGGTGATGGGCCTGTCGGCCGGGACCGGCAGCGCGTTTTCGCTGCTGCCGGCGCAGAACGCAAGCGGCAACTGGATCAAGGTGGTGCAGCGCCTGCCGGTGCGCATCGCTCTCGATCCCAAGGAACTGGCGGCGCATCCGCTGCGGGTCGGCCTGTCGGCCACGGTGGACATCGACATTACCGAGCAGCGCGGCGGCGCGCTGGGCACGCTGGCGCCGCCGGCGCACTACGCCACTACGGCGCTGACCCAGCCCATGCAGGAGGCGCAAGTGGCGGCCGACGCGATCATTGCGCGTAATCTGGCCAAGTAAGTCTGTATGCACGGAGCTTTAAGGTGCGCAACAGTCAGATCCCATCAAGCACGAAGATAGAACCACGCCGTTTGTTTTGATGACGACAGCTGCCTTTTTGGATAGAGTGACGAGGACATATACCACGCCCTCGGCGTAGATTCCAAAAGGACCTTTCCGGATGCACGCGAACCTGAAAAGCTGCCTGGCATGCCTCGCTTTGTTGATATGGCTACCGTGTGCGCGAGCCGAAGATCACGAGGACTTCATGCTCGCGCCCGACCGTATCGAGTGGGACGCGGGCGGTCTTTACGATGGACGCTTCGCGGACGGCACGCCGTTCCAGATTCAGCTTGCCTACCCGCGCCCGACTTCAGTTTCCGATCACACGGCAGAGGTATGGAACGCATACTGGTATCCGCGCCATTTCAATGGAGAGCGCATTGTGCTGTCGGCACTGGACGCCCCAGCCGGCACGATCAAGCTTGTGCAGTTGAAGCCGATCGCGAACGCCGTTGAGACGTTTACGATCGCACTGGCGCCTGACCGGCTTAGCGGCTCGGGAAACTGGACGTCGTCGACGCTTGGCACGCAGCGCTCTATTACGCTGCACCGCGCATTTCTCTACCGGGAAGTAGCGGTGACACGGCCGGCGACGTCGACGCAGCCTGCGGGCTCACGACCTTTCCGGTTCTCCGCCCTGTTTCCAGTCCTAAGCGACGCTGTCGCCAATGACTGGATGCGAACAGGGTTGCGAGCGTGTACTGATCTGACGGAATGCGCGAACAGCGTCATGGTCGACTGGCATTCCCCGGCGCTCGTGTCGCTCGATGCCACGACCTATGGCTATACCGCCCCCGGCGCGCATGGCACGAGCACTTCGACAATGCGGCATTTCGAGCTGCGGGATGGCAAGATGTCTCCCCTGGGTCTGGATCGATTCCTTGACCTGGGCCCAAGCTGTCGTAGGAAAGTATCGGTTGCGATTGCTTCCAAGCTTCAAGTGCGGAATTTGAGTAAGTATCAGGAAGGTGCGCTGCACGAACTCGGTGACGCCAAATTCCTGGCCCTACCGGACGGAATCGAATTTCACTTCGATCCGTACGATGTCGGTAGTTACGTCGAGGGAAGTCCGTCCGTTTTCGTGACCCGTTCAGAGTTAGGACGATGCGTCAGGAATCTTCCGCGCATCGACTAAGCGCAGCCTGGCAGCACGCCAGAAGACATGAAGCGAGTGTGGCACCGATCTCGACTTTATGTCAGCATAGGAATTGACCTGGCGAGCCGGAGCGGCTTGCGCGTCACGCGTTCGATCCCGCTGAACTGAAGGAAGGTTGACCATGAGCATAGCCACAAACCGCAGCGCCGCAGCGCACTACGCGCGATCGCTGTCGTGAGCATTCCTCGGTGAACCTATCCAAACCCCAGCGTGGCGTCGCGCTTGGCATGGCAAGCGGCCTGGCCATCGCCATTGCCGGCATGTGCCTGACGGTGTACCTGCAGCCTGCTGGACTGCTGCCGGACACGCTGGCTGGGCGACTCCAACCGCTCGCGCTGTCCGCCGTCGCGGCAACGGCCACCCTCGCTGTTTGCATCGCACGCCTGGCGGCCCACCGGTTTCGCACGCCGCAAGACCTCGACGGCAGCGGGCTCACTGCTGGCACCGATCGCGCCAGGCTGCTGCAAGCGCTGCTTCAGAACACCTTGGAGCAGCTGGCGCTCGCGTTACCGGTTTACGCTGCGTGGGCTGTGCTTGCGCCCGCTAGCGTGGTGGATGTCGTGCTCGTGGCAGCACTGATGTTCGTGTCCGGCCGGGTATTGTTCTTCTGGGGCTATGCTCGGGGCGCGCCTGGCCGTGCACTTGGCTTTGCACTGACGTTTTATCCCACCATCGTGTTGCTCCTGGGCGCCCTTGTCTTTGGCGCCCGTACCATTATCACGTGGCAATTTCTGATACCGTTGTAGGCGGACCGGACGACCTACCACCTTCTCATCGGGGATCGTGCAGCTCGAACGCACCGACGCGGCCGGGCGGCGCGGGTTCCTCGCTTACATAAGCGCCACTGTCTCGGGCAGCGCCGCGGCCGCCACCGGCTGGCGGATCAGGTAGTCGAACGCGCTCAGCGCCGCTTTTGCGCCTTCGCCGGCGGCGATGACGATCTGCTTGAACGGTACCGTGGTCACGTCGCCGGCGGCGAACACGCCCGGCAAGCTGGTGTGGCACTTGGCGTCGATGGCGATTTCGCCGAACTTGCTCAGTTCCAGCGTTCCTTTGAGGAACTCCGTGTTCGGCACCAGGCCGATCTGCACGAACACGCCTTCCAGGCCAACATGGTGGACCACCTTGGAAGCGCGGTCCTGGTAGCTCAGGCCATTGACCCGGGTGCCGTCGCCGGTGATCTCGGTGGTCTGGGCGTTGACGTGGACGGTGACGTTGGCCAGGCTGTTGAGCTTGTTGACCAGCACCGCGTCGGCCTTGAGCGCGTCGGCAAACTCCACCACCGTCACGTGCTGGACCAGGCCGGCCAGGTCGATCGCCGCCTCCACGCCGGAATTGCCGCCGCCGATGACCGCCACGCGCTTGCCCTTGAACAGCGGGCCGTCGCAGTGCGGGCAATAAGCCACGCCCTTGTTCTTGTACTCCGCTTCGCCGGGGACGTTGACGTTCCTCCAGCGCGCGCCGGTCGACAGCACCACGCTGCGCGCCTTGAGCACGCCGCCGTTGTGCAGGTGCACTTCGATCAGCCCGCCCGGGGTGGCGGCCGGCACAATGCGCTCGGCGCGCTGCAGGTTCATGATGTCGACATCGTAATGGCGCGTTTGGGCTTCGAGCGCCAACGCGAATTTCGGGCCGTCGGTTTCCAGCACCGAGATGTAGTTCTCGATGGCCATGGTGTCGTTGGTCTGGCCGCCAAAACGCTCGGCCGCCACGCCCACGCGGATGCCCTTGCGCGCCGCATACACGGCCGCCGCGGCACCGGCCGGGCCGCCCCCGACGACCAGCATGTCGAACGCTTCCTTGTCGCTCAGGCGGGCGGCGTCGCGGCCGGCCGCGTGCACGTCGAGCTTGCCGACGATTTCTTCCAGCGTCATGCGGCCGGAGCCGAACAGGCTGTCATTCTTGAATACCATCGGCACCGCCATCACCTGGCGCGCGTCGACTTCGGCCGGGAACATGCCGCCGTCGATGATCACGGTGGTGATGTTGGGGTTGTAGATGGCCATCAGGGCCGCCGCCTGGACCACGTCCGGGCAGTTGTGGCACGACAGCGACATGTAGATGTCGAAGTCCATCTTGCCGTCGAGGGCGCGGATCTGGTCGAGCACTTGCGGCGCCACTTTCGGCGGATGGCCGCCGGTCCACAGCAGGGCCAGCACCAGCGAGGTGAATTCGTGGCCGAGGGGAATGGCGGCGAAGCGCACGCCGTTGCGCTCGCCCTGGCGGGCGATCACGAACGAGGGCGTGCGGCGGTCAGTGCCGGACTCGTTGACGCTGACCTTGTCGGACAGGCTGGCGATCTCGACCAGCAGCTCGCGCAGTTCGACGCTCTTGGCACTCGCGTCCAGCGTGGCGATCAGCTCGATCGGCGCGCGCAGGTTTTGCAGGTAGGCTTGCAGCTGGGTCTTCAAGGTGGCGTCGAGCATGGCGAGTTCCGTTTCTTGTTGGTGTTCGATTGGTGCTTTGGTGCTTTGGTGCTTTGGTGCTTAGCCGGGGCCGAGCTTTGGCCGCGGACGGCATTGGGCTTGCCTCTTCTGCTGTGGGATCAGCCCCCCAAACTGAAACGTCGGGGGCTGATCCCAGCCGCGGACGGCTCCGGCTGTTACGTCCTGAAGTGCCGAGTACGTGCTTAGATCTTACCGACCAGGTCCAGCGATGGGGTCAGGGTCTTGGCGCCTTCGTTCCATTTGGCCGGGCATACCTGGCCAGGATTGGCGGCGACGAACTGGGCGGCTTTCAGCTTGCGCAGGGTTTCCTTGACGTCGCGGGCAATGGCGTTGTCGTGGATTTCCAGCGTCTTGATGACGCCGTCTGGATTGACGATGAAGGTGCCGCGCAGCGCCAGGCCTTCTTCTTCGATGTGCACGCCGAAACCGCGGCTGAGCGTGTGGGTCGGATCGCCCACCAGTGGGAACTGGGCCTTGCCAACCGCCGGCGAGGTCTCGTGCCACACTTTGTGCGAGAAATGGGTGTCGGTGGTGACGACATACACTTGCGCGCCGGCTTTCTGGAACTCGGCGTAGTTTTCCGCCGCATCTTCGACTTCGGTCGGGCAGTTGAACGTGAACGCTGCCGGCATGAAAATGATGACCGACCACTTGCCCTTGAGCGACTCGTTCGAGACTTCAACGAATTTGCCATTGTGGAAAGCTTGGGTTTTGAATGCAGGAATTTGGGTATTGATCAAAGACATGGAGATCCTCGTTTGGTTAGGTGTACCTGTTAATAAAAACTATCGAATGAGAAGAACTCATTGCAATAATGATACAACAAGATTAAGGGGAGCCTGATTGGTTCTCTTTATCGGAGCGATTGAAAATACCATCGATAAATTGCTATAAGGCAGCCCGTGCCGTCCGGCGCCTTCCGCTGCGGTACCGCAAACAATCCGTCCGCGGTTTCGTTCACAGTCATGCTGGTCCCGGGCGCCGTCGCTGCGTGCAGCGGCGCACCGGGCCGGTGGAGTCCATCCGTTTCGCTGTCGCCCGTCGCCCGCACATGAGGTCATGATGAAGTCAAATGAGCCGTGGCCGGTGGTGTTGAGCCACTCGCTGCTGCGCATCGAATATGGCATCGCATGGCTGCTGCTGTCGGCCGCCGTCGTTATCGGTCCACATTATCTGCCTGAAAGCCTCAATCTAGGGCCGACGTCGGCCGCGCGCGCCTTGGCCCAGCTCGCGGGCGGCGTGCTCCTGGCAATCCTGCTGATCGGACCGGCGGCGCCGGTGCTGCACCGGGCCCTGTTGCGCCTAGCCGGCCAGGCGCCCCTCTGGAAGATCGCACTGGCCGGGGTGGCGGCCCAGGTCCTGGTCGCGCTGCTGACCCACCCGACGCCGGTGTCCGACGGCCTGACCTACCTCGGTCTGAGCAAGGCCATGGTGACCGAGCACAGCTTCGTGGACGCTCAAGGCTACCGGGCCTTCTGGCCTCCGGGCTTGCCTTTGTTCCTGGTGCCGTTTGTGGCCCTGTTCGGTGCCGGGCTGGCTGCCATCGTCAGCGCCAACCTGGTGTTGTACCTGCTCGGCGTGAGCGCCGTCTCGCTGCTGGCCAGGCAGCTGTTCACGGCGCGCGCCGCCGGCCTGGCGGCGATCCTGTTCACGATCTGGCCAAGCCGCCTGCTCACTGCCGGCGTTGCTTCGAAGGAGAACCTGACCATCGCCGCAGTCTTGTGGGCACTGACGCTGGGCGTACTTGCGTTTCGGCCGGAAACGCACAGGCGCTGGCGCCTGGCCGCGCTGGCCGGGGTCGGCTTTGGCGTCGCGGCCATGGCGCAACCCGGACTGCTGCTGTTCGCGGGCACAGTCCCGCTGTGTTGTCGCTACGCGCTGGCCAGGCCGGCGGCGGCCTTCGTGAAGCTCAGCGCGGTCATCCTGGGCGCTGCCGTTCTGACCCTGGCGCCTTGGCACGCGCGCAATTGCATGGTCTTTCACGGGGCGTTTTGCGGCCTCGCCACCAATGGCGGCAGTGTGTTTTACCGCGCTAACAATCCGCTGGCCACCGGCGGCTGGACGCCCGAGGGCGCCATCCCGATTACCCATCTGCCCGAACTGGAACAGAACCGGCTCGGATTTGCCTATGGAAAGCGCTGGATCAGCGAGCACCCGCGCCAGTTTTCCCGGCTGGCGCTCAAGAAGGTGCTGTTGCTGCTGCGTGACGATGTCCACGGCGCGTACTGGGGGATCTTTCGCGGCGCGGGCCTCGACCATGACGACAGCGCCCGGCAGATGACGCCGGCGCGGCTGGCCACATACCGCGTCGGCGCCACGCTGTCGTGGCTGTTCTGGATCCTGGTGACCTCGTGCGCCGCCAGGAAGCTCATGACCGGCCGCCGCCAGCCGGTTCGGCAGCAACTGGCACTGTTGCCCTTGATTTACCCCTTACTGTATTGCGCCGCCGTGTTTGCCGTGTTCGAGAGCGACCGGCGGCAGCACATGATCGCCTTATCCCTACTCATCGTGCTGGCGGCCGGCAGTCTGCTCGACTCGGCCGCTTTGCCCGGCGCCAACGATGCCGGCGGCGGGACCCGCCGACAGCGCGGGACGGTCGCGGCGCATCGCGCTTGAGGCCGGTTCATAGGCGTTCAAGAAATACAGCGGGCGCTGCTTGGTCTCGTTGAACATGCGCCCCAGGTACTCCCCAAGGATGCCGATAAAGGCCAGCTGCGCCCCGCCGAGGAAGGTGATGACGACCATCAGGGACGGGTAACCGCTCACGGGATTGCCGTACAGGGTGGTCCTGACGACCACGTAGCCGGCGTACAGGAAGGCGATCAGCGCCGTGGTCACGCCCAGGTAGGTGGCCACTTTCAGCGGCGCGATGGTAAACGAGGTAAAGCCGTCCAGCGCAAAGTTCCACAGTTTCCAGTAATTGAATTTGCTCTCGCCGGCAAAACGCGCATCGCGCCGGTACGGCAAGGCCTTTTGCGGGAAACCGATCCAGGCGAACAATCCTTTCATGAATCGATGCTGCTCGCGCAGGCAATTTAAGGCGTGCACGGCGCGCCTACTCAGCAGACGGAAGTCGCCCGTGTCGCGGGGAATGTGCACCCGGCTGGCGGTCCGGATGAGCCGGTAAAACAAGTAGGCGGTGAGTTTTTTGAGGCGCGACTCGCCCTCGCGCACGGTGCGCTGCGCGTAGACCATGTCGTACCCGGCGCGCCAGTGGCGCACCATGTCGGCGATCAGTTCGGGCGGGTCCTGGAGGTCGGCGTCGATGATCACGATGGCGTCGCCGGCGGCCAGGTCGAACCCCGCGGTCATGGCCGCCTCCTTGCCAAAATTGCGGCTCAGGTCGATCAGCGTGACCGAGTCGTCGGTCTGCTTGAAGCGGCGGATCACGTCCAGGGTAGCGTCCTGGCTGCCGTCATTGATATAGATAATTTCCGCATGCATGTCGATGGTTCGCAGCACCTCGGCCAAGCGGCGATGAAACTCGGGCAATACGGCTTCCTCGTTGTACGCGGGGACAATCACAGACAGAAGCTCGGGATGGCCCCCAGCGGGTGTGTCCAGCTGTTCCATGGTTGTGTTCCTTCAGAGTCCGTCACTTGTGGGATGAACTGTGAGCTTACGATGGCTGGCGTGAGGACAATCTGCGCAAACGCGTGGCAGGGTCAGAATGTGACAGCCGTGGGGTGCGGCGCGCAACGTGACGGTGGGCGCCCGGACTCAGCCGGACTGGCGTCCGATTCGTGTTGCTCGTGGGTGCTCTTGGCGTTGGCGCCGGCGTTCTCGGCAAGTAAGCTGAGCGGATCCGGGCGACTCGATTGCCCGTGATTGCCCGTATCACCGTGAAGCGACAATCCGACGCGAAAGTCCGCTGGTTTGACCTGCGATGACTGTACGCGGCTGCTATCTCACCCTGAACGCCATGGCGACCCAGCCGGGTGCGCCGCTTGACCTCGCACGGGGAACGTTGGAAAAAAGCGGAACGGATCTAATACCGCGCGGCGGTGTCAAATCCTGGCAGCATACCCATTGCGAGGATTTGGAAATTCGACGCAGAACGCGTTGTCGCTCCGTTTGAAAACAATAAGGAGAGTTTGCCATGTCAAAATTGCAGCTCACACAAGACAGCCGGACTACCTATGATAAGAAGACGGGCGCCGTGCGCAGCTTCTTCGGCGCCGAGCTTGTTAATCCTTTGCCTGCCGCCAAACGACGCCTGTCGGTGCTGGCAAAGGCGGATGATTTTCTGAAAGTCAACCACGACCCTTTCCACCTGGACAACATCACGCTGAAGAAGGCCGACGTGCGAGAAGGCGCGGCTTCCCGTTCTATTCGCTATGTTCAGCAACACAACACTATCCCGGTCTATCACGCCGCCATCGTGGTGGGACAGCAAAAAGCTGAGGGCAACGTCATTTCCGCCATGAACAGCGTGGACTACGATCTGCCGAAAACCTTGGGCCCGGAGCAGGCCAGGCTATCGGCGGAAAACGTGGTGGACATGCTGCATCAGCGTTTCGACAAGCAATTCGAAGCAATCACGCTCGCCGCCCCCACGCTGTATGTGTATCGGCACCCGCAACCGGCGGCGCCCGATCCGCACCGGCCCCAGCCCGAGATTCGACAGACGATGTTGGCACTGGCCACTGGGCAACCTGGCAAAGCCTACCTGGTGTGGCAGGTGTTGATGGACACGCGTGAACCATCAGGCGAGTGGGAGTTGATGGTCGACGCAGCCGGCGGCGAACTGATCGCGGTAAATGACAGGAGGATGGATGCTTCGCCAAAGGGCAACGTCTTCTGGCCGGACCCCATACGCTCGAAACAGGATGGCACCCTTAGCTGGGCGACGCCGCAGGACACGCTGAACGAAGAATGCGTCGAGGTAGACATACCGAACCTCGACGCGCCTGTGGCGAGCAAATACAAGCTGAACGGAACCTGGGTTGAAAGCGTCGACTATCAATCCCCCACTTTCAAGCCGCCGGAAACCAGTGGCGATTTCAAGTACGGTTCGAAGACGGAGGAATTCCTCAGCGTCATGGCGTACTACTATCTCGACCGGCTGATCACCGACCTGCGCGCACTAGGGTGCACCGAGTTCAGCAGTGCCGCCACGAAAGTGAAGGTCGACGCCCAGGGCTATACCATCGACAACTCGAGCTCCACGCAAGACAGTAGTGGAAACCTCATTATCCTCCTTGGCGAGGGGGGCGTCCCCGACGCTTCCGATCCGGCGGTCGTGGTCCATGAGTACGGCCATTCCGTCTATCGTTTGATGGGTGTCGGCATGAGCTCGCCCTACTCCTACGAGCAGGGCTGGTGCGATCTGCTTGCGGCCTGTTGGCTCGACCGGTTCAATGAGCACCAATTCGAGCGCGAGGAGGTCTTCGCTTGGGATAACTGCCCTGCCGTTCATTGGGATCCCACGCGGCGCCTGGATCGCACGGAGCGCTTTGGCGATCCGGGTTTCGACGCCTACGGCCACGACCTCAAAGGAAGCATCTATGCTACCGCGCTGTGGGACTGGTTCCTCAACATCGGTGGTGACTCCGCCAGCGCGGGGGTGCGGAAGTGGGCCGCGGACGAGGTGCTCCGGACCCTCGTATGCGGCCATTATGATTGCATCATGGAGCACTCCGCTGACGCGACGGCGCGCGCGCCCGGAGCGGACGATAACGCTGCGGGCATCGCTGTGATATTGGAGATTGCGCGCATCTTGAATCAGGTGGAGCTGAGGGACGATGTTCAGTTCCTTGCCTTCTCTGGCGAGGAGCAAGGCTTCTGGGGCTCCACCGCCTATGCTCAATACGTGCATGACAACAATATCGATGTCCACCGGCTGATCAATCTCGACCAGGTCGGCTACCCCATGGTCAACGGGGGCGTCGTTATCGAATACGACATCGGCAACCAGGTCGCCGCCAATGACTCGCCGTCAAAGCAATTTGCAGGCGTCATGGCGCAGATGGCGGCCGACTACTGTACGACGCCGGTGATGTTCGGGCCCATCTACGGCAGCGACTACATGCCATTCGAAGCGCGTGGCTACGTGGTCATTGGCGTCTACGAAGGCGAGGGCAACCCACACTATCATGACGCGAGCGACACGCCGTCAACCGTCAACTTCGCCTGTGTGGCCGATGTCGCGCGCATGACCTTGGCGACCGTGCTGCACGAGACGGCCAGCGTGACCGACGAGAGCGGCGCCGGCGTCGATCTCTACATTCGCGACAGCGATGCCGACACCGGACTGCAACCGAGCGAGCTCCCCCATTGGACATCCCCCGATATTTGGGTGCGCAACAATCCGCCACCGGCCGACCCGGCCGATCCAAACGACCCCGACCAAGGCGAGGATCCGGAAGCTGGCCATCAGGCACCCATCAATAACACACCGAACTATCTGTATGTGCGAGTCCATCACCGAGGTTCACAAGCGGCGGCTGGATTTTCCGTCAAGGCCTACCACTGCGACCCGGGCACCGGGATGATCTGGCCCGACAACTTCGATCTCATTGGTGTGCTACCAGTTCCCCTGCCTGTACCGCCCGACAACATGACAACCACCAGAATCGGTCCTTTCATCTGGACGCCGCAAATTGATGACCATGAATGCTTGCTTGCCATCGTCTCCGGTCCCGGCGACCATGCCATCCCCGATATATATTCGGGCCAGATCGAACACGGCTTGCTAGTGCGCTACGATAATAACGTCGGCCAGCGCAATGTCACGCCCGCCCCGTCCACCCCAGGCGGTAAGACCAAGACAAGCTTCCTGATACGCGGAACCACTCACCTATCGAGCAACACCCTGGAGCTAGACGCCGCCCTGCTGCCGCCCGATACCAAAATAGCGCTGCGCTTAGCCCGCAACATCACCGACAGCGCCAAGACCCTCACCGGCTTTGTTGTCACTGACCGAAACAGCCGATGGACCACACTAGCTCTCCCGGGCGGTGTGGTTGGAGCGATCGCCAGCTTTTCACTTGACGCGGGCGAGGAACGTAGCGTGCATCTGGAAATCGACTTCTCCTGCCACGCAGAGCATCTCAAGCGCTATCCCATCATCGCCAGCCAGGAACAGGACGGCATGATGGCCGGACGCTTGACGATCGAAATCACCGCGGTGAAGGAATCTGAAGACTATTTTTACGGGAACTCAAGCACTCAGGAGTTGCACACATTCGACTGTGGCTACCGAAAGATGATGAACCGAAGTCACCAGGTCCCGTTCGAAACCATCAAGGCGGCACTCGCGCGGGGCTACAACGGCTGCGCCTTTTGCCTTCCCGCCTACGATGCGGACCGCGAGAACAAAGCGTGAGGCACCGATGGCGGAGAATTCTTCGGTGAATGCCATTCTGGCGCTATGGATTTGGCGCCCGATGATCGACACGATGTTGAGTCGCGCCGTTGCCACCGGGCTCAGCAATGTCACAGGATCAACAGGCAGAGCACGAGCGCCACCGGCATCACCAGCACGCCGACCTTGAGGAACTGGCCCGCGCCGACGACCACCCCTTCCCGCCTGAGCGCGGTCAGCCATAATACCGTCGCCAGCGACCCAGTCACGGACAGGTTGGGTCCCAGGTTGATGCCAATGAGCGTAGCCGCGGTCACGCCCTGGCTCGCATGGCTGGCGGCCATGGTGGCGCCGGCCAGCAGCCCCGCCGGTAGGTTGTTGGCGACATTCGCGACCAGGGCGGTGCCCACACCCGCCCCCCACACTGCCAGCGCTGGCGATGCCGCGTTCATTTGTTCGAGCAGTTGCGCGAGGCGTTCCGGGACGCCGATCTTTGACAATGCCTCGACCAGCACGAAAAGGCCGGCGACGAGCGGAAGCACGCCCCAGGATAATTCGCGCATGGCTGTCAACGCCGGTGCGCGGCTACGCGACCAAACAGCCACCAGGGTGGCGATACCGGCGATGCAGGTGGGCCACCCCAGGTCGATCTTCAACGCCGACGCGCTGACCAACACCACGCCCATCACAACGATGCCGATGGCGACCAGCTTGGCGTCGACGCTCAAGGCGGGAACGTCCACGCGATCGTCCATCGGCCGCTGGAGGTCCCTGCGCTGCGAGAGATAGAGAGCGGCGAAGGTAACCACGATGGCGATGGCCGACGGCAGCAGGAACAGCCGGAACCAGTGCGTCAACGAGGGCATGTTCCCGGCGAAGACAACCAGGTTGGCGGGATTTGAAACGGGCAGCACAAAACTGGCGGCGTTGGCGATCAGGGCGCAGGCAAACAAGTGGGGCAGCGGCCGCTCCAGCCTGGCCGCCCTGGCCGCCGCCAGCACGGCCGGGGTCAGCACGACGGCGGTGGCGTCGTTGGACATGAAGGTGGTGACGACGATGCCCACCGCGTAGACCAGGCAAAACAGGCGCGTGGGCGAGCCATGGGACATGCCCACCGCCTTTGCCGCGATCCAGTCGAACAGGCCAGTGGTGCGTGCGAGCTCGGACGCGAGCATCATCCCGATGAGGAATAGGTAGACGCCGCCGCCTTTGCCGACGGCATGCGCCACGTCGGCCAAGGCCAGTTGTCCGGTGACGAGCAATACCACCGCGCCCAGCACCGCCCACCATGCTTCGGCCAGGCCAAACGGCTTTGCGAGGATGCCGGCGGTTGACAGTGCCGCTACGGGCCAGACGATCTGAGGTTCGAGCGGTGGAAATATCATGAGGGGCGACTGGAGAAAACGCGAAATAGTACGCAATATAATGCACGGGCCGCGCGCGCCACGAATATTTATGACGCCACCGGCGCCTTGGCCCGCGTCGCGCAGCGCTGCGTTGCCGCCGCCGTCGCCATCGCCGCAACCATCATCCGCTTGACACGCGCGCTCCAGCGCCGCCTCCCACGCGTCCACGCGCACGCTCGGCTATCGCCGGCCACGATAGCGCAATGCCGAGCGCAGCGCCGAGCGCGGCGAAACGGCGCGGCGCGCGGCGCCGATAAATAATGATGGTTCGCCGTCCGCATTTCGCTCCATGCCAGGGCTCCACCGTGGTGCCGCCGCCCCCAAATGTCGCAGCGCAGCATCGACGCTTCGCCCGCCGCTCCTCTGTAGCGTCGACCGGCCGGACGTGGCACGCGGATTGCATATGACAACTCATCATGACAAGTCATAACAAGCCCACTTCCCCTGCCCGCGCCGGCGCCGCCAACGTGGTCGATCTGCGCCAGAGCCCGCGCGATGCGCTGCTGGCCACGCAGCCGCTGTACGTGCAGATTAAGGACCGCTTACGCGGCCAGATCCTCGACGGCAGCTACCAGCCGCACCAGCAACTGCCGTCCGAGGCGGAGTTGATCGCGCACTTTAACGTCAGCCGCATCACGGTGCGCCAGGCGCTCGGCGACCTCGAAGCGGAGGGCCTCATCTTCCGCCTGCATGGCAAGGGCAGCTTCGTGTCCAAGCCAAAAGCGTTCCAGGATCTGGGGCGACTGCAGGGCTTCGGCGAGGCGATGCGCCAGAAGGGCTACGAGACGTTCGCGCAGGTGATCGGAATGCGCAACATGGTGCCGACGCCGCAGGTGCGCGAGCGCCTCCAGCTGGGCAAGCGCGCCCACGTGACCGAACTGCAGCGCGTGCGCTTCCTCAACCGCGAGCCGATTTCGCTGGACGTGAGCTACCTGCCGGCGGCGCTGGGCCACCGCCTGGCGCGCCACGACCTGGCCACGCGCGACGTGTTCGCGATCCTGGAAAACGACTTTGGCCTGCAACTGGGCCATGCCGACCTGCAGATCGGCGCCGCGCTGGCCGACGCCGCCCTGGCGCGCCATCTGCAGGTGGCCGAGGGCTCGTCGGTGCTGTGCATCGAACGCACCACGCACGGCGCCGATGGCGCGCCGATCGACTACGAGAATCTGTTTTACCGCGGCGACGCATTCCAGTACCGCGTGCGCGTGGACCGGGTGCCGCTCTGACCTGGCTTTTTTTTCGACACTCTCTGACAAGGACTGCAATGAATACCATTGAACTTGAATATGACCTCGTGATCGTCGGCGGGGGTACCGGCGGGCCCATGGCGGCGGTCAAGGCGAAGGAGAAGAACCCCGCCCTGCGCGTGCTGGTGCTGGAGAAGGCCAACGTCAAGCGCAGCGGCGCCATCTCGATGGGGATGGATGGTCTGAACAACGCGGTCATTCCGGGCCACGCGACCCCGGAACAGTACACCAAGGAGATCACGGTGGCCAACGACGGCATCGTCGACCAGAAAGGGGTGTACGCCTACGCCGCCAACAGCTTCGCGATGATCGAGGAACTGGACCGCTGGGGCATCAAGTTCGAGAAGGACGAAACCGGCGACTACGCGGTGCGCAAGGTGCACCACCTGGGCAGTTATGTGCTGCCGATGCCGGAGGGGCACCACATGAAGCGGGTGCTGTACCGCCAGCTCAAGCGCGCGCGGGTCGATATCACCAACCGTGTGGTGGCCACGCGCCTGCTCACCGGGCCGGGCGGCGAGATCAGCGGGGTGATGGGCTTCGACTGCCGCACCGCCGACTTCTATGTCATCAAGGCCAAGGCGGTGGTGCTGTGCACCGGCGCGGCCGGCCGGCTCGGCCTGCCCGCCTCCGGCTACCTGTGGGGCACCTACGAGAATCCGACCAACAGCGGCGAGGGCCACGTGATGGCCTACCATGCCGGCGCCGAGCTGACCAACCTCGAATGCTTCCAGATCAACCCGCTGATCAAGGACTACAACGGGCCCGCCTGCGCCTACGTGACCGGTCCGTTCGGCGGCTATACCGCCAACGCCACCGGACAGCGCTTCATTGAATGCGACTACTGGAGCGGCCAGATGATGCTGGAGTTCTTCAACGAGCTTGAAGGCGGACGCGGCCCGGTGTTCCTCAAGCTCGATCACCTGGCCGAGGAAACCATCGCCGAGATCGAGCACATCCTGCACACCAACGAGCGTCCCAGCCGCGGCCGTTTCCATGAGCGGCGCGGCACCGACTACCGCAAGAAGGCGATCGAGATGCACATCTCCGAGATCGGCTTTTGCAGCGGCCATAGCGCGTCAGGCATCTGGACCAACGAGAAGGGCGAGTGCTCGATCCCCGGCCTGTACGCGGCCGGCGACTGCGCCAGCATCCCGCACAACTACATGCTGGGCGCCTTCGTGTACGGCAAATTCTGCGGCGAGAACGCGGCCGACTACATCGCCGGACGCGCCGCGCCGCAGGTGAACGCGGACCAGGTCGAGGCCGAGCGCCGCCGCATCGCCGCGCCGCTCGCGCGCGCCGAGGGCCTCACCCCGTTCCAGGTGGAGTATAAGACGCGCCGCATCGTCAACGACTACCTGCAGCCGCCCAAGATCACCCGCAAGATCGAGCTCGGCCTGGACCGCTTCGGCGAGATCAGCGAGGACCTCGAACAGATGAGCGCGGCCAACCCGCACGAGCTGATGCGCGCGATGGAGGCCTACACCATCCGCGACTGCGCCGAGCTGGCGGCGCGCGCGTCGCTGTTTCGCACCGAGAGCCGCTGGGGCCTGTACCACCTGTGCGTCGACCATCCCGACAAGGACGACGCCAACTGGTTCTGCCACTCCAACGTGCGGCGCAGCGCCGACGGCTCCATGGTGTTCAGGAAGCGCGCCGTCGAGCCCTACATGGTCGAGCTGAACGACGACGAGAAGGCCGCCTACCAGCGCCTGCGCGTGGCCGGCAGCGGCAACGCGGCATGAACGGCGTGCGCTTGCACGTGACTTTTTTGGTTGGCTAACGTTTTAAGCGAAGGAGCATCCATGAGCATCTCTACTACCAGAACCCAGGCGCCGGTCGTGGTGGACCAGTCCAAGTGCATCGCCGACAAGGGCTGCACCGTGTGTGTCGATGTGTGTCCGCTGGACGTGCTGGTGATCGACATGATCTCCAACAAGGCCGTCATGCGCTACGACGAATGCTGGTACTGCATGCCGTGCGAGAAGGACTGCCCGACCGGCGCCGTGCAGGTCGACATTCCCTATCTCGTGCGCTAGGAGGACCCCATGCAAGCAATCTTCATCCATGAACGCCTGCACAGCGACGACCCGGCGGTGCGGCGCATCGCCGTGATCGACCTGCCGTACTGCGAGGACGAGGACGACGTGGCGCCCTACCTGGTCGATGCGCTGGCCGACCCGGACGCCGGCGTGCGCCTGGAGGCGGCCAAGGCACTCGAAGGCTACGAGGAGGCGGGCGTGGTAGCGGCGCTGGTGCCGCTGCTGAAAGACCGCGACGCCGAGGTGCGCGCCGCCGTCGCCCGGACCCTGGCCGAGCTCAAGGAAAGCGCCTCGGCGCCTTTCCTGCTGCCCTACCTGACCGACAGCGACCCGCAGGTGCGCGGCGCGGCGCTGCGCGCGGTGCGGGCGCTGCGCGTGGACACGGCCTTCCTGCCCGCCATCGAGGCGCTCGGCGCCCCGGACGCGCTCGTGCGGCGCGAAGCCATCGGGGTGCTCGGCTACCTGAAGAAGCCGGAGGCCATCGGCGCCCTCACCCATGCGGCCGCCTTCGACAGCGACGACGACGTGCGGCGCGCGGCGGTGGGCGCGCTCGGCTACGCCTCCGACGTGAGCGTGCAGCCGGCCTTGTCGCGGGTGCTGATGGATGCGGCCTGGCAGGTGCGCGAGGAGGCGGCCACCACCATTGGCAAGCTGCAGCTGACCCTGGCCATTCCCGACCTGGTGAACGCAATGGACGACCCGTACTGGCAAGTGCGCCTGAAAGCGGCGCGCGCCCTCGGCAAGCTTGGTGCGCGCGCGGCGGTGCCGGTGCTGTGCGAGGCGCTGCGCCACGAGATGAGCAACCTGCGCAAGGAGGCGGTGATCGCGCTGGGCGAGATCGCCGACCCGCGCGCCATCACCCACCTGGAACAGGCGCTGCGCGACAGCGACCCGGACGTGCGCAAGCTGTCCAAGCTGGCCCTGGCCACCATGGTCCTCAAGGGAGGTGCGGCATGACCCACGTCGTCACCGAAGCCTGCATCGGCTGCAAGTACACCGATTGCGTCGCCGTCTGTCCGGTCGAGTGCTTTCATGAAGGCGCCAACTTCATCGTCATCGACCCGGAAGTGTGCATCGACTGCGGCATCTGCGTGGCCGAGTGCCCGGTCGAGGCGATCGTCGACGCGGCCGACCTGGCGCCGGAACAGCGCGATTACGCGGCGCTGAACGTGCGCCTGGCCGCCCAGTGGCCCCTGATCACCGCGGCGCACGCGCCGCTGCCCGACGCCGAGGCCTGGGCCGACAGGAAGGAGAAGCGCGCCATCCTGCTTGAATCGGCCTGAGAGGGGCCGCCGATCTTTTTATCCGTCTTCAACTACACGAGAGAAATCGAACATGGCAACCATACTTGCATTGCTCCGCCGCGGCGGAAGGGTCCGCGCCGGCATTGTCGCGTTGACGGCGCTGGCGTGCTTCGGCGCCAGCGCCAGGGAAACCGTCACGATCGGGATCGGGACCCAGAACACCACCACCAACACCGTCACCGGCGGCATCGCGATCAAGCAGCTCAAGCTGCTCGAAAAGCACCTGCCCAGGACCGGCAAGTACGCCAACATCGACTTCCAGCTGGACTGGCAGAATGCCACCTCGGGGCCGCCGATCACCAACGGCATGGTGGCCGACAAGATCCAGATCGGGATGATGGGCGACTATCCGCTGCTGGTCAACGGCGCCACCGGCCAGCAGAACAAGGGCAACGAGACCGAGCTGGTGGCGGTGATCGCGTATAACGCCTTCGGGGCCGGCAACGGCATCGTGGTGCACAAGGACAGCCCGTACTACGAGCTGGCCGACCTGAAGGGCAAGACCCTGTCGGTGCCGTTCGGCTCGGCCGCGCACGGGATGGTGCTGCAGGCGATGCAGGCGCGCGGCTGGCCGGCCGACTACTTCAACCTGGTGAGCCAGACGCCGGAAATCGGCACCACCAACCTGCAGGAGAAGAAGATCGACGCGCATGCCGATTTCGTGCCGTTCGCCGAGCTGCTGCCCTACCGCGGCTTCGCCCGCAAGATCTTCGATGGCGCGCAGACCAAGGTGCCGACCTTCCACGGCGTGGTGGTGCGCAAGGACTTCGCCGAGAAGTATCCGGAGGTCGTGGTGGCCTACATCAGGGCCTTGATGGACGCCAACGACTGGGTGCGTGCCAACCCCAAGCTGGCCTCCGAGAAGGTCGAGGAATGGACCCACATCGAAAAAGAGGTGGCCTACATGTTCCTCGGCCCCGGCGGCATCCATACGCTCGACCCGACCATCAAGCCGCTTGAAATCGACGCCATCAGGACCGCCTACGGGGTGCTGCAAAAGCTGGGCCGGGTCAAGCAGTTCGACAGCGCGGCCTGGGTCAACGAGACCTACGTCAAGCAGGCCTTCAAGGAGCGCGGCCTGGACTACGCGGCGCAAAAGCTCAGCCTGGCCAACTACGAGGTCAAGGGCCGCGACACGGTCTGCAACAAGCCAATCGCCCAGCCGCGCGAGGCCGGCGAAATCTGGATCGAGGATGGCGACATCGTCCCGGTCAGCTCGGCCGCCTGCGTGCTGCAGGGCGTGCGCCACTTCCAGGGCGCCGGCAAGAAGGTGGCGGTGGCCTACGTCATCGACAAGTCGCTCGGCATCAAGATGTTCGCCGATAAGGCCTACTACGCGCTCGGCGGCGAAGTGGTGCCTTTCCTGTTGAAGAAGGACGCCGAAGCCTACGCCGCCAAGACCGGCGCGAAGGTGGCGACCTACGAACAAGCCTTGCTGGCTGCGGGGAGATAAATCATGGGGATGCTCGAATTTCGTTCTCGACTGGGTGACGCGCCCGCGCCGGCGGCGCCGTTTCGGGGCGCCCCGGTGGCGCCGCCAAGCGCCGTGCCAGCGGCGCCATTGAAGCCGCAACCGGCGCGCCGCCGCGGCGCGCGCCTGTGGGCGCCGCTGCTGCGCATGGCCTGCGCCACGCTGTCGATCGGCAGCGTGCTGCTGGCCTGGTACCTGGCCACGCGCTACAAGATCGACTGGTATATCCGCTTCGGGAACATCCCGGCGCCGGGCGAGGTGTTCGACAAGATGCTGGAGGTGAACCACTCGGCCAAGTTCATCCTCAACATCGGCATCAGCGTGCGCCGCATCCTGCTCGGCTTCACGCTGGCCGCGCTGGCCGGCACCACGCTCGGAGTGCTGATCGGGCGCTACCGGCTGTTCCGCGCGCTCAGCATGCCGGCGCTGGAGGTGTTCCGCCCGATCCCGGCCATCGCCTGGGTGCCGATGGCGATCATGCTCTGGCCCAGCAACGAGGTCAGCATCGTGTTCATCACCTTCCTGGGCGCCTTCTTCCCGATCCTGCTCAACACCATCCACGGGATCGAGGAGATCGACGAGGTGCTGCTGCGCGCCGCGCGCAGCCTGGGTACGCGCGAATCCGGCCTGATCGTGCACGTGGTGCTGCCGGGCGCGCTGCCGCATATCTTCACCGGCCTGGCGGTCGGCATGGGGGTGGCCTGGGTGTCCCTGATCGCGGCCGAGATGATCTCGGGCCAATTCGGGATCGGCTACTTCACCTGGGAGGCCTATTCGCTGATCTCCTACGCCGAGATCGCGCTGGGCATGATCACCATCGGCGTGCTCGGGCTGGCGTGCAGCGGCGCGATCGGCCTGTGCGCGAAGCTGAGCATGCCGTGGCTGCGCCTGGCGGGAGGGCATCCAAAATGATGACCGAACATGGACATATCGAAGTGCGCGACGTGAGCATCAGCTTCGAGGCGCGCGGCGCCAGCGTCGACGCCGTCAAGGAGGTCTCGCTGCAGGTGCGGCCGGGCGAATTCGTCGCGCTGATCGGCCCCTCCGGGTGCGGCAAGTCGACCCTGATGAACGCGGTGGCCGGCTTCACCATGCCCGACAGCGGCAGCGTGGGCGTGGACGGCGTGGCCGTCACCGGCCCCGGATCGGACCGCGGCGTGGTGTTCCAGCAGTACTCGCTGTTCCCCTGGATGACGGTGCGCAAAAACGTCGAGTTCGGGCTGAAGATGAAGGGCATGCCGGCCAGCCAGCGCGAGACCCAGGCCCGCACCCTGCTCGGCCTGGCCGGCCTGCTGGCGTTCGAAAACCACTATCCGTCCCAGCTGTCGGGCGGGATGAAGCAGCGCGTGGGCATCGTGCGCGCGCTCGCCACCAGTCCGCAGGTGCTGCTGATGGACGAGCCGTTCGGCGCGCTCGATTCGCAAACCCGCTCGGTGATGCAGGAGATCCTGACCAATATGTGGCAACGCCTGCGCCTGTCGGTGCTGTTCGTCACCCACGACATCGAGGAGGCGATCTTCCTGTCCGACCGCATCTACGTGATGACGGCGCGCCCGGGCCGCATCAAGGCCGAGCTCAAGGTCGAGCTGCCGCGTCCGCGCCTGCCGGAGATGATGGAGACGCCCCAGTTCGCGGCGATGGAGCGGCGCATCAAGGCGCTGATCCGCGAGGAGAGCCTGGCCGCGATGGGCTCCGAGCTTTGCGACGGCGGCCTGGCCGGACTGTCGACCGAGGTCGGGCCGCAAGGGGTGTGCCATGTACTGTGAACCCTGGCCCTCGCACATCGCCGTGAACCAGCGCGCCGGCACGCTGGAACTGACCTGGAACGCGCAGGCGGCGGTGCTGTCCGGCCAGCGTCTGCGCGAGGCCTGCCGCTGCAGCGGCTGCGAGAGCGCGCGCCGCCACGGCACGCCGCCGCGCGCCGCGCCCGACCTGCGCCTGCTGCGGGTGGAACTGCTCGGCGCTGGCGGCTTGCAGTGCGTCTTCTCGGACGGCCACGAGCGCGGCATCTACCCCTGGCCGTATCTGCACGCGCTGGCGTTCACCAGCGCGGCCAATTGAACCCAAGTGAATCGAAAGGAAGCGAGCATGAGCAGCAGCTTTTACGAAGCCACCGTGCTGTCGGTGCACCACTGGACCGACCGCCTGTTCTCCTTCACCACCACGCGCGACAGCGGCTTTCGCTACCAGAGCGGGCAGTTCGCGATGATCGGGCTGGAAGTCGAAGGCCGCCCGCTGATGCGCGCCTACAGCATGGTCAGCCCGCACTACGAGGACACCCTCGAATTCCTGAGCATCAAGGTACCCGAGGGCCCGCTCACCTCCCGCCTGCAGCACATCCAGCCGGGCGACCCGATCCTGATCGGGCGCAAGGCCTCCGGCACCCTGCTCACCCAGAACCTGCTGCCGGGCGCGCGTCTGTACCTGCTCGGCACCGGCACCGGCCTGGCGCCTTTCATGAGCATCGTGCAGGACCCGGAGGTGTACGAGCAGTTCGCCAAGGTGATCCTGGTGCACGGCTGCCGCGAGGTGCGCGAGCTGGCCTACCAGGACCGCCTGTCGAAGGACCTGCACGAGCATGAGTACCTGGGCGAGCTGGTGGCCGGCCAGCTGGCCTACTTCCCGACCGTCACGCGCGAGCCCTTCGTCAACCAGGGCCGCATCCCGGATCTGCTGGGCAGCGAGGAATTCTTCGCGCGCCTGGGCGTGCCCAAGCCGGACCTGGCGGGCGACCGCTTCATGCTGTGCGGGAGCCCGGCCATGCTTAAGGATACCGTCGCGGTGCTGGAGGCGGCCGGCTTCGTCGAGGGGAACATGAGCCATCCGGGCCACTACGTGATCGAGCGCGCCTTCGTCGACAAGTGATGCCCATGAGCGCCCTATCCTACCTGACCCACGGCCTGCTGGCCTGGCACCCGCTGTCGATGCGGCGCAACTGGCCGGGCCTGGCCATCGCCGTGCTGATCGCGCTGGCGGCCACCTTTTTGTCGACCGCGTACGGCGGCCCGCAGCTGCTGTACGCGCTGTTCTTCGGCCTGGCCCTGCACTGGCTGTGGGAGGACCCCACCTGCCGCCCCGGCATCCAGTTCTGCAGCCAGACCTTGCTGCGCAGCGGGATCGCCATGCTGGGCGCGCGCGTGACCTGGGACCAGGTGGCCACGCTCGGCCCGCGCCCGCTGCTGATGGTGGTGTGCGCGGTGGCCGCGACCATCGGCTTCGGCTGCGCCGTCGCGCGCCTGCTGGGACGCCCGCGCTGCCAGGGCGTACTCTCGGGCGGCGCGGTCGGCATCTGCGGGGCCGCGGCGGCGATGGCGATCAGCGCGGTGCTGCCGCAGACGAAGGAGAACGAGCAGTTCACCCTGCTCACGGTGGTGGGCGTGACGACCCTGTCGACCATCGCCATGGTGGCCTACCCGCTGCTGGTGCACGTGTTCGGCCTGTCCGACACCGCCGCCGGCGTGTTCATCGGCGCCACCATCCACGACGTGGCCCAGGCCGTGGGCGCCGGCTACATGGTGTCCGGCCACGCGGGCGACACGGCGCTGCTGGTCAAGCTGACCCGCGTGGCCTGCCTGGTGCCGGTGATCCTGGCGGTGGCGGCCCTGTACCGGCGCCAGGGCGGCGCCCAGGACGGCCCGCCGCTGGTGCCCCTGTTCCTGGTCGGCTTCGTGTGCCTGATGCTGGCCAACAGCGCGCACCTGATCGCCCCGACGCTGGCCCAGGCCATCAACGGCGCCTCGCGCGCCTGCCTGGTGCTGTCGATCGCCGCGCTCGGCATGAAGACCTCGTTCCAGGCGCTGGCCTCGCTCGGCTGGCAGCCGGTGCTGATGCTGGTGAGCGAGACGCTGTGGCTGGCGCTGACGGTGCTGGCGGCGCTGCGCTGGGCCGTGTGACGGCGCGCCGGGGCCTACTTGATGCGCTGCTTCTCCAGCTTGCGCGCCAGGGTGCGGCGGTGCATGCCGAGCCGGCGCGCCGCCTCCGAGATGTTGAAGTCGGTCTCGGCCAGCACCGCGTGGATATGCTCCCACTCGAGCGTCTTGACCGAGCTGACCCGGTTGGTGACCTCGACCTCGGCCTGCCCGGCCACGTGGCCGAAGGCGGCCTCGATGTCGTCGGTGTTGGACGGCTTGGCCAGGTACTGGCAGGCGCCCAGCTTGATCGCCTCGACCGCCGTGTTGATGCTGGCGAAGCCGGTCAGCACCACGATCAGCATGTTCGGGTCGTGCTGGTTCAGCATCTGCACGCAGTTCAGGCCGGAGGCGTTGCCCTTGAGCTTCAGGTCGACCACGGCGTAGCCCGGCGTGTGCGCCTCCAGCAGCGCGGCTGCCTCCTCCTGGTTGGACGCCATCAGCACGCGGTAGTCGCGCCGCTCGAACGAGCGCGCCAGGGTACGCGCGAGCGCCTCGTCGTCCTCGATGATCATGAGAAGGCGCTCAGCGGCCATGCGTGGCCTCGCTCTCGACCTTCAGGGCCCACAGCGGCAGGCGCACCTGCACCACCGCGCCGCGTTCGGGCAGGTTGCGCGCGCTCACGGTGCCGCCCAGGGTGCGCGCCACGTTCACGCTAAGGAACAGGCCCAGGCCGCCGCCGGGGCGCCCCTTGCTCGACTGGTAGGGTTTGCCGAATTCCTCCAGCATGGCCGGGACGAAGCCGGGGCCGGCGTCGGTGACGCTGAGTATGAGCATATTGCCCGCCAGCTCGGCCTCCATGCTGAGCCAGACGGGCGAGGCTTCGGCGGCGTTGTCGAGGATGTTGTAGATCATCTGCTTGAGGGCGGTGTCGAACACCACCGGCACCTCCAGCGCGATGCGGTTGGCGTAGGCCAGCGGCGCGGGGCGGCTGCCGCGCCACTCGGCCACCAGCTGGTCGAGGAAGGCGCCGATGGTGGTGCGCGCCGACGATTCGCCGCGCACCTCGCCGGCCGACAGCAGGATCCCGCTGACGATGCTCTTGCAGCGCTTGAGCTGGGTCTGCATCTCCTCGATCTCTTCGAGCATGACCGGGTTGGACGCCACCTCGCGCATGCGCTTCCAGTCGCCCAGGATCACCGACAGGGTGGCCAGCGGCGTGCCCAGCTCGTGGGCGGCGCCCGAGGCCAGCAGGCCCATGCGCACGATGTGCTCCTTCTCGGCCTCGCGCTGGCGCAGGCTGGCCAGCTCGGCGTCGCCGGCGCGCAGGTTGGCGTTGATGCGTGTAATAAAACTCACCAGCAGCGCCGCGTTGAGCAGGAAGCAGATCAGCATGCCCTGCACGTACAGGCTGAACACGCCGTTGCGGTAGTCCGGCGGCAGCGGCAGCGGCGCGGAGAACATCGCCAGCCCGGTCAGGCAGACGCTGGTGATGGCCACGATCGCCCAGGTCGACCACACTTCCAGCAGCACCGAGCTGAGGATGACCTGCAGCAGGTAGAGGAAGACGAAGGGGTTGGTGATGCCGCCGGACAGGTGCAACTGGGCGGTCAGGCTGATCACGTCCACCAGCAGGGCCAGGAACAGCTGGTTGTTGGTGACCGGGCGCCATTCGTGCCAGCGCAACTGGCTAGCCAGATTGAAGGCGATCAGGCAGGCCAGCACTTCGAGCATGTACACCACCGGCAGCTTCAAGCCGAAGCCCAGGCTGGCCACGGCGATGGTGGTGACCTGGCCGACCACGGCGATCCAGCGCAACTGGATCAGGTGCATCATGTTCTTGTGTCCGGCCGCGTTGCCGACGTCGCCGCCGATCAGGCGCTTCAGTCCTTGCATCGATTCCTCTGATGATTCTGGTGATACCGGTGACCCTGGTGATCCTGTTGACAATTCCATCGCCCCGCCCTCATCGTCCGCGCAACAGCGTTCAAACTGGTGGCATTCATTCGGGTTGGCGCCTGACATACACGCAGGCTCCGGCCACCATCAGGGCCAAAGCATACCAAGTCAGCGCGTAGACCAGGTGATTGTTGTGAAATGCGATCACGGTCAGCCCGCCCACCGGGCCGGGCGCGCCGGGCGAATTGGCGTCGGCGTCGATGAAATACGGGGCCACCGGGCTGAGCCCACGGGCGGCGGCGATGGCCTGCACGTCGCGCGAATACCAGCGGTTCGCGGCCGGATCGTTATTGCGGAGAAACGCTCCGCCCGGCTCGCTGATGCGCAGCAACCCGCTCAGCGCCACCCGTCTTTCATCGGCCGCCTGGGGCGTGTAGGTCTGGACGAAGCCGCGGTTGACCAGCACCAGCGCGCCGTCGTCGGTGCGCAGCGGGGTGAGCACCCAGAAGCCGCCGCCCAGCTCGGTGACGGCTTGCACGGGCGTACTGAGGGGATACAGGAACACGCCGGCCACCCGCACATGGCGGTATTCGTGGCTGGCGCGCGCCACCTGCGGCCATTGCGCCGGCCCGGGGGCGGCGACGGGGGCCGCGTGCACGCGCTGCTCGACGCGGGCGATCAGGTCCGTCTTCCATCGCAGGCGGACCACCTGCCAGGTGCCGAGCGCAGCGAAGCCGGCGAACAGCACCAGCGCGGCCAGCGCCAGTGCGAACCGACGCGCCGGTATCATGGCATGTTGGACATCTGGTGCGCGGCGCCGTCGGGCATGCCCGGCATCATGTTGGTGTTGAGGTGGTACATGACCCAGATCGAGCCGGACATCATGATCACCAGCACGACGCCGGTGAACAGCAGCGCCAGCATGGACCAGCCGCCCTCGGCCTTGCCGTTCATGTGCAGGAAGTAAATCATGTGCACCAGCACCTGGACGGCGGCGAAGGCGAGCAGCACCACGGCGGTGGCGCGGGTGCTGTCTATGCTCTTGTGCATCACCAGCCAGAACGGAATCGCCGTCAGGATCACCGACAGGATGAAACCGATGGCGTAGCTTTTCAGGCTGCCATGGTCGTGGGTGTCGGCGTGGTGATGGTCGTGGTGGTCGTGGTGACCGTGCTCGTGGCCGCTCATGGCAGTACTCCCATCAGGTAGACAAAGGTGAAGACGCCGATCCAGATCACGTCCAGGAAGTGCCAGAACATCGACAGGCACATCAGGCGGCGCTGGTTCTCCGGCGTCAGGCCGTGGCGGCCCAGCTGGAACATCAAGGTCACCAGCCACACGGCGCCGAAGGTCACGTGCAGGCCGTGGGTGCCGACCAGCGCGAAGAACGAGGTCAGGAAACCGCTGCGCTGGGGACCGTTGCCTTCGTGGATCAGGTGGCTGAACTCGGTCAGCTCCAACGTCAGGAAGGCCAGGCCGAACAGGCCGGTGATGGCCAGCCACACCAGGGTGCCGCGCAGCTGCTTCTTCTGCGAGGCCAGCATGGCGAAGCCGTAGGTGATCGAGGACAGCAGTAGGAAGGCGGTGTTGAGCGCCACCGTCGGCAGGTCGAACAGCTCGGCGCCGTTGGGGCCGCCGGCGTAGTTGCGGCCCAGCACGGCGTAGGTCGCGAACAGGCAAGCGAAGATCAGGCAATCGCTCATCAGGTAGATCCAGAAACCGAGCAGGGTGCCGTTTTCAGGATGGTGGTCGCGCACGTAGAAACGTGCGCTCGGGTCGGCGCCGATGGCGCCTGGGCTCAGCGTGGTATCAGACATGGCTTTCCAGCAGACGGGTGCGCGTTTCTTCGGTGCGGATCACGTCCGCAGCGTCGATGTAATAGTCGCGCTTGTAGTTAAAGGTATGAATGATGGTGGCGGCCAGCATGGCCACGAAGGCGGCCACCGCGGGCAGCCACATCTGCCAGATCAGCGCGAAGCCGACCGCGGCGGCCAGGCCGGCGATCACGAAACCGGCCCAAGTGTTCTTCGGCATGTGGATGTCGATGAAGCCCTGGCGCGGACGCTGGTACTGGTTGGCTTTCATGTCGGCCCAGGTGTCGTTGTCATGCACCACCGGGGTGAAGGCGAAGTTGTACTCGGGCGGCGGCGACGAGGTCGACCACTCCAGGGTACGGCCGTTCCACGGGTCGCCGGTGACGTCGCGCAGCTGCTCGCGGCGCATGAAGCTCACGCCAAACTGCACCAGCATGGCGCCGATGCCCAGGGCGATCAGGACCGCGCCGGCGGCGGCGATCTGGAACCAGATCTGCAGCGACGGGTCGGTGAAGTGGCTCATGCGGCGCGTCACGCCCATCAGGCCGAGCACGTACAGCGGCATGAAGGCCATGTAGAAGCCGACCACCCACAGCCAGAACGACCACTTGCCCCAGTAGGTGTCAAGCTTGTAGCCGAAGGCCTTGGGGAACCAGTAGTTGATGCCGGCGAACAGGCCGAACAGCACGCCGCCGATGATCACGTTGTGGAAGTGCGCGATCAGGAACAGGCTGTTGTGCAGCACGAAGTCGGCCGCCGGCACGGCCAGCATCACGCCGGTCATGCCGCCGATCACGAAGGTGACCATGAAGGCGATCGCCCACATCATCGGCAGCTCGAAACGGATGCGCCCGCGGTACATGGTGAACAGCCAGTTGAAGATCTTGGCCCCGGTCGGGATCGAGATGATCATGGTGGTGATGCCGAAGAACGAATTGACGCTGGCGCCCGAACCCATGGTGAAGAAGTGGTGCAGCCACACCAGGTAGGACAGGATGGTGATCACCACCGTCGCGTACACCATCGAGGTATAGCCGAACAGGCGCTTGCTCGAGAAGGTCGAGACGACCTCGGAGAACACGCCGAACACCGGCAGCACCAGGATGTAGACCTCGGGGTGGCCCCAGATCCAGATCAGGTTCACGTACATCATGGCGTTGCCGCCGAGGTCGTTGGTGAAGAAGTTGGTGCCGAACATGCGGTCCAGCGAGAGCATGGCCAGCACGGCGGTCAGCACCGGGAAGGCGGCCACGATCAGCACGTTGGTGCACAGGCTGGTCCAGGTGAACACCGGCATCTTCATCATGTCCATGCCGGGCGCGCGCATCTTGACGATGGTGACGATCAGGTTCACGCCGGAGAGCAAGGTGCCCACGCCGGCCACCTGCAGCGACCAGATGTAGTAGTCGACCCCGACGTCGGGGCTGGCCAGGATGCCCGACAGCGGCGGATAGGCCAGCCAGCCGGTGCGCGCGAACTCGCCCACGAACAGCGAGACCATGGTCAGGGCGCCGCCGAACGCGGTCATCCAGAAGCTGAAGTTGTTCAGGAACGGGAAGGCCACGTCGCGCGCGCCGATCTGCAGCGGCACCACGTAGTTCATCAGGCCGGTCACCAGCGGCATGGCCACGAAGAAGATCATGATCACGCCGTGGGCGGTGAAGATCTGGTCGTAGTGGTGCGGCGGCAGGAAGCCGGGGTTGTCGCCGAACGAGATCGCCTGCTGGGCGCGCATCATGAGGGCGTCGGCGAAGCCGCGCAGCAACATGACCAGGCCCAGCACCATGTACATGATGCCGATCTTCTTGTGGTCGATGCTGGTGATCCAGTCGCGCCACAGCGGGCCCCACAGGCGGAACTTGGTCAACAGGCCAAGGACGGTCAGGCCGCCCAGGGCGACCATGGCGAAGGTCGCGAGCAGGATCGGCTCATGGTAGGGAATCGCTTCCCAGCTTAGGCGGCCGAAGATCAGCCGGGTCAGGTCAGTGTTCGATAGCATGGGTGTCGCTTTTCATGGAGATAAGTTGCTTTGCCTTGGGCGTGGTGCAGACTTGCGCCTGCATCTCGCTGGCGCGCTTGGCGTCGGCCGCCATCGTCTGGTTCATGCAGACCTGGCCGGGACCGACGCAGCGGTTGACGACGGCGTCGAACAGGCCCGCCTCGGCGCTGGCGAAGTGGCGCACGGGGTCGCGCTCGCTCGGCTTGACCAGGGTCTGGTAGGTGGCGCGGTCGAGCGTCCCGCCGCCGGCCTTGGTGGCGGCGACCCACTGCTCGAACTCGGCCGCGGACACGCCGTGGTACTTGAAGCGCATGCCGGAGAAGCCGGCGCCGCTGTAGTTGGCCGAGAAGCCGTCGTACACGCCGGCCTTGTTGATGACCGCGTGCAGGGTCGTCTCCATGCCCGGCATAGCGTAGATCTGGCCGGCCAGGGCCGGGATGTAGAACGAGTTCATCACCGTCGAGGCGCTGATCGTGAAGCGGATCGGCACGTCCACCGGGGTCACCAGCTCATTGACGCTGGCGATGCCCAGCTCCGGGTAGATGAACAGCCATTTCCAGTCCAGCGCCACCACCTGCACCTCGAGCGGCTTGACGTTGGCCGCCAGCGGGCGGTGCTCGTCCAGGCGCCCCAGCGGACGGTAGGGGTCGAGCAGGTGGGTGCTGATCCAGGTGATCAGGCCCAGCGCGATGATGATCAGCAGCGGCGCGCCCCAAATCACCAGCTCGAGCATGGTGGAATGGTCCCAGTCCGGCTCGTAGGTGGCGGAGGTGTTGTTCTTACGGTAACGCCAGGCGAACAGGAAGATCAGCACGATCACGGGAACTATGATCAAGAGCATCAATAAAGTTGAAATAACAATAAGATGCGCCTGCTGGGCCGCGATGTCGCCGGACGGCTTCATCACGACCGTATTGCATCCTGCCAGCCATAACAGGGGCAAAAGACTCAGGCTTCGACGGAATTTGATGGGCATCATGCGGTGTTTTTCTCTACAGACTATTGGAGATCGTGCTACTGTAATGCCGACGGCGGGCGCTGAACATTGGACACTTTGTCCAAGGGCAGGCGCTTTTCTAGAAGTACGACCACAGCAAGACGAGAGAATCATGTCCACTACCACGACTATTGACGGCTTCGCAACGCCTCCCCGCGCCAACCAGGCGGCCCGTAATATCAACGCCCGCGACGGCCACATCGCCCCCGGCGAGATCGCCATCGGCGTGGTCATCGGCCGCGCCTCGGAATATTTCGACTTCTTCGTCTACGCCATCGCCTCCGTGCTGGTGTTCCCGGCCATCTTCTTCCCGCACTTAAGTCCCCTGGACGGCACCCTGGCCGCCTTCGCCGTGTTCGCGCTGGCCTTCGTGGCGCGCCCGTTCGGCACCGTGGCCTTCATGGCGTTGCAACAACGTTTCGGGCGTGAAGCCAAGCTCACCGGCGCGCTGTTCCTGCTCGGCGTGTCCACCGTCGGCATGGCCTTCCTGCCCTCCTACGCCGACAACGGCACCGGCGCCGTGCTGATGCTGGCCCTGCTGCGGATCGGCCAGGGCATCGCCCTGGGCGGCTCCTGGGACGGGCTGCCCTCGCTGCTGGCGCTGAACGCGCCGCAGAAACGGCGCGGCTGGTACGCCATGCTGGGCCAGCTGGGCGCCCCGGTCGGCTTCACCATCGCCGCCGCCCTGTTCTCCTACCTGCTGGCCGAGCTGTCCTCCCAGGACTTCCTCACCTGGGGCTGGCGCTATCCGTTCTACGCCGCCTTCGCCATCAACGTGGTGGCCCTGTTCGCGCGCCTGCGCCTGGTGTCGACCCCGGAATACTCGCGCCTGCTCGACGAGCGCGAGCTCGAGCCCACCAACGTCATCGAAATGACCCGCTCGCAGGGCAGCAACGTGCTCATCGGTGCGCTGGCCGCGCTGGCCAGCTACGCGCTGTTCCACCTGGTGACGGTGTTCCCGCTGTCCTGGATCAAACTGTACTCGCACCGCTCGATCAGCGACTTCCTGCTGCTGCAGATCGTCGGCGCCGGCCTGGCCGCCGTGGGCATCATCATCTCCGGCCTGGTGGCCGACCGCCTCGGGCGCCGCACCACGCTGGGCGCGCTGGCCACGATGATCGCCGTGTTCTCCGGCTTCGTCCCGATGCTCATGAGCAGCGGCGAGCTGGGCGAGAACGTGTTCATCCTGGTCGGATTCCTGCTGCTGGGCCTGTCGTACGGCCAGGCCGCCGGTGCCGTCACCGCCAACTTCCAGGCCAAGTACCGCTACACGGGCGCCGCCCTGACCTCCGACCTGGCCTGGCTGGTCGGCGCCGGCTTCGCCCCGCTGGTCGCGCTGGGACTGTCGGCCCACTTCGGCCTGGCCTACGTCAGCCTGTACCTGCTGTCGGGCGCGGTCGGCTCGCTGGCCGCGCTCAGCCTGAACCGCGCGCTGGAAATTCGCGACTAGCATCCCGCCAAGCCGCCAGCCTCGCAGCCGCCCAGCCCGGCTGCTAGGACTCGGCGGCAATCGGCGACGCGTTGATATCGCGCAAACGGCAATCCCTGGCCCGGCATAGTGTTGAGCTATGCCATCCGGGAGATTGCCATGACACCAGCGATCAAGAATATTGCGCTTCTGTTCGCTGCGCTGTGCGCGCTGCTGCCGCGCCTTGCAAGCGCCGCCCCCACCTACACCGTCACCGTGCTGGACCCCGGCACCACCGCGCTCAACAACGCCGGCCAGACGACGGGCAGCTTCTTGCTTCCCAACGGCCAGTCGCACGCCTTCCTGCGCACCGGCGACGTCCGGCTCGACCTGGGCACCCTGGGCGGCGGCAACAGCGTGGGCACGGCCATCAACAACAACGGCGAGGTGGCCGGCCTATCGGACCTGGCCGGCGGCAGCCAGCACGCCTTCACCTACCTCAACGGGTGCATGTGCGACATCGGCGCCCTGGGCCGGCCTGAGCGTCTCAACGACGCTGGCCAATTGATCGGTAACACCGACGCGGGCGGCTTCCTGTACAGCAAAGGCAGCACCACCTACCTGCCCCGCGCCGCCCCGTACATGCCCACGGTCGCATATGGACTGAACAACGCCGGCGCGGTCACCGGGATGTACAACGACGGCGCCTACATCTACGCGCACGGCGCGATCACCGAACTGAACCTGGGTGCGATCAGCGAAGGCACGGCCATCAATGACGCCGGCCAGGTGACCGGCTACGTGTCGACGGCGGGCCCGTCGGACGGGGAAGCATTTCTTTATAGCAATGGCAATGCGGTCAAGCTGGGGACTTTGGGCGGCCCCTTCAGCTATGGCCTCGACCTCAACGCGCGCGGCGACATCGTCGGCACGGCCAACATCGCCTTTCTGACCTCGCATGCCTTCATCTACTCGGATGGCGTCATGCGCGATCTCAACAGCCTGATCGATCCGACCGCAGGCTGGAACATGGAGACGGCCACCGACATCAACGACGCCGGACAGATCCTGGCGCGCGGCTGCCGCGCCGGCGAGTGCACCGTGCTGCTGCTCGACCCGGTCATGGCGGTACCCGAGCCGAATGTGGTGGCGATGCTGCTGGCCGGCCTGGCGCTGCTGGGCTGGCGCGGCTACCGGACCGCCGGTCAGCGCCCGGTGGGCTGGCGGCGCGCCGCCTGAGCCGCGCACTGGAAAGCGCGACTGGCATCCGCGCCGCCAGCCTGGGACTCGGCGCCAATCGTCGATTCGCTGAACTCACGCAAGCTTCACCAGCGCGCCCCAGGCGTCGTCCTGAGCGGCGTCTGGCATTCAGGCGCTTACCGCTGGCCCGCCGTGGACGGCATCGCCTTCACCGGGGCGATTGGCGCCGGCGGCCTGCGCAGCGGGCGCGGCTGGTGCGTCGGCGCCGACCGCAGCGCCGCGCCTTGCGCGTTCAAGGACGGCAAGCGGGTTCTCGCGCAGGCCGGGCTATAAGCGCTTGAGAAGCGCTTGAGGCGCCGGATCAAGCCACCTGGAACGCGAGGAAGCAGTGCTCGGTGTCGACCGGGCGCGCCGCCTCCGGGTGGTCCAGGTCGCTAAAGGCCAGGGTGGTCACCGCCACATCCGCCTCGTAGCGCCCCGGCGCCAGCGTCCCCAGCGCGATCTCGACCAGCGGCACCGACATCGCATTGACGTGCAGGGTGCCGTCGAAGCAGCGCAGCTCGATGCGCGCCGCGAAGCGCGCCCCGGTCCATTCGGCGCCGAGCAGCGCCACCGTGTCGGGCATGGCCAGCGGATCGCCGCGCCACAGCAGCACCAGCGCCGTCGCGGCGGGAACCGCCTCGGGCGCCAGCAGGTGCGTGATGCGCTCCTCCGGTCCGGCGCCAATGCCGGCGCGCGCCACGCCCAGCGCGCGTCCGCTGCCACCCTCGCCCACCGGCACGCGCGCGATGAGATGCATCACCATGATGTCGCCTGTCAGGTATCGGTTGTCACGTCGTGGCCGTTGGCGATGGTGCCGCCATGCATGGCCGGGAATTCCGCGCTGCCGCCTTCGATGACCGCGCTGTGGTTCACCGGCCCCGGCGCCGTCAGGGCCACGCGCGCGCCCAGCGGCCGGGCGCCGTCGAACGTCCCTTCGGCCGACAAGTTCCAGTACACGTTGGCCAGGTCGCGGAAGGTGCCGGCCACCGTGTCGCGCGCGCTCAGGTAGGTCACGAACGCGTCGCCGTAGTTGAACCAGCCACTGTTGACGGCCCGGCCGGCCACCGGATTGGTCCAGGGCATGCGGGCCGTGCGCGGCGTGTCGTGGAAGGTCGGGCTGCGCACGTCGCCGTTGGCCCCGAACGCCGGCCGCACATAGGGCGCGTCGTCGGAGGCGAAGATGCTGCCGACGTCCTGGGCGTCGCGGCGCGGCAGCGCGGCGTCCGGGTGCACGTTGCGGTGGGTGTGGTTGGCGCCCGTGCCCCAATGCACGTTCACATAAAACACCCGCTCAAGCTGCAAAAAGCCGACCTGGAAATTGGCGAAGGGATCGCCCGCCACGCCGTGGATCGTGACGTCGGTGTCCCACTGAAAAGTGCGGTCCGGCGCCGAGGTCAGCTGGAATCCGGTGGCGTTCTCGTCCGCGCCGACATTGTTGGTGGCGAAGGTGTCGTTGTCATGCGTAAAACTGATGGCGCGCTGGATCAGCTTGCCGCCTGGCGCGGCCCGCAGCGGCGCCGCCGGCGCGCGCGCGCCGCCCAGCGCGTCGGCGAATTGCTCGGCGTGGCGCTCGCCGTCGCCGCCGGCCGCGCCGCTGCTGACGTGCTCGTCGACCTGGACCGGGCCGGCGCCCTGCTGCACCGTGTGGGCCGCCTCGTGCGCCAGCAGATGCTGGCCAGCCGCGCTGTGCGGTTCGTACGCGCCGCGCCCGAAATAGATCGCGTGTCCAAGCGTGAACGCGCGCGCGTTGAGCAGGGCCGCGGCGCGGTGCGCGCCGGCGTCATTATGGATGGCGACGTCGTCGAAGCGCTGGCCGCTGGCCTCGCCGAGCCTCTCTTGCAGGGCGGCCGGCATGCGTTCCGGTGTCGCGCTGGCGCGGATCGCCGCGGCGGCCTGGCGGCCGATCGGTCCGCCTTCGGGCGTCCCGGCACGCGCCGAAAATCCAGCCCGCTGCGCCGCGTCCTCGGCGAAGCGGGCGCCGCGGGTGGCGCCCGGGCCCTGCACCGAGCGCGCCACGGCGGCATCGCCGAAGCGCCGGCCGATGTCGGCGAGGTGAGCTCCCGTGGCGGCGGCGCCCAGCGGCGCCGCGCCCCACGCCACCAGCTTGCAGCCCACCTGCAACGGGGTCTTGCCCTGCGCATAGATGGCGGCCTGTTCGCGCGCATTGGCGGGTGCGGCCGCGTGAGGACGCAATTCGGTATGGACGGAAACGCTGCCGGCCGCGCGCGCCGGGGCGGTGTGGGTAGCGGTCTGGGTGGCGGTCTGGGAGGTGGCCGGCGAACTGCCGCCGTGGTTGCCGAAATGGGCGCCATTGTCGGCGCCGCCATGGGTGGGGATGCGGCTGAAATCGTGACCATGCACGGCGGCGTCGCGGGTGGCGGGCAGTGTGGCCGCCGCCGTCCGCCAGGTGCGTGCGGACTGAGCCTGCTCGGCGGCCGGGGCTGCTGGTTTGCGTGAGAAAGTGCGCATGGCCGAGCTCCTTGGTGACACTACAGGAGCCCAGTCTAGACACCAAGCTCCCGGATGACGCTGCAGGAGCCCAGTCTAGACACCGGCCACACCGGCGTCTACTAGCCAAACTGGTAGTGTCGCTTACAGCAGGTCGACCGCGTCGTACGAATAGCCAGGGCTGAGGAAGGTGGTGCCGCTCGAGCCGCTGGCCGGCGCGATCGTCAGCGTGTTGGTGCCGGCCACGAAGGCGCTTGCCGGGATCGCGTAGCTGAAGGTCGTGTTGTTGCCCCGGTAGGTACCCACCGTCAGCGTACGGCTGGTGGGCTGCGTGGACGCGGCCGGTACCGCCGAGACCCAGCTGTTCATCGTCACCTGCGGGCGCGCGCCCGAGTAGGCTGTGGTGATCCCGATGCGCAGGGTGTGGTTGGCCACCTGGCTCGCGCTCAGGTTGAACTTGACGGTGACGCTGCCGTTGACTGACTTCCACTGGTAGGCCGGAAAGCCGGTGGCGGCGCTGGAGCTGCCGACCACGTAGGTAGCCGGCGTCCAGCTGCTCATGCGCACGTCGGATGGGTGCATCGTGGTGACCTTGCCGCCGTTGATGAACTCGGCGGGGGTGCCGTCCCAATTGCCGATGCGCCACACGGCGGTCGCGCTGCTGGGGTCGCCCCCGATCGTGATCGTGTTCAGCTGGAGCACGCCGCCCGCCGTCACGCTCACCGAACGGCTGTCCACGGCCAGTTCATTCTTGTAGATCTTCATCGTGTAGGTGCCGGGAATCATGCCGGACATGCTGTAGTAGCCGCTGGTGGGGTCCGCCGCGGTCCAGTACTGCGCCGTCGCGTTCGAGAAGCCCACGGTGTAGCCGTAATTGGTGTCGCGCCCGTTGATGCCCACGCCGGTCACGCGTCCGCGTCCGCTGGCGCCGATGTAGCCAGTCATGCCCATGCCCGAGAACCACGAGGTGTCGATCGCGCCCGGGGTGGCGCCGCTGGTGAAGGTCAGTGTGTAGGTGTTCAGGATGCCGGGGCGATACGCCTCGGTCTGGCCTTCGCCGTAATTGATGATGTAGGTGATTTCCTGGTCGGTGTCGGTGCACTGGTTGAGCAGGCTGCGGAAGAACGGACCGCCCGAGTCGCCTTCATGGTTGTCGCGCACGATCCACATGCCGACGCTGGAACCGGTCGCGCCGATGTACGACCAGTCCTTCAGGCGCATGTTCGAGTAATGCTTGGAACGCGTCTCGCCGTTGGCCAGGCCGAACACGTCGCTCGACTCGATCGCGCCGGTGTTGTTGCGGATGTCCGACGGCGCCGGGCCGTTCGGCAGCACCGACACCGGCACCCGCACGATGAAGCGGGCCAGGTTCAAGGTGTCCGGCTCGGTCGTGAAATAGGTTCCCATGTAAATGTTGGGCATGCCCCGTTTGGCCATGTAGTAGTGGGTCAGGTTGCCCGCGTTGACCGTGATCTTGATGTAGTCGGTGCCCACCGTCGCCGCCGACACGCTGACGGCCGACACGCCCGAGTACAGATAGTCGAAGCCCGAATTGATTTGGCTGCCCCGCGTCTGGTCCTGGAACTCGACGCCGTTGTACACCATCGAGGCGATATCGCCTGGCGACTGGGTGTTGGAGCCGTTGTCGAGCCGGCGGATCTTGAACACCAGCCCGGCGCCGGTGTCGACCGTATAGAAGTTGCTGTCGGAAGTCAGGCCGAACACGCCCGAGGTGGTGGCGAGCAGTTTGCTCGGTTGGGTGTCGACCGCGCTTCCGCCACAGCCGGCCAGGGTGATGAAAATGAAGCAGGCAAGCATCGCCTTGATATGACGAAGGTACATGAATCCTCCAAGAAAGTGAGGTCGGCAACGAATGTTCCCTGACCAGAAATTCAGGTATCGCATATCAGATATTGACGGTCAATATGGTAGCGTTGGGCTTGACTAAAAATCACGTAACTGAGCGTTTCGTGTAGATTTACACAACGCAATCGCCGGCTCGGCCGGGCGGCTCGGGCGGGCAAAACGGGGGGGCTATGGACGGCGCTGGGGGCAATGCGCGTCGCACCAGAATGGGTCGAATGGGGAGACCAGCGGCGCATGTCCCGGGGTCGCCGGCTCAGCGCGCGTGATGAAAGGCGGGTGTTGCTAGCCGCCGCGGCAGGCCAGGCCGAACTTGGTGATCATGCAGCCGCGCTCGATACATTGCGTAGCGTGGTAGCCGACGGCGCGGCATTCCTTGAGCGTTTCGGTCAGATTATTGTTTTGAGCAGGCTTGTGCGCCGCAACCAGCGCGGCCGCCTTGCGACGCGCCTTGCTGCGGGCCACGCGCTTGGCGGGCGCCGCCGATTCGGGATTGGGCGCGACCTTGGGCGCCTGCACCGGCGGCGCCTCAGCCGCGACCGCCTGCGCGGATGCCGCCTCATTGAGCATCACCAAGGCCGGCTGGGTCGGCGCGGGCTGCTCGACGGCCGGCGCTGGCGGCGGTGCGGGCAAGGGCATTGCCGGCACTGGCGCCGGCAACTGAGCAAGGGCAGCGTGTTGCGGCAACGCTGAACTTTGCGCCACGACCGCCATCGTATTGTCGATTTTTCTCTCGCGATAAAACCACCAGCCGGCCAGCGCCATCAGCACCACGCCAAGCAGGCAGGCCATCCAGGTGCCAAGCTGCTTGCCCCAGCTGTCCGTCCACGCCGGCTCGTCATTGGAGAGCGCGCTGGGAAACGATGACGGCGAATCACCGGCGAAGGTGTGCGCTGGCCCGCCGGAGAACGACGATGACGACGGCTCGCCCGCAAACGTATGTGACGGCGCGCTGGCGAACGGCGATGGTGCCGGTTCGCTGGCGAACGTGTGCAAGGGCGCACTGGCGCTCGATGAGGGCGGCGGCTCGCTGGCGAACGTGTGCGATGGCCCGCTGGTGAAGGACGGAGGTGCCGATTCGTCAGCGAGCGTGTGCGACGGCCCGCTGACAAATGACGATGGCGGCGGCGTGTCGGCGAGCGTGTGGGACGTCCCGCCGACAAACGACGATGATGCAGGCTCGCCGGCGAACGTGTGCGATGGTGCGCTGGCAAAGGGCGATGGCTGCCGCTCGCCGGCGAACGTATGCGACGGGCCACTGGCTATAGGCGATGGTTGTGGTTCGGCGGCGAGGGTGTGCGACGGCCCTGCGTCGAACGAGGGCCGCGACGACTCGGCGGTGGACGTGCGCGAGCGCGCGCCGGCGATCGACGATGGCTGTGGCTCGGCGGCGACCGCAGGTGAAGGCGTGTCCGCGAACGGCGGCGCCTCCACGACCGGCGGAGCGGTCGGCTGCGCCTCTTTCCCCTGGCGCGACAACCACACGCCTGGCGAACGTCGTGTGCGTTCCGCTTCAGGCGCCTGGGCCGGCGGCTGGGCAGACGGCTGCATCGGTGGCGCGACCGGCGGCGCACCCGCGTGCGAGTGGCTGTCGTCCATATCTTCTAAAAGCTGGGTCTTCATGATGCCGCACTACCCGTCCAGTTCAGAACACAGGATACTAGCGCATCCGCGGAATCGGCGGTGCGCATTAGCGATCGCCATGATCGTGTAAAGTATCAGTTGCAGTTTAACTTCAACAGGATCACACCATGCCGTTCCAGCGTTTCTTGCCTTCACTTACCTTCGCCCTGGGTTTTCTGGCCGCTGGCGCCGCGTGCGCGCATGCCAGGCTGGAAGCGGCCGAGCCACGCCCCGCCAGTGCGCTCGACCATGCGCCCACAGAGGTTCGCCTCAGCTTTAACGAAACGCTCGAACCGGCCTTCAGCCAGATCGCCCTGACCGACGCGGCCGACAAACCGGTCGCGCTGGCACGCGCCAAGGTCGACCCGGCCACGCCCTCGGTCCTGACCGCTCCCCTGCCCGCCCTGCCCGCCGGCCAGTACCACGTCCGCTGGTCGGCCATGACCCGCGACGGCCACAAGACCAAAGGCGAATTCACCTTCAGCGTCAAGTAGCGTGCACATCGAACCGCCCGGCATGCAGCAGGCGCTGAGCGCTGCGGCGTTCCTTGCAGTGGCCGTGGCGCTTGGCGGCGCCATGGGCGCGCGCTGGCTCGCCGCCGCGGCATCAACGTGGGCCGCCGACCGGCGTGCGCGCCTGTGGCGCTGGGCCATCGCCGGCGCCCTCCTGGCCCTGCTGGCAAACCTGGGACTGCTGTGGATGGAGGCGGCGGCGATGGCGGAGGTGCCGTTGGCCGAAGCGGGAGCGTCGGTGACGCTGGTGCTCAGCGCCACCCACTACGGCATCGCATGGAGCCTGGGCGCGGCCGCCCTGGTTTTGACCGCGCTGGCAGCGGCGCGCCGCTGGGACCGCGCCTGCATCGCCGCCGTGGCGCTGTTCTGCTATACGCGCAGCATGATGAGCCACGCGGCGGCGGCCGGCGACTTCAACGCCGCGATGCTGGCCGACTGGACCCACCTGCTGCTGGTGAGCGCGTGGATCGGCGCCGTGCTGCTGGCCGCGCTGGTGACCTTGGCCCCGCCCGCGCCGGCCGACGCCGGCGAACAGCAAGAGCAGATCGCATTCACGCGGGCGCTGTCCGGCATGGCCACGTTCGCGCTGGCCGGCCTCGCCGCGACAGGCCTGTACAGCGCCTGGCACCGGGTAGGCGCGCCGGCGCATCTGCTCGATACGGCATACGGGATCATCCTGCTGGCCAAGCTGGTGCCGGTGGCCTTGGCGGCCCTGCTCGGCGGCGTCAACCGCTTCGTGGTCATGCCGGCCTGGTTCGCCGCCGACGCCCACAATCCACACTGGGCGCGGCGGTTCCGCCGCATCCTGCTGGCCGAGTCGGTGCTGCTGGTGGCCGCGCTCGCCCTCGCCGCGCAGCTCGCGACGACCGCGCCGCCGCTTATTTGACCAGCGCCACCTGGGCGATCGCCGCGATGCGCCTGACCCCGTCGGTGAGGTGGCGGCACGACAGCGTCGCGCCGCTGATGCCGGCGATGCCGGCGTCGAGCACGATGGCCGGCGCGCGCTTGCCGACGAACTGGCGCCGCCATGCCGGAAGGCGCACCTCGCCGCCGTGGCTCTCACGGTAGGCCAGGATCTCCAGCTGGCGCACCGACGCGTCCGGGTTGATGCCGACCGCGTAAGAGATCAGCTCGAACTTGCCGACCACATCGTCGAGCACCATGTAGCCGAGCAGGGAATCGCCCTTGAACGCGGCCACCACACGCCACTGCACCGAGCGCGCCGGCAGCGCCGACAGCTTCTCCACCTGCTGCATCTGGGCCGTGGTCAAGGACAAGGGCTGCGGCCGGAACGCGGTCGCGTCCGGGAACATCAGCTGCTGCGCCTGTTCCGCGGTGAGATACTGCGCCGCGAACACCGGCGCGCAGGTGGCGCCGACGATGAGCGCGCCGAGAGGAAGATAACGCATGGGACCGTCCTAGTCTTAGTACGAGAAGCCGACGCCCAGATTGAGGCGGTCGCGGGTTCTATCGGTGGCGAATTTCTGGTAATCCGCCTTGAGCACCACGCCCTCGCCCACGCGCAGGTTGGCGCCGGCGGTGGTCACCTTCTCGTCGCTGGCGTAGCCGCGCGCCGTGTTGAACTGCTCGTAGCGCACGAATGGATTGAGGCTGTAGTCCGCCGATTTCAGCAGCGCGTAGGCGGCCTGCAGATACCAGCCGGCGAAACTGCCCGGCACCGGATACGCGCCGTTCTCGAAGCTGGCGTTGAGCGCGGCGACGTCGCCGATGTGGCCACGCGCGTACAGGGCCGACAAGTCCCACGGGCCGGGCGTGTAGCGGGTGTGCAGGTCCCACACGGTGATGCGCGCGTCCTGGGCCGCGAAGCCCTCGGCCTTGTGGCCGGCCTTGCCGCTAAACAGGGAGCCGCCCACCAGCAGGCCCGGTACGCCGCGCCAGTTCAGCGCGCCGTGCACGCTCAGGTCGCGCGACTTGGCCAGTTGGCCTTCCTGGTGGATGCTGCCCAGCGGGGACTCGCGCCCTTCCGCCGAAGCCGGGTCCCACTTGGCCAGGTCGAACCCGGTGGTCAGGCCCGCGTCCCAGCTCAAGCCTTCGCCCAGCTCACCCGACAGGCCGACCCCGGCTTCGCGCCAGGTCGATGGAATGATCGCCGTTTCGACGAAATTGCGCTCCACCCCGTAGTACGCGGTTGGCTCGTGATTGGTGTTGAGCAGGCCGGCCGGGATCAGGAACAGGCCGGCCTTGGCGCGCAGGCCGTTGGCGAACTCGCGCTCGACGTATAACTGCTCGACTTCGCTCTCGCCGGCATCGGTGGCCGAGGCGATCGCATGCTCCCATTCGAATTCGGACACCATCTTGGTCTTCTCGTCGAAGCGGTGCTCGATGCCGATCACGGCGCGCCGCACGTCGGTCTGGGCCGCGCTGGCGTTACGGGTCGGACGGTTGTAGTTGACCTCCCCGTAGCCGGTGAGCACGGTACTGGCCGCGGCGGCGGCAGGCTCAGCCTGCGCGCTGGCCGTTGGCGCGGCCTGCACGCTGGCGGCCGGCGCCGCCTCGCCGGCAAGCGCTCGCGCCTGCGCCGGGCCGGCTTGCGCCACGGCGCCTGCCGGCTGATTGGCCTTCAGTTCGGCTTTCATTTGTGCCAGCTCGGCCGCCAACTTGTCGATGCGGGCCATCAGATCGGCTTCGGAAGCATGGGCATGGGCGGGGGACAGCAAAGCGGCCGCGATGGCGGCGGCGATCAGGGTGCGGTTCAAGGCGGCCTCTCTCATCAGGTGGTTTCTGTAAATGAGAATGATTATAATTTGCACTTACAGAAAAGGCAATGCCCCTGTGGTATGTACGCCACCGAACCGACGCGCCACCGCCGGTGCCGGAAACTGCAGCATCAACGACCACTTTCGCCGCCACCGTTGACATCCATGACCGAGAATGCACGATGAGCGAACCCAGCACGCAACACGTAGCGCTGAAAGACCAGTTGGCCCACTCGCAGAGCGAGGCGCGCATGGTCCTGCCCGGCATACAAGCGCTGTTCGGCTTCCAGACCATCGCCACTTTCAACAGCCGCTTCGCCGAACTGCCGCAGGCCGCGGTCTGGACGCACCTGGGCGCCCTGGGCTTGAATGCCCTGGCCATCGCCCTGATCATGGCGCCGACCGCCTACCACCGCCTGGCGCAGCCCGCCACGCTCAGCGAGGAGCTGGTCAGGCGCTACTCGCGATTCATCTCGGCGGCGATGTTCCCGCTGGCGGCCAGCTTCGCGCTGGAAATGACGATCGTCGTGGCCACCGCCACCGGCAGCGCCGCCAGCGGCGTCATCGCCGGCTGCGCCAACGCCCTCGTCATCGCCAGCCTGTGGTTTGCCTTGCCCCTGTACCGCAGGCTGCAGGCGCGCTAGGCCGCTTGCTTGGCTAGCAGTCCTTTTTCCCGGGGCCGCGCGGTGCGCTCGACGATCACATAGCCTTCCATCGCGTCGGCGTGGTGGAAGAAGCCGCGATGCTGCAGCATGCCGTGCATGCGCGAGCCGGGCATGCAGGCAGCGTAGAGCCGCCGCCCATAATAATGCGAGCAAAAGAAGTCGACCATCGCGGTGCCGACGCCCGCGCCGCGGTAGGCCTTGTCGATCGCCACGGCGTGCAGCTCGCGTGCGGTTGCGGCTTGCTGATCAAGACCAAGAATCATAAAGAAGCCGACGATCTTCCCGTCCAGTTCGTACACCCATAGCTCCAGCGGCACGCGCGCCTTCCCTCCCGACCAGGTCGGACGCTCCCCCATTCCGCTGAGGATGCTTTCATTGTAGCTGGCTTGCAAGGCTTGTTGCCGCTCGGCGGCTAGCACTTCCTTGGACAAGTCACCGTCTGAGGCGCCGTACACGGCCAGCTCGACGATCGCGGGCACATCCTCGAGCACGGCGCGGCGGATCCTGGACTCCACCTGACGCTGGTGTTCGGCGTGCTGGGCGCGGACTTCGAGCTCCCTGGCCTGCTCGACCAGCAAGCGCTGGGAACGCCGCTGCCAGGCCAGCAGGGCCGCCACGGTCGAAAAAATCAGCCCGCTCGAGACCAGGTCGGTGGCGTACGGCAGCCAGGAGTTATGCGGATAGGCGCGGGAGAACACGTACTCGCGCGCGAGTGCCGACGCGGCCACGAACAGCGCGGCCAGCGGGAGATTCAGGTACCACACCGCGATACCGATGGGAATGAAGTAATACGGGGCGGCCGAGATCAGCGGCCCCTTGAAGTCGTCGAACAAGAAAACCGCGATTTCGATCAGCGCCGTGGCAACAAAAATCGCAGCTGTTCGGGAAAGGGACCGGGAGGCCGGGCGGCTGGGAGTCTGCATGGGGCGATACCTAAAACGAAGCGGATTCGTTGCCAGAAAGTATGTCACGTATTGACGTAACAGCTGACAACCATAGCAAACGAGTATAGCGCACGCCGCATTTTTCAAATGCCCTGTTGCAACCGCAGAATCGTTTCAAAATATTTCAGCACTTGACCTCTCATTCCCGATGGGCCTTAACGCTGTCAGATCGGCGCCTCCGGCATCACCGATTGCATCGGCACGAACGCCGACGAGCAATCGAGCGGGGTGCCGGCGCCGGGCTTTCCCGACACCGTCACGCCCGTCTCGGCGGACGGCGCCAGCGCGCCGGCGAAACTGACCGGCCCCGGTCCGAGCGTGAAATGGGTGGCCGCAGGCGTCTGCGCGGGCGCGCCGTTGCGTCCGCGCGCGAAGGCCGGCTGCACGCCATCGAACACCACGTTGTCGAGCGTGATATCGATGGCGTTGGTGCGCGCGGCATCCATGTAGCCGGCGAAGGTCACGACGCCGCCGCCGTAGGCCGCGCTGCCCAGGGCATGCAGGTCCTTGATGACGATGTCGGCATAGCTCGGATAGAGCTTGCCGGGGTGGGCGCTGTAATAGGCGTCGAACACCAGCGGAAAGCGCACGTTGCGCATGCAGACGCGGTTGTAGTGCACCGTCCTGATCGCGCCACCGCGGGTGCTGTCGGTCTTGATGCGCAGTCCGACGCTGTTGCTGTCGTCATGCCCGTCGATGGCCAGGTCCTCCACGACGATATCGTGGGCGCCGGCGTTGGTCTCGCTGCCCAGCGACATGCCGTGGCCATAATAAAAATGGTTCTGCGCGAAGTGCAGGCCATCGGTGCCAGGTCCGTGCCCGGCCTTGATGGCCACGTCGTCGTCACCGACGCTGATGAACGCGTGGGCCAGCAGCACCTTGCTCGAATCGGCCGGGTCGAAGCCGTCGGTGTTCTTGACCGTGCCTGGCGTGAAGCAGGTGGCCGGCGTGACCTGGTCCGGCGTGCTGTGCGCGGGGCAGGCATAGCCCATGCGCGTGTACACCAGGCTTGGCGACAGGATCTTGATGCCCCACGCCGTCACGCCCTCGACCTGCTCGGTCACGACGTGGAAGTTCGGCGAATTCTCCAGGCTGATGCGGTACAAGGTGAAGCGCTGGCCGAAGTTCACCTGCAGCAGGCGCGGATTCTGCTGGCTCAGGCCAGCGCTCTTGTTCTGGTAGGCCACGTCCCACCAGCTGCGTTTGCCCGCGTTCGGCCCGCTGGTGAGCAGGCTGCCGCCGCGCGCGTCGATGACGCCGTCGCCGACGATGCCGCTGTCGCTGGTGTGCTCGGCCAGGATGAAGGGATTACAGGAGCGGAGGTTCTTCTTGATGGCCGTGCCGCACAGGCCAGGGCCGTTGTCGTAGTCGGCCGGATTACGCGAGGCGAACAGGGTCACGCCGCGGTCGACCCACAGCGTCACGCCCGACTTCAAGCGCAGCGGCCCGCTCAGAAAGCCGCTGGCGCCGCCCGCACCGGCCACCAGCTTGACCGCCGCGCCGGACGGGCAAGCGTCGATCGCGTGCTGGATGCGCGCGGTGTCCGGCCCCGAACGGGCCGGGTCGGTATCGAGTGCATCGACTGAGCCATGCTCCAGCACCAGCGTCGCGCTCAGCGTGGCGCACAGCGTGGCCGGCAAGACCGGCTCGGCAACCGCGCCCCAGCGGGTCTGGACAGCGGACGCGGCGCCGGCGGGGTTGACAGCGGCGGCCACACCGGCCGCCGCACATGCTAACAAGGAAGCGACGCTGTATTGACGGGTAAAAGGCATGATCTCTCGCAGGCGTGATGGGTGACGCGCCATTGTAAGGGAAGCACGCAAGCCCGACTGCCCGCGACAATTGTCCCCTCCCCGTCACTGCTGCCAACTCAAGCGCCATCCCATTCCAGCGAGGCCTTCAACCGGCCCAGGGCTTGCTCCCACTGGCCGCCGATGATCTCCAGCGAGCGCCGCGCCTCGTCGATCGCCGAGGGGTTGAACTGCCATAGGCGTTCGCGCCCGACCTTCACGTCGTCCACCACGCCCGCGTCGGCCAGCAGGCGCAGATGCTTGGTGACCGCCTGCCGCGTCAGCGCGGTGTTGGCCGTGAGCTGGGCGATCGAGAACATGCCGCCGGCGCACAGCACCGCCACCAGCTGCAGGCGGGTTTTGTCGCCGAGCGCGAAAAAGACCGAGGCCAGGTCGCGTCCGCCGGCCGGCGGCGCGGCGTCACTGCGCGACGACATAGCGCTCGACACACTTGAGCTGCGCCTCCCAGCCGCGCGCGTTCATGCGCCAGGCCGCGACGCGCCGCTCCGGAGGCAGCTGGTCGAAGCCGCTCTCGACGACCGTCAGCAAGGTACCGCCGTCGGCGTCGGCCAAGGTGAACGTCACCACCGTACGCGGCTCGGCCGAATAGTCCACGCCCGGCTCGATCGCATACGGATGCCAGCGGTACGACAGCAGCCGCTCGGGCTCCATCCGCTCGACGGTGACGTCGAACATCACGTCCTCGTGGCCGCAAATGGTCAGCTGGCCCAGGACGCGCTGGCCCGGGGCGAATACCTGCCCCGCCAGGTTCGCGCCGAACCATTTACCGTGTTCCTCGGCCACCGACAGCGCTTGCCAGACCCGCGCGCGCGGCGCACGGATGTGGATGCTGCGCTCGATGCTGTCAGAGGTAGGGACTTCTTGTGTGGTTTCCATGTTCATGATCGCCTCGCAAAATTGATTAGCAACTCCAAGGTTGCGCATTAATTATCCTGCGGGCGCGAAGGAAATGCAACCGTTTATTTGCACTTCGCGCGCGGCGGCGTCCTGTTGGGCGAGATCGGCGCCCATGGCAGCGGCGATGAGCGCCATGTCATGCGCGGAGATTTCGAACAGGCCGAAGCGCAGCTGGTAGCCCCAGTTGCGGTTATCGGCCGAAAATTCCAGGTCGCCCAGCATGGGCGTGATCGGCGTCTCCTTGGCGCGCGCCCAGCGCACGTCGCGCCGGTACGGGCAGAAACCGCCGCCCATGTCCACCTGGTACGGCGCGCCGTGCGCCAGGCTACCGATGGCGACGAAAGCGCGCAGCTTGTCCTTGCCCTGGAACTGCTCGGTAGGCGAATAGTAGACCACCCGGTCGCCCGGACGCAGGCGGCGCAAGGGTGCCGCCTTGCCGTGGCATACCTGCATGAAGCCGCCGTCGCGTCCACGCCGGACGTGTTCGGCCGATGCGACGGCGATCCAGTTGCGCGGTGCGAGGAAGGCAGGGTCGGACATGGCGTTTCTCCTAATGACGATGGGGGAAGATGCGACGCGTTACCCGCGCCGCCAGTGCCTCCAGCATGCGCCTCGCCGCTGCCAGTTTTTGTCAGCAGCGCCACAGCTGCCGCCTGCTATACCTGATGACGCCATAGATATCATATCGATCGCTGGCATCAACTCCGCATCGAAAACAAGCGACGGGGTCGGAGGCGACATTCAGACACGTGCTGAGCAGAGCGGACCGCCGAGTATGTCCAGTTGGGATAATAATCCCGCAGATATCGTATCAATCGCTGCCAAACACTGCGCAAATAATCAGCTTGACGAAATCCGGTCGAAACAGGCAACGGGGTCGGAGGCGACATTCGGACACGAGCTGAGCAAAACCGGGCCGCCCAGTATGTCCAGCTGGGTTGATCATTCCCAGATATCGTATCAATCGCTGCTCAACACGGCGCGGACAATCAGCTTGACGCGCAATGTCGATCGCGACTGAAAGATCGATATGTGAAGGTAGTTATAAAACGTGACGGGGCCGTGTGACGCGGGGTCGGAGGCGACATTTGGACACAAGTTGAGCCATGTTCATCCAGTTACCCAAGTAAGCCCGCAGATATTGCACCAATCTCTGCAGAGCATCGAAATCACACCGACGAAATGTCGACTGCGCCAGAAAGATCGATGCCGTAATTGCTTGCACCGACTAATCAAATCCAAGTCGCTCGGAGGCGAGATTCGGACGTGAGCTGAGCCGCCGCTGGAAAATTAGGTACGCTGATATCGACCCCGTAATTGCCGCCGACAGAATCGCCATGCGGCGGGCCCGCAGAAAACCGATTAGCAATTCAGACTTGGCAAAATAGTGAAGTCACGCGAACGAACAAGGTCGCTTCGTTTATGCGTTTAACGGACGAGCTTGTGTCCAAATGTCGCCTCCGACCCCCGGCAGGTTGGTGTTCCAATGTCGCCACCGCGCTCGGCAGCTTGCGTTCATTCAACGGACGAGCTGGCGGTGGGTAGCCGGCGCGTTCAAGGTCGCCTCCACCGGTGAGCTGGTGGCAGCGCGGCGGCGCGCACAGGGCCGCCGCGCCGGATGGCTTACTGCAAGACTTCGCTCGCGCCCGCCGCGGCGGTGCAGACGTAGACGATGGCCGGATCACCCGCCGGGCTGCGGTACTGCTGCGCGATAGCGGCGCGCACCGCGTCCACGCGGGCGCGCGGCACGAGAGCCACCACGCAGCCGCCGAAGCCGCCGCCGGTCATGCGCACTCCGCCCTCGGCGCCGATCACCTGCTTGACGATGTCGACCAGCTGGTCGATCGGCGGCACGGTGATCTCGAAGTCGTCGCGCATCGACGCGTGCGACGCTTCCATCAGTTCGCCCATGCGCACCAGGTCGCCGGCGGCGAGCGCCTCGACCGCGCGCAGCACGCGCTCGTCCTCGGTGACGACGTGGCGCGCGCGCCGGAACACTTCCGGATCGAGCCCGCCGCCTTTGGCCTCGAGCATGGCCGCGTCGACGTCGCGCAGCGCGGGCACGCCGAAGTGGCGCGCGGCCGCCTCGCATTGCTCGCGGCGTTTGTTGTACGCGCTTTCGACCAGCCCGCGCCGCACCTGGGAGTTGATGATGACGATGGCGGCGTCGTCCGGGATCGGCGTGGCCTGGGTCTCCAGCGAGCGGCAGTCGATCAGCAGCGCGTGGCCGGCCACGCCGTTGGCCGAGATGATCTGGTCCATGTTGCCGCACTTGCAGCCGACGAATTCGTTCTCGGCCCGCTGGGCGATCAGGGCCATCTTGGTCAGCGACAGGCCTTCGAAGCCGGGCTGGGTGGCGAACAGGCGGCACACCGCCACCTCCAGCGAGGCCGAGGACGACAGACCCGCCCCTTGCGGCACGTCGCCGGCGATGGCCATGTCCATGCCGACCATCGGCAGGCCCAGTTCGAGCAGTTCCTTGACCACGCCGCGCACGTAGTTCGCCCACTGCATGTCGGCGCGCGGCGTGATCGGCGCGTCCAGCGAATATTCATCGAGCGCGTCGCCGTAGTCGGCGGCGATCACGCGCACCAGCCGGTCGGCACGGGGTCGCGCCGAGATCACGGTGCGGTAGTCGATCGCGCATGGCAGCACCAGGCCGTCGTTGTAGTCGGTGTGTTCGCCGATCAGGTTGACCCGGCCCGGCGCCTGCACCGTGATGGTCGGGGCGTAGCCGAAACGCTCGGTGAACACGTCGCAGGTCTTGGAAATCAGGGGATGGTTCATCGTTCGGTCACGCTCTGGTTAAGGTAGTGCACGTCGCTGACGGCACGCAGTTTCTCGGCCGCCTGCTCGGCGGTCAGGTCGCGCTGGGCTTCGGCCAGCATCTCGAAGCCGACCATGAACTTGCGCACCGAGGCCGAGCGCAGCAGCGGTGGATAGAAGTGGGCATGCAGCTGCCAGGGCGCGCTGTCGCTGTCGTCGAAGGGTGCGCCGTGCCAGCCCATCGAATACGGAAACGACACCTGGAACAGGTTGTCGTAGCGCGCGGTGAGCTTTTGCAGGGCCACGGCCAGGTCGGCACGCTGCTCGGCGTTCAAGCCGGTCAGGCGCTGCACCGCGAAGCGCGGCATCAGTAAGGTCTCGAACGGCCAGGTGGCCCAGTAGGGCACCACGGCGATCCAGTGCGCGGTCTGCACCACCGTGCGCTCGCCCGAGGCCGCCTCGCGCTCGGCGTAGTCGAGCAGCATGGGGCGCCCGTGCTCGCGGTAGTAGGCCTTCTGGCGCAGGTCTTCCTTCTCGGCTTCGTCGGGCAGGAAGCTGGTGGCCCAGATCTGTCCGTGCGGATGGGGATTGGAGCAGCCCATCACGGCGCCCTTGTTCTCGAACACCTGGACCCAGCGGTAGGTCGCGCCGAGCTCGGCGGACTGGTCGACCCAGGTGGCGATCACCTGCTCGATCGCGGGCAGGCTCAGCTGCGGCAGCGACTTGCTATGGTCCGGCGAAAAGCAGATCACGCGGCTGGTGCCGCGCGCGCTCATGTTGCGAAACAGCGGGTCGTCGCCGGTTTCCGCGTCCGGCGTGTCGGGCATCAGTGCGGCGAAGTCGTTTTCGAAGACGAAGGTGGCCTCGTAGGGCGGATTCTTTTCGCCATTGATGCGGGTGTTGCCGGCGCACAGGTAGCACGAGGGATCGTGCGCGGGCCGCGGCGTGTTGTCGACTGCTTCCTGCTGGCCTTGCCACGGGCGCTTGGCACGGTGCGGCGATACCAGCACCCATTCACCGGTGAGCGGATTGCGCCGGCGGTGCGAGTGATCGGTGGGGTTGAACATAAATTCCTTAAATCTTGTGTCGAACGGACGGGCGGCGCCCGGGCCGGTCGGATTGACGTCATTACCGAACCATACAATACCCGTTGTCGCAGCGTTCGGAAACAGCGCGCGTACCGTGCCACGCCTCAGCGCTATGAATCTTTCCGCAACTCATAGTCCTTGCGGTTATAGCTCGCCGCTCGGGCCCGCGCAAGGCGTACGCCGAAACGCTCGCCGACTTGCGCGAAAGGCGCTAAACATCGCTGCCCGCAGGACAGGTTTCTTGCAATATGCATACGCGATGTTATTC
>DIZW01000012.1:0-16719 GCA_002428015.1 Oxalobacteraceae bacterium UBA6018 | reverse complement strand
ATATGCATACGCGATGTTATTCTCTCGACATAAGAAAAGCTTTTCACGAGAGGAGATGTCCATGCAAACACGTCGTAGTTTCTTAACGGGATGTGCTGGTGTCGCTGCGTTATCCCTGGTCAAGCCGGTGCTGGCGCAAGCCCTTCCCCTGCCCTTCGTCGTGTATGACGACGAGCTCAAGAACGGCTGGCAGAACTGGAGCTGGGCCAAGGTCGCGCTGTCGGTGGCCGCCGGCGGGGCCAAGCCCATGCGGATCCAGGGCGACCCGTGGACCGCCCTGGCGCTGCACCACGACGCCTTTTCCACGGCCGGCATGAGCCGCCTCACCTTCAACGTCAACGGCGGCGTCGAGGGCGGCCAGAGCCTGTCGGTGAAGGCCCTGGTGGACGGCAAGCCGGTCGACTCCCACGTCGTGATCAAGCCCGCCGCCAAGCAATGGGCGCTGGCGGCCGTGTCGCTCAAGGAGCTCGGCGTCGAGGGCAAGACCATCGACGGCATCTGGATCCAGGGACAGGCGAACCCTTACAGCGCGTATTACGTGACCCGCGTGCAGTTCGAGTAGGACCTGCGCGCGGTAACGGGATGCGCCTGGCCGCGCCCTTCTCCCCGACCGTCATCCGGCGTCGCGGCGGCTGGACGATTGCGCGGCGGAATCGGTCAAAAACGCAATTGAAAACGTTTTCTCTCTGGTGGTAGTATTTTTGATTTGGCGCATCGGATCGGCCATGCCACCACTCGAAAGGAAACAGATGTCACGAGCACAACAACCGGGACTCACGCGCTGGGCCCGTGCGGCGGCGCTGTGCCTGCTGGCCGCCGGCCACGCCGGCGCGGCGCCGGAGCACTACCCGTTCCAGGACCCGACCCTGCCGCTCGAGCAACGCATCGACAACATCCTGTCCCTGATGACGCTGGACGAAAAGATCAACGCCCTCTCGACCGACTCCGGCGTCAAGCGGCTCGGCATCCCTAGTTTCGGCAGCTCCGAAGGCATCCACGGCGTGGTCCAGCGCGGTAACGCCGAGCGCGGCTTCCCCACCATCCCGACCACTCAGTTTCCCCAGCCGCCAGGCATGGGCGCGACCTGGGACCCGGACCTGGTCAAGCAGGCCGCCGCGGTGGAAGGCGACGAGGCGCGCTACATCACCCAGAGCGCGCGCTACCACCACCCCATGCTGATGCTGTGGGGCCCGCAGGCGGATCTGGCGCGCGACCCGCGCTGGGGCCGCAGCGAGGAGGTCTACAGCGAAGACCCCTTCCTGGCCGGGACCATGGCCACCGCCTTCGTGCGCGGCCTGCAGGGCGACGATCCGACCTACTGGCGCGCGGCCGCCCTGCTCAAGCACTTCCTGGCCAACAGCAATGAAAACGGGCGCGGCAATTCGTCTTCCAACTTCGACGAGCGCCTGTTCCATGAATACTACGCGGTGCCCTTCCGCATGGGCTTCCAGGAAGGCGGCGCGCGCGCCCTGATGGCCTCCTACAACGCGTGGAACGGCACCCCGATGGGCGTCAACCCATTGCTCAACAGCCTGGTGATCGGCCAGTGGGGCGCCGAGGTGGTGTCGAGCGATGGCGGCGCTGTCGGCAACCTGGTCAAACTGTACAAGCGCTATCCGTCGCAGAAGGAGGCCGCCGCCGCCGTGCTCAAGGCCGGCATCAACCAGTACCTCGACACCTACAAGACCGAGCTGCACGAGGCGCTCGAGGAAGGCCTGGTCAGCCAGACCGACATCGACGCGGCCGTGCGGCGCAAGCTGCACGTCACCGTGCGCCTGGGCTTGATCGACCCGCCCGAGGCCAATCCCTACGCGGCCAACAAGGACGGCCCCGAGCCGTGGTTGGGCCAGGCCCACCGCGCCGTCTCGCTGCGCATGGCCCAGGAATCGATCACCCTGCTCAAGAACGCGGCCGGCGCCCTGCCGCTCGAACGCGGCGCTCTCAAGTCGATCGCCGTGATCGGCCCGCTGGCCGACAGCGTGCACTGGGACTGGTACGGCGGCCTGCCGCCCTACGCGGTCACGCCGCTGGCCGGGATCAAGGCCGCGCTGGGTCACGGCGTGCGCGTCGACTACGCGCCCGACAACAACGCCGACGCGGCGGTGAAGGCGGCGCGCGGCGCCGACGTGGCCATCGTCGTGGTCGGCAACGACCCGACCTGCGGCCCCGACATGGCGCACGAATGGACCGACGCCGGCACCAAGCCCTGCGCCGATCCCGGCGACGGACGCGAGGGACGCGACCGCGAGACGCTGGCGCTCAAGCAGGAGGAACTCGTCAAGCAGGTCCTGGCGGCCAATCCGCGCACGGTGATGGTGCTGGTGTCGAGCTTCCCGTACACGATCGGCTGGTCGCAGCAGCACGTGCCGGCCATCCTGCACCTGGCCCATGCCTCTCAGGATGAAGGCACGGCGCTGGCGCGCGCGCTGTTCGGCGACGACAATCCGGGCGGCCACCTGACGAGCACCTGGCCGGCCGCGATGGAGCAGCTGCCGCCGATGCTCGACTACGACATCCGCCACGGCCGCACGTATATGTACTTCACAGGTAAGCCGCTGTATCCGTTCGGCCATGGCCTGAGCTACACCAGCTTCCGCTACGGCGGGCTGCGCACCAGCGCGCCGATGCTGGCCGCCGACGGCGCCGTGAGCGTGGACGTCGACGTGCGCAACACGGGCAAGCGCGACGGCGACAGCGTGGTGCAACTGTACGTCGCGTATCCGCATTCGAAGGTGAGCAGGCCGGCGCGCGCGCTGGCTGGCTTCGCGCGCGTGAGCGTGCCCGCGGGCGCGACCCGGACCGTGCACATACCTCTCAAGGCCAGCCAGCTCGCGTACTGGAACACGGCGCGCGGCGCGTTCGAAGTCGAGCGCGTGCCGGTCACGCTGATGGTGGGCCAGTCGGCGGCGGCGATCAGCCTGCGCAAGACCCTGGTGGTGCGCTAAGCCAGGCCAGGCGGCGGCGATTGCTCACGGCGCCAGCAACAGCCGGCGCCGAAGATCGTACCGTTCAGTGCACGCTGGGCTGCCCTGGGCCTGCGACGGCGCCGCGCCAGGCGCCGGTCTCGCGCCCGCGCTGCTCGATCATGTCCTTGAAGCGCCTCAGGTTGTCGCGCGCTTCGATCCGCACCGCGCCGAGCGCGTCGCCGACCGTTTCCACCGCCCCTTGCGGCTCGTACGTCATCTCCAGCACGGTCCGGGTGCGCCCGGCCGCCATGCTCTGAAAGTTCACCACGCCGCTATTGGGGGTGCCACTGGTGCTGCGCCAGGCGATGCGCTGATCGGGTACCTGTTCGACGATCTCGGCGTCCCACTCGACCGGTTTGCCCAGCACGTCGGCCTTCCAGTGCAGGCGCTTGGCGTCGAGCTGCTTGACCTCATGCACGCTCCTCATAAACGAGGGGAATTCCTCGAACTGGGTCCACTGGTCGTACGCCACCCGCACCGGAACCTTGACGTCTATGCTCTCGCGCACCGTCGATCCGTGTTCGCCACTGTGGTCCTTCTTCATCATCTTCGCCAGATAGGCGCCGCCAAGCGCCAACGCGGCCGCCGCAATGAGTCGTTTTTTCATCGTATTCTCCTGGTTCGCACACCCGACCTTGTGCCGGTTGCGCCATCGATCCGCGCGCCGTAGCGGCGCACGTGCGTCAACAGCCGCGCCCAAACGGCGCGCCAGCTCGCATCCTAGGCGCATCGCGCGCGCAGCGGCATAGGCACACCCGCAGGGTGCTTGTAGGAGCGCTCCTGCATCGGCGATGGGATTGGTGGCCGCGGTCGGCGTCAGGCGGGGCGGATAATGTCAGCGAAAATACGCCAGTTCCGCCTCGGTGAAGCCGGCCAGGCGGCGCGCCTCGATGTTGAATGGGCCCTTGAGTACCGGCGCCTCGTAGCGCAGCGCCAGCGCGTCGTAGGCCGCGCGCGGATCGAGCGAGCGCTGTTCGCACAGGTGGCGATACCAGCGGTTGCCGATCTCCACATGCCCGATCTCGTCGCGGAAAATGATGTCCAGGATCGCCGCGGCCGCCATGTCGCCGGCCTGGGCCAGCTTGGCGCGCAGCGGCGGGATGGCGTCCAGGCCGCGCGCCTCCAGCGTGCGCGGCACCAGCGCCATGCGCGCCAGCGGATCGCCGCGGGTCTTCTCGACCATCTCCCACAGGCTGTCGTGGGCCGGAAAATCGCCGTAGCCGTAGCCGAGCACTCCCAGGTGCGCGGCCAGCATCGCGAAGTGGGTGGCCTCCTCGGCGGCCACCCGCAGCCAGTCGGCGTAGTAGGCCTCTGGCATGCCGGGGAAGCGCCACAGTGCGTCCAGTGCCAGGTTCATCGCGTTAAATTCGATGTGGGCCAGCGCGTGGATCAGCATGGCCCGGCCCTCGAGCGTAACCATCGAACGGCGCCCCACCAGGCGCGGCGCCACCAGTGCGGGACGCGGCGGGCGCCCGGGAATCGTATGCTCAGTCGCCAGCGCCGCGCCGCTGCCGAGCACGGTGGCGCCGTCGCGATGGGCCTGGGCCATGGCCGCCACGGCCGCCGTCTTGACGGTGGGGTCGGTGTGCAGCAGGCATTGCAGCGCGCATGCGCGCAGTTCGAGCGGTCGCGCCACTGGTTTCCTCATGCGAAATAAAGGGAGGCAGTGTACCAAATCCCAAACCTGAAGCGACCTGTGGCTGAGCCGCCACATGCGGCGCCGGCCGACCGGTGGACCGGCGCAGGCGCATGAACCCGCCGGACACGCGAATCGCGCTCCGCCGCTCAGCGTGGCACCCCACCGGGCCATGACATTCAGACAATCAGAAAACCATAAATTCCTTCCCGGGTATTACTAGCTGTAAAAAAAGGCCGCCAATTTCCTTGCTGCGGTCTTTCCCCAGGAATAAGATACTTTTCAGGTGCGGAACATTCAGTAACAAATCTATCACGCCAAACAGGCAACCTGATACGAATCCCGACTCCGAGCTTTTAGCAGCCCCGGGGCAGGAGCGAGCTGCAACCAGCCGGTATAGCAGCCACGCCAAGTTGAGACCGCCGGCATACATCGACATTGTCATCATTCAACTGAATCGGGAGACCAGAATGAAGATCGCGAATCTGAAGATCGGGGAGCGGCTCGGCGCCGGCTTCGCCATGGTGTTGCTGCTCCTGGCTGGCGTGGCCGCGCTCGGCATCAACGGAATGAACCAGTCCAACCAGACCATGCATCACATTGTCGACATCAATGTCCGCAAGATGAGCCTGTTGAAGGAAATGTCGGATTCGGTGCACATCGTCTCGCGCGTGGTGCGCACCCTCGCGCTGCTGACCGACGACGCCGAGGCGCGCATCCAGCACAAGAAGATCGTGAAAGCGCGCCAGGATTACGACACCGCGTTCGCGGAGTTGGAAAAAATGTCGCTCGACGAAGCGGGCCAACGCCTCGTTACGCAAATGAAGAATGCGCATCAATCGGCGCTGCCGCTGAACGAGCGCTTCATTGAACTGTCCCACTCCAGCAAGCCGGAGGCGATCGATCTGCTGATCCACCAGGCCATTCCGGCTGCGGCGAAATGGCAGGACGCGATCGAGGAATACACCCAGTTGCAGGCGGCCAAAAGCAAACAGGATGCGGTCGCCGCCGAGGACGCTTACCGCCGCGCGCTGACGCTCATGCTCGTTCTGGCTGGACTTGCCATGGTCCTAGGCAGCCTGATCGCCTGGTTCAGCACGCGCTCCATCACCGGTCCCATGGCCGCGGCGGTCAAAGTGGCGCAAACGGTCGCCGCCGGGGATTTGAGCAGCCAGATCGTCGTCGATTCGACCGATGAGACGGGGCAGCTATTGCAGGCGCTCAGGGACATGAACGACAAGCTGAGCAATATCGTCGGCAAAGTGCGCGGCGGCACCGACACCATCGCCACGGCCTCGGCCCAGATCGCCGCCGGCAACCTCGACCTGTCAGCGCGCACCGAGCAGCAGGCCGGCTCGCTCGAGGAGACCGCGTCCTCGATGGAAGAGCTGACCACCACCGTCAAGCGCAACGCCGACAATGCGCGCCAGGCCAACCAGTTGGCCATCTCGGCGTCCGACGTGGCCCGGCAAGGGGGCGCGGTAGTTTCGCAGGTGGTTCAAACGATGGGCTCGATCAACGACTCGTCCAAGAAAATCGTCGACATCATCGGGGTCATCGACGGCATCGCGTTCCAGACCAATATCCTGGCGCTCAACGCGGCAGTGGAGGCGGCCCGGGCCGGCGAGCAGGGGCGCGGGTTCGCGGTCGTCGCCTCGGAAGTGCGCAACCTGGCGCAGCGCTCGGCGGCCGCGGCCAAGGAAATCAAGTCGCTGATCGGCGATTCGGTCGAGAAGGTCGACCTCGGCGCCAGGCTGGTCGACCAGGCTGGCTCAACCATGAATGCGATCGTCACCAGCATCAAGAGCGTGACCGACATGATGGGCGAGATCACGGCGGCAAGCGAGGACCAGACCGCCGGCATCGAGCAGATCAACCAGGCGGTGGCGCAGATGGATGTAGTCACCCAGCAGAACGCCTCACTGGTGGAGGAAGCCGCGGCGGCGGCGGCGTCGCTGCAGGAGCAGGCGGGCACCCTGGCGCAGGTGGTCGCGGTGTTCACCATCGGCGCGGCGCAGGTGTCGGCCAGGCGGCCGGCACCGGTGGCCAGGCGGCCGGCGCGCGCGGCCATGCCAACGGCGCCCGTGCGCGTGGCGGCCCCCGTGCCGGCGGAGCACGCGCCGCAGCCGCGCGGCGGCAAGGCGCTCAGCACATCGGCTAGCGATTGGGAGGAATTCTAGAACCACGCGCGGCGCGATGCCCGCCGCCCAGGCCGGCCTGCGCACGGCTGAGCCGATTGCGCTCCAATAAATCCGCAACCAGTGTAAGCTCCGGTATCGCGATGTCATCTGCACAACTTTCAGGCGCAGCGATATCTCGCATGTCAACCGAGTCAAACATTAAGAAAAGAGGTCACTATGAACGCACGCGCATGGCTGTTCGCAGCCGCAATGTCCGCTTCCACCCTGGCCCTGGCACAAGCCGGCGTCACGGAAACCACAGATCAGGCCAAGATCGCTGAAATCGAGCGTCATGCCCAGGAACTGCAGTCGGGCGCGCCGTCCAGCGGGGCCGCGATGGAAGACCATGACGGCATGAAGCAGCACGGGATGAAAGAGCATGGCAAGCGTCATCACAAAGCCAAGGCCATGCGCAAGCATGCTCCGAAGGCCAAGCCGGCCGACACGCCAATGGCCAACGACAGCAAGGGCTGATCGGTTAGGAGGCTGCGAGGGAGAACGATTTGCGCGAGATTTTGCGCGTTTTCAGGGCGAATTTACCCATTTTCCGTATCGAGAAAATCGATTCTGACAGCCGCAGCGCCTGCGACATAGCACGACCGGCAACCTGACGGACTTGGTATCTTCGACGCCAAGTCCGACAGGTCTGCTAGAACGTGGTGCGCAGCGACAGGGTGTAGCTGGCACCCGGCTTGTACTCGTCGAATACGGCATTGCTAAACTGCGTATACGACTGGCTGACGGCCTTGTTCGCATTCCACACGCTCAGGGTGAGGTCGGTGTTGTAGGCGAAGTTGAACAGGCGCTTCAGATTGGCGCCGACCGACAGGTCGACCTGTGCCCGCTCCGTCGTGTAGGCATAGGCGCCGCCGGGCACGTTCAGGCCGGTGCTGGTGTTGACCACGTAGGCCGCGCTGTACTGGCGCGACACGCGCACGTTCAGGCCGTTGCGTTCATAGTACAGCGTGAAGTTGTTGGTGCGCGGCGGTACCCCGGCCACCGGCGGCGCGTTGGGCGCGTCATCCTTTTGCTGGGCGTAGGTGAAGTTGGCAGTCAGGCCAAAACCCTTGACCGGCAACATGTCCAGCGGCTGCTGCCAGGTCAGCTCGATGCCGCGCACCTTCAGCTTGGTGTCGATGTTGTACGGCTCGGTGATCTCCACCATGTGCTTGTCGCGCCCGCCGCTGGCGTCGACCGACTGCTGCTGCGCGGCAGTCAGGCCGACCACGCCGTACAGCGCGTCGAGCTGGGCCAGCGAGTAGGTATTGATGCGCTGGCCCGGACGGCTGATGATGTCCTTGGCAAACGCGCTGGCCGAGACGTAGGCTTCGCGGGAAATGTAGTACTCCAGCCCCAGGTCGAGGTTATTGGCTTCGAACGGCTTGAGGTTGGGATTGGTCACGTTGCCCTGGCGCGCGCCTTGGTCCCCGATGGTCAGCAAGGTCTGGCGCAGATCGGCCGGGTTGGCGCGGGTGAGCGATTTGGAAGCTGAGGCACGGGCGATCAAGGATGGCGTGATGTTGTAGGCCAGGGTCGCCGATGGCAGCACGTTGCTGTACTTTGTCGTCTCGTAGGCCCAGACCGCGGTGTTGTCGTACAGGCCGCCATTTTTCAGGGTGGCGTTGCGCGGATCGGCGCCCACGCGCAAGGCGCCGATCGTCTGGCGCGTCTCGGCGTAGCGTACGCCGGCGTTGTAGCGCAGGGTACCGCCGAACAGATTGGCGCGGCCGTTCAGTTCGGTGTAGGCGGCGCTGACCACCTCGCGGATATAGCCGCCGCTGCCGTTGCTAAAACCCCGGTAGATATTGTCGCGGAAGTATTGGTAGTCGGTGTCCTTGGCGAACTTGGGCCAGTCGACCGTGATAAAGCCGTGATCGGTGGCATGCGCGTAATTGGACACGGCGGCGTTCGGCACCACCGAACCCAGGTAGGACAGCGGCGCCGCGCCGGCCGTCGAGCCGGTGCCGTAGCCAGGCAGCGCAGTGGCGACATCGGCGACCGGGCCGGGCGCACTGCGGCCGTCGCAGCCCGGATTGCGGATCTGGGTGTTGGGCGCGAACAGACGCGTGCTCATGTTGTTGCCGCATGTAACGTTCATCCACGCGTCGGCCACCGCGTAGCTGCGGTAGCGGCGCTCGATGTCGTCGTACGCCAACCCGCTCTTGACGCTGAAATCGCTGTCGCCCCACTTGATGTTCAGGCGCGTGCCCTTGGTCGAGTTGGTGCGCTCGTACAAGTCCATGCGCAAGCCGGACAAGCCCTGCCCCGCCTGGAACCAGCCGAAATTGGCCGGGTCGTTGACGTCGAGATTGCCCTTGTAGGCAGGCGACTGGCCGGGGGTGCTGTTATCGTAGGAAATGACGGAGTTGGGCGCCTTGGTTGCCAACAAGACGGTTGGCATGTCGCGCTGGAAGGTGCTGTTGGTGGCGTTGAAGTGCCCGTCGATGGTCCACTTGTCGTTGGGACGGAATTCGAAGCCCGGGTTGATGCTGCGGAAATTCGTCTTTTCCTTCATCGGCCGGAATTCCAGCGACCAAAAGGTGTTGGCGAAGGTCGCCTTGTTCAGCACGCAACCGATGGCGCAATCGGTGCGGTCGAATTCCATACCGATCGGAATGACGGTGTTCGCGCGCGTGCCCGCGTTCATCGCCTCGTAGATCATCTCATTGGACTTCTGGGCCAGCACGGTGTCGAGGTAGATGTCCCACTGGTCGTTCGGCTGCCACTGCATGCTGAGCACCTCGCCGGTGCGCTTGCGCTCGCCTTCATACAATAGGTGCCGTCCCAGGCGGGCCATCAGGGCGTTGTCGATCTGCTGGATGGAGGCGCCGGGATTGAGCGCCAGCAGCATGGCCCGGTCAATCTGCTTGCCCGGCACTAGGATCGCGCGCGAGAAATCCGGCAGATCGGCCAGCGCGAGGCCGGACGGTACCGTGTCCGGGGTGGACTGGGAGCCGCCGCCTGTGCTGTTGGGCTTGTCCGCGGCGGTCGCCTGGAAGGACTTGAGCTGCAGGTTGCGCATGTCGACCGACTGGAAGCCCTCGGTCTTATACTTGGTGTCGCCCCAGGCCACGCCGGCCAGGACGCCGAACTTGCCGAAGCGCGGACTGTTCCAGGTATTGCTGACCAGGGCCGAGCCGGTGGTGCCGGTCTTGCCGCTCTGGTCGCGGTAATTGCCGCTGAGCGTGAAGGCCGAGCGGAAGCCGCTCTTGTCGAACGGCCGCACGCTGCGCATGTCGACCGTGCCGGCGATGCCGCCTTCGATCAGGCTGGCCTGCTGGCTCTTGTAGACGCTGGCGCTGCGAAACAGCTCCGACGGCAGGAAGTCCATGTCCACCTCGCGGTTGGCGCTGATCGAGCCACCCCAGCTGCCGGCCGAGGCCGACGCCATCGGCGCCCCGTTGAGCAGCACGCGGGTGAAGGCCGGGCCCATGCCGCGGATCGAGACGTTCATGCCTTCGCCGTCGATCTCGGCGCGCTTGACTGTCACGCCGGGGATGCGCGCCAGCGCGTCGGCGATGTTCGGATCGGGGAACTTGCCGATGTCTTCGGAGAACACGGTATCGCTCAGGCCGATGTTGTCGCGCTTTTCGTTGGCCGATAGCGCCAGCGAGCTGCGGTAGCCGCTCACAGTCACGGTCGGCACGACGACCTTGTCCTGGCTCGCGCGCGCCGCCGGTTCAGCGGGCGCCGTTGCCGTTTGCCCTTGCGCCTGTCCATATGCGCTGGCAATCAAGCCCACCAGCACGGTCGTTGCAAATCCCTTGCCGCCTTCAAGCCGGTGCCATGCGGCACCCTTCTTTTGATGATCCACCTTGATCTCCCCTATCGGTCTAATGTGCCATTGTTGTTTTCGCCATTCTTGGCGCTTGGTTTTTCTTTCCGCATCAATGGTAGCGCAACCCACGACAAGCGATTTTCCTCATCATTTCCGACAGCGATAACCAAGTTATCAGCTACGAGATCATTTTGGATATCACCAGAAGTAGCGCTACCATTTTTTGATAGTGACGCTTTTATAAGGCATGGTCAACAAGATGAACGGGTGGGGTGTTGTATTGACGCAAAAATGAGCGTCGAATCTTGATACTTCGCTCAATTAATGGTAGCGCGACCATATCCGTCGATGCGCATCGCGTTTCGATTCATCGGATTGATGGGAATTGGGCGATGGCAGGTTGCACTACCATCGACGGGAAGACCGAGGCGGCCAGGGCGCGACATGCCGGCCGGCTCTAACGGGCAGGTGCGCGAATGAAAAACGGAAAAAGACGGGCACCGGCGGCGCACCACCGGGCCCCAGGGCCGGTCAGGACAGCACCGGCGCCGTCATCCAGGCTGTCGCTGCAAAGCCGGGGTCAAGGCTGCAGGCCCAGCACCGTGACCGATTCCGGCGCCAGCGTGAGCACCAGCTTGTGGTTGACGACGCGGGCGCTGACCGGTTTCGGCGCCACCGTCGTGGGCGCGTCGAAGGTGTTCACGGCGTCGATGCGCGGCGCAGTCAGAGTCTCGCCCACGGCCGCCGCGGCTGACACACCGGACAGGTCCACCGCGAGTGTGACGGCGGCGTGCGGGTCCACGTTCGTCACCGCCAGCCACAGCTTGCCGGCCGGGTCCCTGGCGGCGATCGCGTCCACCCGCGGCATGTGGATGGCGCCTGCGCTGTAGGTGCCGCCATCGACGTGCACCGGCACCAGGCGCGCGTCGTGGAAGGGCACGTACATCTTGAACACGTGGTAGGTCGGCGTGAGCAGCATGCGCTCCTTGTCGGTGATCACCATCGCCTGCAGCACGTTGACCATCTGCGCGATATTGGTCATGCGCACCCGATCGGCGTGGCGCGCGAAGATGTTGAAGTTGAGCGCGGCCAGGACCGCGTCGCGCTGGGAATTCTGCTGCATCAGGAAGCCCGGATTGGTGCCCGGCGTGGGCGCCAGCCACGCGCCCCACTCGTCCACCACCAGCGCGACCTTCTTGGCCGGATCGTACTTGTCCATGATGGCCGCGTGCGTGTTGATCAGATCGTCCATGCCCAGCGTCTCCTTGAGGAAGCTGGCATATTCCGCCTCGCCGAAGCCGGTCGCCTTCTGCGCGGGCGGCCAGCCGTTGACGGTGTACGAGTGCAGCGACAGGCCGTCGATGTCCCAGCTCCATACCTTGTCGCGCCAGGCCTTCATGATGGTCTCGGTGTACTCGGTCTTGGCGCCGTCGGGGCCCACCGCGACCTTGTGCATGGTCTGGCCGGGCAGGTAATTGCGGCTGTAGCGCGCGTACATCTTGAGCTGCTCGAGATAGTGCTCGGCGCTCATGGCCCCGCCGCAGCCCCAGCTCTCATTGCCGATGCCCAAGTAAGCCACCTTGTACGGCGCCGGATGGCCGTTGGCCGCGCGCTCGTCGGACAGCGCGGTGTGCTCGGCGGTCATGTATTCCAGCCATTCGGCCGCCTCGCGCGGCGTGCCGGTGCCGACGTTGGCCGAGATGTAGGCCTCGGCCCCGATCTGGTCCACGAAATCCATGAATTCATGCGTGCCGAAGGTGTTCGGCTCGATGACGCCGCCCCAGTTCGGGTTCAGTCCCGCCCGCCGCTGATTGGCCGGGCCGATCCCGTTACGCCAGTGGTATTCATCGGCGAAGCAACCACCCGGCCAGCGCACCACCGGCACCTTGATCGCTTTCAGCGCGGCCACGACGTCGTTGCGGATGCCGCGCGTGTTTGGGATAGTCGAGGACGGCCCCACCCACACGCCCTCTTCGATGCCGTGCCCCAGGTGCTCGGCGAACTGGCCGAAGATATGACGATCGATGACCGGTCCGCTGTGGGCCGCATCGAGCGTGAGCGAAGCGCCGATGGCCGCGCCTGCGGCGTGAGCGCCTATCGTTGACAAGGCCAAAACCAGCGCGCTGACGCGCAGACACAGAGATCGCATGATGTTCCTTATGTGGGCGGCCCGTTGCCGGCCAGATTGTTAGCGCAACCATTTGATAATAGCATCGATTCTGTACCGCCAACAATCGCACCCTGCCCCAATCTCGCCAACGACACGTCGGCCTTGGGCAGTGCGATGTTTTTCTTGCAACGCCGCGCCCGTGAGGTGATGCTACAATTACAATCGAAAGCCGAGCAGGGAGACCCGCATAAGCCAGATTTCGCGCATTGAGCTGCGGAGTTTTTTTCACCTTGGAATCTGGGGCAAGCGATTCATGTGTCCTAGCTACATCGAGGCGCCGCCAACGTTTTTCTCATGGTTCCAACTTCATTTGGCGCAGCGAGGTCGTACCCTTCCCTCCATTCAATTTGATATCACGATGATCCGTCGATTTATTGTCAATACCTTCCTGCGCCTGTCAATAAAATCGCTATGGAATCGCTTTCCTAGTGTCGCCAAAGTGCGTAACCGATTCGCTTGGGCAGATCGTTTAAACACGCTTGGACGGCGCGCGCCACCGATGCAAGAAGAGGAAGTCGATGGTGTACGCATCGAATGGATCGGCCGTACCCCCGATGTTACGCAAGGTGTCATTATGTACGTGCATGGTGGAGCGTTTTCGCTGCGTGGAACCCACACTGATCGACGCTTTTGTGCCGACATGGCCCGCCGCACCGGACTGCCCGTGGTATTAGTCGCGTACCGGCTAGCGCCGGAATTCCCTTTTCCTGCGGGCTTAAACGATTGCTGCCGGATATATGCATGGCTTCAAGAGCGCGGCACCGCAGCGCAGCGGATCGTGATGCTTGGCCACTCGGCGGGCGCCAATTTGATTCTTGGGACCATGATGCGGGCGCGCCAGAACGGCATGGATCAGCCGGCCGGGGCCGTCCTGTTATCACCGCCGACGGACTTGACCGGCTCTAACCCTTCAATAACCAGCAATTTAAAAAGCGATTCCATGTTCACGCCCATCACCTGGCCTTGGGTACGACAATACTACCTTGGTGGCACATGCCGGAGCGCCCCTGAAGCATCCCCCTTGTTCGGACACTGGTCTGGGCTGGCCCCGCTGCAATTTCACGTGTCCGATACCGAGTTAGCGTTCGACGACAGCCGGCTCGCGGTCGAGCGTGCGCGCGCCGCCGGTACCGATGCGGAGTTAATCGTCTGGTCAGATGTGCCTCACTCGTTTGCCTTCATCGATCTATTGCCGGAAGCGGCGCGCTGTCGCGCCCAAATTGCCCAATTTGTGGCGAGAATTCAGCTTGGTCCGCTATCCAATGCGGGTGCTAAAGCAAATATGAGGAATTAGCCGCGATGTCATTGCCAATCGAGCTGAGCAATCAATCCGCGGGATTGCGCGGGCACATACGGATTATTCTCGCGGCCATTGGCGCCTGCGCGTTGTGCGCGCTCGCGGTCTGGTTGGCCATGCCGTTATTGCGCAACCAGGCTGCCGATTCCGTGAGCGAGCTGGTGGCGCCGGACAAGCGATATGCGCTGGTGGTGACCGAGACGCTGGCCGGGTTTCCCGGCCAGGTCTGCATCAAGGAAGCGTATCTCGTCAGGAATAAGCGATCGCTCGATCGGCGCGATGACGCCTCTCGCGTGTACTCCGGCAGCTGCGCCGGACTGCGGTTTGCGAAGTGGGACGCGCATGTCCTGCATGTTGGGATCGATGTCGCGGCCGCGGCGGAAGGCGTCGCGGCGACCAAGATACGCAAGCCGACCGTGGCCGGCTACACCGTCGCATTGGAAAGTGCCATCCAGGTTGTCACGGCGCCGCCTTAGGCAACCGCCAGCCGTTTGACCACGGTCTGATCGCTCATGCCACCGTTGAAAAGGCGGCCGCTTGCCCGGTATCGACTTTGCGCCGCCGGCGTACCGATGGGGTGAGCCGGACGATGCGCTCCGCCCTGTCCAGTTCGACCAAGCCCTTTTCGATCAACGCGCCATCGAAACAGGTGGCGAGTTCAAACCGGCTCACCTCTCCGCCCGGGCCGACGGCACTCGTCTCATGGCTGAACGCCCAGCTGCGCTTGCGCCAGTTGATGACTTCATGCGTCACCCCGTTCTCGGTCCACTTGCGATACGCCGCGCCGTTTCCAGCGTCGCCTCCGCCTTCATTTGCCAACTTGCGCAAGTGGCCGATCAACGCGCCGAGATCGAACACCTCGAAAACACGGGCCAGCCAAACGAAGCGGAAGCCACGCCAGCCTTGTGCGACAAACCAGTGCGGACATGGCATTTCATCGAGATAGCTGCCCAGCGGAACACCGCACAGGCCGCATAACTCGCGATAATCCAGCGCCCCGGAGCCGGCGCGTTGTTGCCCAACAAACATGATCAATTCCAATTTGATTGCCACTTAAGCCATCAAGATACGCCAACGGCGACGCGGTAAGAATGGCGAATTGGAAACGATCACAATGATGACCGATATCGAAAGGAATATCGATACCAAGTGTCTTGATACCGCAACGCCTCACAGGCTATATGTTAAATGCAACTGTTGGCGCTAACATTGTCGCAATCGACACTGGGTCCCGCCGCCGGATCGCGCCTGCCGTGCCGGCCGGTCGCGGCCCAGGCCATCGCGGACACATCACGCTGGGCGTACGTAAGCTGCAGAAATGCGCAATGGTCGATCAGGGAAAAGTGGGCCATGGCGCGGACGAGGCGGCGCGCCTGCATCAGCCCTGCGAGCGCTTGAGCAGCTCGTGACGCTTTTTGTTGAACTCGTCCTTGGCCTTCTTGACCACCTCGGTCTCGGTGGCCGCCAGCAGTTCTTCCATCACGTTGGTCAGGTGCGCCTGCATCGCCGTGCGCGCCGCCGCAGCGTTGCGGTCGCGCAGCGCGTCGACCACGGCGCGGTGGTCGTCGACGAAGGCCGAGATGCCCACCGAGCGCGCGCGCCGGAAGATCTCGCGCGTGAGTGGCGCCTTGTAGCGCAGGTCCCACAAGGTCTCCACCACGAAGCACAGCGCCGCGTTGCGCGTGGCGCGCACGATCTTGAAATGGAAATCGCGGTCCGCCGAATCATTCTCCACGTCGCGCTCGAAGTCGCGCTTCATGTCGTCGAGCAGGGCGTACAGCGCCGCGACTTCCTCGTCGGTGATGCACTTGGCCGCCAGCGCGGCCGCCTCGCCTTCGATGAGCTTGCGCGCCTCGGTCAGTTCAAAGGCGCCGATGTCCAGGTCGGGTTCGGGCGCGGGCGGCGCCGCGACGGCGGCGACGAACACGCCGGCATTGTGGCGCGCCTCGACCAGGCCGCGGATGGCCAGCGCGATCATCGCTTCACGGATGGTGGCGCGGCTGACGTTGTAGGTCTCGGTCAGCTCGCGCTCGGACGGCAGCTTCTGGCCGGGCAGATAGCGGCCTTCGGCGATTGCTTCGGCGATCGCGGTGGTGACGCCCTGGTACAGTTTGCGGGCCGAGTTTGTCGTAGTCATGGTCTTGCCGGAGAAAGGCACAGATTACATAATTCACCGGCCACGCGCAAGGGTCGGCCGGCCTCCCGCCCGCCGCTACGCAGGCGCGTCGCCGCGCAGATATTTGTACACCGCGGCGATGTCGTGCTCGCCGAAGCCGGCCCTGGTCGCGGCCTCGAGGGTGGCTTGCGCTGTCTTGGCGCTGGCCAGGTCGAGCCCCATCGCCTGCGCCGTGCCGGCCGCGTAGGCCAGGTCTTTGGCCATCAGGCGCACCAGGAAGTTGGGCGTGTAGTCGCCGCTCGTCATGCGGCCGGCGACCATCTTGACCAGCGGGCTGGCGGGCGCGCCGGCCATCAGTGTCTCGACCGCCTTGGCGCGATCGAGGCCGCTGCGCTCGATCATCGTCATCGCCTCGGCCATCGAGGCCAGCTGCACGCCGCACATGAAGTTGTTGATCAGCTTGAACATCGCGCCGCTGCCGATCGGCCCGAGCGGCACGACCGACTTGCCCATCGCCGCCAGCACCGGCGCGGCGCGGGCGACGACGGCTGGCTCGCCGCCGACCAGGAAATTGAG
>DIZW01000062.1:3762-7200 GCA_002428015.1 Oxalobacteraceae bacterium UBA6018 | reverse complement strand
GACTTGTGTATAACGAGGTGCCCTGAGTGGCCCATCGTCCGCGCCGCACTCGTCAATGTGAAGCCTCACGGCGACAATGTCCTGCAAAACCGCCTCAGGAGGTTGAACAAATATGGAACCTTCTTTTTGGGACCAGCCCGTGAGTGCAGGATGGTCGACCTTTCCCCGGACTGGAATACTCAGATCCTGATGAATCGGGACTAGCCAATTTTGCTCTTGGGATTTTTCAAAATAGGTGCATTGAACTGCAACGGAGTCATGCGGCAACGATGCTTCGATGGCGTGATGTTGGCGAATGGTTTGCGCGAGTTTTCTACACCAAGGCAAATCTAATAAGCTTCGAGACCCCACACCCATGGCCGAAATGTTCTCAAGCAACGATGAAATTTCCGCGCATTCGAAATCATTGAGGATCGGCGAAAGAACAGCGAATCCGTCATTTTCAAATTGGTGGAGGTTCATGACCTGTTCAACTTTCGTCGACTCTGCTATATGCCGGTACTTCGCTCAAGCTCGATGACGGCAGGTCATGGATGCACTCAGCGGTATGAAGAGGATACCATCCCGGGCGAACAAAAAATATGGTCGCGATAGGCCGCGCTGCACGGTTGCGCGCTTGACCGATCAGGCCTCGTCCCTTATCCGTATTAGAATCGAGAAATACGACAACAATAGGAGGTGGAGATGATCGATGTGAATCGGCGCAAGCTGGTCGTGGCCGCCGGCGCCACCCTTGCCGCGAGTACGATCGGTAACCCCGCTTGGGCGGACGTCGCGGGACGCAAACTGGGCTATGCCATCGTCGGGCTCGGATCCTACGGCTTGGGCCGCATCATCCCCCAGTTTAAGAATTGCGAGCACAGCCGGCTGGTCGCGCTGGTCAGCGGCGACCCGGCCAAGGCCAAGCGCGTCGCCGCCGAGTACGGCCTAGCCGAGCGCAACATCTACAATTACGACAACTACGACAGCATCCGCGATAATCCCGAGATCGACATCGTCTACGTCTGCCTCCCCGTGTTCATGCACGCCGAGTACACCATCCGCGCGGCCAAGGCCGGCAAGCACGTGATGTGCGAGAAGCCGATGGCGATCTCGGCCGCGGAATGCGAAGCCATGATCGCTGCCTGCAAGACGGCGGGCAAGAAACTGATGATCGGCTACCGCTGCCATTTCGAACCGACCAACCTCGAAGCCATCCGCCGCGCCCGTTCCGGCGACATCGGCAAGCTGCGCTATTTCCGCTCGGAGCATGGCTTCGTGCAGGGCGATCCGTCCAAATGGCGCCTGAAGAAAAAGCTGGGCGGTGGCGGCTCGCTCATGGACATGGGCATCTACGCCCTCAACGCGGCGCGCTACATGACGGGCGAAGAGCCGATCTCCGTGTTCGCCACGGAGCATACCGACCGCAAGGACCCGCGCTTCCGCGAGGTCGAGGACATGATCGAATTCGAGCTGGAATTCCCGTCCGGCGTGATCGGCTCGTGCATGTCGATGTACAGCGCCAACCAGAATCACATCATGCTGATGGGCGAAAAGGGACGCATCGAGCTGGAGCCGGGCACCTCGTACGAAGGCAACCGCCTGTGGGTCGGGCGCGGGCGCGAGAACGAGATCACGCCGCCGCCAGGGCCGGGCAAGACCCAGTGGGCGGCCCAGCTTGACCACTTATCGCAGTGCGTGATCGACAACCGCGAGCCGATCGTCGCGGGCGAAGAGGGTTTGCGCGATTTGCGCATCATCGAAGCGATCTACCGTTCGGCACGCGAACAGAAGCGCTTGCCGCTGCGCGCCTGAGCTGCATTCCACGTCCGTTTCGGCGCGACCTTTGAAGTTGCCGGTAAGCGGTCGGTGGAGAGAGCGCCACGTCAATGAACGGGCAATCGGGGCACCCGAACGCGTTGCCGATGCCGGCGCTGGGTCACCGGCGTCTTCATTCGTTCCGCGTCAGCGCTGCTTCACCGTGAATTCGCCGAAGTCCTTCAACTGCGGGCTCACCGCGGCCTTGTCGCCGACCACCACGATCGCCTGCGTCTCCGGCCTAAAATATTTTTTGCCCATCGCGCGCACCTGCTCTGGCGTGACTTTTTCGATCAGCGGCACGAACTGGCCGAGGAATTCGGCCGGCAGTCCGACCAGCCAGTTGCTGGCCAAGGTGCCCGCCACCGCGGCCTGCATCTGGTTGCTGATCAGGTAGCCGCCGGCCACGTAGCGCTTGTTCATGTCCATCTCGGCCTTGGGCACCAGCTGCGCGCCGAGCCGGCGGTATTCGCTGAAGTACTCCTTGAGCGCGGCGCCGGTGACCTCGTTGCGCACGTCCGCGCCGCCGACGATCGCGCCGCCATCGCGCAGGATGCGCGCTCCCGCCGAGGCGCCGTAGGTGTAGCCTTTTTCTTCACGTAGATTGAGGTTGATGCGGCTGCTGAAGCCGCCGCCGATGATCGTGCTGGCCAGGCGCAGCGGCACGTAGTCGCCTGTCGTGGCGGCCGCACCGGGGCTGCCAAGGCGCAGGGTCGACTGCACGCTGCCGGGGCGCTCGAGCAGCACGCGCACCGGCTTGGCTACGCCTGGTGCGGGCGCGGTGTCGGGCAGCGCAGCGCCGTCGGCCTTCCAGTCGCCGAAGGCCGCGATGGCCATCTTGAGCGCCTCGGCGTCGCCGATCCGTCCGGTGATCACGAGCAGGCTGCGGTCGGGCCGGAAGCGCTTCGCGTGCTCGCCGCGCAGGTAGTCCTGGGTCACCGCCTCGATCGACTCCACGGTGGGCGTGGTGTGCCCATAGGGGTGCTCGCCGTAGATGATGGCGCTCAGTGCGCGCTCGGCGCGAAAGCCGGGCGTGGCTTCCTGCACCTTCAGGCTTTGCAGGGCGTTGGCCTTGGCCAGCTGGACTTCGTTGGCGGGAAATGCCGGCTGGCGCGCCACCTCGGCCAGCAGCTGCAGCATGGGCCCGGCGTAGGAAGCGAGCGCGTTGGCCGAGACCAGCACGCCGTCCTGGTTGGCGCCGGCGGCCACCGCGCCGCCATAGCCTTGCGCGGTCTCGGCGATGGCGCGCGAGTCGCGCCTGGTGCTGCCTTCGTTGAGCAGGCCGGCCAGCAGGTCGGCGAAGCCGGGATGCTGGCGGTCGTCGGCTGCGAAGCCGGCGCCGCGCACCGCCAGCACGTAGTCCACGCGCGGCAGGCCCTGGCGCGGCACCACCCACACCTGCAGGCCGTTGGGCAGGGTGGTCTTGGCGATCCTGGGAACCGGGATCGGCTTGTCCTTGCCGTACGGAGGCATGCCGGCGGCGGACTTGGCGCCGCCCTCGGCAAACGCCGCCGGGACGAACAGCAGCGCTGCGCTCAGCGTCAGGATCAGCTTTTTCATCGCGCTCTCCTTATTTCGTGACCGGCGCGGCCGGCGTGGCTGGCGTGGCTGGGATAGCGGGAGCCGAGCGGCGCGGCAGGG
>DIZW01000062.1:0-3693 GCA_002428015.1 Oxalobacteraceae bacterium UBA6018 | reverse complement strand
CGCTGGGATAGCGGGAGCCGACGGCGCGGCAGGGCGAGTTGAAGGAGCCGGTGGTGCGGGCGGCGTCGATGCGGCCGCCGTCGCAGCGGAAGCCGCGGCCGGTGGCGCCGCCTGCGCCACCGGCCTGCGATCGATGACGGTGCGGTTGGCGCGGGTCAGGTAGGTGGCGGCCACGCGCTGTATGTCTTCCGAGCGCACCTGCTCGATCCAGTCCGGAATCTGGTTGGCGACCTTGGCATCGCCCCACAGCGTCTGCAGCTTGGCCAGCGTGTCGGCACGGTTGATGAAGCTTTCGAGCTTGTTGTACCAGTCGGCCAGCATGCGCGTCTTCACGCGCTTCAGGGTGGCGGCGTCGACGCCATTCCTGGCGACTTTGCCGATTTCCTCGTCGATCGCCGCCAGCACGGCGTCGGCGCTGGCGCCGGGCTTATACAGGCAGAACACCGTGAACAGGGTAGGGCCATCGAACTCCCACGGCCCGCTCAGGCCATACAGCGCGTCGACATTGAGCGCCAGCTCGCGGCCCTTGACCAGGCCCTGGTACAGGATCGAGGCGTCGCCTTCGGCCAGCAGGTCGCCCAGCACCACCATCGGGGCCTGGTCGCGGCTGCCGCGCGCCGGCATCTTCCAGGCCGCCGCGATGGCGGGAACCTGGGCCAGGGCGTCGCTTTGTTCACTGCGTTTTTCGGCCGTGTTGAGCGGCTCGCTGACGTCGGCCGGCGCCGGGGTGGGGCGCTTGGCGATGCCGCCGAAGTACTTCCTGGCCAGCGCGAATCCCTGCGCGGGCGTGACGTCGCCGGCGATCGCCAGTACCGCGTTATTGGGCCCGTAGAAATCGCGGTGGAAGCTGCGCACGTCGTCCAGGCTGGCGCCTTCGAGGTCGGCGAAGCTGCCATAGCCGTCGTGCTTGTTGGCCCATTTCTGGAAGGCCTGGCCGGCGATGTCGATCCACATGAAGCCGCCGTAAGGCTGGTTCTTGACGTTCACGCGAATCTCTTCCTTGACCACGTCCTGCTGGTTTTTCAGCGTCTTGGGGTTGAAGTCGAGCGTCTTCATGCGGTCCGCTTCCAGCCACAGGATCGCGTCGAGGGCCGACACGGGCGCGGTCTCGATGTAGTCGGTGTAATCAGGCCGGGTGGAGCCGTTGTTGCGCCCGCCGCCGCCGGTGATCGTGCGGTCGAACACGCCCTTGGGCGCGTTTGGCGTGCCCTGGAACATGAGGTGCTCGAACAGGTGGGCGAAGCCGGTGCGCTTGCGCGGCTCGAGGCGCATGCCGACGTGGTAGACCACGGCCACGCCGACGGTCGGGGAAGTGTGGTCGGGCGAGACCACGACGGTCAGGCCGTTGCCGAGTTTGCCGACCTCGACCGTGAGCGGCCAGCGGTCGGCGCCGGCGGCCAGCGCGGCGAGCGAAATGGAGCATCCTGCCAGCAGGACGGAGAGACAGCGCAGTCGCATGATCACCTCGGAGTGAGCGTTAGGCAAACAGTCGCGTTGTATATTAGCGCAGCTTGGCAGTTCGGCAAACTGGAACGCAGCGCGCCGTGGACGAAAAAAACCGCCGGGGCCTGGGCCGCGGCGGTATGGAGCTCAGAGCGGATTAGGCCTGGTCTTTTTGCTTGCGGCGGCGCGCGGTGAACGCCAGCAGGCCGAGGCCGCCCAACATCATCGCGTAGGTTTCTGGCTCAGGTACTGGGGCCAGTGCCAGGTCGGCGTTGTACTTGCCGGAGCCATTGCCGAGCACGCTGCCTTTTACCTGGACGTAGTAGCTGCCTGCTGCCAGGTTAGCGTACGAAAAATTCCAGTTGTCGACATTGCCCGACGACAGTTGGGTCGCGCCCAGCAGCTTGCCCGACGTGTCGAACAGCGAAAAGTCGTTGATCGCCAGGCCGTTCTTGTCGTTGCCGCCGATGGAGTACACGTCACCGGTCAGGGTGCCGACCATCGAGGTGGTGAAGGTGTACATGTCGGTAAATTCGTTGCCAGCGTTTTTAGGACCGAACAGCTGGCCGAAGAAGGCAGCGTTATCGCTGTCCCAGGTCAGGGCGGTGGACGGGTTGCTGATGTCGGCAGCGTGTGCGCCGAATGCTGCCGAAGCAAGCACGATGGCTGACAGGATTACTTTAGATTTTTTCATATTTGCACCTATAAAAGATTGCCTTCAACAAAGGCTGGGTTGTGGCAGTGGTACGCGACTCAACGCGAGTGGTCAATCTATCATCGGGGCTTGATCTGCCTCAGTGAACGCGCGGGCGCCTTACAATTCGTTGCATGTTTCGTATTGGAATTAAATTTCCGATAGTAAATAACTATCGACTGGCCGTTTCATAGTGTGGCGTTGGCTAAAAGTGGCGACTTTTACATGATTTTTGGCATAGTTTGTAGGAATTGACTTACATTGCGACGGGCGGCAGACTGAGCAGTTAGTTAAGTCAAGCCTAAGCATTGGCCCAGCTGCGGAACTTCTGCACGACAACAATTGAGCGTCGCCGCAGTGGCCGCAAAGGTCCGAAATGGAAGGCATGAATTCGATCGGGGTCGGAGGCGACATTCGGACACGATCTCAGCCGCCGCGCCCGGCAACGATGAGCTCGTGTCCGAATGTCGCCTCCGGCCCCACCGGTCTTTCGCCATAAACGAGCACGTGCGTGGCTGCCGGCGCAAACCCTGGCGTTTTTTGTGCGCCGCGCCCCGCGCTGGTGCGCCACGCGCGGCGCCGGCGCCAGTTTGGTGACGCGCGCCGCCGCCTCGGGCTTAATCAATGGCACGAAATATGCTGAACGCTTGTCCATGACGCCGCCAATGTTGGCGGCATGGAACCACGATGGAGGCATAAATGGGTGAGCAACTTGAGGTGCCGGCGCCCCGGCTGGACGCCGGCGCGGCGCAAGCGAAGTTGTCGGGCGATGTGTTCGGCGCGCTGATCAACCTGTCCGGACGGCGCCGCTTCACGTCCCAGCGCGTGGTGCTGTATGCGGTCCTGGCGTCGCTGGGCCACGAGGGCGCCGCCACGATCGCGCGCGACACGCTGGACGCGTTCCGCGACGCGCATCTGACCCTGGTCGAGGGCAAGCGCGGCCTGCCCGGCGTGTTCTGCCGCCAGCTGGAGGACGCTTATTTCGGCACCCTGCAAGGCGACAAGACCATCCGCGACTTCATTCACCTGGCCGAGACCACGCTCGACGCCATCACCGGCGACACCCGCGGCGCACCCGTGCTGCTGGACGAACTGGTGCGCACCGCCACGCCGCTGCTGAGCGTGCTCAACGGCCTGACGCTGGTCTACGAGGAGCAGTCAAAGCGCCACGCGCAACTGCAGCGCAAGCAGATGCAGGACATGATGGGGGACATCAAGACCATCGCCAGACAGGCCCGCATGGTGGCCTTCAACGCCCAGATCGTGGCGGCGCGGGCCGGCCCGGCCGGCAAGGAGTTCGCGGTGGTGGCGGGGGTGATGACCAACATCACCGGCGAGATCGACGACCTGGTGCAGAGCGCGATGGCTGGATCGGCCGCCTACTGAGAGCTTGAGAGTATGTCGATCATGCCCGCTCATCACACCAGAAAGTGGCCACTCGTCGTTGCAAATGCTCGCCATAGCCCGAGCTATGGCTGTGTTTTGCGCCGAGATTGGCCTCTTTCTGGTGCGCTGCTCGGTCACGCCCGAAAAACGCTCAAGCTCTGAGCGCTCAA
>DIZW01000069.1:16059-26116 GCA_002428015.1 Oxalobacteraceae bacterium UBA6018 | reverse complement strand
GATGTTGGGGTTTTTTTTCGTCCGCGGGTTTCGCACAGCTTGTTTCGTCCAGCCATTCTCAGTGTCTCAATGTCGTCCATATCGAGCGCCAGCCATGCACACTGATACGCGCGCCGGCGATGGCGGGGCCACGCCACTCCGTTATCCTGGAATTGGCATGCCGCCCAACAGGACTTTCGCCGCATTGACAGGCGGCGCAGGCATCGTGGTTGGCAGCTCCATGTGATAAGCCCCGGACGGAATGATGGCACAGCCGCCGTAGCGCTCCATGACACGCAATTGCGCGAGGGCGTCTTCGCCGCCATGCGCTTTTGGCAGCTCGCGCCAGAACGCGAACCCGCCGGCCGCACGCAACTTGCCGGTATCGAACAATACGCAGCCGCCAACCCATGCAACCCGATAATGACGCGTTGCATCACGCTGTAGGCCGAGGCGCGCTTGCACGTGAAACAGATTGGCCGCGCGATGCAGATGATGGCGTGACCACGCCGCGCCGTGCGCAGTCACCCGCTCGGGCGCAACCGGCCCTGACCAGAACTCTATCGTTTCCTGCTCTGGTCGAATATCGCTCAGGTAGCTCAGGCCATGCACGGCGCTGCCGACAAAACCGCAGCCGAGCAGCCGGATTGAGCGATGCAGCCGCTCCACCAGATCCGGTTCGAGCAGGACGTCGTCGTCGAGGAATAGTACAAGCGGCGCCTCGGCGCGTGACAGAAGAAACGCGCGCTGCTCCGCCATGCCGCGGCGCGGCAGGTGGCGCAGGGTGTCGACCGGGCGTCCCTGCGCGCTTAGCAGGCGCAGCACCGCCCGGACTTCGCCGGTGTCGAATGGATTGAGTCGCTCGGACTGATCGGAAATAACGATCCGTAGTTGGGCGAATGTTTGCGCGGCCAGTGCCGTCAAGGTCATCGCCAGCGCAGCCGGCCGCTCGCAGGTAGGCACGAGCACGTCGATCGTATCGCTTTGCATAGGTTCACTGAGCATCACCTTCCTCCCGTTCACCTCACTGCTGGGTTGGACGGGGGCGTGAACAGCTAAGTTCCGCAGTCCCGAGGGATCGCCGTGGGCTTGCTAAAAGTCATCTCGCGCAGCTTCTTGACGCGGCATGATGATGATTCCGCAAGTCAACGTTTTGAACAGGAGACCCTCATGGATATGACCGCCGAGCAGTCGCGACTCGACCAAAAACTCACCGCGCCAATGCGCGCGATTGTCGACAAGCACAAGGACAATATCCTGCCTCTGCTGAAGGGCAAGTCGGGCGAGTTGTCGCAAGCCGCTCTCAAGAACGACGAGACAGTGCGTACCGTCGCCACCTACTGTTACGCGCTGCTACCGGGGATCGTGCGCCTGGCAGTGAAGGAGCCAGCCTTCGTGTTTTTCGTGATGGCGAACCGTGAGAAACTGCTTGGGGAGATCGTCGGGCGCCAGGAAGCGGCCGCCGGGCCGGTTGCCTAGGCGACCGCGCCCGGCCCAACCATCGCGTCGCGCCTTAGTTGAACAGGGACGCCGTCGCCGCCGGGCAGGAGGCGAAATACGCATGAAAGTACGAGGCCGTCAGCGCGCCGACCCGGTAGATCGCCTCGCCCCGCGCGCCGGAGGGATGTACGACGGTATGCGCGCTTGGCGCCAGGGATGTGGCGAAGCGCGAATAGTGGAACGTATGTCCGCGCAGCGCGCCCTGCGGCGTGTCCATGGCTTGCGGCCCGATGCCAGCCAAACGTTCCTGCAGCGTGACCCTCCCCTGAAGCAGGCCAGCCATTGGCCAGGTGTCGCCATGCTGGTCGGTCAGCGTGTCGGCCAGCGCCATCATGCCTCCGCATTCGGCCAGGATCGGCATGCCGTCCGCATGCGCCGCGCGGATCGATGCGACCCAGCGGCCCGCCCGGGACAGCGCAGCGGCGTGCAGCTCGGGGTAGCCGCCCGGGAGGTACACGGCGTTCGCCGTCGGCGGCACGGCGTCGTTGGCCAGCGGCGAAAAGAACACCAGCTTGGCGCCAAGCGCCCGCAAGGTAGCAAGATTGGCCGGATAAAGGAACGCGAACGCGGCGTCGCGCGCTACCGCGATGGTGCGCCCGGCCAGCAGTGGCGCAGGGGCGTCGAGCGCTGTATCGATAGACGCGGTTACCGACACCGGGCGCAGGCCGGCCCACGCCGTTTCATCGAGCACCAGGTCGCCGGCCAGGCGGTCAAGCATGGCTTCGAGCTGCCCGACCTCGTCCGGCAGCACCAGGCCAAGGTGGCGCTCCGGCAGGGCCGCCGGTTGTGGCGGCAGGCTTGCCAACAAGGAGGTGCCGCGCAGCGAAGCCGCCACCATCGCGGCGTGGCCGCTGCCGGCGACCCGGTTAGCGATGACGCCGGCCAGCTCCACCGGTCCGTAGTCGCGCAGGCCCAGCACCAGCGCGCCGGCGGTTTGCGCCATGGCCGAGGCATCGATGACCGCCACCACCGGCACGCCAAGGGCGCGCGCCAGATCGGCCGAGGAAGGCGTGCCGTCGTAGAGTCCCATCACCCCTTCGATCAGGATCACGTCGGCCTCCAGCTCGGCGCGGGCCAGCTCGCGGCGCGACTGATCCAGCCCGACCATCCACAGGTCGAGCGAGCCGACCGGCGCTCCGCTGGCGCGTTCGAGCAGCATCGGGTCAATGAAATCGGCCCCGCATTTAAAGACCCGCACGCGCTCGCCGCGGCGCACCAGGGCACGCGCCAGCGCGGCGGTGACGGTGGTCTTGCCTTGGCCGGAGGCGATCGCCGCCACCAGTACGATGCGCGCGGTCGCGCCGTTCGTGGACTCGTTCATGGCGCCGGCTCGGCAGCGATGAAGATGCGGCGCGCGCCGTGCGCGATCACTTCGATCGGATGGCCCAGGTAGCGCCCCAGGATCGGCGCCTGCATCACCTGGTCGACCGTGCCGGCCAGCCAGTCGCCGTCACCCATGAGCAGCAAGGCGTGCGACGATGCCTGGTACGCCAAATTCAGGTCGTGGCCGATCATGATCACTGTCTTGCCCTGTTCGCGGCACAGGCGGGCCAGCAGGCGCATGGTGCTGCTCTGGTGCGCCAGGTCGAGCGCATTGGCCGGTTCGTCGAGCAGCAGCAGCGGCGTGTCCTGGGCCAGCAGCGCCGCGATCGCCACGCGCTGGCGCTCGCCTCCAGACAGGGTGCGCACGTCTCGCTCGGCCAGTTCGGCCACTTCCATCGACGCCAGCGCGCTGCGCGCGATCGCGTGGTCGTCGCTGTTTTCCCAGTAGCGGCTGGCGTGGTAGGGGTGGCGCGCGGCCAGCACCGTGGCGATCGCGCTGTAGGCGAAGGCGTCACTGCGCGTTTGCGCCAGGAAGGCGCGCTGGCGCGCCAGTTGCTCCAGCGGCCAGGACGAAAGGTCGCGGCCCAGCAGGCTCACGCTGCCGCCGTCGGGCACGCGCAGACCCGCCAGCACGCGCATCAGGGTGCTCTTGCCTGCGCCATTGCGGCCAATGATGCACCAGCATTCACCGGGCGCGACTTCCCAGTCGAGTTGGCGGACCAGTGTGCGGGCGCCGGCCTTGAGGGTGAGTTCGCGCGTGCCGATCATTTTCGGTACAGCCGGTGCAGTTGAATCAGGAACAGCGGCGCGCCGATCAGCGCCGTGACCACGCCCACCGGCAGCTGCTCGGGTGCCACCACGGTGCGCGCCAGCGTGTCGGCCAATACCAGGAAGGCGCCGCCGGCCAGCGGCGCGGCCGGCACCAGCAAGCGGTGATCGGGTCCGCAGGCGAAGCGGCAGGCGTGCGGAACGACCAGGCCGACAAAGCCGATGCTGCCGGCGCTGGTAACCGCGCTGGCGGTCAGCAGTCCGGAACAAATGAACAGGCCTTTGCGCAATGCGCCGACCCGAATCCCAAGCGTGGCCGCGCCTTCCGCGTGCAGCGCCAGCACGTTGAGCGCGCGCGCGCTGCGCAGCGCGAACGCCAGCGCGGCGAGCAGCACCAGCCAGGGGGCTGGGCGCAGTGGGGCGCCGGCCAGGTCGCCGATCATCCAGAAGATCATGCCGCGCAACCGGCTTTCGGGGGCGATCGACAGCATCAGCGACACCATCGCCATGCACATGGCCGACAGGATCACGCCGGTCAGCAGCAGGAGTGAGGCGCCGCCCTCGGCCGCGCCGCCGCCGCGCAGATCGCGCCTGGCCAGCAGGTACAGCAGAAGCGAGATGGCGGCCGCGCCACCGAAGGCCGCCGCGTCGACCACCCACAGCGCGCCCAGCGCCATCAGCGCGAACAAGGCGCCGGCCGATGCGCCGCCGGAGATGCCCAGCACGTAGGGGTCGGCCAGCGGGTTGCGCAGCAGCGCCTGCATCATCACGCCGGCCAGCGCAAGCGCGGCGCCGGTGACGAAGGCCACCAGCGCGCGCTCGAGCCGCAACGAGAGCAGGGTGGCGGTGAGCGTGTCGGCTTTTCCGTGCGCCAGCCGCAGCAGCGCGTCCGGCATGTCCGCCAACGATATCGGCACAGAGCCGACCACGCCCGCGAACACCAGGCTGGCCAGGGCCAGCAGCGCGAGCGCGGTGAGCACGATCGTCGCGCGGTGACGCATATTGCGGAAAAACGGATGCACGCAAATCTCCGGTGACGGGCGACGACAAGCGGCCGACTTCCCCGTTGGCCAGGATTGAACAGAAAGTGCACGCCGATGATGAGGGCCGCGCCGCGAACGACCCCGTACGCGCACTTCCACCTGAATTGGCCGGTATCCGGGCTGGCAAGTATGGCCGCCTCACCTTCCCATGCAGCGCACAGTGGTTGATCGAGACAGCCCGTCGCCGTGGCGACACTTGCTTACCGTTGCGGGGGCAGCACACCTCAGCCGTTTGATGGCTTTGTGTTTCCCGTTTAACTACGCACATGAACACGTGCGCGAGCACCAAAACGTCGCGAATTATACACGCTCGCCGGGGCCAATTCCGCTGTGATGGCCCTTCCCTGGGGGCGCTTGCCTTGCAGGCAGCATCGCCTTGCCATGGATATTCGGGCGCTACGTCTGCCAAGTCAAGCTCATACACGCCCGACGCCACATGGCGTGCCCCACGCGAGGCCAAACTGCGGCACAATTGTCATATCAATCTTGCCGATCCACCCACAGCTTAGCCCACCACGGACAACGCATGAACGAACAGCTGGCAAGGGATGTCGTGCTGGTACGCGCGATCGAGACGAACGACGCCAAACGCGAGATTTTGAGCGACGATGACCGCATATACGCCAGCCGCAGCGCGCGCGAGCTGGCCCAATGGCAGGCCGCCGACAGCAGGACCGCAGTCACCACCGAGCATTTCCTGCAGCAGCGCGCCGAGCAGATTCTCAAGCGTCTGGCCGAGCGCACGCCGGCCTTCGGTGTCTTTCTGCAGCGGCGCGGCAGTGCGCGCTTCTGGTTCGCGTGGCTGCCGCTGGTGGCGCTGCTGCTCGGCGCGGGCCTGGACCGTATCGGCGACCCGCACCGGGTCGACCTGTTGTCGGCGCCGCTGCTGGCGATCATCGGCTGGAACCTGCTGGTGTATCTGGCGCTGCTGATCGCGCCGCTGCTGCCGCGCCGGCAGGACGCTCACGCCGGGCCGCTGTTGCGCCGCGTCGGCGCCGGCGCGGCGGCACTGCCGCGCAAGCTCCCGCATGCGCTCGCCGCGGCGCTGGCCGCCTTCACGATCGAGTGGAGCGCGCTCTCGGCCCAGCTGGTGCGCGCGCGGCTGGCACGCACGGTCCACCTGGGCGCCACCATGTTCGCGCTGGGTGCGCTCCTGTCGCTGTATGCGCGCGGCCTGCTGTCGCAGTATGTGGCCGGCTGGGAGAGCACCTTTCTCAACGCGCGCCAGGTGCACGCGCTGCTCTCGCTGCTGTTCGCCCCGGCCGTGGCGGTGTTTCCGCTGCAGGGTTTCAGCGTGGCCGACATCGACGCCTTGCGTTTCGGGGCCGGCCGCGCCGGGGCGCAGGGCGCGCGCTGGGTGCATCTTTACGCGGCCACCCTGTTCCTGCTGGTGGTGCTGCCGCGCGCCGCGCTGGCGCTGATTGCGCACTGGCGCGCGCGCCGGTTGCAGGCCAATTTTCCGATTGACCTGGAGCAGCCCTACTTTCGCAAGCTGAGCGGCGAGGCGGGCACCAGCGCGCCGGCGCTGCTGCGCGTGCTGCCCTACAGTTATACCCTCGACGAGGCGCGCGACCGCGGCCTGGCCGCGCTTGCGGCGATGCTGTTCGGGGCCCAGGCGCGTGTCATGCTGCGCCCATCGAGTCCCTACGGCGAAGAGGCGATCGAACAGCTGCGCGACTTGCGGCTGGACGACCCAGGCGTGAGCATGACGGCGGTGCTGTTCAATCTCGCCGCCACCCCGGAAAAGGAGAACCACGGCGCCTTCCTCGATCATTTGGTACGTGCCTCCGCGCGCGGCGTGGCGGTGCTGATCGACGAATCGGGCCTGCGCGAACGCGCCGCCGGCGAGGAGCGCATCGCCGAACGGATCGCGCTGTGGCAGCAGTTCTGCCGCCATCACGGCGCCCACGCCAGCATCGTCAACCTGCTCCAACCCGAACAACGCCCGCTTGATGCGGGGCTCGTCACGTCGAAGGCGCCATGAACGATTCCGCAGCCACGATCCAGTTCGCGCTGATCTCGCACACCAACAACGGCAAGACGACGCTGGCGCGCACCCTGGTGGGCGTCGACGTGGGGGAAGTGCGCGACGCGGCCCACGTGACCATCTTCGCCGAGTCGCACCTGCTGCTGCAGACGCCCGAGGGCGACACCTTGCGGCTGTGGGACACGCCCGGCTTCGGCGACTCGGTGCGCCTGCTGCGCCGCCTCGGCATGGCCGGCAACCCGATCGGCTGGTTCCTGCGCGAGGTGCTCGACCGCTATCGCGACCGGCCGTTCTGGCTCAGCCAGCAGGCGCTGCGCGCCGCGCGCGACGAAGCCGACGTCGTGCTCTACCTGGTCAATTCGTCCGAGCATCCGCGCGACGCCGGCTACCTGCCGCCTGAAATGCAGATCCTCGACTGGCTCGGCAAACCGGTGGTGGTCCTGCTCAATCAACTGGGGCCGCCGCGCCCCGCGCCGCAGGAGCACGCCGAGCTGGCGCGCTGGCGCGAGCACCTGGACCAGTACCGGATCGTGCGCGACGTCCTGGCGCTGGATGCTTTCGCGCGCTGCTGGGTGCACGAGCGCGTGTTCTACGATGCCGTGGCGGAGCTCATCCCTGAGCCCAAGCGGGCCGGCTACGCGCGCCTGTTCGGCGTGTGGGAGGCGCGCAACAGGCGCCGTCTGGCGGAGGCGATGCATATCACCGCCGAACAGGTCGCCGGGGCCGCGCGCGACAGCGTGCCGCTGGCGGCGCCCAGCCGCGGCCTGCTCAAGTCCGCGCTCAGGGCGGTCGGCCTCGGCAAGGGCAGCGACCAGGTGCAGGAGCAGGCCATGGGGCTGCTGCTGGAGCGGCTCAATGTGAACATCGCGTCCACCACCGCGCGCCTGTTGACGCTGCACCAGCTCGACCCGAGCGACGCCGCCAAGATCAATGCGCGGGTGCGCGAACACTTCCAGGTGCGCGCCCCGGTGGACCGCGCCCAGGCCGGGCTGCTGGGCGCGATCGTCTCGGGCGCGGCGACCGGCCTGTCGGCCGACCTGATGGCCGGCGGCTTGAGCTTTGGCGCCGGCGCACTGATCGGCGGCCTGGTGGGGGCGCTGACACTGGCCGGCGCCGCCTGGGGCTTTAACACCAGCACCGACCGCAACGTGCCGATCGTGCGCTTCGCCGACGCGTTCCTGCACACGCTGCTGGTGGGCGCCGTGCTGCGCTATCTGGCGGTAGCGCACTTCGGGCGCGGGCGCGGCAATTTCGTCGAGAGCGAGGCGCCCGCGTTCTGGCAAGCGGCCGTCGAGCGCCACGCCAGCGCCCACGCCCAGGCGCTCGCGCGCGCATGGGAGCTGGCGCGCGCGGGCGCAGGGGACGAGGCCACGGCGCTGATCGAAGGTGTCGCCACCGAGGTCACCACGGCCACCCTGGCGCAGTTGTATCCCCGGTCGATATAACGCGCGCTGTCGAACGGGCCTGTCACACGCTGCTGTTCCATACGGGTGTCACACGCGCCTGTTACACCAGTCTGACACACCTGTCCCATTCTGCAACAGCGCGCCATCGTTTAGCCCTCACTCCTGGCGCACAGGTCCGGGCATGGCATTTGCTCTTGCTGGTATATCGCATTTAAAACCAGCAGGAGACACCATGTACCATCCTATCCGTACCCTCGCCGCCGGCGCTGTCGTGGCGGCCGCCGTTCTGACCTCGCTGTACGCCTCCGCGCACGGCAACGTGACCCCGCAAGCGGTCGACACCACCGGCTTGCCGGCTCTCGGCGACAAATGGCGCGACGAGAATCCGTACCAGGGCAATAAGCTGGCGCTAAAGATCGGCACCTCGGCCTACAACCAGAACTGCGCACGCTGCCACGGCCTCGAAGCCATCTCCGGCGGCGTCGCCCCGGACCTGCGCCTGCTCGACCGCGACTGCCTGGGCATGAAGAACGAAACCAAGAAGCAGGCCTGCTTCAAGGAGATGGACAACTACTTCCTGATCTCGATCCGGCACGGCAAGGTGCGTAACGGCGCGGTCTACATGCCGCCGTTCGAAGGCATCTTCAACCAGGAAGCGATGTGGGCCATCAAGACCTATCTCGAAACCCGTCGCGACACCAAATAAGGAGAGGCCATGAGCCGACCTCACTTTCGCAGCCGGCGCGCAATCTGCACGCTGCTCGGCCTGACGTTATTGAGCGCGCTGCCCGCGCGCGCCGACTGGCAAAAAATCCAGCATAGCGGCACCCTCAAGGTGGCCGTCTACAACGAGTTCGCGCCGTTCTCCGACAAGAGTGCCGGCATCGACGTCGACCTCGCGCGTGCGCTCGCCGGCAAACTCGGGCTGCGTTTGAGCCTGCTGCCGTTCCCTGCCGGTGAAAGCCTGGGCGACGACTTGCGCAACATGGTCTGGAAAGGCCATTACATGGGCTACGGACCGGCGGACGTGCTGATGCACGTGCCGGTCGATAACCGCCTCATGGCCGAGAACCCGAAAGTGGAGATTTTCGCGCCCTACCACGTCGAGACGGTGCGCCTGGTGCGCAGCGCCGCCCTGGTGCCGGCCTTCCACGGGATCGACGCCATGGCGGGCAAGCGCATCGGCGTCGAAAAAGTCTCGATCGCGGCGATGGTGGTGCTGGGCGAAGGTGACGGCAAATTGCGCAACGGCGTCAAGATCTTCGACACCGCCACCGACGCGCTCGAAAAGCTCAAGGCCGGCGAGCTTGACGCGGTCGTCGCCACGCGCTCCGAGATCGAATCGGTGTTCAAGGGCGACCCCGCGTTTCCGGTCGAGGAGGTGACGTTCCAGCGCCTGCCGCGCGCCGGCTGGGCGGTCGGCATGGCGGTGCGCAAGGACGATACCGCGATGGCCAAGGCGCTGCAGGCGGCCCTAAACGACATGAGCGCCAGCGGCGAACTGAAGGCCATCTTCGCGCGCTATGGGGTGCAGGTGGTGCGGCCGTGAATCGGCCTGGCCGCCCGCATATGGGGGCGGCGCTGGCGCTGGCCTTCACCCGGGCGGCGCTGGCCGCGCCCGATCCGGTTGCCATGGCGGTCGTCGAAATCGTCGCACCGGCGCCGCTCGCGGGGCTGGGCATCGAACGGCGCCTGCAGGCCACGCCGCCGCAGACGGCCGACAGCGAACAGCTGCGTGCCGGCGGCGCGCTCAACCTGGCCGACTACATGGCGCGCAACCTGAGCGGCGTGAATGTCAGCGAGGTCTCCGGCAGCCCGTTTCAGAACGATATTACCTACCGCGGCTTCCGGGCTTCGCCGGTGCTCGGGTCGGCCCAGGGCATGTCGGTGTATCTCGACGGCGTGCGCGTGAACGAGCCTTTCGGGGACGTCATCAACTGGGATATGCTGCCCGAGGCGGCCATCGCCTCGCTGGCGCTGGCGCCCGGCTCGAACCCGCTGTACGGACTCAATACTTTGGGCGGCGCGCTGGTATTGAGCAGCAAATCCGG
>DIZW01000069.1:10755-15859 GCA_002428015.1 Oxalobacteraceae bacterium UBA6018 | reverse complement strand
GCGCCGCGCCGACCTCACCCAGGGCTGGCGCAACGGGAACGGCTGGCATGCGCTGGCCGCCGTCACCCTGTTCGACGATTCGGGCTGGCGCGCGCATTCGGCCAGCGCCCTGGCCAACGGCTACCTCAAGCTCGGCCAGGTGCGTGGCGACACCAGCTGGAGCGCTGCCCTGCTGGGCGGGCGCAGCCGCCTCGGCGGGAACGGCCTCTTGCCCAGCTACCGCGCGTCGGACAGCGGCCTGCTGCCCGGCCTGTACGAGCAGGACCGGCGCGCGGCCTACACCTTTCCCGACACGACGCGCAACGCCCTGGTCCAGTTCACGTTCAACGTCACGCGCCAGTTCGGCGCCCGCACCGCGCTGTCGGCGACGGCCTACCTGCGCCATAGCCGGCGCGACACCGTCACCGGCGACCTCTCCGGCGACTATATCGATTATGTGGCCGATTGCGTCGCCTGCACGGCGCAGGCGGCGCCGCCTGCCGGCTCGCTCAACACCAGCAGCACCGGCCAGCGCAGCCATGGCGCCAGCGCCAACCTGGCCATGCGGCGCGGCCGCCAGCATATCGACGCCGGCTTCAGCGCGGACGCCAGCAATGTCGACTTCGCCCAGTTCGAGCAGGACGCCTTCTTCACCGGCGCACGCGAGGCGCGACCCGATTCGGGGGCGCCGCGCCGCCCCGGCTCGGCGGTGACGGGCAGCGCGCGCGACTTCGGTGTCTACGCCGCCGACACCTGGAGCGTCGGCGCGTCCACCCACATCACCGCCTCGGCGCGCTGGAACTACGCCGCCGTCGCCAATACCTTGAACACACCGGCTGGCGCGCAGGCGCCTGAGCGCTTTGTGTACCGGCGGCTCAACCCCGCGCTGGCGCTGGTGCGCGAGCTAGGCGCCGGTGTCAGCCTGTCGGCCAGCGCGGCGCAGGGCAACCGGGTGCCGACGGTGATCGAACTTGGCTGCGCCGACCCAGACCAGCCATGCCGGCTGCCGGCCGGACTGCAATCGGACCCTTATCTGCGCCAAGTGCGCTCCACCACCATGGAGCTGGGCGCGCGCTGGCGTGGCGCGAGCCTGGCGCTGTTTCGGACCGTGAATCGCGATGACATCCTGTTCCTTGCGGCCGGCGCGACCCACCAGGGATATTTCGCCAATTTCCCACGTACCCGCCACCAGGGCGCCGAAGCCAGCGTGCGGCGCCAGTTCGGCCGACTCGGTATCAACCTGGCGTACCACTATCTGCGCGCCGTGTACGACGCCGATGGTCAGCTGTTCACCAGTGTGCGCACGCTCGCGATCGCGCGCGGGACGAGCATGGCCGGCCTGCCGCGTCATACCGTCAAGCTGGGACTGACGTGGCAGCAAAGCCCTGCGTTGCGACTGGGGCTGGACGCGCAGGCGCAGTCTAGCCTGGTGGTGCAGGGGAACGAGGACGGCGCCTCCGACTGGCGCGTGGGCGGGCACGCCACCGTCAACGCACGTTTAAGCTGGCAGGCCGCGCCTGGGTGGGAATGGAGCGCCAATGTCGGCAATTTGTTCGACCGGCGCTACGAGAGTTATGGCGCGCTGGCGCTGGACATGTTCCCCAATGGCCGCCTGGTCGCGCCGGGCCAGCAGACAGCCAAGGCGGCGCTGGCGCGCTTTGTCGCACCCGGGGCAGGGCGGTCGGTGAGCTTGGCGCTGCGCTACCATTTTTGATGCCGTCGCCCTGCCGCTGGCGCGGCGACGGATCGGCGCAGCGCCGCGCTCAGAAGCTGTAGCGGGCACTTACCCCGGCCAGCCAGTTGCGCCCCGGGGCCGCTTCGTAATAGCGCTTGTTGGCGTCACCCACGATCACCGAGCCGACATAGCCGCGGTCGAGCAGATTGTTCAGCCGCGCGAACTCCCTGAACTGCCATCCCCCGGCGTCCTGCTTCGCCTGCACACGGGCGTTGAGCACCGTGTAGCCGGGCGCGGGAACGTCGCGGTTGGCGTCGTCCGCGTACACCTTGCCGCTGGCGATCGCCTCGATGGCCGCGCCAAGGCCGCCATCGCCGCTCTTCCACGCCAGCTCGGCGAACGCGTTCGCGCGCGCCACGCCGGGCAGACGGCTGCCCGCCGGGACGCTGCCGAAGCCCTGTTCATACGTCGCGCGCAGGGCCGTCAGCGCCAGGCGTGCGCTCACGCCGGCGCCGAAATTGCTGTCGACCGAGACCTCGGCGCCGCGCCGCAAGGTGTTGCTGGCATTGCGGTAGCTGGTGCGCCCGCCGCTGGAGACGTCGACCACCAGCTCGTCGCCGGTCTTGACCTGGAACAGGGCCGCGTCGACCCGGGTATTGCCGCCCACGAGGGCCTTGATCCCGGCCTCGGTGTGGGTGCTGCTGGCGGCGCGCAGCGCGTAGTTGAAGCCTTTGCCCGCGCCCGAGTAAAACAGCTCGTTGAGGGTCGGCGTTTCAAAACCGCGCGCGGCGCTCGCATATACGTTCAGCAGCGGCGAGACGCGATACAGCACGCCCAGCACCGGCGTGGTGTGGCTGTAGTCGACGCCGCCGCTGTCGTCGCCGTTGGCCAGGTAGCGGTCGCCCACTTTGAATTTCACGCTGCTGTGGCGCAGGCCGCCGCTGAGCACCCACGGACCACCCTGCCACTCGGCCTGCATGTAGGGATCGGCGCTCGAGACGGTGTCGGTCTCATCGCGCCTCAGCTTGCCCTTCAGGCCATAGTCGGCGCCGATGAAGTTCTCGTAGCCGGTGCGGTCGTCGGCCGAGCGCCCGTAGTCCACACCCACGGTGGTATTGAGCTTGCCGCCGGCGAGGGCGCGCACCCAGGTCCAGTTGATGTCGGCGCCGTAGAAGTTGCGGTCGAAGTCGACCACGCCGCCCGATTGCGTGGGCGCCGTCTGGAGGAATTTGGAGAACGCCTGGTACTGGATCACCGTGCGGTTGCCGCCGTAGAGCGTCAGGTGCAGACGGTCCTGGCCGAAGTGCTGGTCATACGCCAGGCCGGCCTGCTGGTGGTCGATACTCTTGCGCGTGTTGTAGCGCTCGGCGATGGTGCGCTTGGGCGTCTGGGTGTCGTTGGCGTCGATTTCGCCGGCGCGCGGGTCGCGCTGGAAGGTGGACCAGGTCGCGCCGAGCGGGTCCTGGGTGTCGTCCTGGCGCAGGGCGTTGGCCACCAGGGTCAGCTTGCTGGTGGCCGATGGCGTCATGGTCAGCTTGGCGAAGGCCTGGTCGCGCGTGGCGGCGCTATGGCTGCGGTAGCCGTCGGTCTCGAAGCGCGACACGTCGGCCACGTAGCCGATGCCGTTGGCCTGGCCCTGGGCGTTGGTGTCGAGCTTGCGGATGCCGTCGCTGCCGCCCATGACGGTCGCTTCCACGCTCGGACTGCCCTGGCCGTCGCGGGTGAACAGCTGGATCGTGCCGCCCGAGTGGTTGCCATAGATCGCGGAGAACGGCCCGCGCAGCACTTCGATGCGTTCGGCCATGTCGAGGTTGAAGGTGGCGGCCTGGCCCTGGCCGTCGGGCATGCTGGCCGGGATGCCGTCCGCGATCAGGCGGACGCCGCGCACGCCGAAGGCCGAGCGGGCCCCGAAGCCGCGCGAGGATATCTGCAGGTCCTGGGCGTAGTTCTGGCGGTTCTGGGCGGTCAGTCCGGGCACGGCGCTGAGCGACTCGGACGCGTTGACGCGGGCCTGGGCGTCGACGATGCGTGCGCGGTCGATGACGTCGATCGATGCCGGCAGGTCGAAACTGCCATGCTCGATGCGGCTGCCGCTAACGACGACCACATCCACCGGCGCGGCAGGAAGGTCGGCGGCGCCGGCCGCGGCGCTCGCGGCGAACAGGCTGGCGATGGCATTGAGGCGAAAGGTACGGTGCTTCATAAAGTCTCCGATGATGTGATGGGCATGCCGGCGGCGGGCGACGCTGCCGGCCGGCCTGGCGATCAAGGCTAAGCAATATACCTGCCATCGTAGCAATTGGCTCGATGGCACGGCGCTTGCACTGTTTTCGCTACGCGCGCGTCGCGCCCACACCACAAGGAGCTGTCATGCATCGTTTCGCCATTGTCCTACTCGCCGCGCTGGTTGTCGCCAACGCGGGCGCCAGTCCGCTGGCCTACGTCCCTAACGAAAAATCCGGTACGGTCAGTGTGATCGACATCGCCACCGACAGCGTGGTCGGCACCCTGGCCGCCGGCAAGCGCCCGCGCGGCATCGCCGCCGACCCCGCAGGGCACACGCTGTACGTGAGCGACGCGAGCGCGGGCGCCTTGCTCGTCATCGACACGGCCAGCGGCGCCACCGTGGCCTCTATCGCGCTGGGCAAGTCGCCGGAGGGTGTGAACGCCTCGGCCGACGGGCGCTACGTGGCCGTCGCGGTGGAGGAGAACAACAGCGTCGCGCTGGTCGACGCACAGGCGCGCGCCGTGCTGGCCCAGATCCCCGTGCAGGGCAAGAACCCGGAACACGCCGTGTTCAGCCCGGACGGGCGCTGGCTGCTGGTCAGCGCCGAGGAGGCCGAGCAGGTCGACCTGATCGACGTGGCGCAGCGGCGCCAGGTCGGCAGTATCGCGGTGGGCCTGCGCCCGCGCGGCATGGGCTTTTCGCCGGACGGCCAGCGCGCCTACATCGCGTGCGAAATGGTCAGCACCGTGTATGTGGTGGACCTCGCGACGCGCAAAGTGTTGGCCAGCATCCCGGCGGGGAAGAATTCGAACGGCATCGCCGTGCATCCCGACGGCAAGACCGTGTACGTCTCGAACGGCGTCGACGGCACGGTGATGCAGATCGACACCGCGCGCAACGCCGTCAGCGCCACCATCGCGGTCGGCAAGCGCCCCTGGAACATGGCGATGACGCCGGACGGCGCCAGGCTGTATGTCGCCAACGGGCGCTCCGGCAGCGTCAGCGTGATCGACACGGCCAGCGCGCGGCGGCTGCGCGATATCGCGGTTGGCGAGTTGCCATGGGGCGTAGTGATTCGCTGAATAGCGTCTCGGGGCAGGGCGTTACAGCTTAGGCCGTGTCCAGATGTCGCCTCCGACCCCGACGCGTTTAGAACTCCAGCAATGTCCTAGTGCCGCCTCCGACCCCACGCGGTCGGACGCGTTTAGAACTCCGGCAAAGTC
>DIZW01000069.1:0-10692 GCA_002428015.1 Oxalobacteraceae bacterium UBA6018 | reverse complement strand
CCGAATGTCGCCTCCGACCCCGGGCAGTTGATTGGATTCGGTGACGGAACACCTGTGTCAAGTTGGTACAGCGGGCGTGTTCAGAAAGCGGACAGACGCGGGCGCAAACGGTGCCGCCGCCTTGGAAAAGCAGCTGGCACGGCGCTTGCGATATTGAGGGTGTGATCGACACCACGCCGTTGCGTACAACGGTCTCATAACCCTACAGATAGAGGATGACATGAATCTCGCAGACATCAGCAAACTCGGCGTTGCCAACCCATTCAAGCAGCGCTACGACAACTATATCGGCGGCAAGTTCGTCGCGCCCGTCAAGGGCGAGTATTTCGGCAACGTCACGCCGATCACCGGCCAGGTCTTCTGCGAGATCGCGCGTTCCAGCGCGGAGGATATCGAGCTGGCGCTGGACGCCGCCCATGCGGCGAAGGATGCCTGGGGCAAGACCTCGCAGACCGAGCGCGCCAACATCCTCAACAAGATCGCCGACCGCATGGAGCAGAACCTGCAGCTGATCGCGACCGCGGAAACCATCGACAACGGCAAGCCGATCCGCGAAACCATGGCGGCCGACATTCCGCTGGCGATTGATCATTTCCGCTATTTCGCCGGCTGCATCCGGGCCCAGGAGGGCTCGGTGGCGCAGATCGATCATGAAACCTACGCCTACCATTTCCATGAGCCGCTTGGGGTCGTGGGCCAGATCATTCCGTGGAATTTCCCGATCCTGATGGCGGTGTGGAAGCTGGCGCCGGCACTGGCCGCGGGCAATTGCGTGGTGCTCAAGCCGGCCGAGCAAACCCCGGCCTCTATCCTCGTGCTCATCGAGCTTATCGGCGACCTGCTGCCGCCCGGCGTGATCAATATCGTCAACGGCTTCGGCCTGGAGGCGGGTAAGCCGCTGGCTTCGAACAAGCGTATCGCAAAAATCGCGTTCACCGGCGAAACCGGCACCGGCCGGCTGATCATGCAGTACGCGGCGCAGAACCTGATCCCAGTCACGCTGGAGCTGGGCGGCAAGTCGCCCAACATCTTCTTTGAAGACGTGATGGACGCCGACGATGCTTTCTTCGACAAGTGCCTGGAGGGCTTTGCGATGTTCGCGCTGAACCAGGGCGAGGTGTGCACCTGCCCGTCGCGCGTGCTGATCCAGGAATCGATCTATGAGAAATTCATCGAGCGCGCGCTGGCGCGGGTACGTGCCATCAAGCAGGGCAACCCGCTCGACGCGGCCACCATGATCGGGGCCCAGGCCTCGCAGGAGCAGCTGGAGAAGATCCTGTCGTACATGGACATCGGCAAGCAGGAAGGCGCGCAGCTGCTGGCAGGCGGCGCGCGCAGCGTGCAGGCTGGCGACATGGGGGGCGGCTATTACGTGCAGCCGACCGTGTTCAAGGGCGACAACACGATGCGCATCTTCCAGGAGGAGATCTTCGGCCCAGTGGTGTCGGTGACCACCTTCAAGGACGAGGCGGACGCCCTGCGCATCGCCAACGATACCTTGTACGGCCTCGGCGCCGGCCTGTGGACCCGCGACGGCGCGCGCGCCTTCCGCGTCGGCCGGGGTATCCAGGCCGGACGCGTGTGGACCAACTGCTATCACCTTTACCCAGCCCATGCGGCGTTCGGCGGCTACAAGCAGTCGGGCATCGGGCGCGAGAATCACAAGATGATGCTCGACCATTATCAGCAGACCAAGAATCTGCTGGTGAGCTATAGCCCCAACGCACTGGGCTTTTTCTAAGTTTCACCCGAGGAGGTGCTTCCATGCACAACGCACTAGCCCGTGTTTTGGCGACCGACGCCGCCAGCGAGATGATCGAGCAGTTGCGCCGGCGCCACGGGCCGGTGATGTTTTTCCAGTCCGGCGGCTGCTGCGACGGCAGCACGCCGATGTGTTACGCGGCCGGGGAGTTCAGCCTGAGCGATACCGACGTCTACCTCGGCAACCTGAACGGCGCGCCGTTCTACATGGGGCTGGAGCAGTTCGGTTACTGGGAACACACGCAGTTGATCATCGACGTGGTGGACGGAAACGGCGGCATGTTTTCGCTCGACAACGGCACCGGGCGGCGCTTCCTGACGCGCTCGCGGCTGTTCACCGACGATGAGTTGCGCGGTTTAGGCGCGGTCAGCACGGCACGGCAGGCAAAAGAATAGTTCGATTCCAAAATGACAAGAGGAGAGCAATGTGAATAAGAAGATGATGACCATGATGGTGGCCCTGGCGACGGCGTCGCTGGCGTACGCGGCCGAGGCGCCGGTGACCGACGCCATGCTGGCCGGTGCCGCCGGCAATACCCATGAAGTGCTGTCGTTCGGCATGGGCAGCGAGGGCCAGCGGTTTTCCCCGCTGACCCAGATCAACACCAAGACGGTGGCCAAGCTGGTGCCGGCGTGGTCGATGTCGTTCGGCGGCGAAAAGCAGCGCGGCCAGGAGTCGCAACCGCTGATCCACAACGGCAAGATGTTTATCACCGCATCGTACTCGCGCATCTACGCGGTGGACTTGAAGACCGGCACCAAGCTGTGGAAATACGAGCACCGCCTTCCCGAGGGCATCATGCCGTGCTGCGACGTCGTCAACCGGGGGGCCGCGCTGTACGGCAACCTGGTCATCTTCGGCACGCTCGACGCGCAACTGGTGGCGCTCGACCAGAACACCGGCGAAGTGGTGTGGAAGGAAAAAGTCGGCGACTACGCGGCCGGTTATTCGATGACGGCCGCGCCGCTGATCGCCAAGGGCTTGCTGCTGACCGGCGTGTCGGGCGGCGAATTCGGCATCGTCGGGCGGGTCGACGCGCGCGATCCGATGACCGGACAACTGGTGTGGAGCCGTCCGACCGTCGAAGGGCACATGGGCACGCGCTACGACAAGGACGGCAAGGCCAGCGACAACGGCATCTCCGGTACCGTCAACAAGACCTGGCCGGGCGAGCTGTGGAAGACCGGTGGCGCGTCCACCTGGATGGGCGGCACCTACGACGCAAGCACGGGCCTGGCCTACTTCGGCACCGGCAATCCTGCGCCATGGAATAGCCACCTGCGGCCGGGCGACAACCTGTTCTCGTCCTCGACGGTGGCCATCGACGTGAGCACCGGCACCATCAAGTGGGCCTATCAGAACACGCCGAACGATGCCTGGGACTTCGATGGCGCCAACGAATTCGTAACCTTCGACATGGACGGCAAGCGCTACGGCGGCAAGGCCGACCGCAACGGCTTCTTCTACGTGATCGACGCCAAGAGCGGTAAGCTGCACAACGCCTTCCCGTTCGTGCGCAAGATTACTTGGGCCAGCGGCATCGACCTCAAGACCGGCCGTCCCAACTTCATCGCGGCCAACCGCCCAGGCGATCCGACCAAGGGCGCGGACAACACCAAGGGCAGCACCGTGTTCTCGGCGCCGGCCTTCCTCGGCGCCAAGAATCAGATGCCGATGGCGTACAACCCGGGAACCAAGCTGTTCTACGTGCCGGCCAACGAATGGGGCATGGACATCTGGAACGAGCCGATCAGCTACAAGAAGGGCGGCGCCTACCTGGGCGCGGGCTTCACGATCCGGCCGATCTTCGACGACTACATCGGCGCCTTGCGGGCGATCGACCCGAAGACCGGGAAAATCGTGTGGGAGGTCAAGAACAACGCGCCGCTGTGGGGCGGTGTGATGAGCACGGCGGGCGGGCTGGTGTTCTACGGCACCCCGGAAGGCTACCTGAAAGCGCTCGACGCCAAGAGCGGCAAGGAGTTGTGGAAGTTCCAGACCGGCTCGGGCGTGGTGGCGCCACCGGTGACCTGGCAGGACGGCGATACGCAGTACGTCGCGGTGGTGTCGGGCTGGGGCGGCGCGGTGCCGCTGTGGGGCGGCGAAGTGGCCAAGAAGATCAATCTGCTGGAGCAGGGCGGCTCGGTGTGGGTGTTTAAGCTGACCAAATAATCGCCTGGCAGGACTTGCTTGTGGTGGCCGCGTCTCAGTTTGGCGGCTGACTTTTAGACGGCTTCGGCCGTCTTTTTTTTTGCGCGCGGCGTGCGCAGCCGTCGCGGTCGCGCCATGCCAATCGAAGGGGCCGGGGCGCGCCGGCCGCTCGTGGTTTGCCGGCCGCGGCTGTGCAACGGTGCGCGTCGAAACAGAACAACGGCGCAGCCGCCTGATCCGTATCTGCACAGCTTTCCCGTGTTTATCCCCACGAAAGCCTGGGCATGCAAATTGCCAATACCGAGGGACATCGCATTGATGTGACCACCTAAAACAATGACATTGAGGAGAACACTGATGAACAAGATTATCGTGATGGGCGCGCTCGCCGCAGCCAGCATGCAGGCCGCGCAAGCGGTCGATTTCAAGGCCGGCGACTGGACCGTGGGCGTGGGCGGCATCGTCAACGCCTACTACACGACGGTGTCGTGCTCGGGCGACGCCGTGGGCGGGCTGGCGCTGGGCGGCGCGGCCCTGGGCTGCGGCGGGCAGGACAATCGCACCACCATCGGCAATGGCCTGCTGCCCAACGGCCTGGTGGCGTCTGCCGCGTCCACCCAGGGCGGCTACGATATCAAGGCGCTGGTCGGCATCTACAACGCCACCGCCACCGACAGCGCCATCGGCCAGAACAGCGTGGTCGACGTGCGCCAGGCGTTCTTCACCTTCGGCAACGCGGAGATGGGAACGATCAAGCTCGGCCGCGACTACGGCATCTTCGGCGCCAACGCCATCCTCAGCGACATGACCTTGCTCGGCGCCGGCGCACCGGTCCAGGCGACCCAGCGCGGCCGCGTGACCCTGGGCCACATCGGCGCCGGCTACACCTACCTTGGCAACTACGGCCAGATGGTGTACAGCTCGCCGAAGTCCGCGACGGGCATCAGCGTCGACGTTGGCCTGATGAGCCCGGTCGCGGACACGCCCATCCTGTCGGCGCCTGCGTACATGTCGGGCACCGGTCCGCAGGTGCAAGGCCAGCTGAGCTATGCCCAGGACGGCTTCAAAGGCTGGGTCGGCGCCAAGACGCAAAAGTTCAAGGCGGTCGCGGCCGGCGGCGCCGACCTGACCATGCGCGGCGTGGAGATCGGCGCCTCTTACACGGCGGGCGGCTTCGGTGTACTGGTCAATGCCCAGAGCGGCAAGGGCCTGGGCATCCTGTCGGACGCCGACCAGGGCGCGACCCGGTCGAAGAACTATTTGGCGCAGGCCACGCTGAAAGCCAGCGACAAGCTCAAGCTCGGCCTGTCCTATGGCATCAGCCAGAACGACGACAACACCGCCGCGTCAGGCGGCTTGAAGTCCAACGCCAACCTGACCGCGGGTGCTTACTACTCGCTCAACAGCGCCATCACGCTGGTGGCGGAACTGGGGCAGACGCGCTCGAAGGGCTTTGCCGGCAGCAGCACGCGCATGAATGGCGCCTCGCTCGGCGGCATCATCTTCTTCTAAGGAGCCGTGATGCGACGCCTGCTTTGCTGCTGGCTGTTCTGGCTCGGCATTGCCGCGCCAGCGGCGGCAGGCGTGCTCACCCACGCCGCGCTGGCCCAGCGCTTTCCCGCGCCGGTCCAGGTCGGCCAGCGTGACAGCGCGGTGCCGGTGTGGCCCCTGTTTAAGCAAAACGGCACCGCCACCGAATTGATCGGCTATGTGTTCGAGTCGATCGACCTGGCGCCGGTTCCCGGCTTCGCGGGGGTTCCCTTGAATTTACTGATCGCGATCGATCCGAACGGCCGGTTCATCGACGTGGCCGTGCTGTCGCAGCACGAGCCGGTGTTCCTCGACGGGCTCGGGGAGGCGCCGCTGTTGCAGTTCGTGCGCCAGTACCGCGGCCTGTCGCTCAAGGAAGGCATCAGCATCGACGCCAAGGCCAGGCGCGAGCGTCCGGCCGACGCCGCCCACGCCTACCTGGACGGTGTCTCGAAGGCGACCGCGTCGGTGCGTATCATTAACCAGAGCGTGCTGGCGGCGGCGCTGACGGTGGCGCGCAAGAAGCTCGGCTTTGCGCGCGGCGGCGAGGCTGGCCAGGTGGCCCGCGTCAAGCCGGACTATTTCAAACGCATGAGCCTGCGCGAGATGGTGGACGAGGGGTTGATCGTCCATGCGCGCGTGCTCAACCGCGACATCGAACAACGCTTCGCCGGCAGCGACGGCGCGGGGCTTGATGCGCAGACGCGCGCCGCGCCTGACGGCGTGTTCATCGATGCCTGGCTGGCCTACGTGTCGGTGCCGACGGTGGGACGCAACCTCTTGACCGAGGCCAGCTGGAAGAAGTTGCAGAACCGGCTGGAGCCGGGCGACCACGCGCTGCTGCTGATGTCCAGCGGGCGCTACAGCGTGACCGGCGAGGACTTCGTGCGCGGCGGCGTGCCCGAGCGCCTGGTGCTCAGGCAGGACAAGCTGCCGATCGACATCCGCGACCTGGACCTGGACATGCGCCTGGCCGCGCCGGCGGGGCTACCGGCCGACAATGTGACGGTGTTCCGAGTGATCAGCCAGGCCGGGCTGGATCCGGGGCGCCCGCTCGAAGTATCGCTGCCGGTCACGCGCAAGAAGGGCATCGTGTATCCGGAGCGGATCGTGCGCAACATCGACCTGGCATATCGCTTGCCGGAGCAATACCTCATCCAGCCGGCCAGCGCCGACAATTCGTGGCGCGGGCTGTGGCGTACCCGCGCGGGGGAGCTGCTGGCGCTGGCCGCCGGGCTCTTGCTGCTGGCCATGGCCCTGGCCCGGCCCAAGCGGCTTAGCGCGCATGCGCGGCGCTTCGCCCGGTTCCGCGTCGCCTACCTGCTGTTTACGATTGCCTTCATCGGCTACTTTGCGCAGGGACAGCTGTCGATCGTCAATATCACGGCCGTGATCCAGGCGCTGCAGAACGGCCGTGGGCTCGGCTTCATGCTGAACGACCCGATGACGGTGTCGCTGTGGGCCTTCGTGCTGGTGTCGCTGGTGCTGTGGGGGCGCGGCACATTCTGCGGCTGGCTGTGCCCGTTCGGCGCCCTGCAGGAGCTGAGCGCCATGCTGGGTCGGCTGCTGCGCCTGCCCCAGATCACGATCCGCCGGGCGATGGATGCGCGCCTGAAGCGGGTCAAGTACGGCCTGCTCGCGGCGATCCTGGTCAGCGCCTGGCTGATGCCGCGCCTGACCGACCAGCTGGTCGAGATCGAGCCCTTCAAGACGGCCATCACCTTGAATTTCGTGCGCGGCTGGCCGTATGTGGCGTATGCCGTCGGCCTGCTGGTGCTGAGCATGTTCTCGTTCAAGTTCTTCTGCCGCTACCTGTGCCCGTTCGGCGCGGCGCTGGCGCTGCTGGGACGGTTTCGCGTGCTCGACTGGATACCCCGGCGCGCCGAGTGCGGCACGCCCTGCCAGACCTGCCGCTACCGCTGCGGCTACCAGGCCATCGCGCCCGGTGGCGCGGTCAGCTATGACGAGTGCTTTCAATGTATGGAATGCGTCGTGATCCACGAGAGCGACCAGCAGTGCGCGCCACGCATCATTCAAATCAAGCGGGTCCGCGCTGTGGCAATGGCAGGAGGATAAGCATGCGACGTCGAACTTTTATTGCCGCATCACTGGGCAGCCTGGTCGTGAGGCCGCCGTTGACACTGGTGACACGCGGCGCGCTGGCCTTCGGCACCACGATCTCGGTGGCGGTGCTGCACGACGACGCGGCCCAGGCAGGGCGGGCCATTGACGCGGCCCTCTCCGCGGCCGCCGGGGTCGATCGCTTGATGAGTATTTATGACGCGCGCAGCCAGGTGTTCCAGCTTAACCGCGATGGCGTCGTAGCGCGGCCCGATGCGCGGCTGGTCGCTGTGCTGGCGCAGGCGCGCGCGCTGGCGCTGCTCACGCGCGGCGCCTTCGACATCACGGTGCAGCCCTTGTGGCAGGCCTGCCACGACGCCGATCCGGCGCTGGTGGCCACGCTCGAGCGTGGCACGGCGCGTGAACGCGTCGACTGGCGCGCGGTGCGCGTGCAGGCCGCCCGCGTGGCGCTCGGCAAGCACGGCATGGGTATTACCCTCAATGGCCTGGCCCAGGGGTACGCGGCGGATCTGGCGCTGGCCGCCTTGAAAGCGCATGGGATCGAGCATGCCCTGCTCGATACGGGCGAATTCGCCGCGTGTGGCCACAAATCGGCAGGCTTGCCGTGGACGGTCGGTGTGGCCGATCCGCGCGAGGCGGGCGCGCTGGCGGCCAGTCTGGCACTGGATGGACGTTGCCTTGCCACCTCAGGCGATTACGCGTCAACCTTCACGCCGGACTTTCTGCACCACCATATTTTCGATCCGGCCACCGGTTATTCGCCGCGCGAACTGGCCAGCGTGACCGTGCTGGCGCCGAGCGCCATGCTGGCCGACGGCTTGTCGACCGCCTTCATGGTGATGGGCGCGAAGAAATCGCACGCGCTGGCGGCGCGCCTGGACAAGGTCGACCTCATGACGATCAACAAGCGCGGCCTCGTGTGGAAGTCGCCTGGTTTCCCGGCCGCGGCATGACGATGACGTTACTTCAGATGCGGCATCTTGCGGTAGATGGTGTTGCGCGAGACACCCAGCGCGCGCGCCGTGGCCGAGACGTTGCCGCCGTTCGCCTCGAGCGTCCTGAGGATCACCGAATGCTCCATCTCTTCGAGGTTGGCGCCGCTGGGCAGCAGACGAGTGGTGTCGGGCGCGCCCTCGGCCGGGCCGGCGTTGTCGATGTCATCCATGAAATCGTCGGGCATGTGACGCAGGCCGATCTCGTGCTCGTCGCCGGCCATGATGACGGCGGTGCGCAGCAAATTGGTCAACTGGCGGAAGTTGCCCGGCCATTTGTGCTGGCGGAACATCTGCAACACCTCCGGCGACACCTCATAATGTCCGCCGTTCGATTCGGTGATGAGGATCTTCTTGACGACGGTTTCCAGGTCCGTGCGTTCACGCAGCGGCGGCAGTTTGACCACCAGGCCATTGAGCCGGTAGTACAGGTCTTCGCGGAACAGACCGCGCGCCATGCGTTCGCGCAGGTTGTGGTTGGTCGCGCAAATCAGCTCGACGTTCACGGGGATCGATTTGGCGCTGCCCAGCGGGGTGACCATGCGTTCCTGCAAAACGCGCAGCAGGCGCGCCTGCAGGCTGAATGGCATGTCGCCGATCTCGTCGAGGAACAGGGTGCCGCCGTTGGCTTGCAAAAGCTTGCCGGGCGCCCCCTTCTTGCGCGCGCCGGTGAAGGCGCCGTCTTCGTAGCCGAACAGTTCGGATTCGATCAGGGTTTCGGGAATCGACGCGCAGTTCACTGCGACGAACGGTCCCATCGCGCGCGGCGAGTCGTTGTGGATCGCCTGCGCCAGCAATTCCTTGCCGGTGCCGGTTTCGCCCATGATCATGATCGGGATGTCGCGGCCGAGTACCCGATTGACCTTCTCGATGACTTGTTCCAGTTGGGGATCACCGGTGTTCAGGTAACGCAGGCCGGACAGGCGGCGCGAGGCGGGCGCCGCCGGCGCGACGTATGGGGCCGCTTCGTGCTGGTTGGTGGCGTGCAGCGCGTTGCCCAGGCTCAGCTGGGCGCGGCCGTAGACGCGCACGCCGTTGTGCATGCACAGGTTGAGCAATCCGGGTTTGGCAGTGCGGTAATGATCGTACAGGGCGGAAACCGGCAGGCCGAAGAGCGAACTGAAAGTGTGCGATTGCAGCGCCCCGAACGACAGGCCCAGCTGGAACAGTCCGTTGCGGTTGGCGGAAATGAAGCGGCCGCCCGGCGTGAACGAGGCGAGCCCTTCCATTAGGGTGCCGATAAATTCTGGCCGAGTATGAAAGTGCAGGGTGATCGCATCCTCGAAGGTTGCCGAGAATAGCTGGTTCTCGATCATCAGCGCCGACATGCGTACCAGCGCCATGGTGTGCTTGTGAAAGCTGCGCTGGTCGCCGGAGACGTCGAGCACGCCGATGACGTTGCCCTGGTGATCCGTGATCGGCGCGGCCGAGCAGGTGAGGAAATGGTTTGCTGACAAAAAGTGCTGGTCCGCATGGACGAGCGCGGGCGCTTTTTCGGCGATCGCGGTGCCGATCGCATTGGTACCCTTGCTTTCCTCCGACCAGGTGACGCCCGGCTGCAAGGCGACGCGGTTGGCTTTCTCGAGAAAGTCGTCATCGCCGAGCGAATGCACGATCACGCCGTTGGCGTCGGTCAGGATCACCATATTGTGGGTGTTGACGATCTGCTGGTACAAGGTCTCCATGGCCGGCACGGCGTGCAGATGCAACAGCCGGTTCTGTTCGACCAGCAGCGCAAGACTGCTGCGGCTGATGGGACTGAAGTCGGCCTTGAAATCAGGACGCAGGCCGTACGCCTGCGAGCGCTGGTGCGAACTCTCGATCACCAGCGGGATGGTGTCCTCGAAGGTCGATGGCGGGCGGGTAGCGCCCTCTGGAATGGAATCTCGATACATAGTGCGGCGTCTCCTATGGGCCCTTGATACGGCTCTCGTGTTGGACCTGCGCTGTTTCATAATGTAGCACCTGTACCAAAGCTGAACAGAACAATTTGTTCGCTCTGGATTCGCGCGTTGCTGTCTGGCACTCTACTTGCAGGCAAGTGCCGGGCGGCGGGGGCGCTGTGCCCAGGCATAGTCAAGCAAGCTTGGTGCCATCGTGCCGTCAATAATTTTTCGCTGCGTCTCGAGAACACTCTTGCCAACACCCGACAGGCTTTGCTATAGTTCGCCTCCC
>DIZW01000071.1 GCA_002428015.1 Oxalobacteraceae bacterium UBA6018 | reverse complement strand
CGGTATTCGTCCAGCGTGGTGGCGCCCACGCAGTGCAGCTCGCCGCGGGCCAGCGCCGGCTTGAGCATGTTCCCGGCGTCCATCGCGCCCTCGGCCTTGCCGGCGCCGACCATGGTGTGCATCTCGTCGATGAACACGATGCTCTGACCTTCGTCCTGGGCCAGCTCCTTGAGCACGGACTTGAGGCGCTCCTCGAATTCGCCGCGGTACTTGGCGCCTGCCAGCAGGGCCGCCATGTCGAGCGAGAGCACGCGCTTGCCCTTGAGCGAATCGGGCACCTCGCCGTTGACGATGCGCTGGGCCAGGCCTTCGACGATGGCGGTCTTGCCCACGCCCGGCTCGCCGATCAGCACCGGGTTGTTCTTGGTGCGCCGCTGCAGCACCTGGATCGCGCGGCGGATCTCGTCGTCGCGCCCGATCACCGGGTCCAGCTTGCCCATGCGGGCGCGCTCGGTCAGGTCCATCGTGTATTTTTTCAGCGATTCGCGCTGGCCTTCGGCGTCGGCCGACTTGACGCCCTCCCCGCCGCGCACGGCCGAGATGGCAGCTTCCAGCGCCTTGCGCGCCAGCCCGTGGTCGCGCGCCTGGCGGCCGGCCTCGGACTTGTCCTCGGTCAGCGCCAGCAGCACCATTTCGCTGGAGACGAACTGGTCGCCGCGCTTTTGCGATTCCTTGTCGGCCAGGTTGAGCAAGGCGACGAACTCGCGGCTGACCTGGGTCTCGCCGCCGGTGCCGCTGACCTTGGGCAGGTGTTCGAACGCGGTCTTGAGCCCCGTGGTGAGCGCGCCCAGGTTGACGCCGGCGCGCTGCAGCAGCGAGCGCGCGCCGCCGTCGTCCTGGTTGATCAGGGCCAGCAGCAGGTGCAGGGGCTCGATGTATTGGTTGTCGTTGCCAACGGCCAGGCTTTGCGCATCGGCGAGCGCTTCCTGGAGCTTGGTGGTCATCTTGTCTTGACGCATGGTAAGGCTCCCAGTGGATTTTCTAACTTAGAAGCAAGATTGGGATAGACGCGGCGTTTTCAAGACGCCAACGCCAGATCAGTATCATGGCCCTTCGCGCAAGGCGATGGCGCCCGCTTGTGGAGCGCCGTGCGGGCGGGCGTTTAGTGCGCGGCCAGCGCGCGCCAGGTGGCCAGGCCGGCCACGCACAGGGTGACCGAGCCGGCCAGGTGCAGCAGCGCGTGGGCCAGCGCCATGGCGTACTGGCCGCGCTGCAGCAGCAGCATTGATTCGCCGGAGAAGCTCGAGAAGGTGGTCAGTCCGCCCAGAAAGCCGGTGACGGCGAACAGGCGCCAGGCCGGATCGAGGTGGGGGAAGCTGGAAAAAAATCCGATGGCCAGGCCGACCAGGTAGCCGCCGCCCAGGTTGGCGGCCAGGGTGCCGGCCTGCAGGCTGGCGTGGGCGCCGCCCAGCCAGGCGCTCAAGCCCCAGCGCAACCAGGCGCCCAGGGCGGCGCCCACGCCGACGGCCAGGAAGCCTAGGGGCGCGCCCATTTCTGGCGTGCGCTGTCGTCGCTGTCGCGCGCGTCGACCCAGCGCGCGCCGTCCGGAGTCTGTTCTTTCTTCCAGAACGGGGCGTCGGTCTTGAGATAGTCGATGATGAACTCGCAGGCGGCGAAGGCCTCGCCGCGATGCGCGCTAGTGCAGGCCACCAGCACGATCTGCTCCAGCGGCGCCAGCGGACCGACCCGGTGGATCACCAGCGCGCCGTACAGCGGCCAGCGCGCCATGGCCTGGTTGACGATGTCCTGCAGCGCGCGTTCTGTCATGCCGGGGTAATGTTCGAGCGCCATCTCGGCCACGCTGGCGCCGTCGTTCATGTCGCGCACGGTGCCCACGAAAGACACCACCGCACCCACGCGCGCATCGCGCAGGCGCAGCGCGGCGATTTCAGCCGACAGGTCGAAGTCGGCCTGCTGCACGCGCACGGCGCTCGTTTGGCCTGCTGGCGTTTGCGGCTGCGTCATCTGGCATCCCTGGCGATGCGCGTGAACAGCTGTTCGATGCGGGTGGCGGTACGCCCGTCGACCAGCGCCGGCGTGCCGATCAGTTCCAGGAAGCGGGCCGACTGGGGCTGCTGCCGGGTGCCTGACTTGAGCGACGATTGCAGCGACTCGACCTGCAGCTTGAGGCGCTCGCGCGCGAACTCGCTGCCGCTGTCGATGCCGGCGCCGATCTCCAGGCGCAGCACGTCCTGCAGCACGGTGGCGCGGTTCTGCTCGAGCAGCGCGGCGTAGGCGGCGCGCTCGCCCGTCAACGCGGCCAGGGCCGCCTCGAAGCGCTTCCTGAGCACGGTCTCGTACTCGGCGCTCAAGGCCGGCAAGGCGCTCCAGCGCGCGCGCCAGTCGACCTCGGCCGCGCCGGGCGCGGCCACCTCGGCCTCGAGTTCCTGGCACAGGCGCAGCTTGTCGCGCAGGGCGCCGGCCTGGGCCAGGCCGGCCTGGCGCCGCGCCGCGTCGATGTGATGCTGCAGGGCCGCCTGGGCGGCGTGGTAGCGCTTCTCGAGCTTGGGCTCGGCGGCGCGCGGGACCGGGCCGGTCGCATGCCACTCGGCCGCCGCCTCGCGCAGCAAGGCCCCGGCGCCGGCCGCGTCGGCCAGTTCGGCCGCCGCTTCCAGGCGCGCGCAGATCGCTTCCCTGGCGTGCTGGTGGGCGCGCCGCTCGGCGTCGGCCGCGTGCGCGGTCTCCTTGCGGGCGGCGAACACGGCATCGCAGGCGGCGCGGAAGCGCTGCCACAGCGCCTGCTCGGCCTTGCGTTCGAGCGGCAGCGCGCGTGCGTGCTCCTGCCATTGCTCCTGGATGGAGCGGATGGCGTCGAGCGTGCCGCGTTCGTGCGGATTGAGCGCGGCCACCCGTGCGATCAATTCCTCGCGCGTGCCCATCTCGCCCTTGCGCTGCTGCTCGAGCGGCGCCTGCAGCGCGTTCAGGGCGTCGGTGAATTCGTGATCCAGGCGCTTTTTCTCCTTGCGGTCGATCGCGCCCAGGTGGCTCCAGGCCAGGCGCATGCGCTGCACCGTGGCGGCCATCTGCTTCCAGTCGATCGCCTCGCCGGCGGCCAGGCGCACGGCGTGCTCCTGCGCTTCGGCGATCAGCGCCTGCGCCTTGGCGGCGTTGGTGTGGCGCTCGTCGGCCAGGTGCTTGAAGTGGGCCGCGGCCGGCGCGTAGGCGGTGGTGCAGGCCCCGTCGAAGCGTTCCCACAAGCTCTTGGGGGCGGCGCCGGACAGGGTGTCGAGCGCCTTCCAGCGGTCGCGCATGCTGCCAACCTTCTTGGCCAGTTCGCTCATCGCCATCTTTTGCGTGCCCAGCTGCTCGACCGCCTTGATCAGCTCCTCGCGCGACACGTTGCCGCCCCAGCGCGCCCAGTCGGACAGGCGTTTGAGTTCGGCGCGCGCGTGCGCCAGGCGATCCGACAGGGCTGGCGTCAGACGCACGCCCTTGCTGTCCTTGAGCGCCTTGTCATGCTCGGCCGCGCTGCCCAGCGAGCCTTGCTGCAGGGCCGCTTCCATGGCGTCCAGGGTGTCCAGGAAGTGCTGATCGGGCGGCTGAGGCGCCTTGCGCGGCTCGCGTGTTTCGCGCGGCTCGCGTGATTCACGGCGCTCGCGCGGCTCACGTTGCGGCGCGCTCGGCAAGCGCGCCAGCAACTGCTCGAAGCGCTGCTGCAGGTCGGCGGCGGCCAGCGCCGGCACAGCCGGCAACTGCTGCCAGGCGCGCTTGAGCTGCTCGGCGTTCAAGTGCGCGGGGTCGCCGGCCTGCCATTCGGCCAGGGCGCCCTCGCGCGCGGCAATCGCAGCCTGGCCCTGCTCGAGCGAGGCCACGCTGGCCAGCAGACGCGCGTGCTCGGTGGCGAATTCATTGGTCAGGCTGCGCGGCAGGCTGGCGTGCTCGGGTGCGGCCAGCGCGGCGGCGTGGGCTAGTCCCATCTGCGCCAGGCTGTCGGCCAGCGCGGCCGCCGACAGGCCGGCGTGCTCCAGCTGGCGCAGCGCCTGCAGGCTGTCGATCATGGCGCGCTGCAGGGTGACCTGGGCTTCCAGGCGCCGCGCCAGCTCGGCGCGCACGGTGTCGAAGCGGGACGCCAGCTCGGGCGCGCGGATCACCGCCCACTTGCGGTCCAGGTCGGCGACCTGGTTGGGCGTGAGCTTCTCTTCGCGCAGCAAAGTGGTGGCCTGGTCGATGCAGGCGTTGCCGCGCTGCAGTTCGGCCTCGTGATGGCGCCAGGCGTCCAGGCGCGATTGCATCAGCTTGGCGACACGGCGGTCGGTATTGCGGACGGCGGCGTGCACTCGCTCGAGCAGGGCCGGGCTGTGGATCAGTTCGGCCGCGGCGAGGCGCAGGTCGGAGAATTCGCACTGCAGGATGAAGTCGGCCGCGGCCGCCTCGTCGGCCAGTTGCGCCACCTTCTCAGCTTGCTGCACGCGCGCCGGGGACGCGGGCGCCGCGGGCGCACCGGCGGGCTGGTCCGGTCCGCCGGCCTGCGCTGCTGGGGTGTCGCCCGGTTTGTCGCCCGGTCGCTTGAAAAGGAATTCGAACATGACGTGGGATCAACCATTCAAAACCGTCACTATAGCAAGAACGGCTCCCGGCGTCGCAGTCGTCACGCCCGTGCGGGCGCCGCGGGGCTGGCCGCTCAGTGGTCGATGTGCTCGGCGGTCGATTGTTCGTACGGCGCCTCGGGTGCTTCCGTTTCGCGCGGAAAAGGCGCCGCGCCGCCTTGCCCCAGGGCAGGCGCCGGGCGAGCGGCGGGCATGTGGCGCGTGTGCTTGCAATCCTGGACGTAGGCGTCGTGGGCCAGCATCTTGTTGGCGATTGAAAACCATGCCTCCCCCGAGATGACCGCGCGGGCGACAGGGAACAGGTCTTTCTCTTCCCGTTCGAGGCGTTTGAGGCTGGCGGCGCAGAAGGTTTCGATGGCCGAGCAGAACTGGGTCACGCTGGCCTGGCTGTCCACCGCGGCCGAGCCCATGCGGGCGGCGGCCGTGCCGACCGCCTCGGCGGCGGTGCGGGCGAGCTCGTCGAGGTCGCGCAGCAGCTGGTTGGCCTGGTCGGTGGCGCCGCGGATGGCCGGCACCAGGAACATGTCGATCTTGCGCCAGTGGCAACTCTCGTACAGGCGCTTGGCGGCATCCACCGCGTAGCCGATTTGCCCGGGCGTTAAGGCGGCCTGGTCAATGAAGCTGGCGTGGAGAAGCTTTTGGAGCGACTGCAAGCTCATTCGAACGCTCGCCTGTTCGACGGACAGTGCTACCAGGGTGTAGGTCGCCGTTAACATTCGTTCTCCTCAGTGGATACTCCATGCGCACGCCGGCGGCGCTGGGTGCGCGCGCTGGCTTGGCGGGAGTCGTGATAGTTTTGAAACGGGCTTGGCGGTGTTCAAACAGATGTTGTGCCGGAACGTTTTCTTCAACCCGAGGAAACAAGTGTAAAGAAGTCCGACAGCGCGTGTTTGATATATCGCAAGCGTGCGCCCGTCCTTATCCATAATAGGTCAGAAAAATGATCTTGCACAAAACGAAATGATGCGTGTTTACAACGCCCGCCGCAATTATCCCGCCGCCCGTCCCGCGCCACTCGCCAAATATTTTTCGCGCAGGCAACCAATTCTCACCAATTTACGCGCAAAATATCATTAACCAAAAGCACTATATTGCCGCACGACATAGCCATTCGACCTCCCGGGAGCCCCTTGACCACCGTTTCGACCTCGCTGCATCGTTCGGCCCGGCGCTGGTTCCGCATCATGCTGCTGCCGGTGTTCGCGCTGTCGCTGCTGGCGGCGATGTGGCTGGCCCTGCTGCACCAGCTCGAGGGCGAGCGCGAAAGCACGCGCAAGGAGGCCACCGGCAACAGCCAGGCGCTGGCGCGCGTGCTCGCCGAGCATGTCAGCAACATCCTGCGCCAGACCGACCACGCCACCCAGCTGTTCAAGCTCAAGTACGAGGAGACCGGCGGCAAGCTGCGCCTGCCCGAGTTCGCGCGCCGCAACGGCCTGCTCGACAGCGTGCTGCCGGCGCGCCTGGACTTGCCGATAATGCTGTACGACCGCCACGGCCGCGCGCTCGACAGCGCCCACGCCGTCGTCTCCCGCGACGTGGCCGCGGCGCCGTTCTTCCAGGCTCTGGCCAAGGGCGAGGCCGACGCACCGATGTTCACCACCCCGGTGGTCGACGCGCGCAGCAAGAAGTGGCACATCCAGGTCGCGCGCCGCCTCAACGACCGCGGCGGCGCGTTCGATGGCGTCATCGTGATCATGATCGACCCGATGTACTTCGTGGACGACTACGACCGCCTCAACCTGGACGACCGCGACGCCCTGACACTGACCAGCCGCGAGGACGGCCTGTCGGTGGGGCGCATCGGCGAGCACCTGTTCATTGACGACCGCCTGCGCTTCGTGCCGGGGCGCGGGCCCGAGCAGGCGCCGGGCGAGCTGAGCGCGATTCCGCCGCAGGACGCGATCGCGCGCGTGTACGGCGCCAGCGAGATGCCGCGCTACGGCCTGACGGCGGTGGTCGGCGTGACCGAGGCCGCGGCCATGGCGCGCTTTCGTCAGCACCAGCGCAACAACACCGGGGTGGCGGCCTTCGCCAGCGTGCTGATCGCCCTGGTGTCGGTGCTGCTGATGCGCCAGAGCGCCCGGCTACGCGCCAGCATGCGCGCCGCGCGCGAGGCCCAGGCCATCCTGCGCGCCGCCTCCGACGGCAGCCTGGACGGCCTGATGATCTTCAAGGCCAGCTACGGTCCCCACGGCCGCGTCGAGGACTTCATCGTGGTCGACATCAACGAGCGCGGCGCGGCCATGCTGCGCCTGCCGCGTGCCGAACTGCTCGGGCAGAAGGCTTTCGCCCTGATGCCGCGCTTCCGCCAGACCGGCTTCATGCAGCGCTATATCGAGGTGCTCGAAAGCGGCCAGCCGCTCGAGGAGGAGGTCGAGCTGCACTTCGAGGGCGAAGCGCCGCGCTGGATCCACCATCAGATCGTGCCGCTCAAGCACGGCGTGGCGGTGACCTCGCGCGACATCACCGCGCGCAAGCAGGACGAGATCGAGATCCGCAGCAACCGCGGCTTCCTGCAGTCGCTGATCGAGCACCTGCCGCTGCTCATCTACGTAAAAAGTGTGCGCCCGGCCAGCTTCGGCACCATGATGGTGTGGAACAAGGCCGCCGAGACCGTCACCGGCATCGACGCGGCGCGCGTGATCGGCCACACCGACAGCAGCGCCTTCCCGCCCGGGTTCAACCTGTGCAGCCAGGACGAGGACCTGGCCATGCTGGCCAACCCGGTCGTGCGCGACCAGCCCGAAAGGCCGCTGCGCCTCGCCGACGGCAGCCTGCGCTACCTGCACGCGGTGTCGGTGCCCCTGTTCGACCAGCACGGCAACACCGAATACATCCTCTGCATCGCCGAGGACATCACCCAGCGCCGCGCCCAGGAACAGAACCTGCGCACCAGCGAGGCGCAGATGGTGGCGGTGACCAACGCCTCGCCGCTGGGCCTGGTGCGGGCGGATCTGAACGGCGACTGCACCTACGTCAACCGGCGCTTCGAGGCGATCTCCGGGCTGACCCGCGAACAGGCGCTGGGCCAGGGCTGGACGCACGCCCTGCATCCCGACGACCGCACCCTTCTCGACCAGCTGTTCGCCCACCAGCGCCAGTGCGAGGAGCCGTTCGAGCAGGTGCTGCGCTGCGTGCACGGCGACGGCAAGCTGGTGTGGGTCTCGCTGAAAGTGGCGGCGGTGCGCATCGGCGGGCGCATCGAAGGCTTCGTCGGCAGCCTGGACGACATCACCACCCTGCGCGAGGCCGAGCTGGCGCTGCGCGAATCGGAGGCGCGCGTGCGCACCATCGCCGACACCATGCCGGCCATGGTCGCGTACGTCGACGCCGCCCAGGTCTACCGCTTCCGCAACCTGGCCTACGGGCGCGAGTACGAACGCGAAGGCGCGCGCGTGGCCGGCCATACCGTGCGCGAGACCGTCGGCGACGAGCGCTACCGCTTCCTGGCGCCCTACATCGCGCGCGCGCTGGCCGGCGAGACGCTGGTGTTCCAGGAGCAGGACAACCACGGCGGCGCCGAGCGGACCATGGAAGTGACCTACATCCCCCAGCTGGGCGAGGACGACGCCACCGTGGTGGGCTTTCACGTCATGCGCCAGGACATCACCTCCCAGCAGCGCGAGAAGCGCCGCCTGCTCAAGCTGGCCCAGATCGACGTGCTGACCGGGCTGGCCAACCGGGCCGGCTTCCTGTCCAAACTCGACAGCGCCATGCGCGACAGCGCCCAGCACGGCCGCCTGATGGCGCTCATGTACATGGACATCGACTTCTTCAAGCCGGTCAACGACACCTACGGCCACGCGGTCGGCGACAAGCTGCTCAAGGCGTTCTCGGCGCGCCTGACGCACGCGCTGCGCAGCACCGACACCGTGGCGCGCCTGGGCGGCGACGAATTCACCATCATCATGGAAGGCTTGAACCGGCCCGACGACGCGGCCACGGCGGCGGCCAAGATCGTGATGGCGATGCGGGTTCCGTTCGACCTGGACGGGGTGACGGTATCGGTGTCGGCCAGCGTCGGCCTGACCTATTTCCGCGACGGTCCGCACGACCCCGACGCCCTGCTCAAACAGGCCGACATGCTGCTGTACCAGGCCAAGCAGGCCGGGCGCAACACCTACCGCGCCGCCGCCTGACGGCCGCGCCGGTGCTATAGTATGGGCCTGGCTTACGATTAAACGAACGATTAAACGACCCGCGCGCCCCCACGCGAGCTCAAGCGACTTCATGCGGCTGCTGCACACCTCCGACTGGCATCTCGGCCAGACCCTGCACAATTACGAACGGACCTACGAGCACCAGTGCTTCCTCGACTGGCTGCTCGACACCATCGTGGCCGAGCAGGCCGACGCGCTGCTCATCGCCGGCGACGTCTTCGACAACGCCAACCCGTCGGCCCAGGCGCAAAAACAGCTGTACCGTTTCCTCCAGCAGGCGCGCCAGCGCGCGCCACGGCTCGACATCGTGCTCATCGCGGGCAACCACGACTCGCCCGGCCGCATCGAGGCCCCCGGCCCGCTGCTCGAGGCGCACGGCACCAGCGTGATCGGCCACATCAACCGGCGCGACGACGGCAGCATCGACATCGAACGCCTGCTCGTGCCGCTGACCGACCGCCACGGCGCGGTGGCCGCCTGGTGCCTGGCGATCCCTTTCCTGCGCCCGGGCGACCTGCCCCGCCCCGCCGCCGGCGACGCCGGCAGCGCGCCCGCCGGCGACCCTTACCTGGCCGGCATCGCCGAGCTGTACCGGCAGGCAAGCGCGCTGGCGGCCGAACGCCGCCAGGACGGGCAGGCCATCCTGGCCATGGGCCACTGCCACATGGTCGACGGCCAGGCCTCGCTCGAATCGGAGCGGCGCATCGTCATCGGCGGCACCGAGGCGCTGCCGGCGGCGATCTTCGACGACACCATCGCCTACGCCGCGCTGGGCCACCTGCACCTGGCCCAGCGCGTCGGCCAGAAGGAGCACCTGCGCTATTGCGGCAGCCCGCTGCCGCTGTCGTTCGCCGAAACCGGCTACCGCCACCAGATAGTGCGCGTCGACCTGGCCGGCGGCGTGGCCAGCGAGATCACCGCGCTGCCGGTGCCGCGCGCGGTGCAGCTGCTGCGCGTGCCGGCCGCGCCGGCGCCTATCGAAGAGGCGCTGGCCGCGCTCGCAGCGCTCGAGCTGCCCGCGCTACCGCCGCACGCCCAGCCCTACCTCGAAGTGCGGGTGCTGCTGGAGGCGCCCGAACCCGGCCTGCGCGCACGGATCGAGGCGGCGCTGGCCGGCAAGCCGGTGCGGTTGGCGAAAATCGAGCCGACCCGGCGCCATGAGGGCGGCGCCGACACCGACCCGGCATTCTCGCTCGACCAGTTGGCCCAGCTGCACCCGGACGACATCTTCCGCCGCCTCTATGAACAGCGTTACGGCGCCGCCGCGCCGCACGACCAGCTCACCGCCTTCGCCGAGCTGATGGTCGGCGACGCATGAAGATCCTCGCCATCGGCGGCAGGAACCTGGCCTCGCTGGCGGCCGAATTCCGGATCGACTTCACCAGCGAGCCGCTGGCCTCGGCCGGGCTGTTCGCCATCAGCGGACCCACCGGAGCCGGCAAAAGCACCCTGCTCGACGCGCTTTGCCTGGCCCTGTACGACGCCACCCCGCGCCTGCTCAAGGCCGGCCGCGGCGCCAGCCAGCTGCCCGACGTGGGCAGCGCCACCGTGGCCGCCCAGGACCCGCGCACCCTGCTGCGGCGCGGCGCCGGCGAAGGCCATGCCGAGGTCGATTTCGTCGGCACCGACGGCTGCGCCTACCGTGCCCGCTGGAGCGTGCGGCGTGCACGCGGCAAGGCCGGCGGCGCGCTGCAGCCATCAAGCATGACCTTGCACCGCCTGCCCGAGCTGGCGCCGCTGGGCGGCACCAAGACCGAGGTGGCCGCCGAGATCGTGGCGCGCATCGGCCTCACCTTCGACCAGTTCACCCGTGCCGTGCTGCTGGCCCAGAACGAATTCTCGGCCTTCCTCAAGACCGAGGACAACGAACGCGGCGAACTGCTGGAAACGCTCACCGGCAG
>DIZW01000083.1 GCA_002428015.1 Oxalobacteraceae bacterium UBA6018 | reverse complement strand
CCCGATGACGGCGGCGTGGCCTATTCCTTGGAGCTGGTGACGATAGCCGGGGGCATCGAGGCGACGCACGCGGTGTGGGAAGGTGTCATCGAGGGCACGGCGCGCGAGATCCTGGGCGAGGTCGAAACCGACGACGATGGCGACGACGACACGCGGAACGACCTGGAGCGGATGCTCCGCGATACCATCGTCGATGCTGGCGGAATGATGCCGGCCAAAGCGTTACAGGCCGAGGTGCGCGACGCCGGCCATTCTTGGGATGCCGCCAAGCGCCTCAAAAAATCGATGGGCATCGAGGCCAAAAAACTGAGCATGGGCGGCGCCTGGGTGTGGTTCCTTCCAGAAACAAATCCCCGAAGGGTGCGCGAAGGGAGCGAAGGGAGCAGTAAATTTTGTGCGCTCCCTTCGCTCCCTTCGCAAGACCGCGAAGATGCGCACGCATGCACTTGAGCAACTTCGTCAACTGAGGAAGTCTCGAACGCTACCGCCAGTCTCCGCGCTCGTCGCGATCCTGGTGTTCCTGTTGCTCACCACGATCCCCCCGGTCGCGCCCCTCGTGCCACTGACGTTCGCGCCATTCGTTCCGCTCCCGCCAGTAGTGCTCGCGGTGCACGCGCTCGCGGGGGGGGGGGATGCGTTGACCATGTTACGATACTCTTTTGACAATTTCGAGAAGATATGAAATTCGTTGAACGTTCGGTGATTGCTTTGATGAGCGTCGCCATTCTGTTTGCTGCACATCAGCTGGTTGTTGCACTCTTCAATGAGCACGGGTGGAAGGGCCTCGGGCCCAGCGACTGGGCTTCCTGGGTCCAGGCGATAGGCTCGATTGCCGCGATACTCGCCGCGATTTGGGTTGGTGACCGTGCAGCCCGCAAAGCGGCGGACCACGTCGAGAAAATGCATACACTGGTTGCCGAGAAGAAGCACAGCGCTATTCGTGGGATTTTGGATGACGCTGATTTCCAGTGCCGAAACGCCGCACCTGAGTTTGAAGGTGACCACGACTTTGGAAGTTTCTCATTTATCTTCAGCTTTAATTCAAGAAAATTCGAGGCAGTGCTGTCTGCAATCGAACGTATTCCGCTCCATGAACTTGACTCGTACGACGCTGCCCAAGGAATCGCTGGATTGAGAAATTCGATGATAGTGATCAAGGACTTCATTCAATCGGTTGGCGCTCCGGGTCGCCCAAAAGGCGGTGGCGAGTTGGAGGCGGACTCATGGGTCAAGCATATCGGGCGCGCGCAATGTGCTGAGGCGCGGGCGTTCTATTCATTGGCCATCAAAGCGTTGGGCGGTGTGCCGAGCGAGCGCGTTGCCAGTGGTTTCGAAGACGGTGTGATTAAGATTCACCTACAAGCCGAAGAACTCGCCGATGCCGTGAGTGCGACCATCGTGCGAAATCCGAATGTTGCAGGATAAGGCACGCGCCACCCGTCCCAACAGCCGTGTCGTCCAATCCAAAGCAACACTTGAATAAAAAGTTTTGCATCCAAGTTTTCATCCATGAATACACGGAAAAATCTTGATCGCTAGTATTCGTGCGGCTTTCAAGCCACAATTACAGTCCACCTATCCCACCAAAGATCACGTTCAAGACGTACCCGGAAGTACCAAAACCCGCAGCTCTCCCTATGAGACCTGCGGGTTTTTTGTGTCCGAACGTACCGGGACATCCGGTGACCTCCCATCTTTTTAGGGGTACGTTTCAGCGCGCCCCGCACCCGCGCCAGCACCAGAAATGGAGATTGAACAGCGGCGCGATCAATAGTGCCGGCGACTACAAGCTTACGCTGGCCACGACGGCAGGCGTTTCTGTGAGGCCGGGCGAATGGGGACGCTTCAGCCTGAAGATCTGGCATACCGATCCCGCGACCAAAACGGACGTAGTGGATGACGACAGCCAGGGCGTTCGCCCGGGTGTCGCCGCCCGTTCAATTGTGCTGGGGCGCATTCTGCAAAAGTAAGTTGCCTTATTCTTTAAGTGACTGTCATTTGGGATCTCCGCAAGCTTGCTGCTCGCTTAAAATAAGGGCATGACGACCGATCCTCCCTTGCCGCTGCAGGGCACAACCCGGCTTCCCGCCTGCTTCTGGATAACCGGGCTGTCCGGCGCCGGCAAGAGCACCCTAGCGCAAGCCATGCACGCGGCGCTGCTGCATGACGGCGTGCCCGCCGTCGTGCTCGACGGTGACGAATTGAGGCGCGGCCTATGCGCCGACCTCGGTCTATCCGACGCCGACCGCCACGAGAATATCCGGCGCGCCGGAGAAGTTGCGCGCGTGATGGTCAGCGCCGGCCTTGCCGTGATCTGTGCCTTCGTCTCGCCGTTTACCGCCGACCGCGACCGCGTGCGCCGCCTGTTTGCTGCGGGCAGCTTCGCCGAAGTCTACTTGTCGGCCACGCTCGCCACCTGTGCCGCGCGCGATCCCAAGGGCTTGTACGCGATGGCGCGCGCCGGCACCCTGACCGGCCTGACCGGTTGGGACGCCCCGTACGAGGCGCCGGTGGCGCCCGAATTCGTGTTTGACACGGCCAGTGTGCAACCGGCGGCGATGGTGGCGCGCCTGCTGCTATGCTGCTGAACTAGGCGCTACGCCGCCGCGCCCGCGGTCATCCCACCCGCAAGCCCCGCTCACCCAAGCCCGAAAAGGAACCATGTCCGATCAGCCCCATCCCAGCCCCCTTGATACCTGGACCGCATCGGAGAAACAGCGCAGCGGCCTGGACCAAGCCGGCATGGCGACGCCGGCCGCGCGCGCCAGCGCCGGCAAGCCGCAACTGCTGCCTTCTCCGGGCCTGGCCGGCTGGCTGGCCGAGTCGGGCGGCTCGTTGGCGTTCACCACGTATCAGACAGGTCGCCTGTTTTTCCTCGGCAGCCATATCGATGGCACCCTCTACGCCCACGAACGCCAGATTGGTTCGGCGATGGGACTGGCGATCGACGCCGACAAACTGTGGGTGGGCGGGCGCGACCGGATCTGGCGACTGTCGAATACAGGTGCGGACAAGATCGATGGACAGCAGTACGATGCTATCTACATGCCGCGCGCAAACTATCTGGTCGGTCGCAGCAATACGCATGACGTGATCGCCGACGTTCGCTTCGGGGGCAAGCATTACCCGCTGCTGTACGCCAACACCGAGTTCAGCTGCGTTGCCGCGCCCGACGTCCACTACACCTTTCGCCCGGTCTGGGCGCCGGCCTTCATCAGCGCGCTGGCGGCCGAGGACCGTTGCCATCTCAACGGCATCTGCGCGCGCGATGGCGAACTGGCCTACGCCACCGCGTGCGCACGCACCGATACCGCCTCGGGCTGGCGCGACGCCAAGAGCGGCGGCGGCATCCTCATCGACATTGGGGCGGGCGAGGTGGTATGCGAGGGCTTGTCGATGCCCCATTCACCGCGCTGGCACCAAGGCAAGCTGTGGCTGATCAACTCTGGCGAAGCGCAGCTCGGCTATGTCGATTTCGCGCGTCGCACTTTCGTGCCGGTGGCCCTCTGCCAGGGTTTCGCCCGCGGCCTGGCCTTTGTCGGCAAGTACGCGGTGGTCGCGCTGTCGCGCTTGCGCAGCCATTCGGGCGGCCTGGTGGGCGGCATTAACCTGCTCGATCGGCTGGCCACCCACGGCTACTACCAGCGCTGCGGGCTGCTCGTAATCGATCTGGACACGGGCCGACCTGCGCACTGGCTCACCATCGAAGGCCAGGTGACGGAGCTGTTTGATGTCGCCTTCCTCGCCGGCCTGCGGCGGCCCTACACGCCGGGTTTCCGCGAACCGGAGCAACATCTGTGGCGCATCGATCTGCCGCCTGGACCGTGGAATATGGCCGGCCCCGATCCCGATGGTGCCGATGCTCCTTGCTGACCGGACGCCGAGGGCCGGCCCTTGCCTGGCCGGGGCGGCGTTGCAAGCAGTCCATTTTTGAAACAAGATTGTCCAATGATGGCGCAGCAATGCGCAACGACGAGAAAGCGGCATGCGATGCGAACTGACTGGATTCCTTTTGAGTTGACGCCAGTCGGCCAGCGTAGCATGGTGCGCTGGGTCCATCCCGGCACCGGGACCCGCTTTCTTGCGCCATTTTTCACGCAGTCAGTCCAGGCCATGCTCGACGCCCATGCGCCTCAAAAGCTGACGCCGCTGTCGGCCCTGTCGGAGTTTGAAACCGTCAATTCCCCCAGCGCCTTCATTTTTCATGTTGCGCGCTGCGGCTCGACGCTGGTCAGCCGCAGCCTGGCCGAGGTCGCCCGGCATAGGGTCATTTCCGAGCCTAACTGCGTGAACCAATTGCTGCTGGCGCGCGAAATCGGTCAGGAAGAAAAAAAACGCCTGCTGAAAGGCCTGATCCATGCCTTGTGCGGCAGCGCGGCGGACACGCGCTGTATTTTCAAGTTCAGCAGCTGGAATCTGTTTTTTCTTCAACAGATACGCTCGCTGTTCCCGGCGACGCCCTGCGTGTTTCTCTACCGCGAACCGGCTGCGGTCATGGCCTCCTTCATCGCCGGGCCGCCGCGCTGGGCGAGTAATCCCGACCTTGCGGTCCTGATCGGCAACCCGCACGGAGAGGGGGTGGCCAGCATGATGTTTTCTCTGGAAAAATTATTCGACGCGCCCTGGATGCCGTTCAACACCGACCGCAGCGGCACGATGCGTGCCTTCAATTATGCGCAATTGCCGGACGCCATGCTCGATATCACGGCCCATCTCGGTCTTGCGCTCACCCCCGGCGAACAGGCTCAGGTCAAGCGCATGGGACAATTCGATGCAAAACGGGCCGGCGAGATTGGCTTCGTCGCGCGCGGCCGCGCCGCGCTCCCGGCACAATTGCAGCCGGGCATGGCGCCGCTCACGCGCCTGTACGCCCAGTGGGAGCAGTTCAGGAGCAGTGCGCCGCAACGCCACGCCCTCGACGGCATCGACATCAACGGCATCGACATCGACGGAAGCGACATCAAGTGAAGCCAGGAACAGACGATCGGGGTCGCGTCGGCGGCCCATCCGCCGCATCCGACCAGCGCATTCTTGAACTCATGGAGGCCAACAAGATCCCGCGGCCTGACCATGATCTCCTCGCCAATATCTATCGGCGACGCGGCGATTTGGCCGCTGCCGCCATGGAATACGCGCGCCTGCACGACAGCGGCAACCCGGCGCCGGCGGTGGCACTGTTCCATGCCTTGTTCCGCCAACAGCGCGTCCCGCCGCGCTGGCCGCAGACCGAGTTCGCGCCGGCGCCCTTCGTCTTGTGGCAAAACCTGCTTGATGCGCCCGCCAACCAAGCCATTCTCGATGAGGCCATCGCGCGCCAAGCGGGCTTTCGGCCGACGGAATTGAGCAAGCTCGATCCCTACGGCAAGCAAGGCCGGACCAATCTGGTCAATTACGATACGGGCACGTCCGGCTTGCTGGTGCGCGCGCTGGTCGAGCAACAACTTGCACACATCTGCGAGCGCTTGAACATGCCCGTTTTTGCGCTCGAATTATTTCACCTGAAATTCGCGTCATATCTTCATGGCGATTTTTTTCATGCGCATCAAGACAATGGCAGCAACAATCCGGGGCGACGCATCAGCTTTATTTATTATTTCAACCTGGAGCCGAAGCCTTATAGCGGCGGCGACCTGATTTTGTATGACAGCCGCTTCGCGCCACGCGCCTATGTGCGTAGCCAATACACCCGGATCATTCCACAAAATAACAGCATGATTTTTTTTCCGAGTGAATATTTTCATGAAGTATCGCCAATAGAGTCACGGAATGGGGAGTTTATGCACAGCCGCTTTACGTTGGCGGGCCATATTGGGTAATTGCGGCTATCAATTTTGATGCTATTAGGGAATAATTGATTGTAGTTACCGCGATATCGCAACCTTCTGCAATGTCGACGCCGCGACGGCGCCATTGGAAGGGTGGTCATCCCAATCAGAAAGCCCCCCATGAGTCCCAATACAGCGCGTGAAGTCATTGTCATCGATTCCGGCATCGCCGACTGGAAGACGCTGGTAGCTGGCCTGAACCCCGACATAGGCGTCATCTTGCTGCCCGCGGGCGGCAACGGGCTTGCGGCGCTGGCGCTCGCGCTGGACGACTACGGACAGATCGACGCCCTGCATCTGGTGACACACGGCAGTCCCGGGCAGATCAAAATCGGCCAATTGCGTTTGGATTCGAGCAATTTGCTCGACCAGCACGATGCGCTGGCGCAGATCTCCAGTCATCTGGGCCCCGGCGCCGACCTGCTGCTGTACGGCTGCTCGGTGGCCGACGGCGTGGCAGGAAAGGCCTTCGTCAACGCGCTCTCGGAAGCACTGCATGGGGTCGATGTCGCCGCCTCCACCAACGTCACCGGGGCGCTCTCCCTGGGCGGCGATTGGGATCTCGAATATTGGGTAGGGCAGGTCCACACCATGCTGCCCTTCACGGCGGAGGATATCGTCGAATACAAGGCGTCGACGCTGGTCTTTCCCACGGATGATTACGTTCCCCCGCCCAGTGTCCAGTCCATTACAAAATTGAGTGCGGACCCCACGGTTTCCTCCAGCGTCAGCTTCGGCGTCAAGTTTGATGTGGGAGCCGTAAATGTCGACCCCACCGATTTTAAGCTAACAACGACCGGCACCGCCCACGCGACGATTTCAAGCGTCAGCGGGTCGGCCGCCGATTACACCGTCACTGTCAGCGCCATCGGCGGCACCGGGACATTCCGCCTCGATTTGAAAGGTGGCACTGACGTACATGCTTCGCTTGGGGGGACGTTGTCGGCATACGGATACAGTTCGGGGCCGTCCTACACGGCCGGCTCGATTGCGCCGTACGTGACGGCGGTCGCAGTGCCGGCCAATGGCACCGTTGGGATCGGCAGTCCGCTTAATTTTACTGTGACATTCAGTGACGCCATCACGGTCAGCGGCACCCCGTCGATTGACGTCACGCTCAATACCGGCGGCACCGTCCGGGCCAATTATGTCAGCGGGAGCGGTACGACTGCGCTGCTCTTTCGCTATGCGATAGCGAGCGGCAATGCAGATCCGGACGGAATCGGCCTGGCAAGTGCGATCGCGCTCAATGGCGGCAGCCTGCAGTCCGGCGGCGTCGCTGCCGTTACCACCTTGAACGGCGTTCCTGCCCTGACAGGGGTCAACGTGGACGGGATCGCACCTACCTTGGCAATCACGAGTGACGTGAGTGCGCTCAAGATTGGCCAGACCGCCACCATCACTTTCACTTTCAGCGAAGACCCGGGCACCAGCTTCGTGTTGGGCGATGTGACGGTGGCGGGCGGCACGCTGGGCGCGATCTCCGGCTCGGGCCTGACCCGCACCGCGACCTTCACGCCGACCGCCGCCATCGACAACGGCACGGCCAGCATCACGGTGGCCGGCGCCAGCTACACGGACACGGCCGGCAACAACGGCGGCGCCGGCAGCACGCCTTCGCTGAGCTTCGACACGCTGGCGCCGAATGCGCCGTCGACGCCCGCGCAGACCGCGCTCAGCGACACCGGCAGCTCGAGCAGCGACAACATCACCCAGTCGACCACGCCGACCTTCACCGGCACGGCCGAGGCAAACAGCACCGTGGTCCTGTACGACAGCAACGGCAGCACCAAGCTGGGCAACGTGGCGGCGGACGGGGTGGGCAATTGGTCGATCACCAGCAGCGCCCTCACCGAGGGCGTGCACAACCTGACGGCCAAGGCGAGCGACGCTGCCGGCAACACCGGCGCCGTATCGTCCGCGCTCGCCGTGACGATCGACACCACCGCGCCGACCTTGGCTGTCACCAGCAATGTCAGCACTCTCAAGAACGGCGAGACCGCGACCGTCACCTTCACCTTCAGCGAGGATCCGGGCGCCACCTTCAGCTGGGACGGCAGCAGCGGCGACGTCGTCGTCAGCGGCG
>DIZW01000046.1:554-45564 GCA_002428015.1 Oxalobacteraceae bacterium UBA6018 | reverse complement strand
CCACTCAAAACGACATTGGGCCGGAAAATCTGCCACAGGACAATCGACAAGCTTTTCGACGCATGAGGTCACGTTATCCGGGCAAAGAGTAAGTGAAGTCGATGAATTTCGTGCCTACACTAGCTACGCTGAAGCTGCCGCTGATTATGCATCGCTGATACAACGTAGATTTCCGGCGGCTTTGGCGCAGCGCAACGACCCAGCAAAATTTGCCGAGGCCGTTGCACGGCAGGGTTACGCTACCGATCCGCACTATGCGGCAAAATTAAAATCCATCATTCGTTCGCATGTCACCCCGTTGCTGGGTAAATGACTGCCTTATTCAACGGCCATAGCATATGAAACCACGCCACTGCTTATCGTCCTTGTTGCTCCTGGTATCGGTATCGGCATTTTCCGGCCAAGTGAAGACCGAAGATGGCGCCGTCAAACTTGCGACGGACGCTATCCACAAGTTCCATCTCACGACGCTGGAAGATGAATGCGGCTTGATCGATGTGCTCGAGAAGCCCGCATACTTTGAAATTGTGGTGCGCGAACGCCACACGCCGGACTGCGGAGGCAGCTTAGAAACGGCGCCTCGCCTATTCAACGTGCGGGTAAGAAAGCGTGACGGTCGGCTGACAAGCGACGTTTATGACGGTGTGAGCTATAAGCCGGTAGATCGCAAACTCGGCCTGGCTAGGTAAGCGCACATGGCGAGCCAACGACTTGCGCGCGCACGTCAACGGCCCGGCGAGGGATGCACCACGCCGGGCCGCCTGAGCGGAGAAAACAACGCCGCTTAACGGGTCACCGTGACCGAGGCCGTGCTCGTATTGCCTGCCGCATCCTTCGCGACCGCCTTCACCGTATGGGAGCCGAGCGCGATCTTGCGGGTGTTCCAGTTGTAGCTGAGCATCGCGCCGGTGGTCTTGGCCTTGAGCACGCCATCGATAAACAATTGCTGCGAGATGCCTGCCGCGCCGCTGTTGTCGGACGCGTTCACGCTCACCGCCACCGTGCCCGACACCGCGCCGGCCACCGGGTTGGTGATCGCCACCACCGGCGGCGTCGTGTCGGTCGCGACAGTGGTAGTGCTGTTGGCCACGTTCACAGCCACCGTGGCCGATGCGCCGGCGTTACCCGCCGCGTCATACGCGACCGCGACCAGGTTGGCCATGCCGTTCGGCACGCCCGTCGAATTCCAGCTGAAGCTAAATGGCGACGCGGTATCGGTCGCCACCGTGCTGCCGTTGACCTGCAGCTCGACCCGGCTCACGCCCACGTTGTCGGCCGCGCTGACATTGACCGGCACCAGCCCGGAGACGGTGGAACTGGCCAGCGGCGCGGAGATGGAGGCCGTCGGCGCCTGGGTGTCCACGGTGCTGGTGGCGGCCACTGCCGCCTGGACCGCCGCGCCGGCGTTGACGCGCCCGTAGCCGTAGTAGATGTCGCGTCCGGCGCTGCCCAGGTCCACGGCGGTGGAGTAGAGCAGGCTTTCAACCTGGCTGCCGTCCAGTGCCGGATTGGCCGCCATCATCAGGCCGACCACGCCGGCCGTCAGCGGGCTGGAGAAGGAGGTGCCGCTCCAGGCCTGGTAGATGCCGCCCTTGGACGTGGTCCAGATGCCGGCGCCGGGCGCGGCGACGGCCACGAAGCTGCCGTAGCTGGACCAGCTGGTGATGACGTCGTTGGTGTCGGTCGCCGAGACGGGAATCATGGTCGTGGTCGGCGTGATGTTTTCGTTAATGCCGTCGTTGCCGGCCGAGACGATCACCAGGCCGCCCTTGCTCTTCATGTATTGCGCGGCGTTTTGAATGGTCGTGCTGCCCGCCAGCGGACCGTAGCTGATGTTGGCGATGCGCGCGCCGTGGTCGGCCGCGTAGGTGATGCCGCTGGCGATCGTGCTGGTGTAGGCGTAGCAGGAACCGGACGTGGCGTCGTAATAGGCCACCCGGATCGGCATGATCTTCGCCTGGCCGGCCACGCCGGCCACGCCGATGCTGTTGTTGCTGGCTGCCGCCGCGGTGCCGGCCACCGCCGTGCCGTGGCCGCACACGTCGGCCGTGTTGGTGTTGTTGTCGTAGAAGTTGTAGCCGGCCACGAGATTGGGCACCAGGTCCGGATGCGCGCCGTCCACGCCGGAATCGAGGACGGCGATGGTGACGCCGCTGCCCTGGGTGGTGTTCCACGCGGTCGGGGCGCCCACCTTGTTCAGATGCCATTCGCTGCCGAAGTAGGGGTCGTTCGGGACCATGGCCACCTTGATCCGGCGGTCGAGCTCGGCGAATTTGATGTGCTGGTGCCGGCCCAGTTGTTCCACCACCGACGGCGCGGCGGCGTTGGCCGGCAGCTCGACGACGTAGAGGTTGCTCTGGCCCATCTTGGCGGCCTTGCCGCCGTAGCTGGCCAGGATCTTGGCCAGCTCGGCCGGCGCGAGACCGGCGCGCGGGGCGATCAGGATGCGCGACTTGGCGTACTCGAGGGCCTTGGCCGCCGCCGGCGCCCCCGCCTGCGCGGGCAGGCATGCGAGCCCGGTGACGCCGAGCAGCACGTGCAGGGCCGCGTTGAGGGTGACGGCGCGCACACGGCGCGGTGGCTGGGAAACGCTGGACGATCCGGCAAATTTTTTCATCATGGCACTCATGGCAGATTGACGTGGAAGGGAAGCAGCGAGGAAGCGACGCTGCCTTTCCACTGTAAGCCGGATATTGCCATGCAGAAACCATTCTAATCAAGCGAATCCTGCCTTTATGGTTCTATCGTGGCGAAATTAAACACGCGCGTTGCAGCATGGCGATTCCTTTTTATCTAGTTGAGTGATCGGATTGAAAACTAACGTGATCGGATTGAAAAGTAGCCTGATCGGATTGAAAAGTAGCGTGATCGGCAAGCTTTAGCGGGCTGGGCGCTGGCCCTCCTGTTCGCGCGGCTCGGACGGGATCATCACCATCCGGCACACGCCCTTGACCTGGCCGCGCGGCGACTTGACCTCGACTGCGTCGCCCTCGCTTTTGCCTTTGCAGGCGTCGAAGGCTTCTTGCGGCGGTCCGCGCCGTCCTTGCTGGGGCATCGGTCCGGGTGGCTGGGCGCTGGCGGCGCCGGCGCACAGCAGCAGGGCGATCAACGAGGCTCGTTCAAGCATGATGGTTCCTTTACAAAGTGACTGATGAGGACTTCATCATCGCCCCCAAATGTGGAGCAAATTTGCATGCCGAAAAAAAACCGCTGACCCATGAAAAATGCCGCCGGGCGAGCGCGCGGCGGCATCGGGATCGATCGCGAAGGCTTAGTGCGCTGCGCGTGCCTTGCCGAACGGATCGCCCGCCTTCCACTCCGGCATGTGCGGTGCGTCGGCCACCATGCGGCCCAGGTTCAGCGTGTACTGCGCCTGCTCGACCATGCCCGTCAGATCCCAGTTCGGATCGTATTCGTCGGTGACCTGGTGGTAGCGCGAATCGTAGGCTTTCCACTTGGCGTCGGCGCCGGCCTGGTCCTTCGGGTAGATCTTGCCGTGCTCGATGGAGAAGGCGGGTATGCCGGCCTTGGCGAAGTTGAAGTGATCGCTGCGGAAATATTCGCCACGCAAGTCAGGCTCCGGCTTGCTGACCTCCATGCCCATCGCCTTGGCGGTGGCGGCGGCCATGGTGCCCAGCCCGGTGCGCTCGCTGCCCTTGACGCCGATGTCCTTGAACGGGCCGATGAAATCCAGGCTGTCCAGGTTCAGGTTGGCGGCGGTCTTGTTGGCCGGCCACAGCGGGCTGCTGCCGTAGGCCTGGCTGCCCAGCAGGCCTTGCTCCTCGGCGGCGACCCACAGGAACATCTGGCTGCGCTTGGCCGGCGCGCGCACGGCCGCCTGGGCCATCGCCAGCAGCGCGGCGCTGCCCGAGGCGTTGTCGACCGCGCCGTTGAAGATGGTGTCCTTGCCGCTGCCCTGCTTGCCCAGATGGTCCCAGTGCGCGCTGTAGATCACCACTTCGCTCTTGAGCACCGGGTCGGTGCCGGGCACGATGCCGGCCACGTTGAACTGCTCCACCGGGCGCACCTCGGCCTTCATCTCGCCTCCGATGCGCGCGTTCAGCGCCACCGGCCGAAATCCCTTGACCTCGGCCGCGGCGCGCAGCGTGTCGAGATCCTTGCCGGCGGCCTTGAACAAGGCGCGCGCGGTGGCGTCGGTCATCCAGCCCTGCAAGCCGGTGCCGGGCAGGCCCTGGGCCAGCTTGAAGGACTCGTTCATCCAGCTGTTCTGCACCACGCTCCAGCCGTAGGAGGCGGAGGCGTCGGTGTGGATCAGCAGGATGCCGGCGGCGCCGTGGCGGGCCGCTTCCTCGAACTTGTAGGTCCAGCGGCCGTAGTAGGTCAGGCCCGCTCCGCCGAAGCGCTTCGGCTCGGCCGCGGTCGGCATCGGGTCGTTGACCATCACCACCACCACCTTGTTCTTCACGTCCAGGCCCTTGTAGTCGTCCCAGCCTTCTTCCGGCGCGGTGATGCCGTAGCCGGCGAAGATCAGGTCGGCATTGAGCGTGTGGCTGGGCTTGGCGTCGCCGGGCGCCCACACCCAGTCCTTGCCGAACACCAAGGGCAAGGCATGGCCGCCGGCGGACAGCGCCAGGGTGCTCGCTTCAGGCATGGCCTTGACCCCGGCGATCTTGACCGACTGCCGGTAGCTGGCGCCGTTGGCGGGCTTGAGACCGAGCGCCATGGCCTGGGTTTCCAGATAGGCCACGGTCAGGTCGCCGCCGCGCTGGCCGGTACCGCGCCCTTCGAGCAGGTCGTTGGAGAGAAAGGCGAGGTTGCCGCGCAGGGTAGCCTCCTGGACGGTGGGAAGGTGCGCGGCGCTGGCGGCATACGCAGGACAGGCGAGGACGACGCTGGTAGCGAAGACCGTGCCCGCGAAAGAGGAAAGCATGTTGTGCATAGGTTCCTGGAGCGAGAAAGTGACGATACGGATGGGTAAGTGCACGCGGATAGGCGTGTCGGCCATTGTAGTCTTTTCTCACGGCACGTTGCGCGCTTGAATGATGCCCTCCGTCAGCGCGCGCCAGACGGCGCCGGCGAGGCCGCCGTTCACGTCGCGTTCACGCCTGCGCCGCCGCTCCGCCGGCACGGTCGGCATCGCCGGCGCCAAGCTGGAAACCCCGCGCCGCGCGCGCGTGGACGGCTTCCATTGTGTCGGCGATCCACGCCGCGTCGTTGTGCACACGCAGACGCCGCACCGGGCATCTGCAGCGCCGCCCGATGTGTGAAATAATCCCACCAGCCAGGGGCCGCTTCCATTCGTCGGCACACATTGCTACGTTACAATGGCAAGCGGAAGTAATCGCGATGGAACGCGGGGCACAGGAGGTCAGGCAGTGGAGACTAAGCAAGAAGCAGTGCGGGTGATGCTGGCGGACGACCATCCGATCGTCATGACGGGTTTCGCCATGTCATTGGCCGGCGTCGGCATGGACGTGGTCGGCCAGGCGCGCACGCCGGACGAGGCGGCCGCCATGTACGCTGAGCTCAAGCCGGACGTGCTGGTCATGGATATCCGCTTCGGCACCGAGCTGACCGGCCTGGACGCGGCGCGCCGCATCCTCGCGCGCGATCCGGGCGCCAACATCGTCTTCCTGAGCCAGTTCGACCAGGACAGCCTGATCAAGGAAACCTACCGCCTCGGCGCGCGCGCCTTCGTCACCAAGGATTGCGATCCGGCCGACCTGGCCACCGCGGTGCGCCACGCCCACCAGGGCAAGCTGTATTTCCTGCCCCACATCGCCGAACGCCTGGCCAACCTGTCGGTGCGCGGCGACGCCTCGCCCCAATCCCAGCTCGACGAGCGCGGCCTGGAAATCTTCAAGATGATGGCCGAGGGCCTGACCAACGCCGAGATCGCGGAAAAGCTCAACCTCTCGACCAAGACCATCAGCAACATCAGCCAGTCGGTCAAGGAAAAGCTGGGTGTGCACCGCCAGGCCTACATTACCAAGCTGGCCGTCAAGCACGGCCTGATCGAGCCCTAGTGAACGCCTCGCGCTGCGCGCCGCTGCGGCGCGCGCTCGGCTGCCTGCTCGCCTGCGCCGCCGCGCTGGGGACGTGCGCGCCGGCGCGCGCGGAGGCGGTGTCCGCCACGCGCTTCCTGATCGTCACCGGCGACCATTCCGCGCTGACCCGCCAGATCGCCGCCGACCTGCGCCATCGCCTGCAGCAGGTGTACGCTGGCGCCCGACCCGACCCGGCCGGGCGCCGCCGCCTCGTCGCCATCGCCATCGGCCCGCTGGCGCTGCGCGAACTGGCCGCGCGCCCCTGCGCCTGCGTCGTCATCGCGGCCTACACCTCGAGCCAGGTGTGGGAGGCGCACACCGCCGCCATGCCGCTGGCGCGCGCGCTGTCGATGACGGCCATCTACGCCGAGCCGGCGCCGGCCGACCAGCTGCAACTGGTGGCGCTGCTGTACAAGCGTCCGGTGCGGGTCGCCGCCATCCTCAGCCGCGACACCGACTTTCTCCGGCCGGTGCTGGGCGGCGTGGCCGACATCCAGCACTACGCCAGCGGCGAGGACCTCAACCGCGTGCTCAACCGCATCAGCTCGGCGCGGGTGCTGCTGGCGCTGCCGGACCACGCGGTCTACACGGCCGAGAACATCCGCAACATCCTGCTCTCGACCTACCGCAACAACCAGGCCGTGATCGGCTTCTCGGCCGACATGGTCAAGGCCGGCGCGCTGGCCTCGACCTATTCCGACATCGCCCAGATCAACACCCAGGTGGCCGACGTGGCGGCCGACTACCTGGCCACGGGGACGCTGGCGCCGCCGCAGTTCCCGCGCTACTTTAGTACCATCGTCAACGAAGGGGTGGCGCGCTCGCTGGACGTGTCGGTCGACGCGGCCGCGCGCAATTTCGCCAACCGCCCCCCGCTAACGCTCGTGAGGCTGCCATGAAGCTGAGAGACGCGATCCGCCTGCGCACCTGGAAAAGCTGGAGCATCGGCACCCGCATGGCCTTCATCACCATGCTGCCGGTGGTGTTCCTGTTCACCTCCTTCGTCAGCTACTCGTGGTACTCGCACCGCGTGCAGGTGAGCGAGGAGCTGGCCGAGCGCGGCCGCATCCTGGCCAAGGCCCTGGCCGAGACCAGCGAATACAACGTCATCTCCGGCAACCTGCCCGACCTGCGCCTGACCATCAACGGCCTGGTCCAGTCGGACCGCAACATCTTCCGCATCGAAGTGGTGGACGCCTCCCACCGCGGCGCCATCAGCGTCACCTCGCGCACGGCCGAGGAGGCCGAGGGCCGCTCGTTCGAGGCGCCGATCAAGAAGCAGATGGTCAAGATCAACCTGTTCTCCGACAACGGGCTGCCGCACGTGTCCGACACCGCCGAGATCAAGCCGCGTACGCTGACCAGCGAAATCGTCGGCTACGTGCGGGTCACCATGTCGCCCACCAACATGCTTGACAAGCAGGCCCACCGCTTCCAGGTCGAGCTGGCAATGGCCGCGCTCGGGCTGGCGCTGTCGGGCGCGCTGGCCTACGTGCTGGCGCGCAACCTGACCATTCCGCTCAAGGGCGCCATCGACGCGCTGCGCGAGGTCCGCGGCGGCAATTACCGGGTGGCGCTGGGCGTCACCACCGGCGGCGAGGTGGGCGAGCTGCAGGCCTCCATCAACGAGATGTCGGTTGCGCTCGGACGCTCGCGCCAGGAGCTCGAGAACAAGGTGGCCGAGCGCACCAAGGACCTGGTCGAGTCGCGCAACGAAGCGCTGCGCGCCGACGCCGAGAAGCGCAAGCTGATCCAGAAGGTGAACTCGATCGTCGAGGACGAGCGCAAGAGCATCGCCATCGAGATCCACGATGAATTGAACGCCTCGCTGATCGCCGCCCGGCTCGAGTCGCAGAGCATCCTGCACCTGGCCGGCCAGGCCGAACCCGGCCCCCTGATCGAGGACATCAAGAAGAAGTCGCAGACCATCACCAAGCTCACGCTCGACCTGTACGCCAGCGGACGCCGGCTGGTGCGGCGCCTGCGCCCGGAAGTGCTCGACATGCTCGGCCTGCACGGCGCGGTCGAGGAGATGATCCGCCACTACGACGCCGCCCACCCAGAGTGCCGCTTCGAGTTCCAGTCCGACGGCGACTTCACCGGCCTGGAAAACGAGCTGGCCATCTCGGCCTACCGCATCGTGCAGGAGGCGCTGTCAAATGTGCTCAAGCACGCCGGCGCCAGCAAGGCGCGTGTGACCCTGATCGTGGACGAGCCGGACCAGACCCTGCACATCGAAATCGCCGACGACGGCGCAGGCTTCCCGGCCGCAGGCGTGTCGTCCGGGATCGGCATCATCGGCATGCGCGAACGCGTGGTGGCCCTCGGCGGCAGCATCGTGTTCACCTCGGGCGAGGACGCCGGCACCGTGGTCGAGATCGACCTGCCGCTGACCTGGCAAAGCGGACGCAGCGTCGCAAACGCCGGCTAACTGGGGTATCGTAGCGGGTCTGGGAGCTAAAAGTATGTCGATCATGCCCGGCAAACTCTCAAGCTCTAACACCGCAGCGGGGAACCCATGTCGAACCAACTTCTCACGCCCTTCGAACAGGGCAACGGCAACCAGAGCACCACCTGGGCCGAGTGCATCGCCTGGTACCAGGAACTGGCGCGCCGCTATCCCGGCGTGCTCAGTTTCGGCGTCATCGGCAGCGCCGACGGCGGCCATCCGATCCACGCGGGCGTGGTCTCGGCCGACGGCGTGTTCGAGCGCGAGCGCATCCACGCGGCGGCGCGCCCCGTCTTCTTCAACAATAACGGCATCCACCCGGGCGAGCCGGAAGGCATCGACGCCTGCATGGCGCTGGTGCGCGACTTCTGCGTCGACCCGGCGCGCCTGGCCGCGCTGGGCCGGACCGTGTTCCTGTTCATCCCGGTCTACAACGTCGACGGCTGCGTCAACCGCGCCGCCAGCTCGCGCGTGAACCAGGACGGGCCGGAGCAGTTCGGCTTTCGCGGCAACAGCCGCCACCTGGACCTGAACCGCGACTTCCTCAAATGCGATTCGCTCAGCGCCCAGGTGTTCAACCGCTTCTTCAGCGCCTGGGACCCGGACGTGATGGTCGACACGCATACGTCGAACGGTGCCGACTACCCCTACACCATGACGCTGATCCACACCCAGGCCGACAAGCTCGGGGGCGCGCTCGGCGAGTTCCTGCGCACCGACATGCTGCCGCATCTGTACGCCGACATGGAGCGGCGCGGCTGGCCGGTCTGCCCCTACGTCAACCCGGTCAAGGACAGTCCCGACGACGGCATCGCCCAGTTCCTGGAGACGCCGCGCTTTTCGACCGGCTACGCGGCGCTGCACCACACGATCGGCTTCATGCCCGAGACGCACATGCTCAAACCCTTCGCCGAGCGCTACGCGTCCATGCGCGCGCTGGTGGAGACGGCGCTGGCCTACACCGTGGCCAACGGTGAGCGCATCCACGCGCTGCGCATCGCCGCCAGGCTGGAAGACCGCACCCGCGCCAGCTGGCCGGTGCACTGGGAGCTGGACGCGAGCGCGCCGTCGCGCCTGCGCTTCAAGGGCTACGCGGCGCGCCGCGCGCCCAGCACGCTCGGCAGCTACATGCGCCTGTCATATGACCGCGGCGCGCCATGGGAACGCGAGATCGACTACTACGACCGCTTTCCCGCCGACGTGACGGTGGCCGCGCCCACCGTCTACGTACTGCCGCGCGCCTGGCGCGAGGTGGCCGAACGCCTGCGCCTGAACGGCGTGCGGCTGGAGGAGATCGCCACCGAGCGCGTCGCCGAGGTGGCGTATTACCACATCGCCCACGTACGCTCGCGCGCCAACGCCTACGAGGGCCACATGTTCCACGACGAGGTGCGAGTCGAACGGCGCCGCGCCGCGATGACGCTGCACGCCGGCGACTGGCTGGTCACGCTGGACCAGGATCGGGCCCGCTACGTGGTCGAGACGCTCGAACCGGAAGGGCACGACAGCTTTTTCCGCTGGGGCTTCTTCAACAGCGTGCTGGAGAAAAAGGAAGCGTATTCGGACTACGTGTTCGAGGACCACGCGGCCGAACTGCTGCGTGAGGAACCCGCGCTGGCCGCGGCGTTCGACGCGTGGAAGGCGGCCAATCCCGCGCTGCTGGCGGATCAAAACGCGGTGCTCGACTTCATTTTCGCCAACTGCGAACGGTATCGCGAACCGGAGTGGCGCAGGTATCCGGTGCTGATGCTCGATTGAGGGCGCCTCCGTCTACGCCACCGCGCTCGTGTTGCGCGATTCTGTATTCACGCGGCCCATTGCGCCAGTATTTACACCCTTCACGAATGTTATAACAACGGGTTCCACCCAAAATGTGATCCTTGATACTCCTCTCCAACAGTGGTATGTTAGCGCAACCAAAACAGGTTTCATCATAAGATCGACTCACGGAGGAGAATTCATGCAATCACACCCAACCCGCGCGCTCAAGCCGCTGGCGCTTGCCTGCGCCCTGGCTTTCCTTCCTCTCGCCAGCCACGCGCAAGCCGCTGCCGACAAATTCCACGACGCCTCGCTCACGCCGCAACAACGCGCCGCCGACCTGGTCGCGCGCATGACGCTGGAAGAAAAAGCGGCCCAACTGGGCAACGTGGCGCCGGCCATTCCGCGCCTGGGCGTGCCGAAATACAACTGGTGGAATGAAGGCCTGCACGGCGTCGCGCGCGCCGGCATCGCCACCGTGTTCCCGCAAGCGATCGGCATGGCTGCGGCGTGGGACGAGCCGATGATGCAACAGGTCGGCGACACCATCGCCACCGAGTTCCGCGCCAAGTACATCGAGCGCGTGCAAAAGGACGGCGGCACCGACTGGTACCGCGGCTTGACCGTGTGGTCCCCGAACATCAACATCTTCCGCGATCCACGTTGGGGCCGCGGCCAGGAAACCTACGGCGAAGACCCGTATCTGACCGCGCGCATCGGCGTCGGCTTCATCAAGGGCCTGCAGGGCAGCGATCCGAAGTTCTACAAAACCATCGCCACCTCCAAGCACTTCGCCGTGCACAGCGGCCCGGAATCGAATCGCCACCGCGAAGACGTCCATCCGTCCGCGCACGACCTGGAAGACACCTACCTGCCGGCCTTCCGCGCCACCGTCACCGAAGCGAAAGTGCAATCGGTGATGTGCGCCTACAACGCGGTCGACGGTATTCCCGCCTGCGCCAGCGATGACCTGATGGAAAAACATCTGCGCCAGGCCTGGGGCTTCAAGGGCTTCGTGGTCTCGGACTGCGGCGGCGCCGCCAACATCTACCGCGCCGACGCACTGCACTACACCAAAACGCCGGAAGAGGGCGTGGCCGCCGGCTTCAAGGCAGGCATGGACCTGATCTGTGGCGACTACCGCAATCACATGACCACCGACGCCGACGCCATCGTCAACGCGGTCAAGCAAGGTAAGCTGCCGCAAGCGGTGGTCGATCGTTCGCTTGAGCGCCTGTTCATCGGCCGGATTGAATTGGGCATGTTCGACGCGCCGCAATCGCTGCCGTTCGCGAAGATCAAGAGCACCGACTACGACACCCCGGCCCACCACGCGGTGGCCCTGGAGATGGCGAAAAAATCGCTGGTGCTGCTCAAGAACGACGGCCTGCTGCCATTGAAATCGGCGCCGAAGACCATCGCCGTGATCGGCCCGAACGCCGACAGCTACGACGCCCTGGTCGGCAATTACTACGGCAAGCCGTCCAAGCCGGTGACCGTGCTTGCCGGTTTGCGCGCGCGCTTCCCGCAATCGAAGATCGTCTACGTCGAAGGCACCGGCCTGGTTGGCCCTGCCGAACCGGCGGTGCCCGACAACGCGCTGTGCCAGGACGCCGCTTGCACCAAGCCCGGCTTGAAGGCCGAGCAGTTCGCCGGCCAGCAGCTGCAAGGCAAGGCCACTGCGCGCGTCGACACCAACGCCCGCTTCGACTGGCAGGGCGAAGGCCAGGACACGTCGATCCGCTGGACCGGCTTCATTAAAGCGCCGTCGAGCGGCGAGTACCGCTTCCGCTTCCAGAGCGAAGGCGGCTACCGCGTCTACGTCGGCGACAAGCTGGTGGTGGACGAGTGGGGCGTCTCCGACGCGCCGTCGATCCTGTCCGGGAAGACCACGCTGACGGCCGGCCAGGTCTATCCGATCCGCGTCGAATCGTTCCAGAACGGCCCGCGCGGCAATCAGCGCCTGCTGTGGAGCCCACCGGTCGACGGCGGCAAGGAAGCCGTCGCGGCGGCCCAGTCGGCCGACGTGGTGGTGTTCGTCGGCGGCTTGTCGGCGCGCGTCGAGGGCGAGGAAATGAAAGTGGAAGCGGCCGGTTTCGCCGGCGGCGACCGCACCAGTCTCGATCTGCCGAAACCGCAGCAAACCCTGCTCGAGCGCGTGCACGCTACCAAAAAACCGGTGGTGCTGGTGCTGATGAACGGCAGCGCGCTGGCGGTGAACTGGGCCGACAAGAACGTTCCAGCCATCGTCGAAGCCTGGTACCCGGGCGGCGACGGCGGCACCGCGGTGGCGGGCCTGATCGCGGGCGACTTCAGCCCGGCGGGCCGTCTGCCGGTGACGTTCTACAAATCGGCCGATCAACTCCCGGCCTTCAACGACTACCGTATGGACGGCCGTACCTACCGCTACTTCAAGGGCGACGTGCTGTACCCGTTCGGCCATGGTCTGTCGTACACCACCTTCAGCTACAAGGCGCCGAGCTTGTCGGCCAAGTCGATCAAGGCTGGCGAGAGCGTGAAGGCCAGCGTGGCGGTGACCAACTCCGGCAAGCGTGACAGCGATGAAGTCGTGCAGTTGTACGTGGCCAAGCCGAACGACAGCGCCAAGCCGGTGCTGGCGGGCTTCTCGCGGGTGCATTTGAAGGCAGGCGAAACCAAGACGGTGGCCATGAACCTCGATGCGCGGGCGCTGTCGCAGGTTGATGCCAAGGGCGTGCGCAAGGTGGTGCCGGGCGCGTACACGATCCACCTGGGCGGCGGTCAACCGAAGCATGCCAAGACGGTATCGACCGCGCTGACGGTCAGTGGCAGCGCGGATCTGCCGATGTAAGTTGTAGAGGGTTGTGAAGCGAGGCTTTGAGCCCGGCGGACGCTATGCGTTTGCCGGGCTTTTTTGTGGTTGTTTGGGGTGTCGCCAGTGGTGGCTAGCGCGGACCTGCCATGGGCGCTCGCGAACGGGACGCCGTCAGCGCTCGGCCGCGATCCAGCGGTCCACCTTGGCCTCGAGCAGCGACAAGGGCAGGGTGCCATCCTCCAGCACGATCCGGTGGAATGCCGGCAGCGTGAACTTGTCGCCCAGCGCGGCCTTGGCGCGTGCGCGCAGCTCGGCGATTTTCAGCGCCCCGATCTTGTAGCTCAGCGCCTGGCCCGGCCACACCATGTAGCGCTCGGTCTCGCTCTTGGCCAGGGCTTCGGAATAGCCGAGCTTCTCGCGCATGTAGGCGATCGACTGCTCGCGCGTCCAGCCCTGGTCGTGCATGCCGGTGTCCACCACCAGCCGCACCGCGCGCAGCATCTCGTCGTTCAGGTGGCCGAAATAATTTTCCGGGTTGTCGTAGAAGCCCATCTCCTTGCCCAGCGTTTCGGCGTACAGCGCCCAGCCTTCGGTGAAGGCATTGTTGCCGCCGAACTTGCGGAACTTCGGCAGGTCCATCTCCTGCAGCAGCGCGATATGGAAGTGGTGGCCCGGCTGGCCCTCGTGCAGGAACAGGGTCACCATGCCGGTGCTGCCATACCGGGTCGGGTCGTTCACGACCGACCAGAACACGCCGGGGCGCGAGCCGTCCGCCGCCGGCGCCGTGTAGTGGTCGGAGGCCGTGGCGCGGCTCAGTTCCGGCTCCAGGCGCAGGTCCAGCGGCGCCTTCGGCATCAGGGTGAACAGGGCGGGCAGCTTGGTGCGCAGGGTCGCGTCGAGCTTGCGGTACACGTCCAGCACTTCCTGCTCGGTCTTGAAGGGGCGGTACTTGTCCTGCGCGGCGACCCAGGCCGGCAGAGCGGCCGCCGGGCCGGTGTAGCCCATCTTGGGGCCGACGACCGCGTACTCGCCCTGGATGCGCGCCACTTCCTTCAGGCCCGTGGCGTGGATCTGCGCCGGGCTCTCGGTGGTGGTGGTCTGGGCCGCCACGCTGGCCAGGTACCAGGTGTGCCCGTTTGGCAGCGCGCTCCAGCCGCTGCTGGTGCGCGCCGCCGGCAGGTATTCGCGCTCCAGGAACACCGCCAGGTGGGTCAGCGCCGGCGTCAGCGCGGTCACCGCGGCGCGGTAGGCATCGGTCAGGCGCGCGCGCTCGGCCGCCGGGAAGGCCGCCGGCATCTTCCTGACCGGGGTGTAGAAAATGCTGTCCTCGACGTGGCCGCTGACGAGCGTCTGGAACTGCGGCAGCATCGCCACCACGATCGCCTTCGGCAGCACCACGCCGCTGCGCATGCCGGCCCGCATGTTCGACTCGGCCTGGTCGATCCAGGCCGGCAGCTGGCGCAGCCGGCTCAGGTAGGCCTGGTAATCCTTGACGGTGGCCAGCGGCTGGCTGCCGTCGCCGCTGGCGTAGTTGGCCAGGGTGACCGGGATGCTGTCCATCTGGTTCAACGGCAGCAGGTGCGCGGGGAAGGGCGCGAGCGACAGCGCGCTGTTGAGCTCATAGTCGAGGATGTCGTAGTTCAGGCCCGCATGGGCGTCCAGCGCGGCGCGGTCGATCGCGTGCAGGCGCTGGCTGAACGCGCGGTAGCGGCCGAACTGCTGCGCGCGCCGGGCCGGGTCGATGCTCATGCCGATCTGGTCGTCGAAACGGTTGTCGCCGTTTTCGGTGGCGCCCACCGGGTCGAAGCGGGCCACCGCGTCGTAGTAGTCCTCGGCCAGCTGGTCGAGGACGTGGCGGGCGCGCGTGCCGGCCGCGCTGGCTACGGTGGCCGCCGGCGCGGCTTGGACCGCCTGCACGCCAAGGGGCAGCGCCAGCGCGGCGCTCAAGACGGTCAGGCCGGTGCTGCGGATCATGCTCGAACGACGTTTCTTCATGTTTTCCATCTCAGGGTGAGTGATAGAAGCGCTTGGCCGGATAAGGCCGCGCGCGGTCAGGTGCTGCCTGCGCCGCCATGCGGTATGCGGCGCATCAGTAGGTCGCCAGCGCCACCGGCGCGCCGTGGCGGAAGGTGTAGATCGTCACGGCCGAGTGCACCAGGTTGCCGGCCGCGTCATACGCGTAGCGCCCGGCCACGCCCTGGTAGCTGCTCGCGTGCAGGGCCGCGCCGACCACCGACGCATCGGTCGAGTTGGACGCCTGCATCGCCTGCGCCAGGAACATGGCCTGGTCGTAGAACGCGGCTGCGTACACGTCCGGGTCTTGCTTGAAGCGGGCGCGGTAGCGGGCCTGGAAGGCCGGGCCGCGGGCCAGCCGGTCGAGCAGCGCGCCGCCCTGGGCGCACAGGACATTGGCGCCGACCGCGTCGCCGCCGAGCTTGGCCATCTCGGGGCTGCACAAGGTGTCGCCGCCCAACAGCGGCACGTTCAGGCCGAGCGCGCGCATCTGGCGCGCCAGCGGGGCGGCCTGGGCCGCGTAGCCGCCGAAGAACACCGCCTCGGCCTTGGCGGCCTTGAGCGCGGTCAGGATGGCGCTGAAATCGCTGGCCTTGTCGCTGGTGTATTCGTGCCCGGCCACGCTCATGCCGAGCGCCTTGGCCTGCTTGATGAATTCGTCCGCGATGCCCTGGCCGAAGGCGCCGCGGTCGTCGATCACGCCGACCCGCTTGAGCTTGCGCTGGCGCGCCGCGTAGGCCGCCATCGCGGCGCCGGCCTGGGTGTCGCTGGCGACGATGCGAAACACGTTCTTGTAGCCGGACTGGGTGATCTTGGGATTGGTGCCGACGGTTGACATCAGGATGCCGGCGTCGTTGTAGACGCGCGCGGCGGGAATGGCCACGCCGGAGTTGTACGGCCCCAGCACGAAGCCGACGCCGGCGTCGGCGAACTTCTGCGCCACCGCCACGCCGGCCTTGGGGTCGCCCTGGTCGTCCTCGGACTGCAGCACGAAGCGCAGCGCCTTGCCGCCGACCTTGAGGTGGCGCGCGTTGAGCTCCTCGAGCGCGAGGCGGGCGCCGTTCTCGTCGTCCTTGCCGGCGAAGGCGTTGGGGCCCGACAGCGGGCCGCTCACGCCGATCGTCACCAGCTGTTCCTCTGCCGGCGCCGCCTGGGCGGCGAGCAGCACGGCGGCGGCGGCGAGGGGCGGGAGGCGGCGGAATAGGCTCATGGGTGGGTCCTGTGCGAGGCGGGCGCGGCAATGATGCCACGGAACGCGGGAATTTTAATTTGGTTTAAACGACGGCCGCACATATTTTTCTTTCCCCGAGGAAGCTGGGCCATAATACGGCGATGAGTTTCCTCACGAGAACGTTGCTGTCCATCGCCCTCGCGGCCGCCGCCATGCCGGCCGCCCGCGCCATCGAGGTGCACGGCCTGGTCGACCTGCGCGCCGTCGCGGTGGACGCCTCGCCCAGCTGGCTGCACGAAGGCCTGGGCAAGCTGCGCTACGACCAGTCCGGCCTGCGCCTGGGCCAGGCCACCGTGAGCGCCGCCGCCGACCTTTCCGACACCGTCAGCGCCACCGTGGTGGCCAACGCCAGCGACGACCGGCGCGGCCTGCTGGGTGTGAACGAAGCCTGGCTCGGCTGGAACCCGATCCCGGGCGGGGCCTGGAAAACCCGGGTCAAGGCCGGCGCGTTCTTCCCCGCCAGCAGCCTGGAACTCGATTACGACAGCGTCGGCTGGACCCCGAGCCGCACCGTGTCCAGCTCGGCCATCAACAGCTGGATCGGCGAGGAGCTGCGCACCAAGGGCCTCGAATGGACCGTCCAGCGCAACGGACGCCTGGCCGGCTCGCCGCACGACGTCGGCCTCAGCGCGGCCGTGTTCGGCTGGAACGACGAGACCGGCACCCTGCTGGCCTGGCGCGGCTGGACCCTGAGCGAGCGCATCACCAGCCTGACCGAGCCGCTGCGCCTGTCCGGCCTGCCGGTGTACGCCAGCGGCGGGCCGCTCGCGCGCCAGAGCCAGACCATCCACCCTTTCCGCGAAATCGACGACCGGCTCGGCTACTACGTGGGCGCCAGCTACGGCTACCAGGGCTGGATCACGCTGACGGCGATGCAATACGACAACCGCGCCAATCCGCTGATCGTCGAGGACCGCCAGTACAGCTGGCGCACCCGCTTCCAGCACCTGGGCGTGCGCCTGCTGCCCGGCGCGGGCTGGGAACTGCTGGCCCAGGCCATGCGCGGTTCCACCCTGATGGGGCGCGACGCCGTGTACGTCAACTTTGATTCCTGGTTCCTGCTGGCCAGCCACCGCCTCGGCCCCGGCCTGGCCACGGTCCGCTACGATCACTTTGCCGTGAAGGAAGACGAGGACGACCGCATCGCGCGCGACCCGAACATGGAACACGGCCGCGCGCTGGCGCTGGCCTACGCGCTGGAGCTCACGGACTCGCTCAATCTGGTGTGCGAGTTGCTACAAGTCAAGAGCGAGCGACCCGCGCGCGCCCTGATCGGCGTGGCTCCCCAGCAAGACGAACGCAGCCTCACCGCCTCGCTGCGCTGGCATTTCTAGACGCCGGCGCCGGCCTGGCGCACGCCCGGCCCGCCATCGGCGCTTGCGCCGGCAGCAGGGGCGCCCGCACACGCGAGCTGATGCTGCCACCACACGAACAGCGGCGCGCCGACGATCTCGAGCGCGGTGAACCCGATGAACGGCGGCCATGGCACCCCGGCAAGAATTAGCGACAAGACCCGCCCGACGCCGCCGGCGAAAATCATCAGCCACAGCGCCCGGAACAGGACGGTTTCGCGCTCTATGCGTGGCAGCAGCCAGAACGCGCACAGACCCAGTCCCAGCCACACCCCCGAGAGGAAGCGCAGGTTGCTGTCGAGCGTGGCGTCGGCCGGCAGCGCCAGCCTCGCGTACAGGGGATCGGACAGGCCCATCAGGCCGACGATGCCGGTGATGGTCGGGACGGCGGCCAAGATCCCGGTGGCAACTTGCAGCGCACGTTTGTTCATCGAATCCTTCCTGGGGTTGCAATCGGTGCGGGTGAGGCTACGCAGGGTGCGCGCGCCGCTGGTCTGGCGCTCGCCACGGCCGCTCCCCGCAGGCCGCGCGGGGCCGCAGTTGCCACTCCGGCCCGCCCATTGTAGCCCCGCGACAGCCGTTGTGTACGCTGGCGCACAGTCAAAACGGCCGTTTCCTTCTACCATGGAAATAGCCGTTCGACCCGGCCGCAACTCGCTGTAACGCAGCGTGTTGGCTTTCCATGCCCACGCGAGGTCTCCGTTGAATCACGAAAAAACTGTCCTGCCGGATACCCTGTACCAATTCCGCCAAGCCGTCGACGGCGAGCTGAACGTCGACGAAGAGACGCCGCTGCGCTCCGAACTCTTCAGCGCCGGCCAGATGGCTTCCCACGGCAAGTTCCTGGCCGGCCGCCACCTGCTAAGCAAGAAGGGCGGCCCCGACCGCCTGCTCGCGCGGCTGTCCGAGAACGCCACCGTCATCAGCGATACCTGTTCCGAGCTGACCGCCGCCATCAAGGCTGGGCGCCAGATCACCCCGGCCTCCGAATGGCTGCTCGACAACTTCTACCTGATCGAAGAGCAGATCCGCACCGCGCGCCGCCACCTGCCCAAGAATTACAGCAAGGAGCTGCCGCGCCTGGCCAACGAGGACGCCGAGGGCACGCCGCGCGCCTACCAGATCGCGCTCGAAATCATCTCGCACGGCGACGGCCGGGTCGACCCCGAGAGCCTGGCGCGCTTCGTCGACGCCTACCAGGATATCGCGCCCCTCAAGCTGGGCGAGCTGTGGGCCATCCCCATCATGCTGCGCCTGGCGCTGATCGAGAACCTGCGCCGCGTGGCCGCGCGCGTGTACGACAACCGCCTCCAGCGCGACCGCGCCAACACCTGGGCCGACCAGATGGTCGAGACGGCCGAAAAACACCCGAGCAACCTGATCCTGCTGGTGGCCGACCTGGCCCGCTCCGGCCAGCCGATGAACAGCGGCTTCGTGGCCGAACTGGCGCGCCGCCTGCAGGGCCAGAGCCCGGCGCTGACCCTGGCGCTGCAGTGGGTCACCACGCGCCTGGCCGACGCCGGCCTGACCATCGAGCAGCAGATCCAGGCCGAGATCGGCCAGCAGGCCGCCGACCAGGTCTCGATCAGCAACAGCATCGGCAGCCTGCGCTTCCTCGGCACCACCGACTGGCAGGAGTTCGTCGAGACCATGAGCGCGGTCGAACAGACCTTGCGCATGGACCCGGCCGACACCTACGGCCGCATGGAGTTCGCCACCCGCGACACCTACCGCCACGTGGTCGAGGCCCTGGCCAAGCGCTGCGACTACACCGAGGTGCAGGTGGCCGAGCAGGCCCTCGGGCTGGCCATGGAGAACCGCGACCTGTCCGCGGGCGGCCTGGACGAACGCACCCGCCACGTCGGCTACTACCTGGTTGGCAAGGGCCTGCCGCTGCTCGAGCAGCGCCTGTCGGCCCGCTTTCCGCCCAGCGCCGCGCTGCGCCGCAGCGCGCGCCGGGCGCCGCTGACCACCTACCTGGGCGCGATTTTCCTGTTTGCCGTGCTGTTTACCGGCGCCATCGTCAAGCATGCCTCCGACGACGGCCTGGAGGGCACGCTGCTGGCGCTGCTGGGCGTGCTGACGGTCGTTGGCGCCAGCCAGCTGGCGCTGGCGCTGGTCAATTTCATGGCCACCCAGCTGACCCGGCCGCATCCGCTGGCGCGCATGAACTTCAAGTTCGGCGTTCCGGCCGACGCGCGCACCATCGTCGCGATCCCGACCATGATCTACAGCCACGACAACGTGGCAGCGCTGTGCGAGCAGCTCGAGGTGCGCTACCTGGCCAACCGCGACCCCAACATCCGCTTTTGCCTGCTGACCGATTTCGCCGACGCGCCGCGCGAGCACATGCCCGAGGACGAGGCCCTGGTCGAGCACGCGCGCCGCCGCATCGACGAGCTCAACGCGCGCTACCGCCACGACATCACCGTCGACAGCGTTGACGACAACGGCGATCCGCTCTCGGTCAAGGAGCAGGTCGAACCCTTCCTGCTGCTGCACCGGCCGCGCCTGTGGAGCGCCACCGAAAACGCCTGGATCGGCTTCGAGCGCAAGCGCGGCAAGCTGGCCGCGCTCAACGCCTTCCTGCGCGGCGGCGCGCGCGACGCCTTCTCCTGCGTCGCCGGCTGCGCCGACTGCCTGAGCGACGTGCGCTACGTGATCACGCTCGACACCGACACCCAGCTGCCGCGCGACGCCGCGCGCCAGTTCATCGCCACCATGGCCCACCCGCTGAACCGTCCGCGCCTGGACGCCGCCGTCGGCCGCGTGGTCGAAGGCTACGGCATCCTGCAGCCGCGCGTGGCCGCGGCCCTGCCGGGAGAGCACGCCTCGCGTTACGAAACCCTGTGCGGCGGCGAGCCGGGCATCGACCCCTACACCCGCACCGTGTCCGACGTCTACCAGGACGTGTTCCTGGAAGGCTCCTTCATCGGCAAGGGCATCTACGACGTCGACACTTTCGAGACGGTGCTCGGCAAGCGCCTGCCCGACAACCAGATCCTCAGCCACGACCTGCTCGAAGGCTGCTACCTGCGCGCCGGCCTGCTCAGCGACGCCAAGCTCTACGAAGCCTATCCGGCGCGCTACAGCGACGACGTCAGCCGGCGCCAGCGCTGGACCCGCGGCGACTGGCAGCTGGCCGGCTGGCTGCTGCCCACCGTCCCCGGCGCGAACGGCAAGCGCGAACGCAATCCGCTGTCGGCGCTGTCGCGCTGGAAGCTGTTCGACAACCTGCGCCGCAGCGTGGTGGCGCCGGCCCTGACCGCCTTGCTGGTGGCCTGCTGGGCGCTGCTCCCGTCCCCCCTGTTCTGGACCGTCGCGGTGCTGTCGGTGATCTTCCTGCCGACCATCGTGAGCGTGATTTCCGACCTGCTTGAAAAACCCCACGACGTGCTGTGGTTCCAGCACCTGCGCACGGCCGGGAAAAGCGCGCGCCTGATGTTCGGCCACGCCGCCCTCACGCTCGCCTTCCTGCCCTACGAAGCCTGGTTCAGCCTGGGCGCGGCGGCGCGCGCCTCGTGGCGCATGCTGGTCACGCGCCGCCACCTGCTCGAGTGGCGCCCGTCCAGCCTGGCACGCTCCTCGACCGACATGGAATCGAACTGGGTCGGCATGTGGTTCTCGCCCTTCCTGGCGATGGCCAGCGCGCTGCTGCTGTCGTTCGTGAACCCGGCCGCGCTGCCGGTGGCCGCGCCCGTGCTGCTGCTGTGGTTCCTGGCGCCGGTGGTGTCATGGTGGATCAGCCTGCCGGTGGAGCGCGTCATCACCAATCTGAGCTCGCCGCAGACCCTGTTCCTGCAGTCGCTGGCGCGCAAGACCTGGAGCTTCTTCGAGACCTTCGCCGGCCCCGAGGACAACTGGCTCGCGCCAGACAACATGCAGGAGCACCCGTCCCGCGTCATCGCCCACCGCACCTCGCCGACCAACATCGGCATGGCGCTGCTGGCCAACCTGACCGCCTGGGACTTCGGCTTCATCACCACCGGGCGCGTGATCCAGCGCACCAGCGACACCTTCGCCACCATGGCGCGCATGGACCGCCACCTGGGCCACTTCTACAACTGGTACGACACCTTGACCCTGGCGCCGCTGCAGCCGATGTACGTGTCGGCGGTCGACAGCGGCAACCTGGCCGGCCACCTGCTGACCCTGGCCCCGGGCCTGGCCGCGCTGGCCGACCAGCCGATCGTCAGCCGCCAGTGCATCGACGGCATTGCCATCACCCTGCGCGTGGTGCAGGAGCACGCCATTGACGCGACTCCCGCGCTCGCGGCCGCGCTGGCGGCGATGCACGCCGAGCTGCGGCCCGAACGCATGAGCGACACCGCCTCGCTGCCGGGCATGGTGGACGCGCTGGCACGCCTGGCCGCCTGCGCCGACGCCATCGTGACCGCCATGCCGCCGGCCGCCGAAGCGACCCTGCAGGGCTGGGCCGAGAAGCTGGTCGAGCAGTGTTACTCCACCCACGCCGAGCTGCTCGAGCTGGCGCCGTGGATGCAGTCGGCCCAGGAATACGTGGCCGACTCCAGCCTCACCCGCATGCCGACCTTGCGCGAGCTGGCCAGCCTGGCCGTCGCGGCCAGCCCCAGCACCGACCTGGCGCCGAGCGAACGCGAACGCCAGCAGACCCTCAACCAGCTCGTCGCGCTGGGCAGCGCCCGCGCCGCCGCGCGCATGGAGCGCCTGGCCACCCTGGCCGAGCAGGCGCGTGCCTTCGCCAACATGGACTTCGGGTTCATGTACAACAAGACCACCAACCTGCTGGCGATCGGCTACAACGTCAGCGACCGCCGCCTCGACGCGGCCTGCTACGACCTGCTGGCGTCCGAAATCCGCCTGTGCAGCTTCGTCGGCATCGCCCAAGGGCAGTTCCCGCAGGAGCACTGGTTCGCGCTCGGGCGCCAGCTGTGCATCGTCGGCGGCCACCAGCTGCTGCTGTCGTGGAGCGGCTCGATGTTCGAGTACCTGATGCCGCTGCTGGTCATGCCGAACTACTTGAACACCCTGCTCGACCAGACCTACCGCGGGGTGGTCAACGCCCAGATCGACTATGCGCGCCAGCGCAACATCCCATGGGGGATTTCCGAGTCGGGCTACAACACCGTCGACGCCAGCCTGAACTACCAGTACCGCGCCTTCGGGGTGCCCGGCACGGGCCTCAAGCGCGGCCTGGCCGACGACATGGTGATCGCCCCCTACGCCACCATGCTCGGCCTGATGGTCGAGCCGGACGCCGCCTGCGAGAACCTGCAGCGCATGGCCGAACTGGGCTTCATGGGCAAGTACGGCTTCTACGAGGCGATCGACTACACCACCGCGCGCCTGCCGCGCGGCCAGGACTTCGCCGTGGTGCGCTCGTTCATGGCCCACCACCAGGGCATGGGCTTGCTGGCCATCAGCTACCTGCTGCACGACCGCCCGATGCAGCGCCGCTTCGAATCCGATCCGCTGCTGCAATCGACCCTGCTGGTGCTGCAGGAGCGGGTGCCGCGCGAGGGCGCGTTCTACTCCAACACGGCCGAAGTGGCGGCGCTGCGCGCGACCCCGCAGGAAGCGGTCATGCCGATGCGGATCATCACCCAGACCACCACCGCGCAGCCGGAAGTGCAGCTGCTCTCGAACGGCCGCTACCACGTGATGGTCACCAGCGCCGGCGGCAGCTACAGCCGCTGGCGCGACCTGGCCGTGACGCGCTGGCGCGAAGACACCACCTGCGACAACTGGGGCAATTTCAGTTACGTGCGCGACCTCGACAGCGGCCAGTTCTGGTCCACCACCTACCAGCCGACCCTGGTCGAGCCGAAGAAATACGAAGTCATCTTCTCCGAAGGGCGGGCCGAGTTCCGCCGCCACGACCGCGGCCTGGACCTGTACACCGAAATGGTGGTCTCGCCCGAGGACGACATCGAGATGCGGCGCACCCGCATCACCAACATGACCACGGCGCGGCGCACCATCGAATTCACCAGCTACGCCGAAGTGGTGATGGCGCCGGCCGCGGCCGACAACGCCCACCCGGCGTTTTCCAAGCTGTTCGTGCAGACCGAGATCCTGCGCGGCGAGAACGCCATCCTGTGCACCCGCCGTCCGCGCACCAAGGACGAGCAGATGCCGTGGCTGCTCAATCTGGTCACCCTGCATGACGGGGTGGCGCTGGACGTCTCCTACGAAACCAGCCGCGCCGATTTCCTCGGCCGCGGCAACAGCAACGTGGCGCCCCAGGCGCTGCGCGACAGCGAACCGTTGAAGGGCAGCGAAGGCTCGGTGCTCGACCCGGTGGTGGCGATCCGCTACAAGGTCACGCTGGAACCCGACCAGGCCGTGACCTTCGACGTCGTCACCGGCATGACCGACACGCGCGAGGCCGCGCTGCACCTGATCGACAAATACCAGGACCGCCACCTGGCCGACCGGGTGTTCGAACTGGCCTGGACCCACAGCCAGGTGGTGCTGCGCCAGCTCAACGCGAGCGAGTCCGACGCCCAGCTCTACAGCCGCCTGGCCAGCACCGTGATCTACCCCAACGCCGCCCTTCGCGCCGATCCCGCGGTCCTGATCCGCAACCAGCGCGGCCAGTCGGGCCTCTGGGCCTACGCCATTTCGGGCGACCTGCCGATCGTGCTCATGCAGATCAAGGATCCGGCCAACCTCGACCTGGCGCGCCAGATGGTGCAGGCGCACGCCTACTGGCGCCTCAAGGGCCTGGTGGTGGACCTGGTGATCTGGTACGAAGACCAGTCGGGCTACCGCCAGGCGCTGCATGACCAGATCATGGGCCTGATCGCCTCCGGCATCGACGCCCAGGCGATCGACCGCCCCGGCGGCATCTTCGTGCGCCTGCTGGACCAGATCTCCACCGAGGACCGGGTGCTGATGCAGTCGGTGGCGCGCGCCATCCTGTCCGACGAGCGCGGCAGCCTGGCCGACCAGATCAAGCGCGCCGTGCCGGTCATGCCCAAGCTGGCCATGCTGGTGCCCGACCCGCGCGCCGACGCCGTGCAGCTGCGCGCCGCCGCGCCGGCGCCCGCGCGCCGCCTGATCCTCGAAAACGGCCTGGGCGGCTTCAGCGAGGACGGCCGCGAATACGTGATCCGCACCGGCGGCGCCACCCGCACCCCGGCGCCGTGGGTGAACGTGCTGGCCAATCCGAACTTCGGCAGCGTGGTCTCGGAAAGCGGCCAGGCCTACACCTGGAGCGAGAACGCCCACGAATTCCGCCTGACCCCGTGGGACAACGATCCCGTCTCCGACAAGGGCGGCGAGGCCTTCTACATCCGCGACGAGCAGTCCGGCAAATACTGGTCGCCGAGCGCGCTGCCGGCGCGCGGCGAGGGCGACTACGTGACCCGCCACGGCTTCGGCTACAGCGTGTTCGAGCATCGCCAGGAAGGCATCGCCAGCGAGCTGCTGACCTTCGTGGCGCTGGACGCGTCGATCAAGTACTCGGTCATCAAGCTGCGCAACGACAGCACCCTGCCGCGCCGCATCTCCGTCACCGGCTACGTCGAGTGGGTGCTGGGCGACCTGCGCGCCAAGTCGGCCATGCACGTGATCACCGAGCTCGATCCGGCCAGCGGCGCGCTGTTCGCCCGCAATGCCTACAACACCGAGTTCGCGGGCCGGGTCGGCTTCTTCCACGCCGACGCCCAGATGCGCACGGTGACGGCCGACCGCAACGAGTTCATCGGCCGCAACCGCATCCTCGCCAGCCCGGCCGCCATGAGCCGCGCTCGCCTGTCCGGCAAGGTCGGCGCCGCGCTCGACCCGTGCGCGGCGATCCAGGTCAGCATCGAACTGCAGCCGGGCGAGGAACGCGAGCTGGTGTTCATGCTGGGCGTGGGTGGACGGCGTACCGCCGACACCAGCGGCCTGGTGCAGAAGTACCGCGGCAGCCAGGCCGCCCTGGCGGCGTTCGACATGGTGCGCCGCCACTGGGACCACACGCTCGGCGCGATCCAGGTCGAGACCCCCGATCCGACCATGGACGTGCTGGCCAACGGCTGGCTGATGTACCAGACCATCGCCTGCCGCTTCTGGGCCCGCAGCGGTTACTACCAGTCCGGCGGCGCGTTCGGCTTCCGCGACCAGCTGCAGGACGCGATGGCGATGATCCACACCGAACCGCACCTGCTGCGCGAGCACCTGCTGCTGTGCGCCGCCCACCAGTTCATCGAGGGCGACGTGCAGCACTGGTGGCATCCGCCGTCGGACCGCGGGGTGCGCACACACTGCTCGGACGACTACCTGTGGCTGCCGCTGGCGGCGCACCGCTACGTGATCGGCACGGGCGACGTCAGCGTGCTGACCGAGCCCGTGTCGTTCCTGGAAGGGCGCGTGCTCAAGCAGGAGGAGGAGTCCTACTACGACATGCCGCACCGTTCGAACCAGGTCGGCGACCTGTACGAGCACTGCGTGCGCGCCATCAAGCGCGGCATGCGCTACGGCGAGCACGGGCTGCCCCTGATCGGCACCTGCGACTGGAACGACGGCATGGACCGGGTCGGCAACGAAGGCAAGGGCGAGAGCGTGTGGCTGGCGTTCTTCTTCTTCGAGGTGCTGCAGCGCTTCGCCGAGGTGGCGGTGGTGCACGGCGACCATCCCTTCGCCGCCACCTGCCGCAACGAGGCCTTGACGATCGCACGCAACGTCGAGCAGCACGCGTGGGACGGCCAGTGGTACCGGCGCGCGTATTTCGACGACGGCACGCCGCTCGGCTCGCACACCAACGACGAGTGCCAGATCGACTCGATCTCGCAAAGCTGGGGCGTGCTGTCGGGCGCCGCCGATCCCGAGCGCAGCGCGATCGCCATGCGCCAGGTCGACCAGCGCCTGGTGCGGCGCGATTACGGCCTGATCCAGCTGCTCGATCCGCCGTTCGACAAGGGCACGCTCAATCCCGGCTACATCCGCGGCTACGTGCCGGGCGTGCGCGAGAACGGTGGCCAGTACACCCACGCCGCCATCTGGACCGCCATGGCCTTCGCACGCATGGGCGACAGCGCGCGCGCGTGGGAGCTGCTGCGCATGATCAATCCGGTGCGCCACGCCAGCACCCCGCAGGAGGCAGCCCTGTACAAGGTCGAGCCCTACGTGGTGACGGCCGACGTGTACGCGGTCTCGCCGCACGTGGGCCGGGGCGGCTGGAGCTGGTACACCGGCTCGTCGGGCTGGATGTACCGCCTGATGACGGAGTCCCTGCTCGGCCTGTCGGTGGCGGAAAACCGCCTGACGCTGGCGCCGTGCGTGCCGGCCGACTGGCCCGGCTTCCGCCTCACCTACCGCTACCGGGAAACGGTTTACACCATTAACGTGGTGGCCGGCGCCGAGGCCAGCCTGACGGTCGATGGCGCTCCGGTGGAGGGCGGCACCGTGCTGATGCTCAACGACGAGCGCGCGCACGCGGTCGAGGTGCGCGTCAAGCGCTAGCAGCTGGCGTGAGAGGCGTGGCATGGGTTCCGGCGCCGACCGGAACCCATGGCCCGGCGCAAGCGGCAGGACGGCGGCGCGCGTCGGCGCTATCCGATGGCGCGGCGAGCCGCGCGGAGCGGGCCAGTGGCGCTCGCCGCTTGCCTGTGTTCACGAGCAATCAATTTCCCCGCAATAACTCCTAAGCAAGGCACTGAATTCCCCGCCGGAAATCCAGATTTCCGCGCGCTTATTTCATATCAATCGCACTGCAATTCAACAGTCATCTCGAATACTCCCCGTCATCGCGTGGTCATGCCTGGTTGCGACAATTTATTGGCAAACCGGCTCAAGAGAACGGGGAAACCATGCACCGCATTCGCCTTCATCGCCTCGCCGCCTGCCTCGCGCTGACCACTTGCGCTGCCTGCGCGGGCCCGCTCGACCACCGCGAATTCGACGCCACCTTGCACGCGCCCTACGCCGCCGAAAAAACGGCCGGCGACACCGAGGCGCGCAGCTTCACCATGGCTTTTTCTTACCCCCACGTCGAGACCGCCCAGGACATCAGCTGGCGCCTCGCGCTGATCGGGCCGGCCGGGCAGGAGGTGCGCCGCTGGGAGGGCGTTGAACGGCTGCTGGAACGCCCGCTCACGGTCACGGTGCGCTGGCCCGGGCGTGTCGGCGGCGCCCTGCTGCCCGACGGCGTGTACCGGGTGCGCCTGCAGGCCTCGGCCCGCCCGGCCGGCCCGCGCGCCGACCCGTCCGGCGAGGCGATCGACCAGGCCTTCGAGCAGGCCGGCGACGAGCTGGTCGAGCAGGCCTGGGACATCGCGGTGGGCCCCCGCACGCCGCCGGCGCTGCCGCCGTTTTCGCCCCTGCCCACCGGCGCCGCGGGGGACGCGCCCGGCGCGGCGGGCATGCTGGCCGCGCCGCATGCCGCGCCGGCGCCGGCCGCGTTGCCGTACACGGTCTACTACGGCAACCTGCACAGCCAGACCAACCACAGCGACGGCGGCGGCGCGCTGGCCACCTGCACCGGCGCGCAGACGCCGCAGACAGGCGTGGGCAGTCCGGCCGACGCCTACGCCTACGCGCGCGAGCACGGCCTGGACATCCTGATGGCGTCCGAGCACAACCACATGTACGACGGCTCGGACGGCACCAACACCGCGGCCGACCCCGCCGCCGCGCGCGCCCTCTACCAGTCCGGCCTGGCCGCGGCGGCGGGATTTAGCGCCAGCCATCCGGGCTTCCTGGCGCTGTACGGTCTGGAGTGGGGCGTGATCACCAATGGCGGGCACATGAACATCTTCAACTCGCCGGCATTGCTGGAGTGGGAGCGCAACGCCGGCGGCCAGTTGATCGGCGACACGCTGACCCCGAAGAGCGACTACGCCGCCCTCTACACCGTGATGCGCCAGCGTCGCTGGGTCGGCCAGTTCAACCATCCGGCGCTGAACGGCCAGTTCCTCGTCAACGGCGTTGCGCTCGGCTACACCGCCGACGGCGACCAGGCCATGGCGCTGTGCGAGGTGCTCAACAGCTCGGCGTTTTCGGCCAACACGACCGAGACCGAAACCCGGCGCAGCAACTACGAGGCCGCCTGCGACAAGGCGCTCGAGGCCGGCTACCACCTGGCCTTCAGCAGCGACCAGGACAATCACTGCGCCAACTGGGGCGCGTCCTATTCCAACCGGACCGGCGTGCTGATCCCCAACGGCGTGGCGCTGAGCCAGGCCAGCTTCCTCGAGGCGGTGCGCGCGCGGCGCGTGTTCGCCACCATGGACAAGAACGCCCAGCTGGTGCTCACCGCCAACGGCCACATCATGGGCGAGCGCTTCGCCAACAGCGGCCTGCTCACACTGACGGTCAACTTCGCCAGCGGCGACGGCCAGACCGTCTCGACCGTCGAGCTGATGGAGGGTGTGCCGGGCCGCAACGGCACGGTGTCCGTGCTGGCCGCGAGCGCCACCGCCAGCGTCACGCCGTCGGTGGGCGAGCATTTTTACTACGCCAGGCTGACCCAGAGCGACGGCAAGATCCTGTGGTCGGCGCCGGTGTGGGTGACCCAGAGCGTCACGGGCGGCGCCGGCGCGGCTGTCGCGACGCCGGGCAAGCAAGGCAAGCCAGGCCGGGAAGGGCGGTCAGGATAGGCCGGCAGGGCAGGGCAGGCAGGGCGGGCAGGCGCGCAACGCCAGACCCGCTTCATCCGGCGATCAGCGCCAGACCTGCTTGAGCCGGCGCCGGCCCGCCGCCTAGCTGTACAGCGAGCGGGCGCGGCACGCGAAAAGTGCTATCCTCCATGGCGCCCGGCTAGCCATCGTGAAGGAGCGCCATGAACCATCCGTATTTCAAGCGCGGCGCCCTGTGCGCCGTATTGACGTTGTGGAGCGCCTGCGCGTTCGCCCTCGACCCCCTCAGCTACGCGCGCTACGACCAGGTCAAGACGCGCGCGCTGCAGCTTGACCTGAAGGCGGACTTCGACAAGAAGATCCTGTCCGGCTTCGCCGTGCTCTCGCTCGACTGGCTCGACCCGGCCGCGCGCACGCTCGACCTGGACACGCGCGCGCTGAGCATCGCCAAGATCGAAGCCAGCCGGCGCGGCGGCGGCTGGACCTCGGTGCCGTATACGCTGGACCCGCTCGACGCCAAGAAGGGCCAGGCCCTGCACATCACCCTGCCGCGCCAGAGTGACAAGGTGCGCATCTGGTACCACACGGCGCCCAGCGCCCCGGCCCTGCAATGGCTCACGCCCGCGCAGACGCTGTCGGGCAAGCGCCCGTTCATGTTCAGCCAGTCCGAAACCATCGACGCGCGCTCCTGGATTCCATTGCAGGACACGCCGGCGGTGCGCTTCACCTATACCGCCCGGATCGACGCGCCGCAAGGCCTGCGCGTGGTCATGAGCGCCGACAACGACCGCGGCGGCATCGGCCTGGGCGGCTGGCGCTTCAAGATGCCGCAGCCGATACCCAGCTACCTGCTGGCGATCGCCATCGGCGAACTGCGGGCGCGCCGGCTCGGTCCGCGCAGCGCCGTGTACGCGGAGCCCAAGCGCATCGCCGCCGCCGCCTACGAACTGGCCGACACCGAAAAGATGATCAAGGCCGCCGAGGCGCTGTACGGCCCCTACCGGTGGGGGCGCTACGACCTGCTGGTGCTGCCGCCGTCGTTCCCGATTGGCGGCATGGAGAACCCGCGCCTGACCTTCGTCACCCCGACCATGATCGCGGGTGACCGCAGCCTGGTGGACCTGATCGCCCACGAGCTGGCGCACAGCTGGTCGGGCAACCTGGTCACCAACGCCTCGTGGAAGCACTGGTGGCTCAACGAGGGCTTCACCGAATACGTCACCATGCGCATCATCGAAGCCATCTACGGGCCCGAGTTCGCCACCATGAACCTGCAGCTGCAGCAGGAGGAGGCGCTGGCCTCGCTGGACACCATCGCGCCGGCCAGGCAGGCCCTGCTCACGCGCGACCCGGACACCTCCGACGAGCATTACACCGACCAGGAGCTGGCCTATCCAAAGGGCGCCTGGCTGCTGCGCACCCTCGAGCAGCGGGTTGGACGCAAGGTGTTCGATCCCTTCCTGCGCGGCTGGTTCGACCAGCACGCCTTCCAGAGCGTGACCACGGCGCAGTTCGTCGATTACCTGCACACGCACCTGCTGGCCGCCCATCCCGAGGCGATGAGCGAGGCCGAACTCGATGAGTGGCTGTATGGTCCGGGCATCCCGGCCAGCGCGGTGCGCGCGGTGTCGCCGCGCCTGACCGCCCTGGCCGCGGCGCGCGACGCCTGGCTGGCCGGCACGCTGCCCACGGCAGGGCTGAACAAGCCGAAGTGGAGCGCCGCCGAATGGATGAAATTCCTGAACGACGTCGACGGCAAGGCCGGCCCGGCCCAGCTCAAGGAGCTCGACGACGCCTTCGGGCTGGGCAAGACCACCAATAACGAAGTCGCGTTCCGCTTCTACCGCGCCGCCATCGACGCCGGCTACCGCGATATCCGCGCTCCGCTCGAAGCCTTCCTCATGAGCGTGGGCCGGCAGAAGTTCGTGGTGCCGCTGTACGCCGCGCTACGCAAGCAGCCCGAGGACCGCGCCTGGGCCGAAGCGCTGTACCAGAAAGCGCGTCCGCACTACCACCCAGAGACCCAGGCCAGCGTCGACAAGGAGATGGCCAAGCGCTGACGCGCAGGCGCCGGCCATGCGGGCGGCCGGACCGTGCTTACTTGCGGTTCCAGATCTCGAGCATGTCCTGCGAGCCCTGCATGCGGATGCCGTTGTCGCTCAGGATGGACTCGGTCGCGTCGAGGACGTCCTTGCGCCGCAGGACCATCGTTTCGGCGTGGCGCTGCTCGAAGCGCAGCACCACCAGTTCGTCCTTGGCGTCGCGCAGCAGCGCCACCAGGTGCGCCAGGCTGCGCACCGGCGTCCCATTGACCGATTCGACCACGGAACCGAAACGCTGGCTGTAGCCGGTCACGCTCTTATTCGGGAAGAACGGCGAGCTGACCACCACCAGCTCCTCGCGCTCGGGCGTGGCCAGGTCGCCGCGCCTGGTCACCAGGGCGCTGCCCACCATGCTGAAGCCGGCCGCCGCCTGGGCGCTGGTGAACAGGAAGGAGGCGAATTCCGCGGTCGCGCGCGAGAACACGATCGGGCCATAGATGAAGTACGACGGATAGGCGCCGTTCAGATCCGCGATCAAATGGTGGCGGCGCGCCGGCACCGGCACTTGCACCTGCATCGTCTTGCCGTCGCGGACGATCGTCAGCGGCACCTTGCCGTCCTTGGCCAGCTGCTGCACCAGGTACTGGAAGCGCACGCGCAGGTTGGGGCCGATGCTGACCATCGCCTGGTTGTCCACCGGCCGCTCGCCGATGCGGGTGACGACATCCCACTCGTGCAGCGGGTACGCGCTGTCGCTGAAGGCCGGGCGGCGCACCACCGCGCCGGTCACGTTGGGGGCGAGCTTGAGGTAGGCGCGCAGGGCCGGGTTTTCGAGCGTCTGGTACTCGTCGTGCAGCGCCGGCTTGCCGTCGTATTTACCGTCCTTTACGTCGCGCAGGAACAGCGCGATCTCCTCGTTGGGAATGATGTAGCCGATGTTCTGGGCGTTGGTCGCCGTGGCGAACGCCAGGCCGACCATCTTGTCGCCGCTGATCACCGGACCGCCGCTGTTGCCCGGATTGATGGCGGCGTCGATTTGCACCCGCAAGCCGGAGCTGTAAGGGCTGTAGTTGGTGAATTCGATGCGCGAGACGATACCCTTGGTGATCGACAGCGAGTTGCCGCCGGTCGGGTAGCCGTAAGCGAACACCGGCTCGCGCACGTCCGGCAGGGCGCTGGTGCGCAGCACGGCCGGGTGGGTGTCGAAGAACGACTCGTCGTCCAGCTTGAGCAAGGCCAGGTCGGCCCCCGGCGCCACCGCGACCACCGTGGCCGACAATTTGTCGCCGGCCTGGTTGGCCTGCACCTGCACCTGGCTGGCGTAGCCGACCACGTGCGCGTTGGTCAGGATGCGCTTGCCCTCGATGACCACGCCCGAGCCGGTGATATCGACCGGTGCCGCCTTGGTCCAGGGCTTGTATGGGTCGGGCCCGCGCAAGGTCGAGAATACCTTCACGACCGAGTTCTCGAGGGCCGGATTGAGCGGGGCCGGGGCAGCCGCCGCGGTGCTAGGGGGTACGGAGGGAGCCTGGGCGTAGGCCAGCAGGCTCGCGGCGGCCAGCGCAAGCGCGGCGGTGATGCGCAACATGGTCATAGTCGTCTTCGTGGTGATGGGCGTGCGACGCGCACGCCAACCGAGCACTATACACGCTCCAGCCAGCCCCAAAATGCGCGAAATATAACAGCCGCGCTAATCGCTCAGCGCCTTGCGCGCACAGGCTAGTCCTGGTGGTCGTGCATCCACGCCTTGAGGCCGTCGACCCATTTCTTGGCCGGCAGGTTCATGCTCTTCTTGATGGCGACGGCGCGCTCGTACAGCGCGCTGAAATCGATCTGCGGTGAGCGCTTGAAGGCGATCACGATGATGTTCGCGTCATGCACCTCGGGTAGCCAGACCACGGCGTCGAAGGCCTGCGCCATGTTGTGCAGGTTCTTGTCGTAGTTGGACAGCTCGCCGAACACGTTCGCGGTCATGATGCCGGTGTCGGTCAGGCAGTCGGCGCAGGCCTGGTAGAACTCGGGCGTGTCGAGCACCGGGCCGCGCGCCTGCTCGTCGTACAGGTCCACCTGCAGCACGTCGATGCTGTTGTGCTTGGCCGGGTCCAGCACGAAGTCGAGCGCATCCATCTCGCGCACGTTCAGGCGCGCGTCGTTCGGCGGCAGGCCGAACAGCGCGTGGCAGATGGCGATCACGTTCGGGTTCAGCTCGGCCACGCTCACGCGCGCGTCGGGAAAGCGCTGGTAGCAGAACTTGGTCAAGGCGGCGCTGCCCAGGCCCAGCTGCACGATGTGGCGCGGGCGCTCGATGAACAGCATCCACATCATCATCATTTGCACGTACTCGAGTTCGATGTTGTCCGGCTTGGACATGCGCATCGCGCCCTGCACCCACGAGGTGCCCAGATGGAGGAAGCGCACGCCCCTGAAGTCGGTGAAGGTGGCCGGCGGGTGGCCAGGGGCGTCGAAGCGGCCGACGGATGAAGCGGTGGACATGAGGTGCGGATCAGCGATGAAACAAGGGCCACATCATACACCTTGCGCCGGCAGGATCAGCGCGACAGCCAGGCCGCCGCCGTCGCGGTTGGCCAAGGTGATGCGTCCGCCGTGCGCTTCGGCGATCTCGCGCGCCAGCGCCAGGCCGAGTCCGGTGCCGTTGCGCTTGGTCGAATAGAAGGGCACCAGCGCGTTGGTCAGCACCGCGTCGTTCATGCCCGGCCCCCGGTCCAGCACTTCGATGCGCAGGCTGCCCGGCGCCGGCTTCACCTGCAGGCTCACGTGTTCGGGCGGCGAGCCAGATTCGTGCGCGTTCTTGAACAGGTTCAGCAGCGCCTGCTCCATCTGGGCCCGATCGAAGCAGGCCGGCGCGCGCGGCAGCTCGCCCGCCACGCGGAACGCCACCTGCGACGCCAGGCGCGCCACGAACTCCTCCCACGCGCACTGCTCCAGGCGCGGCGAGGGCAGCTTGGCGAAGCGCGCATAGCCCTGGATGAAGCTCTCCAGGTGGCGCGTGCGCTCGCCGATCGTGTCGAGGATCTGCGGCAGGCGCTCGGTCTGCCCGCGCCGCACCAGCTCCGCGCCCGAATGCGCCAGCGAGGCCAGCGGCGCCAGCGAGTTGTTCAGTTCATGGCTGATCACCCGGATCACGTTCTTCCAGGTTTGCACCTCCTGGCGCCGCAGTTCGAGCGTGAGCTGGCGCAGCAGCAGCAGCTCGTGCTTGCGCCCGTTGAGCGTGAAGCTGCGCCGCGCCAGGTGGTAGACCTCCTCCGCGTCGGCTTCGCCGGCCGTGAACAGGCCGTCGCCGCCGCGCGCCAGCGCCTCCACCAGCGCGCCGGCGGCCTGCTTGAGGATTTCGTCCAGGTGATGGCCTTCGAGCTTGCGCCCGTGGTTGAGCAGCTGGCGGGCGGCCACGTTGGCGTACACGATGGCGCCGCCTTCGCCCACCAGCAGCATCGCCACCGGCGTGTTCTGCACCATCGTGTCGAGCAGCAGCTCGCGCTGGACCAGGCCGAGGCGCTGCTCGCGCAGCACGGTCCCCAGCGCGTTGTGGGCGTCGACCAGGTCGGCCACCTGATCGTGATAGGGCCAGTGCAGGCTGAATGAAAAATCGCCGTCGCGGTAGCTGGCCACAGTGCCTTCGAGCGCGCGAAACAGCGACAGCATCGGCTTGAGCTGGGCGCGCATGAGGGCCAGCGCCAGCGGGGCCAAACAGGCCATGGCGGCCGCGCCCGCCCACAGCGGATGGCCGGGCAGCAGGTAGGACAGGCCCAGCGCGAGCGCGATCCCGAGCGCGCCCAGCGCGAACGCGGCCGCGGTCAGGCGCGCGACCAGCCCGCCCCGGGTCGAGCGCGCCGTCACGGCCGCGCGATCCCGAGGCGTTCCATGCGGCGGTACAGCGCCTGGCGCGACAGACCCAGCTCGGCGGCCGCCTGCGCCACCACGCCGCCGGCGCGCGCCAGGGCCTGCGCGATGTCGTCGCGGTCCGGCTCGGACTCCACGCCCGCCGGCGCGCCGGGCAAGGTCCCCGGCGGGGCGGCGGCTGGCAGGCCCAGATCGGCCGCGGCGATGGTGTCGCCGCGCGCCAGCAGGCCGGCGCGCGCCATCACGTTCTTGAGTTCGCGCACATTGCCCGGCCAGGCGTGCGCCAGCAGCGCCGCCTGGGCGCAGGCGTCCAGCGCCTTGCCCTCGCCCAGGAAGCTGCGCGCCAGCGGCAGGATGTCGCCCGGGCGCGCGGCCAGCGGTGGCACCCGCAGCTCGATCACATTGAGGCGGTAGAACAGGTCCTCGCGAAAGCTGCCCGCGCGGATCATTGCGGGCAGGTCGGCGTTGGTGGCGCTGATCACGCGCACCTTGACCTGGCGCTCGCGGTTGGAGCCCAGCCGCTCGAAGCGCCCGGTTTCGAGCACGCGCAGCAGCTTCATCTGCCCGGCCAGCGGCAGGTTGCCGATCTCGTCGAGGAACAGGGTGCCGCCATCGGCCGCCTCGAACTTGCCCTCGCGCGCCTTGGTGGCCCCGGTGTAGGCGCCGGCGTCCGCGCCGAACAGTTCAGCCTCGATCAGCTCGGACGGCAGCGCGCCGCAGTTGAGCACCACGAAGGGACCGCCGGCCACCTGCGAGTTGGCCTGGATGATCTCGGCGATGCGCTCCTTGCCGGCGCCATTGGGGCCGCTGATGAGCACCGCGACGTCGGCGCGCGCCACCTGGCAGGCCAGGTTCAGCACGCGTTCCGTGGCCGGGTCCTGCCACACCAGGCCGCGCAGGTCGAAGCCGTCTTCGAGCTCGCGGCGCTGGCGCCGCTCGCGCTGTGCGCGCTGCTGCAAGGCGCGGTTGGCCTGGCCCAGTTCGAGCAGGTTGCGCACGCTGGCGACCAGGCGGTCGTCGTTCCACGGCTTGGGCAGATAGTCGGCCGCACCCGACTTGACCAGGTCGACCGCAGCGTCGAGATGGGTCCAGGCGGTCAGCAGGATCACCGGCAGGTCGGGGTGGCGCCGGCGGATCTCGGCGAACAGCGCCTTGCCCTCGGCGCCGGAGGTGGTGTCGGCCGCGAAATTCATATCCTGGATCACCAGGTCGAACGCGGCGCGCTGCAGCAGCGCCAGGCCGGCGGCGGGCGAGGCGGCGCTCATGGTGTCGATCTCGTGCAGCGAGAATAGCACGTCGAGCGCCATCGCGACGGCGGCGTTATCGTCGATTATCAGTACGGTAGGCATGGCGTCAGCATAGCATCCGGCGGCAGCTTCTAGATGCTGCGGGTGGCGGTGGCCGGCGAAATCGTGGCCGCGCGCCAGGCCGGCCCGTACACCGCGCCGATCCCGAGCGCCCAGAACACGCCGGCGCCCGCGAACAGGTAGGGCAGGGGCAGGCGCGCCATTCCCAGGTAGGCCACCAGCAGCTGGTTCAGGCCGATCGCCAGCAGCACGCCGGCCGCGATCCCCAGGCTGGTGATCATCAGGTTCTCGGTGACGAAGTAGCGCAGGATGTCGACGCGGCGTGCACCCAGCGCGCGCCGCACCCCGATCTGCTTGCGGCGCTGCGTGACCCACAGGCTGGCCATCCCGACCACGCCGCTGGCGGTGACGAGCAGCAGCAGGACGCTGACGGTAACCAGCATCCAGGCCATGGCCCGGTCGGCGCGGTAGCGCTGCTGGCGGTCCTGGTCCACCGTCCTGGTGGTGAGGATCACCGGCGTGCGCGCGGCCGCGCGCAGCGCCGTCTCGGCCTCGCGGATCACGCGCTCGCGCTGGCCGGGCTGGGCCCGCACGACATACAGTGAACCGAAGGCGTTGGTGATGCGGGCCGGCGAAATGACCGAAAATTCTCCGCGCTCGGCCAGCTCCGCGCCCTGGGTTTGCAGCGCCGCGAGGACCCCGACCACGCGCGCCGGCCTGGCGTCGGCCCCGGTGCCGAAGTACAGCGTCTTGCCGATAGCGCTGGCGCTGGCGGGCCACACCTTGGCCGCCAGCGCGCGCGTCACCAGCACCGCGTTCGGGAAGATGCGCTTTCCGGCGTGGTCGGCGTCGATCTCGAGCACGTCGCTCGGGTTTAGATCGCGTCCCTCGACGATGTGCAGGCCCATGGTGGTCACCAGCGCGTCGGGCGACACGTAGAACGACGCGGGAGCGCTGGGCTCGACCTGTTTCGCATCGGCGGCCACGCCGGTGGTGTTGCCGGACCAGGACATCGGCATCTGGTTGACCCAGGCCGCGCCGGTCACGCCGCCCACCGCGCGCAGCGTGGCCGCCTCGGCCACCTGGCGCGCCACCTGCTCGTTATGATCGGCTTTCACCAGATGGCGCACCCGGATGTAGAACAGCGCGCTTTCGTCGCTCATGCCGCTGGGGCGCGCGGCGACCGCCTGGCGCTGGTTCACGATATGCAGCGCGTTGGCCAGGATGCCCAGGCTGATCGCGACCTGCAGGGCGACCAGGATGGCGCCGGTTTTGCTGCGCATGAGCGCCGACAGGATAGGGCGGAATTCCATGCTTGTCCTCATTGCGATTTTAAGTGAAGGGCGGGAGTGACCTGGCATGCGCGCCAGGTCGGCAGCAGGCCGGCGACCAGCGCCGCGGTCAGCGCCATCAGGAAGGTCGCCACCAGCATCTGCCAGTCCATGTGGGCCGTGACCTGCAGCTGGTCCGACTGCATCCCGATCAGCGCCAGCGCGCCGTAGGCCAGCAGCAGCCCCAGCGCGCCGCCGGCCACGCCGACCGCGGCCGACTCGGTCAGGTACTGCTGGAAGATGGCGCCGCGCGAGGCGCCCAGCGCGCGCCGCACACCGACCTCGGAGGCGCGCACCGAGAACTTGGCCAGCATCAGGCCGACCGTATTGACCAGGCAAAGCAGCAGGAAGCCGAACGCCAGCCAGGCCGCCAGGCGGCTGTCGTTGTCGACCACTTTCAGGAACTGCATCCACTGCAGCACGTCGAACAGCTGGTTGGGCGCGGCGCGCCTGAGGCGTCCCAACTTGCGCTGTTCGGCGGCGTAATTGTCGAGGAAGTTCTGCAAGTCGGCGCGCCCGGCGCTGGTGGGCGTCTCGAAGAAGAACTGCAGCCAGGTGCACTCCGACGCGAGCAATCCCTGCCAGCCGGGATCGCGGTCGCCATGGCAGCTCATGCTGCCCGCATGGCCGGTCTCGTGCCGGATCGCGGAGCTGAACGGGATCATGAACGCGTCTTCGTCCCCGAACGCGCCTTCGCCGCCGATCAGCCGGTAGAACTTGGGCAGCGGCCGCCAGGGCTTGAGCACGCCCACGACCTGGTAGTCGAAGCCCATCATGCGCACCCGCTTGCCGACCGGGTCGACCGCGCCGAACAGGGTCTCGGCCAAGGCCTTGCTGAGCACGACGACGTCGGCGCCCTGCTTGTCGTCGGCCTCGCTCCACGGCTGGCCGTACAGGAAGGGCACGTCGAACATCGCGAAGAAGTCGCGCGTAGGGGCGATGCCGTCGCTGGCCATCACCGGCAAGGTCTTGCGCGGCGGGTCTATCGTCGCGTTGATGCCATACAGCGCCGTGCGGCGCGCGCCGGCCCCGCTTTTGAGGAAGTTGACCGTGTCGATGTAGCTCAGTTGCGGATCGTTCTTGCCGACGTTGGCCGCGCTGTAGCCCTCCGGGGAGCCGTTGTCGATGAAGGGCACGAACAGCCGGTCGCTCTTTTGCGGAATCGGGTCGCTCGACATCACGTGCAGGATGGTCAGGGTCGACACGCTGGCGGCCACGCCGATGGCCAGGATCAGCACCATCAGCGCGGTCAGGGCCGGGTTGCGGCGCAGGCTGCGCATGCCCAGGCGGAGGTAGTAGTGGAACATCGCTCTCTCCTTACGCCAGGCCGGCGTCGACCAGGGTGGGCGTGCGGCGCACCAGGTCCGACACCTGGCCGTCGATGATGTGCACATTGCGCTGGGCGCGCACGGCCAGTTCCGGGTCGTGCGTGACCATCAGGATGGTGGTGCCCTGGGCGTTGATCTCCTCGAGCAGCTCCATCACGCCGCGCGCCATGTGCGTGTCGAGGTTCCCGGTCGGCTCGTCGGCCAGCAGCAGCCTGGGCGAGCCGGCCAGCGCGCGCGCGATCGCCACGCGCTGCTGCTGGCCGCCCGACAGCTCGGCCGGATAGTGCTTCATGCGCGAGGCCAGGCCCACCTTGGCCAGCGCCTCCTCGATGCGCTCCTTGCGCTCGCGCGCATTGAAGCCGCGGTAGCGCAGCGGCACGTCGACGTTATCGAACAGCGACAGGTCCGGGATCAGGTTAAAGCCCTGGAAGATGAAGCCCAGCTTCTCGTTGCGCAGGCGCGCGCGGGCGTTGTCGTCCAGCCCCTTGACGTTGACCCCGTCGAGCACATACTCCCCGGCGGTGAATTCCTCGAGCAGGCCGGCGATGTTCAGGAAGCTGGTCTTGCCCGAGCCCGACGGCCCGGTGACGGTCACGAACTCGCCCTTGCTGACCTGGATCTCGAAGCCGCGCAGCGCGTGCGTTTCGATCATGTGGGTGCGATATACCTTGCTCAGATTTGTCATGCGCAGCATGTCGGCATTCCTTTCGTTGGCTGATGATGATTCTGGTGATTCATTGGTGGATCGCCACGCGAGCGGCGTGCGCCATGGCGTCGCTGCCGGCGATGACGACCTGGTCGCCCGGGTGCAGGCCGGCGCTAATTTCGACCGCCGCCACGCTGGTGGCGCCCAGCGTGATCGGCGTGCGCAGCGCCATGCCGTTGTTGACGACGTAGGCGAAGCGGCCGCCCTCGTCCTCCACGAACGGGCCGCGCGGCAGCAGCAGCACGTTCGGTTTTTCTTCGATCAGCAGGCGCGCGCCGACCCGCTGGTTCTGGCGCAGGCCTGGCGGTTGGGCGCCGTCGAAACGCACCCGGGCCAGGACCTGGTTCTTGACCACCTCGGGCGAAAGGGCCGACAGCGTGCCGCTGACGGTGGCGCCGCCCAGGTCGATCTGGGCGCGCATGCCCAGGCCGATGTCGGCCACGTAGGTCTCGGGCACCTCCAGTTCGACCTCCAGGCGCGACAGGTCCACCAGCGTCATGAGCGCCGTATTGGCCGGCACCACGCTGCGGTCCTGCACCGCCAGCGTGCCGATGAAGCCATCGACCGGGGCGCGCACGGTCAACTCCTCCACGCGGCGCTGGGCATTGGCCAGCGCCAGACGCTGGCGGTCGAGCTCATTGATCCTGGTCTTGAGCGCCAGGCCCACATCCTCCCCCTCCAGCACGGCCGCGCTGGCCGCGTGGCGGGCACGGATCTCGGCCGAGCGCAGCGCGTCCCTGGCCTTCTGGTAGTCGATCTTGGCGATCACCCCGATCTGCGCCACGCTGTCGTAGCGTTCCAGGGTGCGCTGGGCCGACAGGCGCTCGATCTCCGCGGTATCGGCTTCGCGCTGGGCCAGCAGCTTCTGCTTCTTCGACAGGATGCGCTGGCGCGCCACCTCCGCCTCGAGCTGCTGGTAGCTGGACTGCTCGCGCTTGAGCGCGTCGGTCAGGTCGGGCGACGCCAGCAGCGCCAGGACCTGGCCCTTCTTCACGGTGTCGCCAGCCGCCACCTTCAAGGTCACGGTGGCCGGCGCGCTCGCGTATAGGGTCGGGCTGACGGCGGCGACCAGGCGGCCGTTGACGGCGGCGTCGCGAATGAGCGTGCCGCGGGTGACGGTGGCGATGCGCAGGCGCGCGGCGCTGACGTTGTGTTCGCTGTCGCGCCAGTGGGAAACCAGCAGGGCGGCGCCGGCCAGGGTCGCCACGGCGCTTGCCGCGGCCAGCGCGAAGCGCTTGCGGCGCGCCGGCGCCGATGTGGCGATCACGCTGTCTTGGGCTGAGGTGTCACGGATCATGGGAAAGCATCTGCTGAAGTCGATGCGAATACCATAGCACGATCCGTGCCATCGTCTATGTCATTGATTTTATTGGAAATGGCGCCGACGAGCGCGGTGTCCGGACTGTCCGGACGGGCGCCATGGACGCCGGCCGGACACGCGGGAACGGAATCCGGGCGGCAATTGCAGTTTTATCGGCGGGGGCGGAGGCGACATCCGGACACGAACTGAACCGCGGTGCATTGGCTCTACAGCCGAGCCCGTGTCCAATTGTCGCCTCCGACCCCGCCGCCCGACCCCGCCGCCATGGCACCGCCGAGCTATTTGTCTTGCTTGAGCGGTTTGTCCTTGTCGATCACTTCGCGGCAGTCGCCCTTGAAGTTGGCGTTGTCGTAGTTGCTCCAGCCATAGCTGTCGACGTAGCGCTTGTGCTGCTTGAACCTGGCGTTGGCGAAGCTCCATTCGGGCCGCTCGCCGGGATAGCGGATGTCGCCCAGGTCGAGCAGGGTGTGGAACACGTTCTCGGTCGACAGGTGCGCGCCGGCGTGCTGGCGCAGCTGGCTGACCTTGTCCGGGTAGCGCGCCTGGTATTGGGTGGAGTACCAGACAAAGGCGGGGATGTGGAACTCGTATTGCGTGTTGTGGCCGTGGAAGGCGAGCCTGCAGGTGCCGTCGTACAGCGTCTGGCCGTGGTCGGACACGTACATCAGGGCGGTGCGCTGCTGCGACTGCTTGAGGTCGGCGATCACGTTGTCGAGGAACCAGTCGGTATACAGGATGCTGCTGTCGTAGCTGTTGTTGAGCTGGGGCTTGATGCTGGTGTCGGTGACGACCGGCTTGTCGACCCCGTACAGCGAAGGCTGCCAGCGGTCGAACTGCTTGGGGTAGCGGTGGCTGTAGTTCCAGTGGCTGCCCAGCGAGTGCAGCACGATCAGCTTCTTCGGCGCGGGGTCGGCCATGGCGTTCTTGAGCGGCTCGAACAGGATCTGGTCGAAGTTGGAGTTGTTGGTGAAGCCGCCCAGGTTGAGGAACTGGATCACGTCGGCTTCCTTGGCGAACACCGAGACCGGGGTGTCGAATTCGCCGAACGAGATCTGGTTCGACAGCCAGAAGGTCTTGAAGCCGGCTTCCTTATAAGCGGTGAGGAAGGATTTCTCGGAGAAGCCGTCCTTCAGGCTCTGGGTGGCGGGCTTGCGTGAAATCATCACGGGCACGGACAGGCGCGTGGCCGAGACCGAGGTGATCAGGTCCGGCAGCACCACCAGGTTCGCTTCCTGGCTCAGCAGGGGATTGGTGTCGCGCGCGTAGCCGTTCAGGCGCCAGCGGTCGTAGCGCGAGGATTCGCCGATGACCATGACCACGATCTCGGGCGTGGTGTCGGGCGTGCCCTGGCGGGCGCCGAAACTGAAATTGCGGCTGCGCCGGCCCAGCTCGGCCAGGTGCCGGCGCTCCTTGTAGAAGTCGAGACCGCGCGCGCTCAGGCCGAACGGCCAGGACTGGGCGAACACGTCGAACTCGAAGGGCAGCCGGGCCCAGTGCGGCAACGCCGGCCAATGCCAGCCCAGGCGCGCGGCCGGGGCGACCGCCTTGTCTTCCTCGGCGATGCTGGCGTCGTCCTCCTCGTCGTCGTCCTCGGAGGCGCTGTCGGCCGCGCTTGCCGCGGCGCTGGACGCAGCTTTTGGCGCAAGACTGGCCGTGGTCTTTGGCGCGGGGCTGGCCGCAGCGTTTGCCGCAGCCTTGGCCGACGGCGCGGCCAGGACCCCCGCCAAGTCCGGCGCCGCGCCCGGCTTGATGCTGGCGTTGACCAGGTGAACCGGCACCTTGGCCAGCTGCGCCGCGGGGGTGGGGGCGGCCGCCTTGGCCGAGGCGCCCGCGCGCGCGGCGATCCCGAATTCGTCGCCGTAGGCCCACACCAGCGCGCCGGCCGCGAGCACGGCCAGCACCACATGGCGCGAACTGTCGTCCCAGTCGAAGGCGCGGCTGCGCAGCGCCACGCGCCAGCTGACGACGAACCAGGCGATGACGCCCAGCATCACCGCCAGCATGGTCCAGACCGTGTTGCCGAGGAATTCCATGGCTTCCTTGGGGCTGGTCTCGGCGATGATGCCCAGGTGGTGGGTGGAGATGCCCTGGCCGTAGTAAGTGATGAGATAGACTTCGGTCGGCAGCGCCAGGAAGGCCGGCAGCAGCAGCCAGTGGAACCAGGCCGGACGCCGGAACACGGCCCAGGCGGCGATCCAGGCCACCACTTCGATGCCGGCGAGCGGCCAGGGCCGGTCCAGCGGTTTGCCCAGCAGCAGGGGCAGGAAGGGCACGGCCGACAGGCTCAGGTAGGTCAGCAGGAGGAACAGCTTGGCGGGGCGCAGCATGGATCGCATGGAGCAGACAGGAAGGACGAAAGCGATTATTATCCCGGTGTTTATCATCTTGGGGGCAAGTTTCATATCCCAAGAGCCAGGCCGCCGCCTTCAACCGCTGTGTCTAGCCCGCCACAACGCGGCCAGGCGCGCGCCTGCGCCTGCCTTCGCGACGGTAAACCCGTTGACCTGTCTTGCTATCGCGCTTATACTCGCGAGTTCTCGAATTTATTCTGCACATTGTGTGCGCACCCCAGCCGCTCCCTGCGAGTGGCTTTCGGCGCCTCCGCTGTCGGTCCAAGACGGGACAGAGTTTTAGTCCCCGGGCATTGCCCGGGTTATTCATGTTGTAATTTTGTTGGATTTATAACGATGCCAACCATCAATCAACTGATTCGCAATCCACGCGTCGCCTTGACCGTGAAGAGCAAATCGCCGGCGCTGGAAAACAGCCCGCAAAAGCGTGGTGTTTGCACCCGCGTGTACACGACCACGCCAAAGAAGCCTAACTCGGCGCTGCGTAAGGTCGCCAAGGTTCGCCTGACCAACGGTTTCGAAGTCATTTCGTACATCGGCGGCGAAGGCCACAACCTGCAGGAACACAGTGTCGTGCTGCTGCGCGGCGGCCGTGTGAAGGACTTGCCAGGTGTGCGTTACCACATGGTCCGCGGTGCACTCGACACCCAGGGCGTGAAAGACCGTAAGCAGGCACGTTCGAAGTACGGTACCAAGCGCGCCAAAGCCGGCAAGAAGTAATCTGCCGTCGTTGCACAAGCCTAGGTGCGAACCTAGATATATAACGAGTTGAACCGGCCGCAAGGTCGAGTAAGTGGATGGCTATGATGGCCCTCCGCGAGTGCGCAAAGCGCGCTCAACTGAAGACAGGAAGGAATTGAAATGCCACGTCGTCGTGAAGTCCCCAAGCGCGAAATCTTGCCAGATCCAAAATTCGGCAACACCGATGTCGCCAAGTTCGTCAACGTTCTGATGCTGTCCGGCAAAAAGTCGGTCGCGGAGAACATCATCTACGGTGCATTCGAGCACATCAAGACCAAGTCCGGCAAGGACCCGCTCGAAGTGTTTGCAACCGCGATCAACAACTGCAAGCCGATGGTCGAGGTGAAATCCCGCCGCGTCGGTGGCGCCAACTACCAGGTGCCAGTTGAAGTGCGTCCGGTTCGTCGTATGGCGCTGTCCATGCGTTGGTTGCGCGAAGCCGCAAACAAGCGCAGCGAAAAATCCATGCCGCAACGCCTCGGTGGTGAATTGATGGAAGCGGCCGAAATGCGCGGCGGCGCGATGAAGCGCCGTGACGAGGTGCACCGCATGGCTGAAGCGAACAAGGCGTTCTCGCATTTCCGCTTCTAATATATTGGCCAGACCCTGCGAGGGGCGCGGCCATGCATCTGTTGTTCGAGGCCGGGCTCATTTTGTTCTCAAAATGCTGCTCGGTTTTGTCCATTCAAAGATTTAGGAATAATTATGGCACGCAAGACCCCCATTGAGCGCTACCGCAATATCGGTATTTCGGCTCACATCGATGCTGGTAAAACCACCACCACCGAGCGCGTCCTGTTCTACACGGGCGTAAATCACAAGATCGGCGAAGTCCACGATGGCGCGGCCACCATGGACTGGATGGAGCAAGAGC
>DIZW01000046.1:0-413 GCA_002428015.1 Oxalobacteraceae bacterium UBA6018 | reverse complement strand
ATGGAGCAAGAGCAAGAGCGCGGTATCACGATTACCTCGGCTGCGACGACCTGCTTCTGGAAGGGGATGGCTAACAACTTCCCTGAGCACCACATCAACATCATCGACACCCCGGGTCACGTCGACTTCACCATTGAAGTGGAACGTTCGATGCGCGTGCTCGACGGCGCCTGCATGGTGTACTGCGCCGTGGGCGGCGTGCAGCCGCAGTCGGAAACCGTGTGGCGTCAGGCCAACAAGTACAAGGTGCCACGCCTGGCCTTCGTCAACAAGATGGACCGTACCGGCGCCAACTTCTTCAAGGTCTACGACCAGATGCGCGCGCGCCTGAAAGCGAATCCGATTCCGCTGCAGATCCCGATCGGCGCCGAAGAGAACTTCCTGGGCGTAGTCGATCTGGTCAAGATGAAAGC
>DIZW01000005.1:15093-20246 GCA_002428015.1 Oxalobacteraceae bacterium UBA6018 | reverse complement strand
CCGCACCGGCCGCCGCGGCGCCTCGGACGCCAGCCGCGCGGCCAGGTTGGCGGAAAAGCGGTCCGACAGCGGCGGCGTGCCGCGCGCGCGCAACTCGTCGCCGATCCGGAAATACGTCGCCCAGGTCTGCTGGCCATCGGCCGACTGCAGCGCCGCCAGCGCCAGCTCCAGGTCGGCGCACGGCAGCTCGCCGTCGGCCAGCGCGGACAAATGCACGCGGATTTTTTTGTGAGTGTCCATCAGTTTTCCATCACCATAGGTGTCGTGAATCCAGTTTATCGAGAGCGCTACACCTATCGTCTCTTGTCGTCGGGCAAATCGAGCAGCGGCCGCAATTTGTCGGCAATCACTTCGCGCGCGCGGAAGATCCTGCTGCGCACCGTGCCGATGGGACAAGCCATGACTTCGGATATTTCTTCGTAGCTCAAACCTTCAATCTCGCGCAGGACTATCGCGGTCCGCAATTCCAGCGGCAGCGCTTCCATGGCGGCGTTAACCGTATAGGCGATTTGCTTGCTGGCTAACACCGACTCCGGGGTGTTGATGTCACGCAAACTGTCCGCATCGTCGAACGCTTCGGCGCGCTCTGCGTCGGCCTCGGTCGAGGTCGGAGTGCGCCTGCCCTGCGTGACGAGAAAATTCTTTGCCGTGTTAATCCCGATCCGATATAACCAAGTATAAAATGCCGAGTCGCCCCGAAAGTGGCGCAGGGCCCGATAAGCCTTAATAAACGTCTCTTGAACAACATCTTCGGCCTCGGCCGGATCGTGCACCAGGCGCGACACCAGCCGCATCAGCCGGCGCTGATACTTTCCGACCAGCAGGTCGAACGCCTGCCGTTCGCCAGCCTGGACGCGCTCAACCAGCAGTTGATCACCCTCGCGTTCTGTCGTCACTGACCATGCCCTCTTGGCTGCGGCGTGGGCGCGTCCCTATATGTCTATAGAGTTGGCCCGTTGCAATAAGTTCAAACTATTTTGTTTTTCCCGAAAAATTTATTGTCCCGTCTGGCAATAACCCGGAGCGCCACCGACAGCGCCCGAAACTGCGCCGGCGCCACGCTGCCGGGCAGCACCAGCACCACCGCCTGGCGCCGCCCGTCGTCCGCGCTCAAGAGCAGCAGCAACAGTCGGGGCCACAAGGTGGATCCCGGCAAGAGCCGCAGCGGCGCGCCGTCGGCCGGCGTCGTCCCTAGCTTATGTTGTACCGTCAGGCGTATCTCACCGAGTCCAGATACATCAATTTGAAGCGTCATTTCGGGACGCAGCGCCCGGCGCCAGGCCAGCGCGGCGGCCAGCAGGCAGGCGCCGGCCAGCGGCGCCGGGGCGCGCATGACGCCGCCCTGCGCGCCGGCGACGGCCGCCGCGCAGGCGGCGTGGGCGGCGCCGTAGGCCAGCAGCGCGAGCCGCAGCAGGCGCGACGGACGGACGACGACGGACACCGCGATCGACATGGATGGACGTGGTAACGGGATGGAGAATGCCCGAGCGCGCAGGCGCGAACCGCCCGCGCGGGAACGGCGCATGTTGTAGGACAGGCGCGGCGGCCCGAAGTTCCGCGCGTGGAAATGAAAACGTCGTTCCGGCACCGGCCGGGCGGCCAGGGCGGGAACGACGCGAAGACGCTGGCGGCGGCGCGCCGCCGGCGCTTACACCTTGCCGAAGACTAGGGTGCCGTTGGTGCCGCCGAACCCGAACGAGTTCTTGACGGCGATGTCGATCTGCATGTCGCGCGCCGTGTTGGCGCAGAAATCCAGGTCGCAGGCAGGGTCCTGGTTGAAGATGTTGATGGTCGGCGGCGAGACCTGGTGATGCATCGCCAGCACCGTGAACACCGCTTCCAGGCCGCCGGCGCCGCCCAGCAGGTGGCCGGTCATCGACTTGGTCGAGTTGACCACGAGCTTGCCGGCGTGCGCGCCGAAGGTCTTCTTGATGCCCTGCACTTCGGCCAGGTCGCCCAGCGGGGTCGAGGTGCCGTGCGCGTTGACGTAGTCGACCTGGTCCGGGTTGACGCCCGCGTTGCGCATCGCCGATACCATGCATCGGCTGGCGCCGCTGCCGTCTTCCACCGGCGACGTCATGTGGTAGGCGTCGGCGCTCATGCCGAAACCGAGCAGCTCGGCGTAGATCCTGGCGCCGCGCGCCTTGGCGTGCTCGTATTCCTCGAGCACCATCACGCCGGCCCCTTCGCCGAGCACGAAGCCGTCGCGGTCGCGGTCCCAGGGACGCGAGGCGGTGGCCGGGTCGTCGTTGCGCGAGGACAGCGCGCGCGCCGAGGCGAACCCGCCCAGGCCCAGCGGCGAGATGGTCGCTTCGGCGCCGCCGGCGATCATCACGTCGGCGTCGCCGTACTCGATCAGGCGGCCGGCCGCGCCGATGCAGTGCAGGCCGGTGGTGCAGGCCGTCACGATGGCCAGGTTGGGGCCGCGCAAGCCGTACTTGATCGACAGGTTACCCGAGATCATGTTGATGATCGACGCGGGCACGAAGAACGGCGAAATGCGGCGCGGGCCGCGCTTGGTGTAGTCTTCCTTGGTCTCTTCGATCAGCGGCAGGCCACCGATGCCGGAACCGACGATCACGCCGATGCGGTCGGCGTTCTCATCGGTGACCGCCAGTCCCGAATCCTGCAGCGCCTGGACGCCCGCGGCCATGCCGAAATGGATGAAGGTATCCATGTGGCGGGCATCCTTGCCGGGCATGTAATCCTCGACATTAAACCCTTTCACCTCGCCGGCGAAATGGGTCGAAAACGGCTGTGCATCGAATTTGGTGATGGTGGCAATGCCCGACTTTCCGGCCAGCGCCGCGCTCCACGTGTCGGCAATCGTATTGCCGATTGGTGAAACGCAGCCCAGGCCGGTAATGACGACACGACGGTTGCGTGAACGGCTCAAGCGATTCTCCCGAGAACGCTAAAACTTAGGCCTTGACGTGCGCCGTAGCGTAGTCAATAGCTTGCTTGACGGTGGTGATCTTCTCAGCCTGCTCGTCAGGGATTTCCATTTCGAACTCGTCTTCCAGGGCCATCACCAGCTCGACGGTGTCGAGGGAGTCGGCGCCCAGGTCGTCAACGAACGAGGATTCGATCTTGATGTCGACTTCTGCAACACCCAGTTGCTCAGCGACGATTTTTTTAACGCGTTGTTCGATATCCGACATGTTATGGCTCCATTGTGTGTGTTACGGAAAGTGCGCGCATTTTATCAGGTTTGCGCGGTGAAAAACGAATTTCGGTGTTTGACGCAAATTGCACGGAAACTGCTGCTAACGGATGAGATTACAGCGGCTTGGCGGGGCCTGCGCCCCGTCCTGCCTCAGCCCATGTACATACCGCCATTCACATGCAGGGTGGTACCGGTGATGTACGCCGCCTGCGGGCCGGCCAGAAAGGCCACCGCGTTGGCGATATCCTCGGGCGCGCCCAGGCGCGCCAGCGGGATCTGGGTCAGCAGCGAGGCGTGCTGCTCCGCGCTCAGCGAGCGGGTCATGTCGGTGTCGATGAAGCCGGGCGCCACGCAGTTGACGGTGATGTTGCGGCTGCCGATCTCGCGCGCCAGCGCGCGGCTCATGCCGGCCACGCCGGCCTTGGCGGCGGCGTAATTCATCTGGCCGGGGTTGCCGGCCGAGCCGACCACCGAGGTGATGTTGATGATGCGGCCATGCTTGGCCTTCATCATGCCGCGCAGCACCGCGCGCGACAGACGGCCCACCGCGGTCAGATTGGTGGCGATCACGCTATCCCATTCCTCGTCCTTCATGCGCATGGCCAGCTGGTCCTGGGTGATGCCGGCGTTGTTGACCAGGATGGTGATGGGGCCGACGCCCTTCTGGACCTCGTCGATGACGGCCGCGCAGGCGGCGGCGTCGGTGACGTTGAGCTGGGCGCCCTTGCCGCCGAATTGCTGCAGATAGTCGGAAATGGCGGCCGCGCCGGCCTCGGTGGTGGCGGTGCCGACCACTTTGGCGCCCTGGCGCGCCAGTTCCAGCGCGATAGCCTTGCCGATGCCGCGCGAGGCGCCCGTGACCAGGGCAACTTGATTGTCGAGATTCATGGTTTCCTTATGTTCTTAGTTTCATGGGTGCGCGCCGAGTACGCCCGCCGATACTGCCCCAAGCGGCTCAGGCCTGGTTGATCGTGCTCAATACCCGCTCGAGGGCGGCCTGGTCGCCCAGCGACTCGCCGGCCAGGCGCGGGTCAATGCGCTTGGCCATGCCGATCAGCACTTTGCTGGGCGCGCATTCGATCACCTGGGTGATGCCGCTGGCGGCGAACTGCTGCATGGTTTCGACCCAGCGAACCGGGCCGGCGGCCTGGCGCACCAGGGCGTCCTTGATCGCGGCCGGATCATTCAGGATAGCCACGTCGACGTTGTTGATCAAGGCGATCTGCGGCGCGGCGAAGGCGATGTCCTGCATATAGTCGCGCAGGCGGTCGGAAGCGCTGTTGAGCAGGGACGAGTGGAAGGGCGCCGACACGGCCAGCTTCAGGGCGCGCTTGGCGCCCTGCTCCTTGGCCAGCGCGCAGGCGCGCTCGACGCCGGCGTTGTAGCCGGCGATCACGATCTGGGTCGGCTCGTTAAAGTTGACCGCCTCGACCACGCTGGCGCTGTCGGCGGCGGCCTGGGCGCACACGGCGCGCACCTGCTCGGCCGTCAAGCCCAGGATGACGGCCATGCCACCCTGTCCCACCGGCACGGCTTCCTGCATCACCTGGGCGCGAAAGCGCACCAGCGGCACCGCGTCCTTGAAGGCCAGAACGCCGGCGGCCACCAGCGCGGCGTACTCGCCCACGCTGTGGCCGGCCACCAGGGCCGGGGCCGGGCCGCCGGCGGCGATCCAGGCGCGGTACACGGCCACCGCCGCCGTCAGCATGATCGGCTGGGTGTTGGTGGTCAGGTCCTGCTCCTCCTTGGGACCGGTTGCGATCAGGCGGCCGAGGTCGAAGCCGAGGGCCTCGTTGGCCTCGGCCACGGTCTGCTCGACCGCGGCGTTGCCGGCGAAGCCGTCGAGCATGCCGATGGCCTGGGCGCCCTGGCCGGGGAAGACGAATGCGAAATGTGCCATGTGCGGTGATTCTCCTACGTAGTGTCTGTTACACGCGTCTGTTACACGCGCCTGTTACACGCGCCTGTTACACGCGTCTGTTACACG
>DIZW01000005.1:11518-14924 GCA_002428015.1 Oxalobacteraceae bacterium UBA6018 | reverse complement strand
CTGTTACACGCGTCTGTTACACGCGCTTCCGCGCTGATTGCTTGGTGCCGGCAGTGGCCGCTCACATGCGGGCCAGCACGGCGCCCCAGGTGAAGCCGCCGCCCACGCCTTCCATCAGCACCGTCTGGCCCGGCTTGATGCGGCCATCGCGCACGGCGATGTCCAGCGCCAGCGGAATCGAGGCGGCCGAGGTGTTGCCGTGCTCGTGAACGGTCACCACCATCCTTTCGGTCGGCAAACCCAGCTTCTTGGCGGTGCTGTTCATGATGCGGATGTTGGCCTGGTGCGGGATCAGCCAGTCGATCTGGTCCTGTTTCAGGCCGGCGATGTCGAGCACTTCCTTGGCGACCTGCTCGAGCACCGACACGGCCAGCTTGAACACCGCCGGGCCGTCCATGTAGAGGAAGGCGCTGCCGGCCAGCAGGCCGCCGGACACCCCGCCGGGGCCGCTCAGGATGTCGCCGTAGCGCCCGTCCGCGTGCAGCTTGGTGGCCAGGATGCCGGGCTCGGCCGAGGCGCTCAGCACCACTGCGCCGGCGCCGTCGCCGAACAGCACGCAGGTGGTGCGGTCTTCGAAATTGAGGATGCGCGAAAACGCCTCGGCGCCGATCACCAGCACGTTGCGGTGCGCGCCGGACTTGATGAAGGCGTCCGCCACGGACATGGCGTACACGAAGCCGCTGCACACGGCCTGCACGTCGAAGGCGGCGCTGTTGTTGTGCATGCCGAGCTTGCGCTGGACGATGCAGGCGGTGCTGGGGAAGCTGCCGTGGAAGTCCGGCGTGGAGCTGGCCACGATCACCAGGTCGATCTGCTCGGCGTGCAGGCCGGCCATCTCCAGCGCCGCGCGGCCCGCGTGGACGGCCAGGTCGGAGGCCAGTTCGTCGTCGGCCGCGTAGTGGCGCGCGGAAATGCCGCTGCGCGAGACGATCCACTCGTCCGAGGTCTCGATGCCCTTGGCCGCCAGCTGCGCGGCCAGGTCGTGGTTGCTCACGCGCCGTTGCGGCAGATAGCTGCCGGTGCCGATGATTTTGCTGTACACAGTCATACTTGCCGTCCTACTAGGTGGGTGAGCCTGGCGCGTCTGGGTCAGGCGTGCGGGGCATGAGTTCGGCGATGCGGGCCGAAAGCTGCTCCTGCACATTGTATTTTGCCGCGTCGAACGAGCGTTTGATCGCCCACCCGTACGAGTACGCATCGGCGCCGCCGTGGCTCTTGAACACGAGCCCGCGCAAGCCCAGCAGGGTGCCGCCGTTGTAGCGCGAGGGATTGACCAGGTTGCCGAAATTCTTCAGCGCGCCGCGCCCGATCAGCGCGCCCAGCATGGTCAAGGGATTGCGCCTGAATTCGGTGGTGAGGGCGTTCTTGACGAAGCGGCCCAGGCCCTCGACGGCCTTGAGGGTCACGTTGCCGACGAAACCGTCGCACACGACGATGTCGGTGGTGCCCTTGAAGATATCGTTGCCCTCGACGTTGCCGTAGAAGTTGAGCACGCCGCGGGCGTCGTCCTCGCGCAGCAGGCGCGCGGTGGCCTTGACCACTTCGTTGCCCTTGATTTCCTCGGTGCCCACGTTGAGCAGGCCGATGCTGGGGCGTTCGATGCCTTCCATGGCCGACACCAGCACCGAGCCCATGATGGCGAACTGGTGCAGATGGTGCGGCTCGCAGTCGACGTTCGCGCCCAGGTCGAGCATGTAGGTGGGGCCGCCCTTCTGGTTGGGCATGGTCATGCAGATGGCCGGACGGTCGACCCCGGCCATGGTCTTGAGCACGTAGCGCGAGACGGCCATCAGGGCGCCGGTGTTGCCGGCGGAAACGCAGGCCTGGGCCTTGCCCTGCTTGACCAGCTCGACCGCCACGCGCATCGAGGAATCCTTCTTGCGGCGCAGGGCGACCTCGATCGGGTCATCCATCGTCACCACCTCGGAGGCGTGCACGACCGACAGGCGCGGATGCTGCTCGGCCTTGTGCTTCTTGAGCTCGGCGCGCACGGCGTCCTCCAGCCCGACCAGGATCAGTTCGGCTTCGGGCTCGCGCTCGACAAAGGAAATCGCTGCGGGAATCGTGACTGACGGACCATGGTCGCCGCCCATGCAGTCGATGGAAATTTTAATTGTCATGTGGTGGGTGCGTGCCGCGACTTAGCAGCCGGCTGCGGCAAGATGCGATCGGTGCGGCTGGCGAGCGCCTGCCACAGCCTGCGTCATTGAACATGACGAGGTGCCTGTGCGTGCAAGTTAATATTGCATCCGGTGACAAAGAAAAAGCGGCGCGACGCAGAAAAAAACACGTTGCACCGCTTTTATCTTACTCAAAAATAAGACGTCGATTACTCGTCGTTCTTGGTCTTGAGAACTTTACGACCACGGTAGAAACCGTTCGGGCTGATATGGTGACGCAGGTGGGTTTCACCGGTGGTTGGCTCGATGCCCAGTTGCGGAGCAACCAGGAAATCGTGCGAACGGTGCATACCGCGCTTGGACGGGGACTTCTTATTCTGCTGAACTGCCATGATGACTCCTAATACATAAGTTCTAAAATTCTAACACATTCGACTGGCAAATACATGCGAATCGAGTATCCCAGCGGCAAAACTTCTGCCGACATGTTTGACGCCGCCCTACTTTTACTGCCACTTGCCATACTCGACTACTGCACGCGTTTGACACGACCCGCTCTACACGCCTCGTGTGACACACGTCGTTTGACACGCTCATTACGTCTTACATGTTCGGTATTGCAGCCTCGCCCTCAGGCGCCAGCCTTATTCGGACTTAAGGCCTTTCAGCCCGGCGAACGGCGACGGCTTGCCCGCCTTGAGCTCGTCCAGCAGCCCGGTATCGGGGCAGACCTCGTGCTTGGGCACCTGCGGCAGGGCCAGCAAGGCTTCGTCCTCGACCAGGTCGCGCAGATCGCAGCTGCGGCTGCCGACGATCACGTCGATGCGCTCGTCGTCCAGGATCTCTTCGATCTCGTCGGCATGGGCATCGTCCTTGCCGAGCACCAGCACGGTCGAGGAATCCATGTCGTAAGCGAACGGCGTCAGGCAGCGCTGGCACACCAGCTTGACCGTGCCGAACACCGACAGCGTCATTTGCGGATAGCCCTGCGGGTGGGTCGCGCCATCGACCGACCAGGCGATCTGGCCCGAATCGTCCGCGCAATCCTTGTTTAACCGGCTCATTTCAGCGACAGGCGTGACGCCCTCGCGATGGCCGTTGCTTCGACTAAATTCAAAAGCGTCGATGACAAAAGCGCTCATTACAGAAATTTTCCCCGGAAAACCTGCGATAATAACAGGCTTATCGCCGTGCAGTCAAAGACTTACGCGAATTTTTCAGCTGCGCACCGGCGCCTGTTGCAGGCGCGATTCATCCCGGCCGCACCCCTCATGATAGCAAGGAGT
>DIZW01000005.1:0-11422 GCA_002428015.1 Oxalobacteraceae bacterium UBA6018 | reverse complement strand
GACGTCGACGAAAGCGCCCTGCCCGGCGAAGCACCGGAAACGACGGCGCTGCGCCTGGCGCGCGTCAAGGCCGAGGCGGTGGCGGCGCGCGCGCCCGGCAGCATCGTGATCGGCTCGGACCAGGTCGCCACGCTGGACGGCGCCCAGATCGGCAAACCCGGCAACCACGCCAACGCCCTGGCCCAGCTGCAGACCATGCGCGGACGCCAGGTGGTGTTTCACACGGCCCTGTGCGTCGTCGACGGGCGCGCCGCCGGCGGCGCCGTCCAGCTTGACAACATCCAGACCGTGGTCAGCTTCCGCGACCTGCCCGACCGCGAGCTCGACGCCTACCTGCGCATCGAGCAGCCCTACGACTGCGCCGGCAGCGCCAAGAACGAAGGCTTAGGCATCGCCATCCTCGAACGCATCGACAGCAAGGACCCGACCGCGCTCACCGGCCTGCCGCTGATCGCCCTGACCGGCATGCTGCGCAAGCTGGGCGTGGGCTTTTTCCGCGCGCCGGACAGCCAATGAGCACCTTGAACGACTTTCTATCCACACCCGACACGCACCCAACCAGCACCCGATGACCACTGGCACTTTATTCCTGATTCCCAACACCTTGGGCCCCACCGAGGCCGCCCCCGGCGCCCTGTCCGCCGTCCTGCCGACCCAGGTCCAGGCCGTCACCGCGCGGCTCGACTATTTCGTCGCCGAAAACGCCAAGACCGCGCGCGCCTTCCTGAAGCTGATCGCCATCGACCACCCGCTGGCGCGCCCGCTACAGGAAATCGACATCGCCGAGCTGAACGTGAACACCCCGCCGGCGGCGCTGGCCGGGCTGCTGGCGCCGCTGCTGGCCGGGCGCGATGCGGGCCTGGTGTCCGAGGCCGGGGTGCCGGCCGTGGCCGACCCCGGCGCCGACCTGGTGCGCCTGGCCCACCAGCACGGCGTCACGGTGCGCCCGCTGGTGGGACCGTCGTCGCTGCTGCTGGCGGTCATGGCCAGCGGCCTGAACGGCCAAAGCTTCGCCTTCAACGGCTACCTGCCTACCGACGCGGCGCTGCGCGCCAAGCGCATCCGCGAGCTGGAGCTGCGCTCGCGCGCCGAGAAGCAGACCCAGTTGCTGATCGAGACGCCCTACCGCAACGGCGCCATGCTCGACGCGCTGGTGCTGGCCTGCCAGGGGACCACCCTGATTTGCGTCGCGACCGACCTGAGCCTGGCCAGCGAGCGCGTGCAGACCATGAGCGCGAGCGCCTGGAAAGCCCGGCTGGCGGCCGGCAAGGCGCCGGACTTCCACAAGAAGCCGACCGTATTCCTGCTGCTGGCGCAGTAGGCTCACCGGAGGACCGACTGCGGGCCGGCCGAGCGCTAACTGACTTCCTGCTCGACCTCCTGGGCCAGTTCATTGACCCAGGAGAAGGCTTGCAGCTCGACCTCGCGCACCTGCTTGACCGTCATGCCGAGCTGCTTGAGCGACTTGCCCAGCTGACTGCCGCGCTTGGGGTTTTCCAGCAGCTCGACCACCTTGAGCATCTCGCCGAACACGCCCTCGCGCGCCAGCAGGGCCGCGCGCACCTCCTCGGGCACGACGACGGTCTCGAGGATGTCCTGCATCGACATCGAAAACAGGGCGTCCATCAGCGACATGATGCCCACCGTGAAGGCGGTCTCGGGGCAGGCGACCAACTGCGGGCCCAGCTTGCCGCTCATGAGCTCCATCAGCTTGCCGCGCGTGGTCGCCATCTGCAGCAACGGCGAGTTGAGCTCGACCTCGGCGCCGGGCTTGGTGTAGAGCAGGATTTGCAGCCAGCGCTGCAATTGCGTGCGGCCCAGCACTTCGATGGCCTGGCCCAGGGAATCGATACGTTCGCGCACCCCGGAGGCCGGCGTGTTGACCAGGCGTAGCAGGTTCAGGCTGATCAGCGCGTCGCGCTTGACGGCGGCCTCGATCTCGCGGCTGCTGGCGTCCGAATTGAGCAGCTCGAGCAGGCGCAGGATGACCAGCTCGGACGGGGCGATCTTCTTGCCCGACAGGACCACGGGACGGGCGAAATAATAGCCCTGGAAGTATTCGAAGCCCAGCGCCATGCACTGCTCGAATTCCTCGACCGTCTCGACCTTCTCGGCCAGCAGCTTCTTGTCGGCCTTCTTGAGCGAGCCGGCCAGGCTGGCCAGGGCCGCCGGCGCCACGCCCTTGATGTCGATCTTGATCACGTCGACCAGGGCGATCAGCTTGCGCACGTCGTCCGAATCGGCGATGACGTCGTCGAGCGCGAACTTGAAGCCGAACTGTTTGAGCTCCGTCACGCGGGCGATCACCTGCTCGCTCGCCGTGACGGTTTCCAGGATTTCCAGAATGACCTTGTCGTGCGGCAGGAAGCGCACGAAATCGCTCATCAACGACACCTCGTCCACGTTGACGAAGGCCAGCCGCTCGCCCACCACCTGCTCCATGCCCAGCTGCGAGGCATGCGAGATGACGGCGGCCGTGGCGGCCGCGTTGTCGGTGACGTTGGCGTCGGTGGCGTCGGCGCTGCGAAACAGCAATTCGAAGGCCACCAGCCGCTGATTTCTACCAAGAATTGGCTGACGGGCAAGGAAAAAATCGTCGCTCGGCAAAGCCAGCTCGGTACGCACATCCATCGGCATGGTGTTGATCCGTTCTACAGTCAGCAAGGCGCGCACCTGCGGCGCGCTATCATTGTGACTATACTACGGCTGTGCGTTTAGGGTCGGCGCGAACCCGGCGTCCGCGGTCCGCCAGGACGGGCCGGACGGCCCCCAGGGGCGCGCGGCCCTGGCCTTGCGTTGCCTGGCCCCGCCTTCGCGGTGCCGGGCACGGTCTTGGCCGCGCCGGGCGTGCCGGCCGGGGCCTGGCCGGGCAGGCGCAGGCTGCCGGTGCCGAGGGTCGGACTGGCCTTGCGGGCATTGCCGACCGGCACACGGGCGGTGCCGTTGGCGGTGCGGCTGGCCGCGGTGCCGGTGACCTGGGCGCCCTTCTCGATCACGAAGGTGGCACCGCTGTCCTTGCCCAGCACCCGCACCAGGTAAGGCATGACCTCGCGCAGGATAGGCTCGAGCGTGAACGGCGGATTGAGGATGAACATGCCGCTGCTGTGCAGGCCGAAGCCGTCCGGGCCGGGCGTGGACACGGTCAGGGTGACGTTGAGCCACTCCTTGGCCGGCAGGCGCTTGAGCTTGTCGGCGAACTGGCGCGATTCCATGCGTTGCAGCACCGGATACCAGACCGCGTAGGTACCGGTCGGAAAGCGCGTGAGCGCGTCTTCCAGGGTGTCGCGCACCTTGCGGTAATCCTGCTTGTCCTCGTACGGCGGGTCGATCAGCACCAGCGCGCGGCGCGAGGGCGGCGGCAGCAGCTTCTTGATGCCCAAAAAGCCGTCGCCGCGCTCGATCATCACGCGCCTGCCGCGCGCGGCCGGTCGCTCGCCCTGGGCGGCGGCATGCGCCTCCACCTTGCGGAAATTGTCCGCCAGGATCTTGCTGTCGGCCGGGTGCAGCTCGAACAGGCGCAGGCGGTCCTGCTCGCGCATGCGCTTGTCGGCGCAGTACGGCGAACCGGGGTAGTAGCGCATCTTGCCGCTCGGGTTCAGGCCCCGGATCAGGTTGACGTAGTCGGCCAGCGCCGGTGGCAGGTCGGTGCGCTCCCACAGGGGGCCGATGCCGGTCTCGTACTCGGCATTCTTGGCGGCGTAGCCACCGTCGAGCGCGTACACGCCGGCACCGGAGTGGGTGTCGATATAGGTATAGGCCGTGTCTTTCTGATTCAGGTAGTCGAGCAGTTGGATCTGCACGAAGTGTTTCAGGACGTCGGCGTGATTACCCGCGTGAAAGGCGTGGCGGTAGCTCAACATAGGTCATTCCAATAGAAGCGTTCAATCCGCCATTATCCCCTATTCGCCGGGGCCAAGCGTAAAAAGGCCGCGGCAATCGCTTGCCGCGGCCCATAAAACCCGCGCCGGGTAGGCACGGGCGGTGCAAGCCGTCGGTTAGGCGACTTTCTTCTGGTCGAAGAACTGTTCGTCCTCGGTGGAACCGTGCAGCGCCGTGGTCGAGCTCTGGTTCTGCTGGATGGTCTGGGTGACCGCGTCGAAATACCCGGTGCCCACTTCGCGCTGGTGCTTGACGGCCGTGAAGCCCTTGTCGGCGGCGGCGAATTCGGCTTCCTGCAGTTCCACGAAGGCCGACATCTGGCGCCGCGCATAACCATGCGCCAGGTTGAACATGCCGTAGTTGAGCGCGTGGAAGCCGGCCAGGGTAATGAACTGGAACTTGTAGCCCATGGCGCCCAGTTCCTTCTGGAATTTGGCGATGGTGGCGTCGTCCAGGTTCTTCTTCCAGTTGAACGAAGGCGAGCAGTTATACGCCAGCATCTTGCCTGGGAACTTGGCATGCACGGCCTCGGCGAACTGCTTGGCGAACGCCAGGTCCGGCTTGCCGGTCTCGCACCAGACCAGGTCGGCGAAAGGGGCGTAAGCCAGCGCACGCGAGATGGCTTGCTGCAGGCCCGGACGGACCTTGTAGAAGCCTTCCACGGTGCGCTCGCCGGTGCAGAACGACAGGTCGTTGGCGTCCACGTCGGAGGTCAGCAGGTCGGCCGCCTCGGCGTCGGTACGGGCGATCACCAGGGTCGAGGTGCCCATCACGTCGGCCGCCAGGCGCGCCGCGGTCAGCTTCTCGACCGCCTCGCGGGTCGGCACCAGCACCTTGCCGCCCATGTGGCCGCATTTCTTGACGGAGGCGAGCTGGTCCTCGAAGTGCACGCCGGCGGCGCCCGCTTCGATCATGGACTTCATCAGTTCGTAGGCGTTGAGCACGCCGCCGAAACCGGCTTCGGCGTCGGCCACGATGGGTGCGAAATAGTCGATGTCGTCCTTGCCTTCGGACCACTGGATCTGGTCGGCGCGCTGGAAGGTGTTATTGATGCGCTTGACCACCAGCGGCACCGAGTTGGCCGGGTACAGCGACTGGTCCGGATACATCTCGCCGGCCACGTTGGCGTCGCCGGCCACTTGCCAGCCCGACAGGTAGATCGCCTTCAAGCCGGCTTTCACCTGCTGCATGGCCTGGTTACCGGTCATCGCGCCCAGGGCATTGACGAAGGGCTCGTTGTTGACCAGGCCCCACAGCTTCTCGGCGCCGCGCTTGGCCAGGGTGTGCTCGATGGCCAGCGAACCGCGCAGACGCACGACGTCGTCCGCGCTGTAGTTGCGCACGACGCCCTTCCAGCGTGGGTTGGTGTCCCAATCTTGTTGAAGGGCCGCTGCTTGCTGTTCACGGGTTGCCATGGTGTTCTCCTGATTAGAAAGCTGAGTTAAGAAATGAAGTCCGTTGAACAAATAATAGGCCTATTTGTGCATAGCAGCAAGTGTCTTATATAAGACATATAACCAAATATTTTTCCATAATATTCAATTACTTAATCATCGTTTTTCATGATGCGGAACCATATTTCTTAAAATGAAAGCGCCGGCTCGTCAAGCGCCGCGCATCATTCCGCATCGTGAAAAATCAACTTCGCTTCATGAAAAATGCTGTTATTTTGCGCAGCGTAATGCGCCCTTGCGCGATCCATGATAGGACCCGTGTTCGCCCACTGCGTTGCTACCTGTCAAGCATCCCATGCGCGAGGTGCTCAGGCCAGCTTCTGCTGGCACACCACGATGCCGTCGGCATCGGCGTAGAGCCAGTCGCCGGGATGCACGGGCACGCCGGCGATGAATACCTTGACGTTGCGCTCGCCCACGTTCTTCTTGGCGCTCTTGCGCGGATGGGCGGCCAGCGCCCGCACCCCGATATCGCAGGCGTTGATTTCGTCGCTGTCGCGCACGCAGCCGTCCACGACGATGCCGGCCCAGCCGTTATCCTGCGCCAGCAGGGCCAGTTGGCCGCCCACCAGCGCGCAGCGCAGGCTGGCGCCGCCATCGATCACCAGCACGTTGCCGTTGCCGGGCGCCTCGAGCGTGGCGCGCACCAAGCTATTGTCTTCGAACACCTTCAAGGTGGTGACCCGACCGCAAAACTGCGCGCGCTGGCCAAAGGGGCGGAACACCGGCGGCAGCACCGCCAGGCGTCCGTCTTCCAGCAACTGCGCATGGTCGTCGCACAGGTCGGTGGTTGCGAAATGCATGGGAATTCCTGAATGGGAAGAATGGTCAAAACGCCATTTCTGACAATTTAGCATGCCTTTTGCAACTGCGGTGCCCGACTGCGCCCGCCCACCCCGACCGCCGTGCCGATCGCCAGGCACTGGAACAGCGCGATGCACACGAACACCCAGGACGGGTGGCCATGGTCGAGCAGCGCGCCGAACAGCAGCGGGCCGGTCGCCAGGCCGCTGTCCAGGCCCGAATACACCACGCCGAACACCCGCCCGGTGGCGTTTTTCGGCGCCGCGGCGCGGATCAGCAGGTCGCGCGAGGGCCCGGCCACGCCGGCCGCCAGGCCAATCGCGCCCATCAGCAGCACGGCGCCCCAGCCGGGCACGACGGCGGCCGCCAGCAGCAAGGCCACCAGCGCGGCGCAGCCCAGCGCCATGGCGATGGTGCGGTCGTGCTGCTGGGTGCCGGCCGCCATGAAGCCGCCGGCCAGCATGCCGCCGGCCGAGGCCAGCATATAGCCGGTGTAGGCGCCGTTGGCCGTCGCCAGCGACATGCCGTACAGCTTGATCAAGGTGGTCGGGGCGAAGCTCTGGATGCCACCCACGGCCACCGCGATCAGGAAGAAGAACGCAAAGCTCATCCACACGGCGGGCAGCTTCATGAACGCGAACGAGGCGCCGCGCGCGGCCACGCTGGCGTCGTGTTCGGGCGGATCGGCGCGCAGGGCCTCGCGCTGCAGGAACAGCAGCGCCAGCGTGGCGAACGGAATGAGGGAGGCGGCCAGCAGCGCATTGCGCCAGCCTGCCACGGCGGCGATCCCGGCCAGGAACAGCGGCGCCGCGGCCCAGCCCAGGTTGCCGCTGATGCCGTGCAGCGAGAACGCGTGGGCGATGCGCGCGCGGCTCACGCGCTGGTTGAGCAAGGTGTAATCGGCCGGATGGAACACCGCGTTGCCCAGGCCGGCCAGCATGGAGCCGGCCGCCAGCATGGCGTAATGGCGGGCGCCGGCCAGCACCAGCGCCGCCGCGCCCAGCAAGGCCAGGCCGGCGAACAGCACGCGCCGCGCGCCGACCCGGTCGACGACGAAGCCGGCCAGCGCCTGGCCGATGCCCGACACCACGAAAAACAGCGTCATCAACAGTCCCAGTTCGGCGTACGACAGGCCGAAGGCCGGCTTGAGGAAGGGGAACAGGGACGCCAGGATCAGGTGGTAGAAATGCGAAACACCGTGGGCCAGGCCAACGAGCCCGATCACGCGCGCGTCCTGGCGCAGAGATGCAGCTTGCATGACAGAATCCTTAGGTATTTATTAACATATACCCAGTGTAAGCGATCCGTGCGGACGTGCTCGGAAATTCTTCACGTGGGAGGCTTGCACTGTGTGCGACGCCCGGCGTGCGACGCCCGGCAAATACAGTTGTTACTTTTTCATTTACAAAATATACTCGGCCTCGCGCGCGACAGCGTGTGCTGCAACCGACTCTCACCGCCCTCCCCTACATGACCCAACAACTACACCAGCAAGCTAACGCCCTGCTCTACAAGGCGCTCGAACGACCGGTCCAGTCGCGCCGTGAATTTATCGCCCAGGCTTGCGGCGCCCGCCGCGACCTGTTCGATCTGGTGGGCAGCATGCTGTCGCATATCGACCAGCTCGACGCCTTCCTGGAGCAGCCGCTGGCCACGCCCACCGTCGAGGCGGCGTCAGCCGGCTCGGCACCGTCGGGCGCGCAGATCGGCCCCTGGCGCGTGGTACGCGAGCTGCAGCGCGGCGCGCTCGGATCGATCCTGCTGGTGGAATGCAGCGACGGCGCCGAGCGCCAGATCGCCGCGCTCAAGATCGTCGACGCGTCCGCGCTGAGCCTGGAGGACCTGGCGCTGTTTCACCGCCAGCGCCAGCGCCTGGCCACGCTCGCGCATCCGGCGATCGCGCGCCTGCTCGACGGCGGCAGCCTGGCCGACGGGCGGCCGTATTTCGTGATGGAGTACAGCGACGGCGTGCCGATCGACGAATACTGCGCCGAAGCCCACCTGTCGCGGCGCGAGCGCATCGACCTGTTCATCCAGGTGTGCCGCGCGGTGCATCACGCGCACCAGCGCCTGGTCGTGCACCGCCATCTGCACACCTCCAACATCCTGGTGGGACGCGACGGCACGCTCAAGCTGGCCGACTTCGGCGTGGCCGATCTGCTCGAGCAGGACAGCCAGGCCGGCACCGGCGCCGACCTGCTCGCCCTGGGTGTCGTGCTGGGCGCGCTGCTCGGCGCGGCGCCGGCGATCGCGCTGCGCGGCGACCTGGGCCGCATCCTCGAACTGGCCGGCCGGAGCGGCCTGGAGCCGGGCTACCCGTCCGCGGACGAACTGGCGCGCGACCTGCAGCGCTGCCTGGACGACGTGCCGATCATGGCGCTGCCGAGCCGCGCTGGCGCCCGCCTGCGCCAGCTGGTGCGGCGCCGTCCGCTGGTGACGGTCCTCGCCTGCACGGCGCTGGCGGTGATGGGCGCCACCGCGGTGCTCGGCGCTGACCAGCTGGCCCACGACCAGGACCTGCAGCGCGGCTTGCGGCGCACCCTGGCAAGCATGGAAGCGCGCGTCGACAGCGCCCTCGGCGCCCGCACCGCGGCCAAGCGGCGCGTGACGGAAGTGGCCACGCTCAAGGCCGCCGCGCCGGCGCAGGATCCGGCTGAACTGACGCGCCGGCGCGACGCGGCGGCCGCCATCGCCGAGCTGCCCGCCGCGATCGCGGCATGGGCCGCCCTGCAGCACGACGCCGAGAATATGCTGCGCCAGCAGAGCAGCAACGGCGCGGCCACCGAAGTGCTGGCCGATGCGCTCGGCCACTTGGCCGCGTTGCGGCGCGTGACGGGCGACTTTGACGGCGCCCGCCAGAGCGCGCTGCAATGGACGGCGCTGGCGGCGCAGCAGGCCAAGGCGGCTCCCGCCGACGCGCGCTGGCGCGCCCAGCAAGCCGACAGCGCGCAGGAAAGCGGCGCCATCGCGATCGAACGCGGTGAGTTCGCCGACGCACTGGCCCAGCTGCGCACCAGCCTTGCCCTGCGCGAGGACATGGCCGGCGAGGATGCCGAGCCGGGCGCGCAGCGCGACATCGCCCATGCCCGCATCGCGCTGGCCGACGCCCTCGTGGCGACCAAGGATTACGCCGGGGCCGAGACCGAGTACAAGCTGGCGCGCGACGCGTTCGCGGCCAGCCCTGACGACGCCGCGGCGCGCGTGCAGCGCGATCGAATCGACCTGGCGCGGGCCACCGGCCAGTACCTGCGCCGGCATGGCAAGAGCGCCGGCCAGCTCGTGCGCGCGCTGCGCTCCGGATTCGGTCCCGCCACGAGTGAAGCCATGCGGGCGCGCGCGGCGCTGCTCGAAGCCTTGATCCAGCCGGGCGGCACCGCCGGCCAGGCCTACGCGGCGGCGCAACAGGCCTTGCCTGCGCTGCTCAAGGAAACCGAAAGCGACGCCACCGACAGCGTGGCGCAGCGCGAAAGCGCCATGGCGTGGCGCAGCACCGGCGAAATCGGCCTGCGCGCGGGGCAGAAGGAATCGGCTTGCGGCTACCTGAATCTGGCGGAGAAGCGCTATGACGAACTGGCCCAGGCGAAGCGGCTGGGCGCGGTGGACGTGGAAGCGCGGGCGCAGCTTGCCACGCTGCGCGCCGGCTGCGAGTGACCGGTCACCCAGCACCTCGGGGATGGCGACAAGCAGCGCGGCAAGGAGCGTGTTAGCAGCGCGTCCGATCATGCCTCAAGCAGCGCGCGACGATAGCGGCATGTAGCGCGGAAAATAGCGCGGCGAGTAGCGCTTCAACTGCAGCGACTAGCCACACGCCTTGCCGGACGCCGATTGCACGATGATTAGCACCAGACGATCAATAGCACCAGACGGCAAATGGGCCGGCGCTGTGCCGGCCCATCCTTCATCAACGCCCGTCGAACCTGATCAGGCCTTTTCCAGCTCCACCGGCTCGGGCACGTCCTCGAACACCAGGCTGCCGTGGCTGACCCGCACCGGGACCCGGTCCTTCGGCCCGAAGCGCCCTTCCAGGATGAGCCTGGAGAGCGGATTTTCGATCTGCTGCTGGATCGCGCGCTTGAGCGGACGGGCGCCGTACACCGGATCGTAGCCCGCCTCGGCGATCTTCTGCAGCGCCTCCTCGGACATATCCAGGGTCATCTCCATGGCCGCCAGGCGTGTCTCCAGGTGCTTGAGCTGGATCTTGGCGATGGCGCCGATGTTCTTCTCGTCGAGCGCATGGAACACCACGATCTCGTCGATCCGGTTGATGAACTCGGGACGGAAATGGGCGCGCACCTCGGCCATCACGGCCAGCTTGACCACGCCGGGGTCGTCGCTGTCCATCGACTGGATCTTGTGCGAGCCGAGGTTCGAGGTCATCACGATCACGGTGTTCTTGAAGTCCACCGTGCGCCCCTGCCCGTCCGTCATGCGGCCGTCGTCGAGCACCTGCAGCAGCACGTTGAACACGTCATGGTGGGCCTTCTCGACCTCGTCGAGCAGGATCACGCTGTAGGGCTTGCGCCGCACCGCCTCGGTCAGGTAGCCGCCTTCGTCGTAGCCCACGTAGCCCGGCGGCGCGCCGATCAGCCGCGCCACGGAATGCTTCTCCATGAATTCGCTCATGTCGATGCGGATCATCGACTCCTCGGTGTCGAACAGGAAGCTGGCCAGCGCCTTGCACAACTCGGTCTTGCCGACCCCGGTGGGGCCGAGGAACATGAACGAGCCGTAGGGGCGGTTCGGATCGCCCAGGCCGGCGCGCGAACGGCGGATCGCGTCGGACACGGCGCTGATCGCCTCGTCCTGGCCGACCACGCGCTCATGCAGCTTCTCCTCGATGTGCAGCAGCTTGTCGCGCTCGCCCTGCATCATGCGCGAGACCGGAATACCGGTCGCGCGCGAGACCACCTCGGCGATCTCCTCGGCGCCGACCTGGGTGCGCAGCAGCTTGGGACGGGCCCCGGCCGCCTGCTCGGTGGCGGACGCCTCCGCGCTCTTCAACTGCGCCTCGAGCTCGGGCAGCCTGCCGTACTGGAGCTCGGAGACCTTCTGCCAGTTGCTGGCGCGGGTCGCCTCGTCCATCTGCAGGCGCACCCGCTCGATCTCTTCCTTGATGTGGGTGGTGCCCTGCACCAGCGCCTTCTCGGCCTTGAGCACTTCCTCGAAGTCGTTGTACTCGCGCTCCAGGCGCGCGATCTCCTCGTCGATCAGGTCCAGGCGCCGGCGCGAGGCCTCGTCCTTCTCCTTCTTGACCGCCTCCTTCTCGATCTTGAGCTGGATGATGC
>DIZW01000068.1:178625-249635 GCA_002428015.1 Oxalobacteraceae bacterium UBA6018 | reverse complement strand
CGGCACCAACATTCACAGCGGTAGCCGACATGGTAACCGAAGTCAAGTTCCACTCAAAGCGACATTGGGCCCTTACGGCCGCGGTCTATCAACTCCCAGGACGGCGAGTTTCGGGCGAGCCATTCTCCGTTCTCAATTCCAACCGCGACGTCCGCCATAAAAACGAAATGCTTGCAATTTAATTTCCATTAGAAATTAGATTTATTAATACCAATTTTTTGCGGAATTTATCGCCAAATCGGCCATTGAGCATAATCAAACTCATCTCCAACGGCCGGTCACATAATAAACCTAAAGAAAAATATGCAAGCGACAGTCAAATAATTATTAACAATAACATTGCACAAGATCCTGAAAGCATAGCGCCTCAATATTATTTCACCCGATAACCAGCGGTCATTCTGCCATGCGCACGCCCACCATGAAGATTCTCGCCCATCTTTGCGCCAAACTGGTGTCGATGAATCGCGCGACAAAGATCGCGCTGATGGTCACGGTCGATTTGTTTGCACTACCACTCTGTTTTCTTATCGCTATGATGTTGCGTCTCGGAAACTTTCAACTCGCCATGAACTATGGCGCCAGGTCTTATCTAGTCGCGGCGCTGGTCACGATCGCTGCCCTGTCCATGTCGGACCTGTACCGCGCCGTCATCCGCTTTATCGACCAGCGCCTGTTGACGGCGACCGGTTTGGCGCTGGGCCTGGCCGTGCTGTGCCTGTATTTCGTATCGCTGGCCCTTAACGACGAGCGCTTCCCTCGCAGCGCCTTGGCGATCTATTGGTTCATCGTATTTTCCTATGTGGTCACCTCGCGCATCTCAGTGCGCAACTTCCTGCGCAATCACATCAGCGAGCGGCCAGCCGACGATCACGCCGTTGCAATCTACGGGGCGGGTGAGCCCGGCGCGCAACTGGCGCTGACTATGCGCACCAGCAACGAATACCGGCCCGTGTGCTTTTTCGACGAAAAACACGTTCTTAACGAAAGGACCATCGCCGGACTGCGCGTATTCCATACCGACCGCCTCATCGAAATGGTCAACGCGCTGTGCATCCGATCCATCATTATCGCCATTCCCCGTGTGTCCCCGGAGCGCCTGCGCGACATCATGCAACGCATGGCCCAGGCCGGCGTGACCACCAAGATCCTCAGCCGCCTGCTCGACCTTGCCGACGGCAAGGCACCATTGGAATCAGTGCGTGAACTCAAGTTCGAGGACTTGCTTGGGCGCCCCCCCGTGCCGCCGCGGCACGACCTATTCGCCCAATGCGTACGCGGCAAGACTGTCCTTGTCACCGGCGCGGGAGGGTCCATCGGAAGCGAATTATGCCGCCAGATCGTCACCCTCGAACCGCTGCAACTGCACTTGCTGGATCATTCCGAATTCGCGCTGTACACCATCAAGCAAGAGCTGGCCAACCGCTTTCCAAGCCTGTCGATCATCGCGCACCTGGGCTCGGTGTGTAGCGTCGCACTGGTCGAACGCATCCTGCAAGACGAACGCATCGATACGATCTACCATGCGGCCGCATATAAACACGTGCCGCTGGTCGAGACCAATATCGTCGAAGGGCTACGCAATAACGTACTGGGATCACAGGTGATCGCGACCGCCGCAGCCCGCTTCGGAGTCGACACCTGCGTCCTCATTTCCAGCGACAAGGCGGTACGTCCCGCCAACATCATGGGGGCAAGCAAGCGTATTGCCGAGCTGATCTTTCAAGCCGCCGCCGCGGACGCCCCCAAGACCACATTCTGCATGGTGCGCTTCGGTAACGTTCTCGGCTCGTCCGGATCGGTCATTCCCCTATTCCAGCGCCAGATCGCCCATGGCGGCCCGCTGACCATCACCCACCCCGAGGTGCAGCGCTATTTCATGCTCATCTCCGAGGCCGCCCAATTGGTAATCCAGGCCGGCGCCATGGCCAAGGGAGGGGATGTGTTCGTCCTTGACATGGGTGAGCCGATCCGCATCGTCGACTTGGCGCGCACGATGATCGTCATGTCGGGCCTATCTGAAAAAACACCACAGCATCCCGAAGGAAACATTGAAATCAAATTCGTCGGCTTGTTTCCTGGCGAGAAGCTCAACGAGGAATTACTAACGGACGGGAAGGTTTTTCCTAGCGAGCATCCACGCATCATGCGGATGAAAGAAAATGCGCTACATCCCGGAATATTGGAAACCTATATTACTTTCCTGATGACCGCTTGCGACACGAATGACCGCGGCATGATTGAATCGATGGTCAAAGCCATTGTCACGGAATATACGCCGCAATACCAGTTGGCGCCGCCGGTGACGCACGCGGCGAAACCGCGTCCGGCCCACGTTAAAAAAACAATTCCTTACCGAATTTAATACCAAAAGCGGAGAATACTCATGCGCGACCAACATTCGAGCAGCCACTTGGCACGGCTGATCGCCCGAATTGATACCCGACACGCCGTGATCGCAATTATCGGACTCGGTTATGTGGGACTACCCCTCAGCTTGCGCTATGCCGAGGCGGGTTTCCAGGTACTGGGGATCGATATCGATCCGCATAAAGTCGCCAAATTAAATGAAGGGGCAAGTTATATTGAGCATATCCCAGCGAACACAATCGCGACCGCGCGGGCAAGCGGTTTCGAGGCAACGACTGACTTCAGCCGCGCCAGTCATGCCGATGCACTCATCATCTGTGTTCCCACGCCGCTCAACGCCTACCGTGAGCCGGACCTGAGCTTTGTGCTGGCCACCGCCGACGCTCTGGTGCCACACCTGCGCGCCGGTCAGATTGTCTCGCTCGAAAGTACCACCTACCCCGGCACAACGGCCGAAGAACTGCGCCCCCGCCTGGAATCGCGCGGCCTATCCGTCGGCGTCGACGTGTTCCTGGTGTTTTCCCCCGAGCGCGAAGACCCGGGCAATCAGCATTTCGATACCCGCACCATTCCCAAGGTGTGCGGCGGCGACACGCCAGCCTGCCTGCAGGCCGGCATGGCCTTGTACGGCGCCGCCATCGATCAGGTGGTACCGGTGAGTTCAACGCGTGCCGCGGAACTGACCAAGCTGCTGGAAAATATTCACCGCGCCGTCAACATCGGCCTTGTCAACGAGATGAAGATCATCGCGGACAAGATGAACATCGATATCCACGAGGTTATCCGCGCCGCGGCCACCAAACCGTTCGGCTTCACGCCGTATTATCCCGGCCCCGGGCTGGGCGGACACTGCATCCCTATCGACCCGTTCTACCTGACCTGGAAGGCGCGCCAGTTCGGCCTGCACACGCGCTTCATCGAGCTGGCCGGCGAGATCAACAGCGAGATGCCGCATTGGGTGGTCGGCAAGCTGACCGACGCCCTCAACGAACGCTCCCGTTCCGTCAAGGGTGCGCGCGTACTGGTGCTGGGCATCGCTTACAAGAAGAACGTCGAAGACATGCGCGAATCGCCTTCGGTCGAGTTGATGGAAATCCTGCGCGCCAAGGGCGCCATCGTGGCTTATTCCGATCCACACGTGCCGGTCTTTCCGCCAATGCGAGAACATCGCTTCGAACTTTCCAGTGTCGCTCTGACCGCCACGTCCATCTCCTCCTTCGACGTGGTGCTGCTGGCCACAAGCCACAGCGCATTCGACTATGCGCTGATCGCGCAGCATGCGCACCTGATTGTCGATACCCGCGGTGTCTACCTGGACCGCCTGTCTAATGTCGTGAAGGCCTAAGGGCCTCCAGGAGCTTCCATGCGAACTTTTCCTGCCCCCATACTCGACCGCCGTATCCGCTTCGCCCTGATCGGCTGCGGGCGTATCGCCGCCAACCACTTCCAGGCGCTGGCCAGCCACGCCGATCGCTGCGAACTGGTCGGCGTGTGCGACGTCGATCCCGATGCCCTTGCGCGCGCCGCCGCGCTCACCGGCGCACGGTCGTGTCGCACCCTGCCGGACATGTTAGCCCGCTGCGAAGCCGACGCCGTCATCATCGCCACGCCATCGGGCCTGCACCCGGAACAAGCGATTGAGATCGCCGCCGCCGGACGCCACGTGATCACTGAAAAGCCCATGGCAACACGCTGGGAAGACGGCAAGCGCATGGTTTGCGCCTGTGACGCCGCCGGCGTGCGCATGTTCGTGGTAAAGCAAAACCGCCGCAACGCTACCTTACAACTACTTAAGAGCGCGGTCGACAAAAAGCGCTTCGGGCGCATCTACATGGTGAACCTGAACGTTTTCTGGACCCGCCCGGCCGCCTACTACGACAGCGCCAAATGGCGCGGCACCTGGGAATTCGACGGCGGCGCCTTCATGAACCAGGCCAGCCACTACGTCGACCTGATCGACTGGATCGTCGGCCCGGTGGAGAGCCTGCAAGCTTATACGGCCACGCTGGCGCGCGATATCGAAGTCGAGGATACCGGCGTGATCAGCCTGCGCTGGCGCAATGGCGCGCTGGGCTCGATGAACGTGACGATGCTCACCTATCCGCGCAACCTGGAAGGCAGCATCACCATTCTCGGCGAGAACGGAACCGTGCGTATCGGTGGCGTCGCCGTGAACGAAGTGCAGCAATGGGAATTCGCCACCGCCCACGAAGACGACTTGCGCGTGCGCGACGCCAGCTACCAGACCACATCGGTGTATGGCTTCGGCCATCCCCTCTACTACGACAATGTCATCAAGGTATTGCGCGGTGAAGCCGAGCCCGAGACCGATGGCCGTGAAGGGCTCAAATCGCTCGAGGTGCTCGTCGCCGCCTACATCTCTGCGCGCGACGGGCGCCGCGTTGCACTGCCACTGGAGTACTGAGACATGAGACGCGAAACACTTGCCAGCGCCGATGCGCACATCCACCCCAGCGCCATCGTCGACCCTGGCGCCACGCTCGGGCCTGGGACCCATGTCTGGCACTTCGCCCATGTTTGCGCGGGCGCGCGCATCGGCAGCGCCTGCTCGCTGGGGCAGAACGTTTTTATCGGTAACGATGTCATGATCGGGAACCGCGTCAAAATCCAGAACAACGTGTCGGTGTACGACGCGGTGACCATCGAAGACGAGGTCTTTTGCGGTCCCAGCATGGTATTTACCAACGTGTACAACCCGCGCGCCGCGCTGGTACGCAAGGACCAGTACCGCCGTACCCTGGTCCAGCGCGGCGCCACCATTGGCGCCAACGCCACTATCGTCTGCGGCATCACCGTCGGCCAGCACGCCTTTATCGCCGCCGGCGCCGTCGTCACGCGCGACGTACCGCCATTCGCCCTGATGGCAGGCGTTCCGGCGCGCCAGAGCGGATGGATGAGCCGCCACGGCGAGCGCCTGCGCTTGCCCGTGCTCGGTTCAGGTCAGGCCGAATGTCCGCACACGGGAGATGTATATGTCGTCACTAACGGCCGGTGCAGCTTGTCCGCGACGCCACCGGTATCTCCCACGCCGCCTGCCTGAACAGGCTATTGCCACGCGGCCGGCAGTTCCGCTTCCCCAACCGACATTCAACGCGCACACGAGGAATCCGCAGACTATGGAATTCATTGACCTGAAAGCCCAGTACCAAGCCGCGCGCGCCAGTATCGACGCGCGCATCCACGCCGTACTCGAACATGGCCAGTACATCATGGGGCCTGAAGTGGCCGAACTTGAGGGGCAACTGGCCGCGCGTACCGGGGCACGCCATTGCATCACCGTAGCCTCAGGTACCGAAGCCCTGCTCATCGCGCTGATGGCGCTGGGAATCGGTCGCGGCGACGAAGTCATCACCACCCCATTTTCCTTCATCGCTACCGCTGAAGCCATCGTCCTGCTGGGCGCCACGCCGGTCTTCGCCGACATCGACCCGGCCACCTGCAATATCGATCCGGCCTGCATCGAGGAAAAGATCAGCAGCCGCACGCGCGCGATCATGCCCGTGTCGCTATACGGACAGTGCGCCGACATGGAAGGCATCAACGCCATCGCCAGCAGGCACGGGCTGCCTGTGATCGAGGACGCGGCCCAAAGTTTTGGGGCCACCTACCAAGGCAAAAGCAGCTGCAATCTGTCTACCATCGGCTGTACCAGCTTCTTCCCAAGCAAGCCCTTGGGTTGTTACGGCGATGGCGGTGCTGTGTTCACCAATGACGATCATCTGGCCGGCGCCATGCGCGAGATCCGTGTGCACGGTCAGTCGCGGCGTTACGTGCACACGCGGATCGGTGTCGGCGGGCGCATGGATACCCTGCAATGCGCGGTTGTCCTGGCCAAACTGGAACGCTTCGACTGGGAGCTCAAGCAGCGTCAACGCGTCGCCGCCAGCTATGACGCGCTGCTGTCGGGCAAGCTGGGCCTGGTCGCGCGTCCGCGCGATCGCACCAACGTTTTCGCGCAATACACAGTGGTACTTGAGCAGCGCGAACGGATTGACGCCGCCTTGCGTGCGGCCGCCATCCCAACCGCGGTGCACTATCCCGTCCCGATGCATCTGCAGCCGGCCTACATGCGCTGGTCAAGCCCCGACGCGGCGCCCGTCGCCCTGGCCATGTCCGGCAAAGTGCTAAGTCTGCCAATGGGGCCGTATCTGAGCGATGCCGATGTGTTCGAAGTCGCTTCCACGCTGCTGCATACGCTGGGGGAGACAGTTCCAGCGCGATGTGAGCTGTCCGCAGCGGCGACCTGATCCCGCGATGGCCACGACAATCGCCGCGCCAGCGTATTGGAAGCACGTTCTTACGGTGCTGAGCGGTGCAGTCGGCGCGCAAGCCTTGCCACTGCTGGCCGCACCGCTGATTACCCGTATGTGCACGCCGGAGGACATGGGCGCCTTCAGCGTCTGGCTAGGCGTCGCCGCGGTTGTCGCCATTGCCGCCACCCTGCGCCTGGAAGCGGCCATGATTCTCGATCATAGCAATTACCACCAGAGAATCTGTTTCAGCGTCGTCGCCTATGCGGCAAGTGCGATCGCGGTCGGGGCCAGCTTGCTGGCGGTCGCGGCCCACCTGCTCGGCCTGCCAATTGCGGCGCAAATGTCCTGGGTTGGCATTGCCGGCGTTGGACCCGCCATCTGGATGATCGCCTACATGCAAACGACCCTCGCCTATGCCACTTCTAAGGGTGCCTTTGGCAAAGCGGCCAGCGCAAAGGTCTGGGCAGCTGGCAGCATCGCCCTGGCCCAACTCACGTTGCTGGCCTGTGGCGCCGGAGGAGCCTCGCTGCTGATCGGACATTTGTTCGGACTGGCAGCCGGTTTGTTCGCCGCGACCTTCCTGCTACAGCCCCCGCGTCCTCGTCTTAGCTTGCTGCCGACAGTAGAAGCGCGCCGCTACTTGCGCCGGCATGATGCGTTCTGGCGCTTTTCGTTACCGTCGAATCTGTTGAATGCGCTAGGGGGCCAGTTACCGCTCTTCATGATTGGCGCCCGCCACGGCGCACTCGCAGCCGGTCTATTCGCCTTGACCCAGCGCGTGCTATCGGCGCCAATAGGATTGCTTGCGGCTTCGGTTCTGGAAGTGTTTAAACGCCAGTCGGTACTGGATTTCCGCGCCCACGGCAACTGCCGCGATGCCTACGTTTACACCTTCAAAGCGTTGTGTTTACTGGGCATAGGCCCGTCCCTCGTACTCCTGCTGTTTTCCCCCCAACTGTTCGCTTGGGTGTTCGGTAACAATTGGCGCGCTGCCGGCGAACTGGCACAGATACTCGCGCCGCTCACCTTTCTTAGTTTTATCGCCAGCCCCTTGAGCTATGTATTCGCAGTGGCCGGCAAACAAAGGCTGGACCTCGTTTGGCAGGTTGCACTGTTTGCCATGACCGTGTGCGTCTTTAGCTTGCCCGGGACCCTGCAAGAAAGCATCGCGCGGTACGCGATCGGCTATTCCCTGCTTTACCTTGTGTACCTGCGCATGTCGTATCTATGCTCTCAGAACTCAAAGGTGCTCGCATGAAATACCGTGCTTCTCCTTCGCCCCTGTGGGCCGAGCATGCCGTCGGGATGACCGCCTTCCTCGCGCTATTCCCCGGCTTCTTTTTTTACCATACCTTGCTCGGCCTGGGACGTATCGGTGCCTATCTCGGCGGCTATTTTTCGCCAGTGTCACTCATGGCGACGCCGCCATTGCTCTTTCTTTACGCCTACAAGGTCAGGCACGACCGCAACCAACTAACTAAAGCGGATGTGTTTTTTAATTTATATATCGCATATTTTCTGTGCATTGTCGCTGTTAATGCGGCCGCCGGCGCAAGCTTACAGATTGTCGAAAACCACATCATTTGCATTCTTTTCATGGTAAACCTTTTTGTTATATTTAAATTCACCGATTTCTCACGTCGCAGCTTCCGCGCGATTGCCATCGCTAGTATGATCGCGATGTCGGCCATCGTCTTTAGTTTCTCGGTCGATGGCGCCTTTTACCTGGCTCCGCTGGACATGGCCAAAGACCCAGACAGCCTGTCTACCTATCAGGGGTTCGCGCGCTCATATTTACTGACTTTTTGCGTAGTTGCCGCGTTTACCCGTGCGCTATCGTTGCGTATATTTCTCTATTGCCTTGCTGCACCCACATTGTTTGTCAATACAGCCCGCAGCGAATTCGTCGCCATGCTGGCGATGATACCTATCCTCGAGCTTTACCATGCGAAGCGAAAGTTACTCATCACAATAACGTTTATTGCGATCTTCCTTATCGTCTATGCCAACCTGGACGAACTCCTTTCACTATTGCCGAGCAATCGCATATTAGAGTTGCTTGACCTATCGCAATCGACGTCAGCAAACAAACGCCATCATTTAAGTGTGTACGCAATGCACACGATCGCGCAATACCCGATCTTCGGTGATTATGCCAGTTATCCGCCTGGCCTATATTCACACAATATCCTATCGGCCTGGGTCGACACGGGCCTGTTTGGATTCATCTTTGTTCTAGCCATCCTTGTTGTGCCGTGCACAGGCATGTTTATTCGAGGTTACTTTAGTCATATAAAGAGCGGCCAGTTCATCATAGGCTTTTCAATCGCTTGCATTACGCTGCTGCTATTGATCGAATCACATTATTTCACGGACATGTTCATCGGCGCCGCACTCGGCTCATTCGCTAAACTCAGGTATGAAAGAAAAAATGGTTACCATCGCCCACCTGACCTCAGCGCACCCGCGCCACGATACACGGATCTTCGTCAAACAGTGCCGGCAGTTAGCCCGTGAAGGGTATGAGGTAAATCTCCTTGTAGCGGACGGCTACGGGGACGCCTTTGACGACGGCGTCCGGATTCGCGACGTCGGTCGCGAATCCGGACGGATTGCACGCATGCTGCACGCCACCGCCCGCATCTATCGCAGCGCCCAACAACTCGACGCCGATATTTACCATTTTCACGATCCGGAGCTGATCCCTGCCGGCATACGCTTGAAACGTCTTGGCAAGACCGTCATTTTCGATGCGCATGAAGACGTCCCCCTGCAACTGCTGGGAAAGCCCTATCTGCACCCTGCGGTGGGGCGCCTGACCGCCGCCGCATTTTCCGCCTACGAACGCCACACGTGCCAGCTTTTCGACGGCGTCGTCGCCGCGACACCATCAATCCGAGACAAGTTTTTGCAAATCAATCCAAACACGGTCGACGTCAACAACTTCCCGTTGCGTAGCGAATTCGACGCAGCCGCGCCCTGGAGCGAAAAACCACCAGAGGTTTGTTATGTCGGCAGCATCTCCGCCGTGCGGGGAATACGTGAGCTCGTCGCCGCCTGCGCGAAGCTGCGATCGCCTGCACGGCTGAATTTGGCGGGAAGCTTCGACGAGGCAAGCCTTGAAGCGGACATGGTCGGGCAGTCGGGATGGTCGCGCGTCCAGCGCCATGGACATCTCGACCGCGCCGGTGTCGGCGCCATCATGGCGCGGTCGATGGCGGGGCTGGTCACCCTGCATCCGCAACCCAATTATCTCGAATCACTTCCAGTCAAAATGTTCGAATATATGGCGGCCGGCATTCCTGTCATCGCTTCATCGATTCCGCTTTGGCGCCGGATTATCGATGAGGCCGGCTGCGGGATGTGCGTCGACCCCGGCGATCCCTGCGCGATCGCTGACGCTATCGATTATCTCGTTAGCAACCCGGAGCATGCGCGGCGAATGGGTGACAACGGACGCCAAGCGGTTATCGAACAGTATAACTGGGAAGCCGAGTCCATAAAATTGATTGATTTTTATCACCGATTGCAGAATTGAGAAGTGCGGCCGCTCACAACGATTGACATTGCCGATATACGCCGACTTGAAAGTCGTGCTGTGGACCCGCGCGGCGACTTAGGTTATCAACTGGAGACCAAGGCACTCGAATGCACGCATGAAACTAGCGTGCCCTCCGGTATGTGCAAGGAAAAATGGTAGCGCGCAAGCGGCCTTCATCGATTTAAGCTGCTTCAATATTCGAGGCGTTTAATAGGCTACAGTGAAAAGAATGGAAGCTAGCTGCCGATCAGGCAAATATTGCTTCTTACGACGCCGTGACAGGCGAGGCACTTCGATACGCGACTAGCGACCGTAGAATGCATCCACTGCACCGGTGAAATGATGTGCGCCGCGATGGCAATTTACATACAACACGAGGTAATTAAATATGCATCAGAGTAGGAATCGGCCTCAAGACCCAAACACGAGATATTGGCCCTTAGCAATACCGCGTTCATTATTCGACGAAGCAAAAATGAGTAATTTTGTTCGGTACATACACACACTGCGACGCCTTGCGGGCATGCCGGTCGCCGACCTGCGTTTCGAGCGAAAACTCGCCCCGCAAGCTGTAACGGAAACCTATCACTATTACACCAAACCCCATCCGCGCTACTGGCTCATTCAGAATAAGAGTTGGGGTGCGGCACTGCTCGACCTTCGGCAGTTCGATACGCTGGATCAATATCTCGAGCGAATCAAGGGGAAAAATGGCGGCGCATTTCATGCCCGGCGTGCCAGAGCGCGCGGCTATACGGTCACCGAGATCGACCGCAACGCCTATATCGATGCGATTCACGACATCAATACCTCGATCAAACTGCGTCAGGGCCGCCCCATGGATAGCCCTTACCAGGTCAAGCAGACCACGTTTGAATGTTTGCCTAACTTTCGCTATTACGGCGTACTCAACGCGGACGGCAAACTGATGGCATATGCCAACTTGGGACACTACGGCAATTTCAGCGCTTTCTCTCAACTAATTGGCTACCGCAATAACGATGGCGTCATGCACCTGATGATGGTCGATATCGTGGCACGCCTGATCAGCGAACGGCGCGCGCGCTACCTGATGTATGACACCTTTTTCGGCGCCCTCCCCGGCATGCAACAGTTTAAGACAATCCTCGGCTTTGTTCCTTACCGCGCGAAATACAGCATCCAATGAAAACTGTGCTTAACCGCATCTATAGCGACTACCTGATGCCATCCCGCCTGGCCGAGTATGACGCGCTGCTACGCACCGCGCAGGGACACGGGTATGCGCAAATGTCGATCCGCGAGTTCTTGCGCGAGCCCAACCGCGCGGCGCGGCCGCCCACGCTGGTGCATCGTCACGACATCGACACCGATACGCGCACCGCCGCGAAGATGTTCGCCGTCGAAGCGCGCCACGGCGTTACCGCCAGCTACTATTTCCGGCTCTCGACCCTCGATTTTGGACTGATGCGTGAAATCGAAGCCTACGGCAGCGAGGCCAGTTACCACTTCGAGGAAGTCGCCGACTTCGCCAAGCGCCATCACATCAAGAACGCTGACACGCTCCGCCGCCGCTTCCCTGAGATACGCCAGGAATTCCTGCGCAACTGCGCGCGAATTGAGCAAGCCCTGGCCATCAAACTGACCACGGTTGCCAGCCACGGCGACTTCGCCAACCGCCGTCTGAACGTCATCAATCATGAGATTCTGCACGACCGCGCGTTCCGCTCACGTTGCGGGATCGCCTGCGAAACCTACGACCCCGAGTTGCTCGAACAGTTCGACCTGTACATCAGCGACCGCCCCCCGCCGCGCTACTACCACCCGGTAGATCCCCGCAGCGCGCTGGGGCGCTACCGCTGTATTTGCCTGCTCACCCATCCGGTGCAATGGGAAACCAATTGGCGCGAGAGTACCAAGAGCAACGTGCGCCGCCTGGTCGAAGGCTTGACCTGGTAAATCGCCACCTAACATCGATGCTATCGCCATGAATATCCTGCTCATCAACCATTATGCCGGCTCGCTGCGCCATGGCATGGAATACCGACCGTTCTATCTGGCGCGTGAATGGGTGCGTCTCGGCCATCGAGTGCGCATCGTGGCCTCGGCGCAATCGCATATCCGGGCCCAAGCGCCTCATCTTGACGGCAACGCACGCCTTGACGAAACCATCGATGGGATCGAGTACCGCTGGATCGCTACGCCCCCCTACCGCGGCAATGGCCTGGCGCGCGTGATCAACATCGGCGCCTTCGTTGCCAGCCTGGCGCTACAGGCCCGTCAGTTGGCGTCGGGCTTCGGCGCCGATGTTGTGATCGCATCGAGCACCTACCCCCTTGACATTTGGCCGGCACGGCGCATCGCCCGCCTGTCCGGCGCGCGTCTGCTGTTCGAACTGCACGACCTGTGGCCACTATCGCCGATGGAACTGGGCGGCTACTCCAAGTGGCACCCCTTTATCATGCTGCTACAGGCGGCGGAGAACTATGCTTGCCGCCATGCCGACGCGGTCGTGTCTATCCTCCCGAAAGTGCGCGACCACCTCGAAGCGCACGGCATGGCGCCGCACAAGCTGCATATTGTGCCCAACGGCGCCGACCCGTCCGAATGGCTGCACGAGCCGTCCGTACTGCCGGGGATGACTGGCGCCAGCCTGGCCACCTTGCGCCGTCGCGGCAAGTTCATCGTCGGCTATGCGGGCACCCATGGGCTGGCGAACGCGCTCGACACGCTGCTCAACGCGGCCGCTTTGATCGACGATCCGCGCATTGTCTTTGCACTCGTCGGCGATGGCCCAGAAAAAGCCCGCCTGCAGCAGCTGGCGCGGCAGATGGCACTGCGTAATGTGCACTTCTTCGATCCGGTCCCCAAGCAGCACGTTCCGGCCCTGTTGCGTTGCTTCGACACCGCCTACATCGGCTGGCAGCGTCAGCGCCTTTACCGTTTCGGCATCGCGCCCAACAAGCTGATCGACTACATGATGGCAGGCCGTCCGATTCTGCATTCGGTCGAGGCCGGCAACGATCCGGTCGCCGATGCCCAGTGCGGCCTGACTGTTCCACCCCAAGACCCGATCGCCGTTGCGCATGGCCTGCTGGCGCTGTTCACGCTCGCGCCGCGAGAGCGCAATGCGCTGGGCCAGCGCGGGCGCGACTATGCGCTGGCCAATCTCACCTATCCCGTATTAGGCAGGCGTTTTTTGCAGGCCTGCGCGTAACTGCCGCCCGTCGTCCAACCCACTCACCCTATCCGGATACGACATCATGCCTGAAGACATAAGCGCCCTTCCACCCGCGGCCGCTTTTCTGCCGTTTGCCTTACCCGACATCGGCGACGAGGAGATCGCCGCCGTCGTTGCTTGCTTGCGTTCCGGCTGGATCACGACCGGGGCCCAGGCGCGCCAGTTCGAGAACGATTTCGCCACCTATCTCGGTGGCGGCGTCGAGACCATGGCGGTCAATTCGGCCACCGCCGGCCTGCATCTGGCGCTAGAGGCGCTGGGCATCGGCCCGGGGCACGAGGTCATCGTGCCGAGCATGACCTTCACCGCCACCGCCGAGGTGGTGCGCTATCTTGGCGCCCAGCCGGTGTTCGTCGATGCCGACCCGGACACCCTGAATCTTGACCTGGACGCGGTCGAAGCGGCGATCGGACCGCACACACGGGCCATCATCCCGGTACATTACGCCGGGCTGGCCTGCGACATGGAACGCTTGCTCGGCTTGGCGCAAGCCCACGGTTTGAAGGTGGTCGAAGATGCCGCGCACGCCTTCCCATCGCGCGTGCGCGGACGACTGGTGGGAACGCTCGACAGCGACGCCACCGTCTTCAGTTTCTATGCCAACAAGACCATGACCACCGGCGAAGGCGGTATGGTGGTCACGCGGGATCCACGCCTCGCCAGCAGGATCAAGATGATGCGGCTGCACGGGATCAGCCAGGATGCGTTTGCCCGCTATACCTCGCGCACCCCGGCCTGGTTCTACGAGGTCGTGGCGGCCGGCTTTAAGTACAATCTGACCGACCTGGCCGCTGCGATCGGCATTGCGCAGTTGCGCAAGATCGATCGCTTCCTGGCACGCCGCGAGGTGCTCGCCGCACGCTATCACACGGGCTTGGCGGACCTGCCCTTGCGCCTGCCCGCCAGCGCGCCACCAGGTAGCACCCACGCCTGGCACCTATACGTGGTGCGCCTGGCCGCCGGCGCGCCGCTCAGCCGCGATGATCTCATTCGCGCGCTGGCGGAGCGCGGCATTGGCACCAGCGTCCATTTTATTCCGCTGCACCGGCAGCCATTCTGGCGTGAGAGTTGTCAACTCAATCCCGCCCACTTCCCCGTCGCCGAAGCCAGCTACGCATCGATGCTGACCCTGCCGCTGTACACCAAAATGAGCGACCCGGACCAGCAACGCGTGATCGATGCCCTGCGCGAGCTGCTGACATGAACAAGCGACTGTTCGATCTGCTGGCCGCGTCGGCCGGGTTGCTGATGCTGGCGCCGTTGTTACTGATTATCGCGCTGTGGATCAAGCTCGATTCACCGGGACCGGTGCTGTTTCGCCAGAAACGCGTCGGCCAGCGCGGCGTAATCTTCGACATTCTTAAGTTTCGCACGATGGTCGACGCGGCGGCGCCTGCCTCGCTGCTGACGATCGGCAACGACCGTCGCATCACGCGTGCAGGTCGCTTCCTGCGCCGCCATAAGCTCGATGAACTTCCCCAGCTCATCAATGTGATCTGCGGCGCGATGAGCCTGGTGGGGCCGCGGCCCGAAGTACCGCGTTACGTGGCCAGCTACTCGCCCGAGGTGCGTGCCCTGGTATTGTCAGTCAAGCCTGGGATCACTGACTGGGCATCGATCTGCTACAAGGACGAGAACGCCATTTTGGCACGCAGTGCCAACCCGGAACAGGCCTACCTCGAAGCGGTCATGCCGGCCAAGCTCGCCTTCAACTTGCGCTATGTGCGAGAGCGTAGCTTCTGGACCGATCTGCGCATCATTCTCAGCACCTTAGCGGCGCTGTTGCGCTAGCGAGACGACGATGGCGCCCTGGCTACCTCTGTTTCACCTCGGCGACCCGGGCTTGACCATCCCCGTAGGGGCCGCGCTCGTACCTGCCCTCCTGGCTGCCCGCGCGCGTCGTCTGGCCTGCTGGTGGCTCATCCTGTTCGGCGCCGTGCTCGCCACGGTCGCGGCCAGCAAAGTGGCGTTCATGAGCTGGGGCATTGGCGCATCTGGGGTGGACTTCAAGGCCATCAGCGGACATGCTACCGGCGCCAGCGCAGTCTTCCCGACCCTTTTTTACGTCCTCTTCCATCAATGGCAGCGCGCACGATCGGATCATGAATCCGCACGGAGGCATCGCCATCAGCAGGATCCGCGCGCGCGGCTTGGCGACCACCGTGGCTTTGGTACCGGTCTCGGCATCGCAATGCTGGTCGGCGTCATGTTGGTCGCCGCGCGTGAACACACGGTTGCAGAAGCGGCGGCCGGTTGTCTGCTCGGCGGTGCCGCCAGCGCCGCGGCAATCGAACTTGGCGGTCCGTTACCACCGCCGCGTCCGCTATCGAGCCTGCTGTGGTTCGCGCTGGTCTTTCTTGCCGCCGCCTGGTTAATGCGCTCGATTCCGACCGGCTACTGGATGATCAAGGCCGCGCGCGTTCTCACCGGTCACCGTAGCTTGCACCAACTCACGATCGATTGCGCGGCAAGTGGACATCTTCCATCAATCTCACCTTTTCGGATCCCATCATCATGAACAGTTACATGCCTCGCATCAGTCTATTGCAGGAGAGCCAGCTCGGGGCTCACTCTCCTCACTCCGTTCTCATTTCATTGCTACGCGGCGGCGCCGCTATCGAGGTCGCTGCCGCGCACCTGCGCAGTGAAAGCTTTCCCGGCCTGCGCAGCCTGGACGATCCGTCGACGTGGTATCTGGCGCTGGCGTTTTGCACCGGCTTCGCTCATCAGGCGGTGGTCGTGTTCTTCCTGATCAGCGGCTGGCTCGTGGGCGGTAGCCTGATGAACAAACTAGCGAGGCCCGACGCGTTCAAGCTGTATGCGATCGACCGGATCACGCGCTTGTGGACCGTGCTCCTGCCGACCTTCCTGCTTATGCTCGCCATCGGCATCGTGAGCGGCGCGCTTGATCCACGCATGGCCGATTTTTCGCCTGAGAACCCTTACTCGGTGTCAGTCTTCGCTGCAAATCTGCTCGGCCTACAGACCTTTGTCGTCCCCCAGTTCGGGGGCAATTATCCATTGTGGAGCCTAGCCAACGAAACTTGGTATTACGTGCTGTTCCCGCTGCTGCTCATGTGCGCCGGAGCGCGTCGCTGGCAGCGGCGTGCCTGGGCCGGCGCGGGTGTGACCGCGATCGCGCTGCTGCTGCCGTTACCCGCGCTGCTGTACTTTAGTATCTGGCTACTCGGCGCCGGCTTCTCACGCGTACGCATCGATTGCGGGCGAGCGACCAGGGCCGCATTACTCGTTGCGCTAGCCGGTATATCGGTGTATTTCCGTCTCACGGGGCAAAACGACGACCAGACCATCACCTCGTACCCGCAGGATTTGTTGATCAGTCTTTTCTTCCTCTTGCTGCTGTCGGCATCGATCGGAACTATCGATCCTTCGAGCAGCGCTACAGCGCGCGTTAAGCGCATTGCCACCTTCCTTTCCAATTTCTCGTTCACCTTATATGTGGTCCATGTGCCATTGATCGGTCTGCTGCGCTCCGCAGGCTCCGCCTGGCTTGGAATCGCCAGGCTGAATCCAAGCCGGCTGCCCGACCTGGCTGCCTACATGGGCATGCTAGTGTTTGTATTAGCATTCGCCTATGGCTTCTATCGAATGTTCGAGTCCCGTACCGGAGCCGTGCGGCGCGCGCTCAAGGCGTTGCTGGTAAAGCGACAACCGGCCCCACAAGGCGCCGCGTGAAGCTGCAGCTTGGCGATGACCACTACCGCCCGGTGCGGCTGCAGTGGTGCGCAGCGCCACGCCGATCACAACGACAGCGTGACCAGCGCAGTTGTGCGTAGACGCCGCTTTAGTGCGGCTTTTGAATCATGAAGACGAAATGCGAGCGCAAGGCCGGCGCCAGCGCGGTGAGCATGTCGCCGAGCAGGCGCGGTGCGCGCACCAGCCGCCGCGCGATGGGCGGCGCCAACAGCAGCGTACGGTAGCGCTGCCCAACGCCCGGCCAGTAGAGTGCAAGTTCGGCGCGGGTAACGCGACGCACGTTGCGATTGCGGGGATTGTTGTAGCGGAAGTCAAACACCATGCACCAGCCCCCAGGCACAAGGGTACGCCACATGGCTTGGGCAAGGCGGGCGCGAGCCTGCTGGTCGATGATCGATGAAAACACGGTATTGGCACACGCCAGATCGATGCTCGCGTCGGCGATGACGTCGAGATCGCCCAGATGCCAGCGGATGCCAGGCGCGCTGCGCTGACGCGCGCAGTCCAGCCGCTCAGGCTGATATTCGGTCCCCAGCAACAATGCCGGGTCGGCCCCCCAATTGACTAGCTGACGCAAGAAGCCGCCTGAGCCGCAGCCCACATCGAGCACGCGCGCGTGGCTCAAATCCGTGCCGACGGTGCGCGCCAGCATACTACCGGCGACCCGCCACTGCGCTGCCGCCTGTTCCATGATGTCGGGACGGTGCCATGCATATTCAGCGCTGCGGTCGCCATCGAGCCAGTGGCGATACACCTGGCGGATGCGATCTGGTTCGCTGAGTTGATCGTCGGAGGAGCCCATGCCAACATGATAAGTCTGGTGGCATGGGCGGCTTTGATGGCCCGCAGGGATATGCTTGGCTTATTGCCGGTATGCGCCGATGTCGTAGCCGGTGGTCGCGTCGCGGGCCTTCCCATCGAAGTCGGTGGCCGGTGCATTGAGCGAGGTACCGGCCCCGCCAGCGGGCGAGCTGCTGCTTAAGTGCAGGTCAGGCGTGCCGCTGCGGGCGTAAGCGACGAAAGCTGGGTTGGCCGCAATGGTCGCACTGCTGGTCAAGCCGTTCTTCAGGCTCCAATTGTAGGTGGAGTTCTGATACACCAAGTTGTTGGTGTAGCGGTTGTGCGTGCCCGTCGAACCCTGCTCCGAGATCCCCATCTTGTTGTCATAGACGATATTGTTGGCAACGATCGTGTTGTCGTTTGGACCGGATGTGAAGTAATAATCGCCACCACCAATGATGATGCCCGTATCCGACGCCGCCACGGTGTTGTTGGTAACGATCACGTTATGTGCGTCATGCCAAAGGTGGATGGCGCCTTCGGAAACGCGATACACTACATTATTCTTTACCGTCCCGGTCGTGCTGACATAAATGCCCTGTACATAGCGGCAGCCGACCGGGCCGATGTCGTGCACGAGGTTGGCCAGCACGTCGGACTGCACGCCATGATAGTAGCTGTCGATACCGATGGCCGAGCCGCCGGCGCTGGTACAGGTGACCGTCTGGGCGATATTGTGAACGTGATTGTTTCGAATCACCCCGTACGAGCCGCCATGATAGATCCCGTGCGTCCATTTGGTGCCGCCCTGGATGGCACTTCCGTCAACGTCGAATCCGATGATGTCGACATAGCTGCCTCGGTTATCCCAGGCGAGGTTGTTAGCCGAGCTGGCTGGTGGCACGATGCGCGCGCCCCATTTGCTGGTCGACACGTAATAAATCCTGCCGCTCGACGAGCCGCTGACCGTCGTCTTGAAGCCGCCGGCATAGGTACCGCTCGCCACGTAGATTTTGGTGCTCGGCAAGGCAACCTGGGAAGCGCGCAGGATGGTGCGGAACGGCGACGTCAGCGTACCCGGATTGGAATCCGAGCCGTTCGTGGCCACATAGTAAGTATGGGTCGTGGTCGGGAGATCGGCCGCGTAGGGTACAGGCGCTGGCGCTGGCGCTGGCGCTGGCGTTGGTGTTGGTGTTGGTGTCGGCGTTGGCGTTGGCGCGGGCGCCGGTACAGATGGCGGCGCGGTCGTCCCGATGTGCTGAAATGCGCCGATGTCGTAGCCAGTCTCCGCGGAGCGTGGTTTGCCGTCGATATCGGTGGCCGTCGCATCTGTGGCAAGGCCTGTGCCGACGGCCCCGGATGTACTCGACGGATGGTAGTCTCCACCGCCGGCACGCACATAACGAACAAACTGCGGGTCGGCAGTCACGGTGGCAACTGCTTGCAGGCCATTGTTAAGCATGGCCGCGTAGCCGCCGTTCTTATAGATGAGGTTATTGGTATAGCGGTTATGGGTGCCTGTTGATCCAATTTCCTGCACGCCATAGCGGACGTTGTCGTAAAGGATATTATTACTTACCCTCGTGTAATCATTGGACGCGCTCGCCAGGTAGCCACCATTGCCGCCCACGACAACGCCCACGCCTGCATTGAATACAGTATTGTTAGCGATGATCATATGTGTCGAATCGTGCCACAGCCGGATGCCGGCGTCGCTGATGCCGTACACCAAGTTGTTGATGACCTTGCCGCTGGCGGTATTCATGAATATGCCAAGGTAGTATGCGCAGCCAGTGGGTCCGACATCATGCACCACGTTTCCGATCACGTCGTTGGCAAAGCCCTTGTAATAGCTATCCGAACCAATCCCTCCTCCGCTGCCTGAGCAAGCCACGGTCTTGGCGATGTGATGCACATGGTTGCCGCGGATCGTATCGTGAGAGCCGGCAGTATAAAGGCCCACCAGCCATTTGGTTCCCGCCTGGCTGTTCGTGCCATCGACTTCAAAGCCTTCGATATCGACGTAGCTGCCGCGATTGTCCCAAGCGCTGCTGGTCGAGGAACTTGCCGCGGGGACGATTTTCGCCCCCCATTTGGACTGCGACACATAGCGGATTCGCGCTTCCGCCGTACCACTGGTCGTTGTTTGAAACCCGCCGGCATATGTTCCCGCCGCTACCTGCACCGTCACCCCCGGACTCGCCGCCTGGGAGGCGCGCCGTATCGTCTTGAACGGCGCGGCCTGCGTGCCGGGATTGCTGTCGGATCCATTGGGCGACACGTAGATGTCGGCCGGGCCCACCGTACCGTTATACGCCACTGCGTATTGCGGAGCTTGCGCTTGTAAGCTCGATGAGGCCTCGCCCGCGCTTCCGCCGCAACCACTGAGCAGAACGGTGACGCTACTGAAGAGTAAAGCCTCTGACCGGTACCTCGATGCTGCGCTGACAAATTTCCTCATCAAATTTCCTCACTCAAAACAGGTGGATTGAGTAAGGTTTGACGTGGATCAACTGATTGAGTTCAATTTTCTCCCAGAAAAATTTCGCTGCATAATCAGAAGCATACGAGCAATTTCATGCTGGCAAGCGTAGTGAGTATCCTGTCATTGCGTTCAAATCTAGCACCGCGAAGGGCCAACATGGCGCCACATGTCTCGCGTTGTCGATCGCACCGGCCACGCGCGCCCGCGAAGCTGTCTAGGCAGCCGCGTTTTCCAGCTGCGGTGTGTGCTCATACTTGAAGCGGTAACCGTAGCCGCCAACGCGGATCGCCATATCATTGAACAACACGCCATGCGGCGATATCCCGGCGTGGTTGAGGCGCTTGATCGATTCGTTGATGTCGCCGGGCGTCGTCACCCCTGCGCGGGCTAGTATGAACACGGCCCCCACGTGCGCTCCGATGATCAGCGCGTCGGCGACCGGCAGGATCGGCGGGGGATCAATCAGCACCAGATCGTAGTCCGCCCTGAGTTTGTCGAGCAGGTTGGCGAAGCTCAGATGATGCAAGAATTCTGCCCGATTCGACGGTAAGGTGCCGGTGGCGATAAAGTCAAGATTGTTAAGCACGTCGCGATGAATGATCTGTTCCAAGGTGGCGTTTCCGGAAATTACCTTGGTCAGGCCCTGCTCGCGGGTTACGCCGAAATAACGGTGCAGATGGCCATTGCGCAAATCGGCATCGATCAGCAACACGCGCTTGCCGCTCGCGGCCATGACGGCGGCGAAGTTCGCGGTCAGGAAAGACTTGCCGAGCTCCCGCGCCGGACCGGCAAACATCACGATGTTGTTGCGCATGTGCGGCATCGCGTACATGAGGGCGGCGCGAAAGCTGCGCATGCTCTCGATCGCCGAGTCCTCGGGCATCTCTTGCGCCAAAAGGGGCAGGCGTGCCCCTCCGCTCTTGCTTTTGCGGGCCAGTCGATCCTGGTTGCTACTATGCGGGATACTGGCATACACGACGCGGGCTCCCAGCATCTTCTCGATGCGTTCGGGATCGTCAATTCCACCGGACATTGCTTTGCGCGCGAACGCGATCAACACGCCAAGAAACAGTCCGGTCACCACCGCCAACGCGACGATCAACGGGCGATTCGGCTTCAGCGGTTTTTCCGGTGCCATCGGCGCATCGATCAGGCGCACATTGCTGACCCGCCCCACGGAGATCAGACGCAACTGCTGCGCCGTGTTCGACAACGCCGTGTACAGGTCGGTATTGACCTTAATGTCGCGCAGCAGGCGTGACTCGTCTTGCTCGAGGGCTGGCAATGCCTTGATGCGCCGGGTCGCATCGGCGATTTCCTGGTCGACTTCGCGGCGCTGTTGGTTGATACCGCGCAAGATCGGGTGATCGTCGGTAAAACGTGTCAACAGCTCAGTGCGCTTTTGATTGAGTTCGATTCGGCGAGCGCGCGCAGCAGCTTCCTGTTGAAGGCTCATACGCGCTTCCTCGTCCATGTCGACGGTGCCGTTGGTGTTGCGGAATCGATTGTATTTCTCCTCCGACTGTTCCAACTGCCGCTTCAGGGCGGGCAACTGCTGGTTCAAGAAGGCCAGCGATTTCTCCGCCTCCTCGGTCTTGCGCGCGAGGTTCTGGCGCATGTATTCACGGCCGATCTCGCTCAATACGCTGTCGATTTGTTGCGCATCGTCGCCCTGAAGCTTGACTTCAATAATCCCGGATTGTTTGCCCTGCTCGGTGATAAGCATGGCGTTCTGGATTCGCTCGATCGCCGCCAGGCGCGATTGTCGCTTGAGAATGAACTCGGCGCCGGGCTTGGCATCGAGCCGTTCTATCCGCAGTTCGATATCGCCGCCGCTGGTGGGAATTCGGTGCGTAACACCGACCTTGCCTTCGTAGACGGCGTCGAGCGCCTCGCCGCTCAGGTAATAGCTGCCGTTCCCGCGTGCGATGATGGAGAACTTCTTGTTCTGCGCCTCCTTTGGGACTTCGAACAGCGATACCTCGGCCTTCTCCGGTCCCCATACATAGCCGCCATGGCCAAAAATGCCGGGTTCGGACAGATCGCTGGCGTTGCGGTTGGCAAACCAGAAGCCAACAACGGGAAAATATTTCGGGCGCACGTTGATATACAGCTGCAGATTGTCCACCGCATTGGCGATCACCATGCGCGAACGCAGCAGCTCCATTTCCGCAATGGCCGCCTTTTTCGTCTCGAACAGGGATGACACTTCGCTCAGGATATTCTTGGAGGCGTTCGGGCTTTCCTCTTCCACATGGATCATCAGGTTCGCTTCGTACACGGGGCTGGCAACGAGCGCGTACAACAGCGCCACCAGCGTCACCAGCAGGGTGATTGTGCCGATCAGCCAGCGGCTGTCGTACAGGATGTTGAAATAGCCTTTCAGGTCGATTTCGTGGGCATCCTGCTCCGTCTCGGGCGGACGGGCCGCCATCGGGATGCTTAGTTCGGGGGTGCCGCGGCGCAAGTTCGCCACGGGCATTGGATCGCCTCGCCGACTCATGGTCTGCTCCTTTGGATCACAGTCTTCTCCTTGCGCCCTGATCAGGGCCTGGTGGTCACGCCGATCGCCTGGGATAAGGCACCAGGAAACAGCATGCTCAGGTTGCGGTGCCACTTGGCCAGCGGAGAGGCCGCCACGTACACCAGGTCCTTGGGCCGCAATTCGAACGCTTCGGCCATCGCTAGCGCGCCGGTCTGGCGGGCGTCGAGCTGAAACACCTGGACACCCTCGGCTGTCTTGCGTACAACGTACACCTGGCGCGCGTCACCGGTCGTGGGACTGATGCCACCCGACTCCCCTAATGCCTCGTTCAGCGTCAGGCTGCCGTTGTGCATCGTCAGCGCCTTGGGCGCGACCACTTCGCCCGACACGAACACCTTGCTTTCGTCGCGTGAATACACACGTACGACGTCGCCGTTTGCCAACATGACATTGCCGGGATTGATCCCCTTCTGCACCAGCGAGCGCAGGTCGATGTGATAGCGGGCATCGCCGCGTTCGAGCGCGATGCGGCTTTGGTCAGCGCTCGGGAGCAGACCTCCGGCGCGGTTGAGCGCTTCCATCAGGGTCATCGGGATATCATTGATCGCCTGCAAGCCCGGCGACTTGACCTCGCCATCGATATACACGCGCTTGCTGCGATAGGCCTGGACGCGCAGGGTCACGTTAGGTGAGGCGATGTAGCGCGCAAGGCGCCGCGTCAGCAGGTTGCGGGCCTGCTCCTCGGTCAGCCCGGCCAGTTGCAGCACGCCGGCGAACGGAAACTGCACCCGGCCTTCGTGATCGACCACGAAGCCGGCCGGTGCGGCGCCCGGCACGCCGATGTCGTTGACTGCCGCCGACGCGGCCACACCTTGGCCAGCCAGCTCCGGGTGGTCCCACACGACGATCGACAGGATGTCGCCATAGCCGATGGTGTAAGGGGGAGGATTACGCACGATCAGGCGGGTGATGGCGACGTTGACGACATGGTCGCGCTCGCGCCGGTCGGCCTCGATCAATTTCTCGGTGATGAGCTGGGTGGGCGGGACGGCGTCACTATCGCCGCCGGCAGTGGCACCGTGCACACCACTGGCCGGAGCGTGACTGGCGCAACCGGCCAGGCCACACAAGCAAAAAATCACAATAGCGGCTAGCTGCCGCCCCCATAAAATCGTTGTGGAAAGTTTCATGATGGTTGCCAATCTAAGCACGATTGGGAACCAGAGTAAGTGAGTGCACCGCGGTCGGCTTTGCTAAAGATCAAACGGCAGCCCCGACCTAATTGGCGCGGCACCGTGTCGCATGAACGGCAGCGCTCAATGCAATTCTTCGAGCAATTTCAGCGCCTCGTCGAACTTCCACACGCGCCTGACGGTGATCACCTCGTAGCGTGAAGCGATGTTCGGCGGGAACGCCGAGTAGCGGGCATTCATGCGAACGATGCGCCGCACCGCCTCGTCCATGTCGGCGCGCCCGCTTGAACGCACCACCGTGACGTCCTCGACGCTGCCATCGCTGCGCAGGGTGACGCTCACCAGCGGATCGATGCGGACCAGGTCCGTCCACGAACGCGGATAGTTCACGCTGCCGTTGCGTTCGATCTTCTGGCGCCAGCTGTCGACATACATGCGCAGCGGCACATCGCGCTCGTTGACGCCGACCACGATGCGCCGCTCGTCGTGCTCGTGCGCATCGGGCGCAGTACCGTGAAGCAGATCGAGACCTTTGACCAGGTCGCGCACCCGATTGCTGGCCGTGCTGCCCAACAGGCTGGTCGGCGTGGCCGCGCCGCCGCCGGATCCCACCGCGAGCCCCGCAGCGCCCGGTGCTGGAGCGAGCGCGTGCCCCGACCGGTCGTCCCGCGCCTGCCCGGCCTGTTGTTGGGCAATCCGTTCCCGCGCCAGCTGTTCCTGGGCCGTCCGCTGCTGCGCCAGCTTATCCCGCGTAATTTGCTCCCGCACCGCTTGCTCGCGCGCCGTTTGCTCCTCCGTGATTTTTTCCCGGGCCAGGCGCTGCTGCACAGCTTCCTCCCGTTGCGCCCGTTCCTGCGCGGCTTTTTCCTGGGCCAGCCGCTCGTGCTCGGTTTTCTCTCGTTGCGCCCGCTCCTGCTCCGCTTTCTCGCGGGCGAAAGTTTCCTGCGCTATCCTTTCCTGCGCTATCCTTTCCTGCGCAATCCGTTCTTGCGCAATCCGTTCCTGCGCCACCCGCTCATGCGCAATTCGTTCTTGCTCGGCCAGTTCGTGTGCCACCTTGTCCTGGCGCGCCCGCTCAAGCGAGAGCCGATCCTGCAGCGCCTGTTCGCGCATGGTCTGCTCGACGGCGCCCTGGCGCGCCACCCTCTCCTGCTCCGCTAAGCGTTCCGCCTCCTGTTGGGCCGCCATTGCATCGGCGCGCTGCTGATCGCGCTGACGCTGCTCGAACTCGCGCGCGGTCCGCGCCTGCCGCTCGCTATCCTCGGCCTGGCTGCGCGCCAGCGCCGCCGCCGCGGTCGCACGTTCGCGCTCTAGCTCAGCAACGCGCGCGCGATCATCGGCCTCGCGCCTCGCCTGCTCGGCCTGCTCCCGCGCGGCTAGCGCTTCAGCGCGGCGCTCACGTTCCATCTGCAGGCTGCGCTCGGCCTCGGCTTGCGCATCAGCATTGGAGGCATCCTTGCCGTCGTCGCTGCCTTGCTGTGCCTCTTGCGGGTCGATGGTCGTTTGCGTGGCATCCTCCGGACGCGGAGGTGCCACGCTGAAATCGTTGTTAAGGACGTCTTGCGCGATGACCCTGGTCGACAACTCGGCCAACTCTCGCGGCGGCAATGGGCTGCTGATACGTCGCGTCTTCCGCGCTCTCGCCTTGGGCGGCGGCGCGCGCCGTTTCACCGCCGTCGGCTCCGCTGGCGCACGCGGCTGTACCAGGCGCATGCCGTTCGCCGCAGGCGGGTTCGGTACCTGCTCACGGCGCATGGGCGGCGGTAACGGATCAGGGGAAGGATTGGGTAACGGTTCGGGCGTGGGCGACGGTGGTGGTGGCGACGGCATGGTCAGTCGCACTTGCAGCGCGGCGCCGGCCCCATCCCGGCCAAAACCAGGCACGCCAAAGCGTAGCGACAGTACCACTGCATGCAGCAATAGTGATACCAGCAGCCCCACGCCGAGGCGGCGATGAACCGGATCGACGCCAGGTGCCAGGCGCTGCCGCGCTACTGGGCGCATGCAGAGTTCATGCGCAGCTCCACTGCCGCTCTTGCCATTGTTGCCTTTGGTCGAAATTGTTCGGTTGAAGGAATTCTAATGGAAATTAGCATGCTCAGGATAACAGTTGGCACCAGGCAGTTGGGCGTCCACCTTGTGGGCGATCAAAGTCCAGCGACCTGCCCTCTTTAGTATCGTTCTTACGTCCATCGACCTGCCCAGGCCCACCATGCAAGTTCCTACCTTGTGCGACTCGCCACCCGAGCTCGACACGGCTTACTTCCGCAAAGCCATATCGCAGTTCGCCACTGGCGTCACCGTCATCACGGCCCGTATGCCTAGCGGTGCGTATTACGGCGTAACCATCAATTCATTCAATTCAGTATCGCTCGCGCCACCGCTGGTGCTGTGGAGCCTGGCGCACGATGCCAGCACGCTGGAGGCATTTTCCGCCGCCAGCGGCTACGTCGTCAACGTCCTGGCGGGCGACCAGATCGAACTGGCGCAACGCTTTTCCCTACCCAGTGAGCAGCGTTTCGATACCTTGCCGTTTCGCCTGACCGCGCAAGGCGTTCCTGTACTTGCCGGCACGGTCGCCTGGTTTGAATGCCGCCAGCGCAGCCGTTATTCCGAGGGCGACCATGTCATTTTCGTCGGCGAGGTCGAGCGCTGCTATTCGCATCCGCAACGCACACTCGGCTTTCACCGCGGCCGCTTCATCGCCATCTAACGACCAACTGCCGTGGATTCCTCCATGAATGATAAATTGCTGACATTCGTCAACCACGCATGTTTCTATGTGACCACCGAGACGAGCTTACTCCTGGTGGATCCCTGGGTGGAAGGTCCGGTGTTCAATAATGGCTGGAGCCTGCTCGACACCACCACGTCCAATGCGGCGCTGGTCAAGGAAATCGCCGGGCAGCATCGTAAAACCTTCGTCTGGTTTTCGCATGAGCACCCCGATCACTTTTCTATCTCCTTCATCAAGCGCCTGAAACAGGATTTTGCCGGCAAGGTTACCATGCTGTTCCAGCAAACCAAGGACAAGCGGGTAGTTACTTTCTTGCGCCGTAACGGCTTCAGCGTTATCGAATGCCAGCCCGGCCAGCCGGTCGAGCTTGATCATGAGATGGCCATCGGCGTCTATCCGCATGCGGACGGCGATTCTTACTGCCTAATCAAGGCCGGCGGACGGAACATTCTCAACCTCAATGATTGCGCCATCGGCAGCGCCGAAAGCTGCCGCGCCGTCAAAGCCAGCATTGATCCGGTCGGCGGTGAGATCGATGTGCTCCTGACCCAGTTCGGCTATGCCAACTGGGAGGGCAATCCATTCGACACCGAACAGCGGCGCAGCGCGGCGGCCGAAAAGCTGCAACGCGTCAAGCTGCAGATTACCGCCTTCACCCCAGCTATTACCGTGCCGTTCGCTTCGTTCGTTGCGTTTTCGAGCATCGACAACCACTACCTGAACGATTGCCAGAATACTGCCGGCGCGGTCGCGCGCTGGGCCGCGCGCACTCACGCGACTGGCTCAGTGCGTTTCCTCAAGCCAGGTGCACGCATCAATCTCGACACCGATACCTCGGCCAGTCTCCGGGCGGCCAGCGACGCCGCCGTGGCGCACTGGCAGCGCTTGTCGAGCGCGCCCGTCGAATTGTTGCCACCGGAGCCATCGGCTAGCCGCGACCAGTTGCGCGAAGCGGTCGCCAAGCACCGCCGTGTCATCAAAGCCAACCTGCTGTGGCTGCCGGCCCTGCTCGAGCGGGCCGGCCTGATCAAGGCGCTGCAAATCTACATTCCTGACCTTGGAATGCGTATCCGGGTGTCGTATATCGACGCATACCAGGAGCTACCCTCTGATGGGCCGCACGACATTTCGATGACCTCTTCCAGCGCAATATTCCTCTTCTCAAACGAATATGGCTTCAATATCACCCACGTCAACGGGCGCTTTCGCACCAGCGATGATGGCGCGCTGTCGCGCTTCAGCCATTTTTTCATGCCGCAAAACCTGGGCCACCAGGGTTATGGAATTGAGCACCCGGCCGCGACCGCACGCTATCTCCTCGCAAACGTCCTCGGCCGCACGCAACGCGCCGTCGCGGGCATGCAACGTCGTCTCATTGAGCACAGGGTGAAATAAAAATAGGGACTAGTCGAACGGGATCAGCACACGCAAAAGCGCCAGCTCTCCGCGTGCGCGTGCGCGGGAGCGGAGGCCGGGGCCGGGGTGGAAGCTCTGCCGGTACGCCCGAACGCACGATTCGGCAATGGTCGCCATACTTTTTTCCAAGTGCACGCGTTCACGCGTCGTGCGCTCGACTGCCAGTTGTTCGATGCTCACTGTTCAATGCTACGATGCTCGCTGCTCCATGCCCGCAAATCGCTGCCAGTTGTTCCATTCTCCCGAATCACTAACCGCGCCTCGCTGAACCTTCGCCCTCCTCCGTGATCAATGCCGCTTTCACCTTAGCGGCTCCTGCTCGATCTAACGCAACCTATCCAGACACGAATGCAACGGCGCTCCAGGCCTCCCTTGGCGCGTACGCGACAATGCAAAACATTCAGTCTGCATTCCTGCTCCGAGCAGGGGTCGCGGTCGCACACTCTCGGGCGATCCGCGTCCACTGAAACCGTCCACGCAAACTGTCTGCTGCAGGCATGCGCCCCTCTACCGACGGGCTTATCGAAGTATGCGCATACCGAAATCGAAGGCGTCGAAGCCACAGTTCGACCGCCGACCGGAAGCAAACCTGTGTTTTTTTGGTCCGAGCACCTTGCCTAACTGGCCTTACCACTTTAGAATGGCCTGACCAAATAACCTGCGCCTGGGTGCCATGTTAAAAAAAGTTTCCATGCCGCACGATTCGATCTCGCACGAGCCGCGTCTGTACCGGATCGTCGCCGAACGCATCAAGGAACTGATCCGAGATGAAGGCATCGCGCCCGGCGAACGCTTGCCATCCGAGCGCGAACTCGCTACCCGACTCAATCTGTCGCGCGCCTCCCTGCGCGAGGCGCTGATCGCGCTCGAACTGGGCGGCATGGTGGAAGTGCGCAGTGGATCCGGCGTGTACGTCAGCGCGCCCGCCACCGCCACGCCACACATCGAGGAGGGCGGGCCCGGCCCGTTCGAAGTGCTGTCCGCGCGCCGGCTGGTCGAAGCCGAAGTGTGCGCCATCGCCGCGCGCATGGCCAGCGACAGCGCGATCGATGCGATCCTCGATGCGGTCATGGACATGGAACGCAACCACCATCATTACGGCAGCAATGAACAAGCGGACCGGCAGTTTCACCTGGCCATTGCGCGCGCCACGGGCAACAGCGCCTTCGTGGGCATGGTCGACTACCTGTGGAACCAGCGCGGACGCCTGTGGCACAAGCTGAAGGAACACTTTCAGACTGAAGAGCTGCGCCAGGAAACCCTGACCGATCACCGGCGCATTCTGGCGGCCATCGTCGCGCACGATCCGGCCGCGGCGCGCAACGCCATGCGCGCCCATCTGGAGCGCGTCACGCGCACGTTTTCGCGTGGCTAGGCATGCCAGCCACCTGCAGCAACGATTCGCAGGCGCACCGACGCCGCGGACGACCACGATAAGAGAGACCTCGATCATGCAGCAATCCAGCATCCTGGCGCAGCCCCACGCGCCGGCCTGAACCGTTTTACCCCGGCGACCATGGTCGACCTCGGTGGCAAGTTGCGCCATCCTCGTCGCAGTGGCACAGGGCACGCGAGGTGCCCGACCAGCGTCCGTGCTCCGGCCGGCCGCTCACAAGACGTTCGCGTTCCTATCGCAGCATCACGACAATAACATCCGCAGGAGACACATACTATGAACACGCAGCACGCCCCCCGCCATTCGAAGCTGGTCTTGTCCTCGATCGCCCTGGCCGTCATGGCCTTGATGAACCAGGCGGCGGCGCAGCAAGCCGAGGAACCCATGCAACGCGTCGAGGTGACCGGTTCGAGCATCAAGCGCCTGGCCACGGAGATGGCCTTGCCGGTGACGACCATGAAGGCGGAGGAATTCGCGCAGCGCGGCATGACCACGCTGGCCGACGTGATGATGGCGTTGCCGCAGTCAGCCTCGCTGGCGCCATCGAACGCCGGCTCCGGCACCAACATCAACCTGCGCGGCCTGGGCGTGAACCGCACCCTGGTCCTGCTCAACGGACGGCGCCTGGCCAACGAGGCCATCGCCGACGGCTATGCCAACCTCGACATCATCCCGATGAGCGCACTGGCGCGGGTCGAAGTGCTGCGCGATGGCGCCTCCTCGATCTACGGCTCGGACGCGATCGGCGGCGTGGTCAACTTCATCACCAAGCCCGGCTTCGAAGGCGCCTCGGTGACCGGCCAATACGTCCAGCCCGAGAAACACGGCGGAGGCGACGAGCAGCGCGCCAGCATGACGATCGGTCGCGGCAATCTTGCCACCGACGGCTGGAACGTCTACGCCACAGTCGATGCGCACCGGCGCAGCCGGCTCGCATCGAAGGATCGCGCCGAGTTGAGCACGCCGGAACTGCTCACCAGCATCGGCCGCGCGCCGTCGCTGGCCAGCGGCGGCTATGCCACCCCGGCCAACTTCACCACCGCGGCCAACAAGACCGCCGTCAATCCGTACTACGGCACCGGCTGCCTGGCGCCGTACTCTATCCAGGGCGCCAAGAATACCTGCGTGCTCGATAACAACCAATACGGAACCGCGCTCTACGAGAACCAGCAAGTCACCTTCTACCTCAAGGGCACCAAGCGCATCACCGACGACCATAGCGTCAGCGTTGACTACCTGCGCGGCCAGTCCTACATCATCTCCGGCAAGAACCCGACCACCAGCCTGGCCACGCCGGACGGCGTCAAGGCCCAGCTCCCGGCGACCAGTAAATGGTATCCGGGCAATAGCGGCGGCGTGCCCGCCGTGGCCAACCTGAAAGGCGCCCCGCTGCTGGTGACCTGGAGCGTGGCCGACCTCGGGCAAGCCGTGACGAAGGACGTCCAGACCAACCAGCGCCTGGCCGTCAACGACGAAGGCCGCATCGGCGAATGGGATTACAAGGCCGGCTTCGTGTACGGCAATAGCGTGCGCGAGAATTTCTACCATAGCGGCTATGTCAACGGCTACGGCCTGCTGGCCGGTATCTCCAACGGCAGCCTGAACCCGTTCGGCCTGCAGGATGCCGCCGGACAGTCCTATCTGGAGAGTATCTCGGTGGACGGGCAGAAGAACCGCTACTCGAAGAGCACCTTCACCGGCCTGGACCTGACCGGCAGCCGCACCATCGGCCAGCTGGCCGGCGGCGACGCGGCGCTGGCCGTCGGCGCCGACGTGCACCGGGACACCACCGAGGACACCAAGCTCGACATCGTTTCCCAGGTAACCTACGCCAACGCCAGCCCCTCGCACGGCGCCGGGGCGCGCAACGTCAGCGCCCTCTATGCCGAGCTGGACCTGCCCGTCACCAAGCAATTGACCTTCAACCTGGCCGCGCGCGACGACTACTTCAGCGACTTCGGCAACACCTTCAATCCAAAGGCCAGCTTCCGCTACGAGCCGAGCAAGACGGTGATGTTCCGCGGCTCGGCCAATACGGGCTTCCGCGCACCGACCCTGTTCGACCGCTATGGCTACCGGCTGCCGGGCGCCAACGGCACCACCTCGGCCAAGTGGGACGATCCGAAGCTGTGCCCGGGCGGTACCCCGGGCGTGGCCGGCAGCGGCACCGCCCTGCCCGGCTACGTGGCCTCCGAAGTGTGCAACGTCAAGCTGCCCAAGCAGACCGGCAGCAATGCCGACCTGACCCCGGAAACCTCGCGCGGTGTCTCGCTGGGCGTGGTGCTCGAACCGGTCAAGAACCTGACCATGTCCTTTGACTACTGGAACGTGCGCATGAAGGACATGCTGGCCAACCTGCCCGAGCAGGCCTATTTCCTCGACCCGGCCAGATACGAGCCGCTGTTCGTGCGCAACGCCGACGGCACCCTGGCCTTCATCAAGAACGTGACCATGAACCTGGGCGGCCAGAAGGCGGCCGGCGTCGACGTTTCGGCCGCCTTCGCCTTCCCGCGCACGGCGGCGGGCAACTTCAAGGTCGAGCTCGACGGCACCTACCTGACCCAGTTCGACAACCAGCTCCAGCCAGGCAGTGCATGGGTCTCCAACGTGGGCCGTTTCGGCCTGGCCAGCAACGGCACCACCAGCAGCCTGCCGATCATCACCTTCCGCTGGAAGCATACGCTCAAGCTGAACTGGAAGAGCGGCGACTGGACCGCCCAGCTGACCCAGAACTACAACACCGGCTACGACGACCAGAACCTGGTGGCCGCACAATACTTCCGCGAGATCAAGCCTTACCAGGTGTGGAACCTGACCGGCACCTACAACGGCTTCAAGCACATCTCGCTGACGGCCGGCGTGACCAATCTGTTCGACGCCGCTCCGCCCGTCACCAACCACAGCGGCTATTCCTTCGGCTACCTGAGCAGCGCGGCCAGCCCCATCGGGCGCGCGTACAACCTGCGCGCCACCTACAACTTCTAACCGGACAGGCATATGAACCAACCCGTCAACCTCCAGCGCCGCGCGCTGATGCGGGCCGCCTCGGCGGCCGGCCTGGCGCTCGGCGGCGGCATCGCCGTCCCGGCCCTGGCCGCCGCCCCGCGAGACCCATGGAAGCAGGCCCAGGCCATCGCCGACCGTTTCAAGCGGCCGCTGGTGTTTCGCAACGAAGACTTCGTCATCACGGCGCATGGCGCGCTGCCCTGCAAGAGCGTCACCGTGAAGGGCTTCACCACCCACCACGATACCGGCATGGTCAGCACCGCCGCGCCGGACGCGCCGGACTGCTATCCGGCCATCGCCGCCGCGATCGCCGCCTGCCACGCGGCCGGCGGCGGACGCGTCGTGATCCCGGCCGGCAACTGGCTGTGCAAGGGGCCGATCGTGCTGCGTTCGCAAGTGCACGTGCACTTGCAAGCCGGCGCCCATGTGTATTTCAGCACCGACCCCGACGACTTCGCCAAATACGGCGACGTCGACTGCGGCGCCAACGGCAAGCTGGTCGTCTCTCGCTGGCAAAGCAACGACTGCCTCAACTATTCGCCGCTGGTGTACGCCAACGGCCAGGACCACATCGCCCTCACCGGCGAGGACTGGACCAGCATCCTCGATGGCCAGGGCGGCGTGCCCTTCGCCGGCAGCGGCGACTGCTGGTGGGACTGGAAAGGCAAGCGCAAGAGCGGCCCCAACCAGGAGGCCTCGCAAAGCGCCATCAATCCCCACAATGCCGCGTCGATCGCCGCGGTGGCGCCGGGCATCAAGGCAGAACAGGCCGCGCTGATCGAAGGCGACGGCAAGCGCTGGCGCGGCGACGAAAGCTACCTGCCCTCGCTGTCGGAGGCCGGGGTGCCGGTCGCGCGCCGCGTCTTCGGGCGCGGCCACTACCTGCGCCCCTGCATGATCGAGCTGATCGGCTGCACCAACGTGCTGCTCAAGGGCTACCAGGTGAACCAGGCGCCGTTCTGGCAGCATCATCCTGTCCATTGCCGCAATCTGGAAATCCGCGACGTGCACATGGACAGCATGGGCCCCAACAGCGACGGCTTCGATCCGGAAGCCTGCGATACGGTGCTGGTGGAGCATTGCACCTTCAACACCGGCGACGACTGCATCGCGATCAAGGCCGGCAAGAACCTGGACACCCAGTACGGCCCGACCCAGAACGTGCTGATCCAGAACTGCGTCATGAACAGCGGGCACGGCGGCGTGACCCTGGGCAGCGAAATGTCGGGCGGCATCCAGAACATCTACGCCCAGAACATCGAGTTCCGCAACGTCAACTGGGCCACCAGTCCGCTCAGCACCGCGATCCGGCTCAAGACCAATATGAACCGCGGCGGCTTCCTCAAGCATTTCTATGTGCGCAACGTCAGCATGCCGAACGGGGTGCAGACCACGCCCCAGTTCTACCCGCCGCTGCCGGGTTCGCCCATCGCCAAGGGCACGGTGTCGAGCTCGGGCGGCGCCGTGATCACCTTCGACTGCGACTACGCGCCCACTGGCGACAACGTGCGCACCCGCCCGCCGGTGGTGTCGGACGTGCACATTTCCGGCATCAAGGTCGGCAACGTTGACACCGGCAAGGGACGCTTCTCGTCCTACCAGGCCTTCGTGCTGCTGGGGCCGGTGGCCTTCGATTACAACGGCGCCCACCCGTTGCCGATTCTGCCGATCAGCAACGTGACCATCAGCGACTGCGATTTCGGCACGCCGGCCAATGCGGCACAGCCCTATTACCTGTTCAACGTGCGCGGCCTCAAGCTGACCCGCGTCACCATCGCGGGCAAGCGCTACAACACTAGCTTGTCGGCATAAGGCATTTTTTGGAGTGGATGAACGATGTAGTTTTTTCTTTACTTTAACGGGACGACACAAAATGAAAAAAACATGGTTGTTGGGGACACTCGTGGCCGCGCTGGCCGCGGGCAGCGCACAGGCTGGCGTGCTACCGCTGCAGGACGCCACGATCACGGCAAGCTACAACGGCGCGGGCGCCGGCATGCTCGGCCTCGACCACGGATTTGCCGACGAGGCCGGCTCTAACGTCACGGCCATCGATCCGACCGAGACCGGCGGCGTGGAATTTCTGACCGCCGACTACCTGTTCGGCTTCGATTTTTCCAACACCGGCTTGCTGACGGTGTACAACAACGGCGCCATTCCCACCGGCGCCTACAGCATGCGCTTCGATTTCGGCGCCTCGCTGGCGGCCCCGATCGCCTCGATGGCGCTGCTCGATCACAGTGCGATCGGCGGCACCCCGCTGCTCAGCATTGTCGACGCCCACACGCTCGGGCTGGACCTGAGCAACGTAAGCTGGAATGCCGACTTCGCCTCCTTCACGGCGCAGATCGGCCTGGATTCGCCGGCATCGCTTCCCGAACCGGGCGGCGCGGCGCTGCTGCTCACCGGGCTGGCGGGCCTTGCCCTCAGCCGTCGCCGCAGCCGCTGACGTTTGCGCGCGCGGCCCCGCGTGGCCGCGCCCCCTTTCCATTCCTGTCACAGGAGCACACATGAAACACCTCGGTTTCAAGGCCGCGCTTTGCGCCGCCCTCATCATTGTCGGCGTGGGCGGCAGCAATGCCGACACCATCGACCCCGCGCGCCAGGTCGCGCCCGCTGACGGCTGGGCCAGCCAGGCCGGCGGCACCCAGGGCGGCTCGGCCGCCGTCACCGCGCAAATCTACACCGCCACCAACCGCAAGGAGCTGCTCGCCGCGATCGCCAACGGCGGTGTCAACCCCAAGATCATCAAGCTGTCCGGCATCATCGATATGAGCGAGGGCGTGCCCTACGCCAGCACCGGCGACCAGGCCGCGCGCGGCGCGATCCGCCTCAAGAGCAACACCACCCTGATCGGCGACGGCAGCAATTCCGGCGTCGTCAACGGCGCCATCCTCGTCTCGGGCGTGTCGCAGATCATCATCCGCAACCTCAAGATCGTCAACCCATGCGACGTCGGCCCGATTTGGGACCCGACCGATGGCGCCACCGGCAACTGGAACTCGGCCTATGACGGCATCGGCATTTCAGGATCGGACCATATCTGGATCGACCACAACAGCTTCACCGACGCGCCGATGACCGACGATCTGCTGCCGATCGAAAATGGCCACACCAAGCAATGCCACGACGGCGCGCTCGACATCACCAACGCGTCCGACTTCGTGACGGTGTCGTACAACAACTTCAACCAGCACAACAAGAACAACCTGATCGGCTCGAGCGACACCGCCACCACCGATGAAGGTAAGCTGCGCGTCACCTTCAGCAACAACGTGTGGGCCGACGTGGCCAGCCGCTCGCCGCGCGTACGCTACGGCATGGTCCACCTGTTCAACAACTACTACGTGGGCAGCAAGTCGCGCCCCGTCTACGAGAACAGTTACAGTGTCGGGGCCGGCACCAACGCCAAGATCCTGTCTAACAACAACGTGTTCGCCATCACCGGCGCCCAGCGCTGCGACGACGTCATCAAACCGATGGGAACGCCCGGCAATTTCAAGGACACCGGCTCGACCCTGAACGGCGCGGCGCTGGGCGCCTGCTCGCTGTCCAATAACGTCACCTGGACCGTGCCTTACGCCTACTCTTTGCGTCCAGTATCGCTGGTCAAGGCCAACGCCCTGGCGCAGGCCGGCGGCGGCAAGCTCAGCACGGCGATCAGCGGCACCGGCAGCGTTGTCGTCGACACCAACCCGACCCTGACCTGCCCTGCGACCGGCTTGTACTTCTGCGACGACTTCCAGAACGGCAGCGCCGCCAAGTGGGACTTGCTTCCGGTCGCGGGCGCCAACGGCGCGTTCACGGTTCCTCCTGAAACCACAGGATCGACCAACAAGGTACTGCAATACACGGCCGCCAGCACGGGCGGCGTGCTGGCCTTGATCAAGGACAGTGAAATGGGTAGCGTGCCGTCCGGCGACTACTTCGTCGAAGCGCGCATCCGCCCGATGACCAATGGCAGCACGGGCAACAAGCAGCTCTACCTGATCACCCGCTACGTCGACGCGAAGAACTGGTATGGCGGCGGCCTGAACGTGCAAAACAGCACCACCAGCACCCAGGTCGAGATCGCCAAGATGCTCAATGCCAGCCTCAGCCGGCCCAAGCAGGTCAAGAAGCCGATCGCGATGGACGCCCAGTTCTACACCGTGCGCTTCGAGCTGATCGGTACCACCTTGACGGTCTACCTTGATGGCGAAAACCTCGGTTCGATCACCGACAGCAGCTTCGGCGCGCGTGGCCGCATCGGCCTGTTCACCGCCAACAAGTCCTTCATGATCGACGACGTGCGCGTGGGCGACCCCAAGCTCAAGCCAGTGCAGATGACGATCAACCCGGCCGGCCTGACCTACAGCGCCGAAGCCGGCGATGCGCCGCTGGCCGTCACCGTCACCGCCAAGCAGAGCGACGGCAGCGCCGACAGCTTCGACGTCTCGAGCAGCAATCCGGCGGTTGTGTCGGTCAGCACCGTCGGCAATACCGTCAGCCTGACGCCGGCGGGCGAAGGCACGGCCAAGATCGTGTTCACCAGCGGCTCGGACCCGACCCTACTGCGCACCATCACCGCCACGATCGCGCCGCAATTCATCCAGCCGACCCAGACCTACCTGCTCAACGGCGCGACCTCCCCGGCCGCGGCCGCCACCGGCGAAACCATCGACACCCAGCTCAAACTGGTGTTCGACAGCCCGCCGACCCTGGGCACGGGCGGCACCATCCGCATTTTCCGCAAGCTCGACGACGCCCTGGTCGACACCATCAAGCTGAGCGGCGAAATCGACATGCTCGGCAACACCGGCGCCACCAGCGTGCGCCGCGTGAACTACCTGCCGATCAGGATCGCGGGCAACACCGTCACCATCAAGCCGCACAATAACAAGCTGGCCTACGGCACCGAATACTACGTGGCCGTCGCCAACGGCGTGTTCAACAACACCTCGCTGGGCGGCACGCCTTTCGTCGGCATCGGCAAGGCTGGCAACTGGACCTTCACCACCAAGTCGGCGGCGCCGAGCTCGGCCACCGTGACCGTGGACGACGACGGCCCGGCCGACTTCCATACCGTGCAGGGCGCGTTGAACTACGCGATGAGCAATTTCGCCAAGGCCGATCCAGTGACCATCAACCTGCGCAACGGCACCTACGAGGAAATGCTGTTCCTGCGGAACAAGGACAACGTCACGATCAAGGGCGAAAGCCGCGACGGCGCGCTGATCGAGTACGCCAACTACGACAGCCTGAACCCCGGCTCGGGCGCCAGCGAAGCGCCCACCAGCAGCGGCACGCCGGCGGGCGGGCGCGCCGTGATGCTGTTCGAATCGGTCGACATGCTCACCCTCGACAACCTCAGCGTCAATAACAGCACGCTGCGCTCGGCCAGCATCTCGGCCCAGGCCGAAACCATGTACTTCAACAGCGAAGGCCGCCTGGTCGCCAAGAACGCCAACTTCTACAGCGAGCAGGACACGCTCAACCTGAAGGGCTACAACTGGTTCTACAACACCCTCGTGGCGGGCAACGTCGACTTCATCTGGGGCGGCGCCCACGCGTCCCTGTTCGAGAACAGCGAAATCCGCTCGGTCGGCGACAGTGCCAACGCCAGCAGCGGCGGCTACGTGCTGCAGGCCCGCGTGCCGGTGGCGACCGACAAGGGCTTCATCTTCCTTAACAGCAAGCTCACCCACGGCCCCGGCCCGGGCGCGCTGCATAGCGACGTGCCCAACGGCGCCACCTACCTGGCCCGCAGCCCGGGTGGCACCACCACCTGGGACAACATCGCCTTCATCAACTGCATGATGGACAGCCACATCAATGCTGCGGGCTGGGCTGGGCTGGGCGTCAACGGCCAGCCAGCCCCTAATCCGACCGTGCCGACGGCCATCAGCGGCTGGCGCGAGTTCGGCACCACCGACCTGGGCGGCGCGCCGCTGAACCTGGCGGCGCGTGTAGGCGGCTACCTGCTGTCTGCGGACGAGGTCGCGGCCGGCTTCGCCGACCGTGCCAAGGTGTTCGCCGCCTACGGCGCGGGCGCCGGCTGGAATCCGCAACCATAAGCAAGCGGGCCCTACGCATCAACCATACGGCGCCGCGGCGCCGTATTTTTTTGCGCGCCCGCATTCGGAATCGCAGAACGCACGAAAAAAAGCACGCTGGCCAATGGCGAAGCGTGCTGGTGACGATGCCTCGGACGGTGCCGAGGCGTGGAGCGTTTTACTTACCGGCAGGTGCGGCTGGCATTGCCGGGCTCGCTGGCATCGCAGGCATTGCCGGGCTCGCTGGCGTTGCCGGGGTTGCTGGGCTTGCCGGGGTTGCAGGCATGGCCGGCATTGCCGGGCTCGCTGGCATCGCGGGAGTCGCCTCGGTCGCAGGCGCGGGCTGGGCCGTAGCCGCCGGGCTACCGGCTTGGGTATCGGCGACCGTGCTCGCGCCGACCTGCGTATTGTCCTTCGCCTGGGCTGCGGCCGTATCGGCATCCGCATTGGTGTCGCTTGTCTTCTTCTCGGTAGCGGCAGTGTGGGTGGCATGCGCCGTATGATGTTTCTTCGGAGCGGCGTGAGCCACGGCGAACACGGAACAGATAGCGACTAACAGGGCAATTTTCTTCATGTGTTTTTCTCCGGATAAATGTTAAATATTTGAGCGGCTCGCGTCTTAATGTTGACACGGGAGCAAGTACAACGTGACCAGAATACCGCGCAGCGGACTGTACATACGGTTTTGACACACTTCGTAGCATTTGTTTCATGTGCCGGACCGCGACGCGGCGACGCGGGCGACGTTGACGAAGTAGCATGAATTCATGACGCAGCCCCCGTACGGCACGGCGTGACGCGCGCCCATGTTTCGTAGCGAACTGATACTCTACGATGCGAAGATGGTTACATTTAACGAGGAGAACTTCATGGCAACGCAAGGAAACAACGGGACAGCGGATGCTGGGCAGCAATCGATCGGTAGCGAAACCGATACCCCGATCGATGGCATTGCAGGTGGGCATGCTGGCGGCATCGAGCCGGCCGGTCAGGACGTCGATGCCGGTGCGGAAGGCGTAGGACCGGGCAAGCGGCATGAAGACCATGCTCGCCAAGGCGCCCCAGGCAACGCCGCGCAGGACAGCATCGCACTTGGCGACCAGCTCAAGGGCAGCGGCTACCCCGGCGGAGAAACAGGCACGGTCGGCACCCAAGGTCCTGGCGGCGCCCAGCAAGGCGGCAACGTTAAGCGCTGACGGCCATCCCGGGCAAGCAGCGCCGCTGTCGTGGATCTTAGCCGCGCTGCTCGGCACTTGATTTGCCTGCACATGCACACTGGCGCAGGTAGGATGCGCTCGCGTGCGCATATGGCGTGCGCATATGATTTCGCCATCGCATTCCGTGCTGCGATCAATCTTGCCTTCCCTTGCGTTGGTAACTTAAACAATTCCCCCCTGGCGCGACTCTGCGATTGCGATCGAATGACGGGATCCTCGTCGCGCGATGCGCAGACAATTTGCTAACTGGCTCCCCTCCTTCTTTATCAAATGCCATCGCTTCGTGTAACATGACGCACCTGAATAAACTATTAAGCCGCGCGAGCATGCAGTCGCGCATCGCCTCCCATGTCTGAACCGTCCCTGCCTACCGCAAGCGTGCCGCGACTGGTCATTTTGCTCAACAGCGCGCGGGTCGAGGCGCCCGAGTCGATGGCCATTCCGCTACGCTATGCGGTGACGGCGGCGGCCATGGATGTCGCCGTCGAAATGCATGCCGTGAGCCGCTCCGTGGCGCTGTTTCGCCGCGGCGCTGCCGATGCCGCGCTGCTGGCCCAGATCCGCCAGGCCGTCGCCCTCGGCGTCGAGTTGTTCGCCTGCCCGGTCGCGCTGACGGAACAAGGCTGCCGCGCGGACGAACTGATCGATGAGATGGCGGGTGTGCGCGGGGCGGCGTCGCTGCTGGTGGCCGGCCTGGAGCCTGGCGCGCGGTTCATGGTGTTCTGACGCTATTGCCCCGGCTGCCGTGCTGTTGCAATAGCGAACCCGAGCGCCACAGCATGCGCCGCCACTGATTAGCCGCCACGCCCCATCAATGCGAATACCGAATGAATACAATGACAACTGCACCCCTGCCAACCCAAGCCGATCATGATGTCGAATGGAATGCCGGCGAGCTCGGCTGTGGCGAGCTGGTGCTGGAACTGCGCCAACGCGTGCGCCAGGCGCCGGGCAAGGTGTTCAAGATCACCGCGCTCGACCCCGGCGCCCCGGCCGATATTCCCGCCTGGTGCCGCATGACCAACAACGTCCTGATCGCGCACGATCCACAGGCCAGCGCCTTTTGGATACGCGCAAAACCCTGATTTTTCCGCAGGCGCCAGTAACGCCCGCTTCGCCCTGTTACACCAACCTCAATGGAGACTCACATGTCCGGAAAATTCCTGATCAGCCTGACCCACGGCCTCGACAACACCGACAAGGCGACCGTCGCCTTCGTCATCGCCAACGCCGCCGTCGCGTCGGATAAGGACACCATCGTTTTCCTGTCGATCGAGGGCACCCGCCTGGCCCAGAAAGGCGCCGCCGACGCCGTACACGAGGAAGGCTTCGCACCGCTCAAGGAGCTGATGGACAACTTCGCCAAGGCTGGCGGAAAAATGTTCGTCTGCTCGCCGTGCTTCAAGAAGCGCAAGCTCGACGAAGAGCAACTGGTCGACGGCGCAGCCATCGTTGGCGGCGCCAAGCTGGTCGAATTCATGAGCGAAGGCTGCCCGAGCGTGAGCTACTAAGGAGGACCGCTTGATGCTGCCACGACGCCTGATGCTGTCGGTGTTCCTGATTGTCGCGCTCGGCTACATCGCGCTCGGATGGGCCCGTTTCGAGATGCCCGCATCGCCGGAGCTGGCCGAGGCCTGCGGCTTCACCAGCGCCGACTTCAACCACGCCGGCCACATCGACTACGCGCCCACCCAGGCATGGTTCGTCAGCTTCATGCGCAAGCAGGAGTACTTCAGCGCCATCGCGATCGGCCTGGCAAGCGCGTTCATCGCCTTCGTGCTGTCGCGCGCCCGTCGCCTGGGCGCCGGCGTGGCCTCGGGCGCGGCGGTGGGTGCCGGCGCGCTGGCCCTGGGCGCCCTGTGCCTGGGCTGCCTGGCCCCTGCCCTGTCCGTGGTCGGGCTGGGCGTGGCCAGCGCCGCGCTGGCCGGCGTCCCGAAGTGGATGATGGCACTCAATACGCTATTGCTGACCGGATGGGGAACGCTCTACCTGTCCCGCACCCTGAACGCCTGCCCCGTGATGCCACCACAGGCCACCACCGCACCTCAACATCATCACTAAAAAAACAGAACCATGAAAACGACTCCACTGCGCAACGCCTTGCTGGGTGCCTTGCTGACTCTTTCCATCGCGCCCCTCGCCCAGGCGACCGACTACGCGCAGGTGTTGACGCGCGCCCGTCCCGACATGCCGCTTGCGCACCCGATTGCCACGACCGACCTGGCACCGCCGCCGTTGTCGCTGGTCGCCGACCGCCCTAAGGACCCGGCCTACGTCGCCGTCCTGCCAGGCTTGCCGCAAGGCCGCATGATCACCGATGACCTTGGCAACAAGAAGGCCAAGTACGATGGCGTGTTCATCCGCCGCAGCCGGGTCGACAACGGCCAGGTCGTGATCCCTCCGGGCGGCCTCGTGTATCTCGAGGACACCTGGGGCGGCGAAGTCGCCCTGCACGGTGAGCAGTTGCCGGTTCTCACCCGCACGCCGACCTATATCGATTACGACATGAGCATCGTCGTCAAGGAAAACGTGACCATCCCGTCCGGGCAAAGCGTGACGGTGGGCGGCCAGGTTTATCACTATTACGCCACGGTGGGCCACGAGCAGACCTCCAACCATACCCTGCACGTGAAGACCATCGCGGGCACCGACTGGGACTGGGCGTTCGGCAATCCGGTGCTGTCGTCGGACCAGCCGGGTTGGTGGGGCATGAAGTTCACCCAGCTCTACAACCAGGGCCAGGCCCGTGAAGTGACGCGCGACAAGATGGTCTTCGACTGGATCTCGGGCGTGCGCATGGACCGCATCCTGCTGGGCGGCGACAAGGCATTCGCGGGCATGGCAAAGGCCGGCCAGGAATGGAAAATCGGCCAGCGCCTGGTGCGCGTGGCCGAGGTGAACGAGAAAGCCGGCACGGTACGCATCCAGGTGCTCGAAGGCAAAGTGGTCAAGCTCGACCGCGTGCTGGGACCGGTGCAGCGCGACCGCGTCATCGAAGACACGACTGCCCGCAAGGCGCTGGTGTTTGAATACGGCGACATCGCCGGCTTCCTGGTGCCGAGCCCGGCCGCGATCAAGGACGGCCAGGCTGAGCTGAAGCTGTACGGAAAAACGTTCAGCCTGAAGTACGGCGACACCTACGCCCAGGATGCGCGCTTTTCGGTCTACCCGATCGCCTGCCCGTCCGGCCATAACTTCGGCTTCATGCTGACTAACAAGGAAGAGATCCGCCTTGCGCCCGGCGCGTCGGTCGACGGCCCTGAGAAATACTTCAAGGTCACCCTCGACCAGCTCGACGGCAAGGAAGTGCGCGGCTGGCATATTTCCGACCGCGACGGCAACCGTTCGGCCAACCTGGGCGGTACCGGCGTCATGAACATGGACCTGGTGCTCGGCCAGGGCCGCGTGGCCGGCCAGGCAATCCTCAAGGATGTCGGCCGCGCGATGGCGCTGCGCATGTCGACCGCGCTGTCGCAGCAGCCGCAGGCGCCTGCCAAGTCGGTACCGCTCGGCATGATCGTGGCCCCGTCGATCCTCGCGCTTGGCGCGGCCGGCGTCAGCTACGAAGTCGGCAAGCGCAACGCGAAGTAAGGCCTCCATCTGGATGCAGGCGCGGGCGGCGAGCACCAGCTTGTCGACCGCGCTTGCCGACCTTAAGCACACTGGCAGGAAACCACCATGACCATCTCCACTGAGCATCCCCAGCAAGCCGACGTCAGTTTCGACGGTGGCGACCTTGATTGCGGCAACGGCTTGCTGCTACTGATACGCAAGCACATCGACCCGCTGGAACGCGGCGGCCTGCTTGAAATCCGCTCCACCGAATCCTCGGTCGACGAGGACCTGCCGGCCTGGTGCCGCATGACCAAGAACGAACTGGTGTCCTTCATCAAGCAGGGCAAGCAGCGCAGCTTCCTGGTGGCCAAGGGCGCGCTGTCCGAACGCAAGAGCACCGTGACGGCGGCGCCCGAGATGCGCGCCGGCGTGGCCCTGGTCGACGTCAAGCCCTTGCTCGTGTTCCCGCCTGCGGCGCCGGCGCCGGCCATCCGCCCGCTGTCGGTGATGGGCATCGGCAGCTGGCCGCGGCCGCGCTGGATGCTGCAAGCGGTCCACGAACACATGGAAGGCCGGCTCGACGAGGCCGCTTTCCAGGCCACCGCCGACGATGCGGTCCGCCTGGCCGTCAGCGCCCAGGTGCGCGCCGGCGCCGACGTCGTCAGCGATGGCGAGCAGCGGCGCGACAGCTATTCCAGCTTCGTCGCGTCGCGCCTGGACAACTGCCAGCTGATCCCGCTGACCGACCTGCTGCCGCTGGTCGACGATCCTGAGGAATTCGAACGCGAATTGCGCGCCCTCGACGTGCCGGCCGGCGACGTGCGCCATCCGGCCTTGTTTGGGCCGCTCGGACGCAGCCGCGGCATCGCCGTACACGAGGCCGAGTTCGTGCGCACCCTCACCGACCGCCCGGTCAAGGTGGCGCTGCCCGGCCCCTATCTGTTGACCCGCACCATGTGGATGGAATGCATCTCCGACCGCGCCTACGCCGACCGCGAATCGCTGGCCATCGACATCGTGCGCGTGCTGCGCGAAGAGATCGCCTGCCTGCTGGCCGCCGGCACCGCGCTGGTCCAGCTCGACGAGCCGGTGCTGTCCGAAGTGGTCTTCAGCGGCCCGGCCAGCCAGCGCAGTTTCATGTGCGGGGCGCTGTCGGCCAAGAGCGACAGCCCGGTCGAGCTGGCTTTCGCGCGCGACCTGGTCAACGCCGTGACCGCAGGCTTTCCGCCGGAGCGTCTCGCGCTGCACATGTGCCGGGGCAACTGGACGGCCGACGAGAGCAAGGCGCTGTCGGGCAACTACGAGCCGCTGGTCGACATTCTGGGGCAGATGAAAGTGGGCACCTTGTTCCTCGAACTGTGTACGCCGCGCGCCGGTGAAATGGAAATTCTCACGCGCCTGCCGGATCACCTGCGTATCGGCATCGGCGCCTGTAACCAGAAGCACGCGCACGTGGAAAGCGTCGATTCAATCGTGGCCCATGTCGAACAGGCGATCCAGCTGTTCGGCGCCGAGCGCCTGCTTCTCACCCCGGACTGCGGCTTCGCCACCTTCGCGGATAATCCCCTCAATTCGGAGCGGGTGGCCGAGGCCAAGCTGCATGCACTGGCGCAGGCGGCGCAGATCTTGCGCGAGCGGTATCGGCTGGGGTGATGAGGCGCCGGTCAATTTTTCTCCCCGAGTCCGCGCCGGCGCTTTGTGGCGCCGGCAACTGCTGGACCTGCAATCGACTCGTCATTTTTGGCCGATAAGCCGTCCGCCACTTGCGCGGATGGAATTGCGTTTCGACGTCCTGGGCACTGTACAGTACGCGGATGACCTCAATTCCGTCGGATACTGCGCGATAAAAGATCACGTAGCGATAAAACGGGAAACTCCTAAGTTGCGCCATGAGTTCATGCGCGTGCGGCCAAGCTCAGGCTGGCCCAAACGAAGTTTGAATTTGGCGCTGATCCGGTCGACGAATGCATCGGCCCGCTCCTCGCTGTCTTCGCGGTGTATTCCCAGATTCCGCTGATGGCGATCCGGACTCGCGGCCGAAGAGTCACTGTCGGCATTTACGCGTCGCCAGCAGTCTTCCCGCACGCTTGACACGACCCGCGCGTTTAATCTCATCAGGGTACCCATGCGTCGGCTGGACCGCTGTCAAGGCCCTAGTGAATCTCCTGCCGACGTAGCCCGAGATTGAATCCACACCCCAAAGCGGCCTTTCAACGTTGGCCACGCTCTGCGCGCTAAAGCGCGGCGCACAACATTAGCGGCGCCCACTCGCACGGAGGCTTACTGCAACTCATCCATCAGCGAGTCCTGCTCATGGCTTACGGCGATGGTCGCCTCCTCGATGCGCACGAAGCGTCCGTGCGCGTCTCGCTGCGCGAACACATACACCTCTCGGTGAGCAACTGCTCCGTCGCGCATGACCAAGTCGATAAGGTGGCGCTCGGCGTAGTGTTCCCCGTTGGCTAACTCATCTAGGACGGTGACCTTGGCCTGACCGAGCATCTCACGAAGCCGGACAATGCCTTCAAGAAAGGTCGCACGGTCAATCCAGCTCCCATTGACGCGCTGGCGGAACGCCGGAGCGAAGTGTGCATCCATGGATGCTTGAACAGCGAGTTGGGGATTAAGCAGGTCGTCGACTGCTTCTTTGATTGTTGACAAAATATTTTCCCTTGTTGGCTTTCGCGCTATCCATTCGCGGTTGATCAACGCCGTGCCGGAGTGCCGGAGTGCCGGACGCGGCCTTGAGGCTGTGAGCTCAGTGCTTTGGACAGCACTGTGGTTTTTTATTTGACCGTGAGTACGATCTTTCCTTGCGTCCCCCCACGGGCGGCACGCTCGTGGGCGCTTCGCGCATCCTCAAGCGCGAACGTGCTATCGACGCCCGAGCGAACAGTTCCGGCCGCAAGCAAGTCGGCAAGTTGTGCGAGTTGGGCGCCACTCGAACGAACCTGCACCGATGAAACTGTAACGCCCAGTTTTTCGGCCTCATCAGTGCCGACAAAGCCCAGCGGGAAAATAGGAAACAGCGCACCACCTCGCTTGAGCGTTTGCAGGAAGCGACCTGTGGTCGGACCACCTACCGCATCGATGACCAAGTCGAGATCATGCACGTGCTGCTCTGCCTTGGTCGTGGTGTAGTCGATGAATTCGTCTGCGCCAAGGTCGCGCACGAATGCCTCTTGTGCGCCGGCAGCGACTGCGATGACGCGCGCGCCCTTCCATTTGGCAAGTTGTACGGCAAACTGACCCACGCCGCCAGCGGCCCCGTTGACCAGCACGGTCTTACCCTCGAGTGGCACTGGCTCGTGCCTGTGCGGCTGCAGTGGGTTCGGCTCGTTGTGACCCAGATCAATCATGAACTGCCATGCTGTCAGCAAAGACATCGGCGCTGCTGCTGCGTGCACATGGTCCACACCCGCCGGCTTCAAAGCCAATTCATTTGCCGGCACGCTCACGTACTCAGCGTATGCACGGCTGCCACCGGCCAGCCCGCTTGGGAAGCGAACCATTGCATACACCTCATCGCCCGGAGAGAAGGTCGTCACATCCTCAGACACAGCCTCGACGACCCCCGAGATGTCGGTGCCGAGAATGACAGGAAAAGTCACCTTTGGCTGCCACTCCGGCGGCAGCATCTTGTAGCCGTCGCGCAGATACCAGTCCGGCGGGTTCAGGCCCACAGCGTGAACTCGCACAAGCACTTCCCCGGACTTGAGCTCGGGCATGGGCGCGTCTTCATAGAGCAGCACTTCCGGGCCACCGAATTCATGCTGTTGGATGGCCTTCATAGTCTTGGTGGGCATTGCATTTTCCTTTCATAACAAATAAGCTGTCAAAAACCGGAACGCTGCTCCGGATAAAATCCGTATGCGGAGCAGTGCTCCGCTTGTCAAGAGGAAGTCATGCGAGCCGATGCAAAGAAAAATTACGATCGACTTCTAGAGGTGGCGCAACAAGCCGTCATTGAACAGGGCGCCGATTTGTCGTTGCGTGACGTGGCCCGCCGCGCTGGGGTCGGGCTTGGCACGCTGTACCGGCATTTCCCGACAAGGGAGGCTTTATTGGAGGCGCTTCTGCGAACGAGCTTTGAGACGCTGGCGGCACGCGCAGACACATTCACGGCCTCGAACTCGTCCGACGAGGCTCTAGTTCTGTGGCTACGGGAAACCATTACATTTACGCACAGCCATCGAGGCGTTCTTGGGCTGATGATGGGTGCAATCGAGGACCCGGAATCCGCTCTTCACTCCTCCTGTGTGACGTTGCGCGCAGCAGGAACCTCGCTCCTCACGCGCGCGCAATCAGAAGGCAAAGCGCGACAGGACATTGATGGCGCCGACCTCTTCGCGCTGATAGCAGCGCTCGCCTGGGTGCGCGAGCAGCCGAGTGCCGCAGCACGCGCAGATCACCTGTTTAAGGTGATAACCAGTGCTCTGTTGACGACACATTGACGCTCTGCCTGGCTTTAGTATCGTCTTAGGAAAAGACTTGCAGTGAAGCAGGTGAGAGACACAGGATGTCGGCGGTTTCTATCAACCACGCCAGCGAACAGGACATAGAGCGGGCAACTTAAAGGCTGGCTTTGGGGCGGCAGACCCAGATGTTTAAGCTGCTCCACGAGTATGGGAGCTTCTGTCCGGGGACCATGCTCGTATCAGCACGAGCACGCCCGGAAAACGCGACTCGACGTCGGCGATTCTTACACTGCTGTGCCGTTTTGTCTGAACTGGCTACTGGGTGGCCCAACTCGACGGGTTGAAGGACCGCTTTTGGCCGACTCCTGCCGATTGTACTCGACTGCAGCCTGGCGTCTGCCGGCTCCGCCGCTTGCAGATGCTGAACGCCTTCGTTGACAATCGACTTTCCAGCTCCGTTGCGTGAGTGCCAGAAAGCGCGACGGCGCGAATTTTTAATCTGCTCGACGTCGAACTGAGCGGCCGCTCTGGGGTGCAGCTGGCGATGATGCTGTCGTTTTGCCAGCGTTAATCTGGCCGGTATGGGCGTCACTCATCCCCGATGCGGTGAGTGCGTATTCCGGCGAACGTGACCGGTCATTCCGGGGAACGTGACCGCTGCGCATGAGATGGCGTTACGCGGTCAAATTCTAATCTCTGAGGTCACGATGGGTCGATGTTTTTCTCCTTTTTGGCTGTTTTCGGTCGTTGGGCGCGCAGCGAATCGCCGGTCAGCGTGAAGCGGTGGTTGCGCTGCATGACGCGGTCCAGAATGGCGTCAGCGATGGTGGCATCACCAATCCAGGCATGCCAGTGCTCGACCGGCAATTGGCTGGTGATGATGGTGGCCTTGTGGCCAGCGCGGTCGTCGATGATCTCAAGCAGGTCGGAGCGCGTCATGCCATCGATGGAGCCCATGCCCCAGTCGTCCAGAACCAGCACGTCCGTCTTGGCCAATTGGAGCAGCCATTTGCCGAAGGCGCCGCTACCGTGCCGGATGCGCAGTTCTTCCTGCAAGCGGGGTACACGCTGATAGATCGCCGAGTATCCACGCCGGCAGGCGTACTGCGCCAATGCGCAGGCCAGCCACGACTTGCCTGCGCCGGTGGGGCCGGTGACCAGGACGCTGTGGCCGGCGTTGACCCAGTCGCCCAAGGCAAGGCTCATCACTTCGCGCCGGTCGATGCCGCGACCGGCGCGCCCGTCGATGTCCTCGATCGCCGCTTGCCCGTATTTGAGGTGCGCGTTCTTGAGCAGTCGCACCAGCTTGCGGTCATTGCGAGCGTGGACCTCGCGGTCGACCAACAGCGCCACGCGCTCTTCGAAGCTCAATGCCGTCATGCCAGGTTGGGCCAGTTGTTCCTCAAGGCCCGCGGCCAGGCCGTCCAGCTTCAGGATGCGCAGTTGCGCCAGGGTGGTGTGCATCATCATCGTCAAATTCCTTATTGGTAGTAGCCGGGACCGCGCACGTGGACATGCTCGGGGCTGACCCATTCATCGGCGACCGCGGGGGCGCTCTGGTCGCGATTGTTCTTCAGGATGTCGTTCACGTGGCGGTACTGGCAGGCGCCGATCTGCAGGGCCAGCATGCACGCCGCTTCCAGGCGTACCTTGCCATAGCGCTTGGCCAGCGACAGCAGGCCAAGGCAGGCACGGTAACCGTGCTCCGGATGCCGGTTCTCTGCCATCAGCCGTGTCACCGCCTCGGCGGTCGCCGGTCCGATACTTTCTCCCCAGTGGATCAGCCGTTGGGGCGTCCACTCCATGTGCGCGCGATGCGCGGCCGGCATGTGCGCGGGCGTGGTCGTGAAGCCGCCCACTCGGCCGTTGCGGGCGTGGCTGGCGACGCGCTGACCGCGATGCAGCAGCTCGACCACCGCCGTCGTGATGCGCGCCTCCAGCACTTGACCGACCAATGTCTGGGGCACGCTGTAGCGGTGGCGCTCCACCTCGACGTGGTAGTCGATGTGGACCTTGACGGTCTTGAAACGGGCCATCTCATAGCGCTGCATTGGCAGCGGCAGCAGGGCCGGCGCGTCGATCTCGGCGAAGGTGCTGGCGCGGCTGCCGGGCAGTTTCTGGAACGGCTTCTCGTTAAGCCGCGTGAGCAACGGCGCCATAGCCTGATTGACCTCGTGCACGCTGCCGAACTGCTGGTGACGCAGGCGCGCCATGATCCAGCGTTCGACGATCTGCACCGCCGATTCGGCCTTTGCTTTGTCCTGCGGATGGTACGGCCGCGCCGGCAGGATCGAGGTGCCGTAGTGGCGCGCGAAGTCGAGCACGGTGTCGTTGCCGCGCGGTTCGTAGCGGTTGGCGTCGGAGATCATCGCCCTCGGGTTGTCGGGCACGATGAGCTGGGTCACGCCTCCGTAGAAGCTCAGCGCGCGCGCCGTCGATGCGAGCCAGTCCTCCATTTTCTCGCTCGGCGTAGCGCAGGCATAGGTGTAGCTGGACGCTCCCAACGAGGCCACGAAGATGTGGGCGCGGCCACCATCACTGAGCGCAATGGTGGGGCCGGCGTAGTCGATGAACAGCTTTTCGCCTGCACGGTGGATCTGGCGCATCGAGCGCTTGAGCTGCTTGGCGAAGCGTCGGTAGTTCTCGCAATACTGCGAGTAGGCGTAGGTCTGGCCGTCCGCATAATCGGCGCGGTGTTCCTCCCACAGCAGCATCAAGGTCATGCCCTTGCGACGCAGTTCCTGGTGGACGCGCCCGTAATCCGGCCGCACGTAGTCCCGCATCTTCTGGGAGCCAACCAACAGGCGCCGCTCCAGCGCCGCCTCGTCCATGCCTTGCACTGCGGGCCAGTCCAAGCCTGCGGCGGCCGCAAGGCCTGCGTACTTCGTGACTACGCCTTTCGACAGCCCCAGCGCATCTGCGATCTGCTGGTGCGACAGTTTGGCATCAAGCTTGAGCCGTAATACGTCCTTAATCTTACGCATATTGATCCTTGGTGCGGGCACACTGTTTCCAGTCAAAAAGCTGGGAGCGTACCCGTACGGTTGCAAAATGCGTAACACCGATATTGCGCTGTACAACAGCATTCCGGCATCGTGACCAGCGATTCCGGTATCGTGACCGCTGATTCCGGAAGATGCTCGAAATCGGTCACGTTCGCCCGGAATGGGCGGTCACGTTCAAATGGAATGACTGGTCACGATGCCGGAATCACTGGTCACGTTCGTCCGGAATACCCAGTCACGCGCATTTAACCAATCGCGCGGAGTCTATTGGCGCCGGAATTTTGAACCAGAATAAGGATCCGCATCCGACTTCACTTTCCGCGCCCATTGTTCCGCCCATCGACTCAACAAGTTTCTTGGTCACAACCAGACCCACACCAGTACCGACGACCTTTCCAAGTTCCTGGCCGAGGCGGTTGAACGGTTGAAACAAGCATACCAGCTCTTTCGGCGTCAATCCATTGCCCGAATCGCGTACACTAAAAAGTACCTGCTCAGGCCCGTCCAAAACACGTGACACAGTGACGCTCCCTCCGCGGCGATTGTATTTGACCGCATTCGATAGAAGATTGAGCATCACTTGCTTGATTCGAACCGGATTCGCATTGATGCTCAGGCCGCTTGTACCAGTAAGGCTGATGTGCAGCCCCGCAGCGGCCACGAGGGGCTCAATCATTTCGCACAGATCTTGCAGCAGGCGGTCAACGGCCACCGGCTCGACCGCTAAATTCGCGGATTGGGCTTCAATCGTGGCCAAGTCCTGGACCTCGGTAATCAGGTCGCGCATATACCAGCCAGCCTTGATGATCTGGCGTATGGACTTCAGCTGCGCTGGCGCCGCCACGGGAGTGCCCGCCTCGAGAATTTGCGCGCGGCCCAGGATGGTACTGAGAGGCGTACGCAACTCGTGGGTCATATGGGTGATGTAGTCCGATTTCGCCACACTGCCCGCCGTGACGGACAACATCGCCTGCTCCGCAAGCTTCAGTTCAGTCACGTCGATGAATGCAGAGATGGCCCCGTATGCAGTACCTGACTCGTCCCGCAAGGGGACGGCATTCCCAAAAAAATAGCGGACGTTGCCGCTCGGGTTTTCATGCTTGAATTCATAATCGCGAGTTTCCCTGCCGCTGGCTGCTTGCTGCAATGCTGCCTGGACGGAGGGAATATCTCCGTGCTGATGCCTGTCGTGGATGGATTCTGCGACTTCGGTCGCCCCCGGCTGGTGTTGCAAACGGGTGTCGCGAGCGCGAAACCAGAGATCATGCAATTCGTTTCCTCTCACCTCGGCTAGCAGCCGGTCATGCGCAATGCAAACTGCGGCGGGAACTGCAAACAGCAGGTTGCTCAGCTCCCGCGAACGCTCGCGCTCGCGTTCCTCGCTCACATGCAGCTCCTGCTCGATCTGCATTCGTTCAGTGATGTCGCGCACGATCGCCAACTAGCAAATGTTCTGGCCAAGATTAAAATGTGAGATCGACGTTTCGGCGGGAAATTCCGTACCATCGGCGCGCACGGCTGTAACCTTTCCCAATTTTCCCATACGCCGTGGAATAGATTCCGAGAGGCCGAAGGCACGCATTTGGGCATGGTGCGCCGTGCGGAACCTCTGCGGCATGAGCTTACTGAGAGAGCAACCAAGGATATCGGCGCTTGGATAGCCGAACATTTCTACTGCTGCCGGATTGAAAACAATGATGGAATGTGTCTCGTCGAGCATGATGATCGCGTCCATGGCGGACTCGATAAGGCCGTTCATCTGGGCTTGATTTTCCTGTCTGATATGCTCCGCGTCCAAACGCAACTCGTCAGTGCGGCGCAGTGCTTCAGCGTCGCGCCAGGTAAACAGCGAAAAAAGAATCAGGTAGGCAACCGAGGCCAAGGCAACGCCCAGGGTCGAGTCATAGATAGCCCGCCGTTCGCCCTCGATCCGCAGCCAGCCGATCAACAGTGGAGTGGCGACCGCAAGCGGCAGCAAGCGCCGCGCCAGCAAGCCGCCGACCGTGCTGCTGACCAGGAGAGAGACCAAGCCGTGGGCCGGGCGTATAAGCAGGATGCCTACACCGGCAAGCAAGGTGCCAATGGCCGAATAAAGCGACACGGTGGAGAAAAAACTGCGTTCATAGAATGCGCTCACGCCGTAGACGTAGCCCAACAGTGTCAAAGTCGAAATGCCAATGCTGAGCCATGCCAGCGCGTGCGGGAACCAGGGCCGGCTGGTATCGAGGATTACAAGCGCTGCCCCGGCCAGCAGAAAATTGGTTGCTGTCGAGATTGCCATTCGGCCAGGAAATGGACTGTGATCGCGCAAGTCGGCACCAGCAAGGAACAGCCGGTCGATAACGAACTGAATGTCCAGGCGATATTCGAGCAGCGTAGCGAGCGCGACGCCAAACACGGTGGTCGCCGATATAAGCTGTACAGCGCGCCAGCGGCGATCTGAGTGCGATGTTCCGGCCGCAAACAAGGAAATCCCGATCAGAATAAGGCAAAGCGCAGCACTCACCGGCATTGCTACCCATTGGGGAGTAATGCTGGTCAGCGTGACGCTGCCCGTCACCCATCCGAGCAGAACCGCCAATCCCAGCGCGACGGCAATCTGTCCGCAGCGCTTGCCGGCCGATTCATACCTTGCAATCAGCCCCGTATTCGCGTACCTATTGCTCTGGAGTACATTGTTCATGTCGTGTCCTTGCATGCGGGCAGTACACTAACAGGAGCCGAACTCTGCTATTTATCGATTTCGATCAGCGTCTGTTTGGATTTTCTAGCGATGCATTACAGTTGCGCTAGTGTGGTGAGAGTTAGAAATTCGGAGACAAAATCGTTCGATCCCGAGGATGGGATCGGCGGATCTTGTCCTTACAGGAGTGGCTTCGGATCGGCGGTGCTCCTTGGTGGACCGCTCGCACCAACGGCGCCACCCAGTGTGACGGGAACGTCAAGGCGAGACAAGCACTAAACAAGACCAACTCGGACATGAAGCAGCTTGACGCGCCTATTTAACCGACGAGAAAAATTTTGACCAATGTGGGGAACCTGTCAGCTTGTGTTGGGTGCGACCGCGCAAATAGATCAAAAAAGCAGCGTGAATTATATAGCAAGGCATTTATCATGTTCCTTGATGTAGATCAAGTAATAAATGCCTTTTAGAAAATGTTAATTTATTTTGAAGTGCCTGATGAAGCCACGGGGGATAAATTCTCTGTACACTTAAAAGGCAGTATGATTTGCCTTGTTGCGCCTGTGATGACCATCCAACTCCGAAAAAAGCCATGATGAAGACTGATGACTATTTGCATGCCGCCGCAGCCACTTTGAGCTTGAGTGGGGCGGGTCCTGCCGCAATTGACGAACTTAACAGCACCACGCATCAACACGGCTTCTGACGCATGGATTTGTGCGATCCCGGACGTGCAAGCCGTGGCTTGGATTTCATGCTGCCAGGCCCGTGCGAATAGGTCCTGCCAGCGATCAAGCGTCGTGCGTCGAACAGAGGCGTGGCGATGTCGGCGCCGAGCAGCAGCGCTGGCAGCAGCGGTTTTAAGATGGAGTGGGCGGGTGGCCATTGATCATGTGAGCGCGAATAAATCGATCCACTCTGGGTATCAATTCCCGTAAGGTGAGCGACTCGCTCAGACAAAATCGAGGGCGGATATTGCCCTGATCACCGACACGCCCTAACCGGGCATCGCACGGGCCGCACCCACCAGCATGCGCCGCACCGCAGTCATCGCGACTGCGCGCCAACCCCGGCGCAACTTCCAAAGACATATCTTTTATGGGCCAGCACCTCGGCTCAGGGGCCGGGCTTGTCCAACAAACGGTTCAGATCGAGGCATCGCTACGCTCGCTCGATTTAACCTTATTCGTTATTCCTTGCGTCGACAGTTCATCGACATCCCCGTCGCACTTTTCCTTCGTTTCTTGTTGAAGGAAAAGCGCAACTCGGCTAAGCGACCAAGCGGTGCGCGGTTCGAGCACATCGACTCCACAAGCCCTTTCCAATATTCTGCGCAGGAAAAGGTGCAAATGTATCATCGTGGCAATGTTAATCCTACAAACACATCAGCCAAGGACTCGACCGAATGCCACGCCGCTCACTGCTTTCCGATTCCGAACGCGATAGCCTGCTGGTATTGCCAGAAAGTCAGGATGACCTCATCCAACAATACAGCTTCACGGACGCCGACCTGGCGTTGATCCGGCAACGCCGTGGCGCCGCAAACCGCCTCGGCTTCGCGGTGCAGATGTGCCGGCTGCGCTACCCCGGCTACGCACTGGCCAGCGACACCGTGCTGCCAGATCCTGTGATCCATTGGATAGCCAAACAGGTGCGTAGCGACGCCAGCGTCTGGCCCGAATATGGCGAGCGCGAGAAAACGCGCAACGAGCACCTGCACGAGCTGCGCGCTTACCTGGGGCTGTCCGCCTTTGGCCTTCCTGATTTCCGCAAGCTGGTGCACAGCCTGGCCGACCTCGCCATGCAGACCGACAAGGCCATGATCCTGGCTGCGCATTCCCTCGAAACGCTGCGCCAGAAGCGCATCATTCTGCCGGCACTGACCGTCATCGAGCGGGCCTGCGCCGAGGCCGTGACGAGGGCGAACCGGCGAGTCTATCGCATGCTGATCGAACCGCTGGAGCGCCATCACAGGCGCTCCCTGGACAACCTGCTCAACGTCGCACCCGATATGAGCATCACCTGGCTCGTGTGGCTGCGCCAGTCGCCGCTCAAGCCCAATTCCCGCTACATGCGCGAGCACATCGAGCGCCTTAAGGTGTTCCAGTCGCTCGCCCTGCCGGACGGGCTGGGCCGCCAGATCCACCAGAACCGGCTGCTGAAGATGGCCCGTGAGGGTGCGCAGATGACGCCGCGCGACCTGGCCAAGTTCGAGGATGAGCGACGCTATGCCACGCTGGCGGCGCTGGCCATAGAAGGCATGGCCACCGTGACGGACGAACTGGTCGACCTGCACGACCGCATCATGATCAAGCTGTTCAGCGCCGCCAAGAACAAGCATCAGCAGGACTTCCAGAAGCAGGGCAAGGCAATCAACGACAAGGTGCGGCTGTATTCGAAGGTCGGCCGGGCGCTGGTTGAAGCCAAGGAATCGGGCGGCGACCCATATGCCGCGATCGAGACGATCCTGCCATGGTCGGACTTCGCGCAAAGCGTCACCGAGGCCGGCCAGCTGGCGCAGCCCGAGTCGTTCGACCACCTATCCTTAGTCGGCGAACAATACAGCACGCTGCGCCGCTACACGCCAGAGTTCCTCGACGTGCTCAAGTTGAAGGCGGCTTCGGCTGCGCAAGCGGTGCTCGACGCAATCGACGTGCTGCGCGAAATGAACATGACTGGCGCACGCAAGGTGCCCGACGACGCGCCGATCACGTTCGTGAAGGTGCGCTGGAAGCCGCTCGTCATCACCGACGAGGGTCTTGACCGCCGCTTCTACGAAATCTGCGTGCTGTCGGAGTTGAAGAACTCGCTGCGGTCCGGCGATATCTGGGTGCAGGGATCGCGCCAGTTCCGCGACTTCGAAGAATACCTGCTGCCGGCAGCGAAATTCGGCGCCATGAAGACGGCGCGCGAGCTGCCGATCACGGTCAACCAGGACTGCGACCAATACCTGCATGAACGCTTGTTGCTGCTCGAACAGCAGCTGGCCACGGTCAACCGCCTGGCGCTGACCAATGAACTACCAGACGCGATCATCACCGAAACGGGGCTGCGGATCAGCCCGCAGGACGCCGTAGTGCCGGACGAGGCGCAGGCGCTGATCGACATAACCGGCGGCCTGCTGCCTCGTATCAAGATCACGGAACTGCTGATGGATGTGGACGACTGGACCGGGTTCACCCGCCATTTCGTCCACCTCAAGAGCGGCGAACAGGCCAAGGACCGCACGCTACTGTTGTCGGCGATCCTGGCCGACGCGATCAACCTCGGTCTGACCAAAATGGCGGAATCCAGCCCAGGCGCGACCTATGCGAAGCTGTCCTGGTTGCAGGCTTGGCACATCCGGGACGAAACCTATTCGGCGGGCCTGGCCGATCTCGTCAACGCCCAGTTCAAGCATGCGTTCGCCGAGAACTGGGGCGATGGCACCACGTCGTCGTCGGACGGCCAGCGCTTCCGTGCCGGCGGCCGGGCGCAGAGTACGGGTCACATCAACCCGAAATACGGCGCCGAGCCGGGCAAGCTGTTCTACACCCACATCTCGGATCAGTACGCCCCGTTCAGCACCAGGGTGGTCAATGTCGGCGTACGCGACTCCACCTATGTGCTGGACGGCCTGCTGTACCATGAGTCGGACCTGCGCATCGAGGAGCATTACACCGACACGGCCGGCTTCACCGATCACGTTTTCGCGCTGATGCACATGCTCGGGTTCCGCTTCGCGCCACGCATCCGCGACCTGGGAGACACCAAGCTGTACGTGCCCGGCAAGGTGGCGGATCACCCGGCGCTCCGTTCCATGATCGGCGGCAGTTTGAACATCAAGCACCTGCGTGCCCATTGGGACGACGTGCTGCGCCTGGCCGCTTCGATCAAGCACGGCACTGTCACGGCCTCCCTCATGCTGCGCAAACTCGGCAGCTACCCACGCCAGAACGGTCTTGCGATCGCGCTGCGCGAGCTGGGCCGGATCGAACGAACGCTGTTCATCCTGGACTGGCTCCAGAACGTCGAGCTGCGCCGGCGCGTGCACGCCGAGTTGAACAAGGGGGAGGCACGAAACGCGCTGGCCAGGGCGGTCTTCATCCACCGGCTGGGCGAAATCCGCGACCGGACGTTCGAGCAGCAGCGGTACCGCGCCAGCGGCCTGAACCTGGTGACCGCCGCCATCGTGCTGTGGAATACGGTCTACCTGGAGCGGGCGACGAAGGCATTGCGCGAGTCGGGCAAGCTTCCCGACGCCCGCCTGCTGCAATACCTCTCGCCGTTGGGCTGGGAGCACATAAACCTGACCGGGGATTATGTCTGGAGGCAGAACCGGAAAATCGACGAGGGGAAATACCGACCGCTGCGGGACTTCAAGGAGCGGTAACAGGGCTTAGCGCCCGATTTTTCCCGTTTTCCCTGTTCGCCCCGTTTACGGCATTGCCGCGTACGCTAGTTCTCCTTTCCACGGTCTCACGATATTCTCCGCCCTCCCCCGTGTGGCGGCGCATGGCCGCGCCGTCCACGCACGCCTGCCGCCCGCTCGATTTCATGCGCAGTATTGACGGTTTTCGATATGGCGCAGCTCGCATGCCGGGTCCAAAATGGGCCCGGCAATTGGCGACCTGTCGATGGATCCGACGCGACTCCCATCACCTTGAGCAAGGCGCCGTTGGGCGCAGCTATTCGTTATTCATCCGCGCAGCAGGCGTGGTCAACCTCGTATGGAGCCTGCACCGCTCCGGCGATGGTGGCCCCACGTGGCCCACATCAACAATAACAAGCACTAGGTCTAAGGCCTGATTCATCTATTTTCTTGGAGATCAAATGAATAAAAAACAAATCTTCGCTCTCAGCGGCGTGCTGGCGGCGCTAGTGGCCGGCTGCGGCGGCGGGGGCAGCGGCAGTGACAGCACCCGTTCGCCGGGCGAGTCCCTCCTGGCGTCAATGTCCGGTGGCGGAGCGAGCATCGTCTCGACAGCGCCGGCGCGCTGGGCGAGCGTGAAGTTCGGCGGCGGCGGCTACGTTCCCGGCCTGATCTATCATCCGACCAGCCCGAACGTCCTGTACGCACGCACCGACATCGGCGGCGCCTACCGTTGGAACGCCACCACCAACGCCTGGGTGGCGATCACCGACATGTTCGGCCCGAGCGAGGGATTTTTTCACGGCAGCGAGACCATGGCCCTCGATCCGACCGACGACAAGCGCGTCTACATGAGCGCTGGTGAGTACGTGAGTTCCGGCGGCCACGCACGCCTGTACATCTCCACCGACCGCGGCGACCATTGGCAATGGGTCGAACTGCCGTTCGCGGCGGGCAGCAACAACTCGGGCCGCGCCGTCGGCGAACGTTTGATGGTGGACCCCAACAAACCGTCGATCCTGTTCTACGCGACCCGCGCGAAGGGCCTGTGGAAGAGCGAGAACTACGGCCAGACCTGGAACCAGGTGACGTCGCTATCCTCGCACAACATGACCGACGATGAAATGAACGCGCACGGCCAGACCGGCATGGAGCAGGTGATCTTCGACACCAGCACCACGGGAACGGGCAACGCCACGCAGACCATTTACACGGCCGCCGCGCCGGACTACGCCACCGTGGCGGGCTTGACGTTTAACTTGTACAAGACCACCGACGGCGGCGCGACATGGAATGGCGTCGCCACCCCTGCCGACGTGCAAGGCTTCTACATCCCCCACATGGTGCGCAACAAGGACGGCATGATGTACGTCGCCTTTACGGCCCAGTCCGGCCCCGGCGCTGGAGGCCCGGCAAGGCTGTACAAGTTCGACGGCACCAACTGGACCCTGCTGAGGTCGTATGACACCCAGCAATGGACCAACTTCGGCATGGGCGGCCTGTCGGTGTCCGGCACCGGCGCGACCACCCGCATCGCGCTGGGCATCACCAATTCATGGGGCAACTGGGATGGCATGCCTGCCGTGCAGCTGTCGGACGACGCTGGCGCCACCTGGCGCGAGATCGCCTCGAAGGCCCCTTCCGGCTGGATCGACGACGTCGAGATCGATCCGAACAACCGCGACCACATCATGCATGTGTTCGGCGGCGGCGTGTGGGAGACCAAGAACGCGTCGGCGGCCACGCCGACCTGGACCAACGCCTCCGCGGGCATCGAGGAAGTGGCCACCAAGGCCTTGATGGCGGCGCCTCCCGGTGCCAGCTACACCCTGCTGCGCAGCGCCTTGGACGTGGGCACGGCCGTGCAGACGGAACTGACCAAGTCGCCCTCGCGCGGCTCATGGGGCATGTTCAACAGCACCCAGAGCTCGGACATGGCCTGGTCCAATCCGGCCTATATGGCAACCGTCGGCAGTCCCGTCTGGGGCTCCAGCGTGGCAGGCGGTTACTCGTCCGATTCCGGCGTGACCTGGCACCCCTTCGCGACCAACCACCCTGACGCGGCTGGCAACTCGGGCGACGCGCAGAACCTCGCCGTCACCAAGACCGGCAACGTCATTTGGGCCCCGTCCTACGCGGCGCCAGCCTACACGACCGACAACGGCGCGACCTGGACCTACACCAACCTGCCGGCCCTGAACCATCCTGGCATCGAGCGCGCCTACCACCTCGTGGCCGACCGCAAGAATCCGAACAAGGTATACGCCTACGAGTCGGGCGGTGCATGGTGGCGGCAATGGTCGGAGAAACCGGCCTTCTATACCTCCACCAATGGCGGCCACACCTTCACCGCCAGCGCCAATTTCGCGGGCCTGACATGGAACGTCGAGTTCTTCGCAGCGTCGGTCGCGGTCAATCCGAACGCGGAAGGCGATGTCTGGGTCGCTGACGGACTGAACATACTCCATTCGGTCGACTCGGGCGCGACCTGGACCAAGCTGAACGTGACCACGCCGATCTGGGCCGGCAGCCCGAATAATGGCTATACCCCCGGCGTATACGGGGCCACCTCCATCGCCCTGGGCAAGCCACCGGCCGGCGCTTCCTACTCGGCCTCGGTGTACGTGATCGGCGTGATCGGCGGCGTGTGGGGCGTGTACCGCTCCGACGACGGTGGCGTCAACTGGCGTCGTTTCAACGATGACCAGCACCAGTTCGGTGGCATGGGCACCCTGGCGGCGGACCAAAACGTGCCTGGTCGCGTCTACCTCAGCGGCGCCGGCCGCGGCGTCCTGTTCAGCTACTGACGCGCCGGGCACGCCCGTGCGCCCCGCCAGGGGCGCGCGCGTGCCCGCGGCGGTGCGGCCAACGCGGGCGTCAACACGGCCTCTCGGCAAGCACCGCGATCTGAACCTGACGTTCGGCTAATTACAATCAATCAGACCTGATTCGGAGAATAAATTGAAGTCAATTAAACTAAAAACGATCGCCGCCACCCTTGCGCTGGGCCTGTGCGCGATCGCCAACAGCGCCGGCGCGGCCGTCCTGACGTTCGACGACCTGACCGCGTGGATGTACGGCGACGGCGACCCGCTGCTGAGCAGCATGAGCTACGACGGCAACAACCTGAGCTATCAGGAGTCGGGCTTTCAAGTGACCCTGAACGCGCCCAACGCGGACCCAGGCGCGGCCAATATCAGCACCGGCACGTTCGACCCGCAAACCTACAACTGGCACGACGGCATCGACAATGGCGTCGGTGCGTTCGTGACCTTGACCCGGGTGGGCGGCGGCATGTTCAATCTGCTCGGCTTCGACTACAACATGGACGCCAGCGCCATGACGGCCGACGGCAACATGGTCGCCCTCCTCCAAGGTATTGGCAGCTGGGGTTCGGCGCTGAACGGCATCACCGAGCTGCGCCTGACCTCGGGCGCCTGGAACGAGCTCGACAACATCGCCGTGCAAGAGGCGAACGGCACCGTCCCGCTGCCGGGCACCCTGTCCCTGCTGCTGGGCGGCCTGGCAGTTGGCGCCCTGGTGCGTCGCCGTCAGCAGTAGTTCGCCCAGCTGCGCGCGGGCGTTCCTGGGACGCGGGCCGCGCGCCAGGAGCGCGTCAAGTTTGGTGTCGCCCAGGGCAGCTTGCGACGGCGACCCGCGCGATATAGCAACAAGGACCTGGTCGATTAATCGTCCGGGTCGTTTCGCATTGTGGGTGGCCGCAAAGGTCCGGCTGGTCGACCGTGCTCGGCGTGTTGGCGGCTGTGCGCCCCGGCGCCTAGCCTTTGGGCTTCAGATAGCCGTGCATGCCCAGCCAGCGCGCGAATTGGTCGAACCAGCCGGTGCTCGTGGTCGTCTTTGGGTACATGCCGAAGCCGTGCCCGCCCTGCTCAAAGAGGTGGAATTCGACCGGGCGCTTGGCGGCCCGCCAGCTGTCGATGAGGCCATATCCAGCGTTGCCGAAAAAGGGATCGTCCGCAGCCAGGGCGACGAACAGCGGCGGCGCGCCTGGCGGCACGGCGACCGACGCCAGCGGGCCGTAGATGGTCGCGATAAAGGCCGGCTTGGCGTCCTGTCCGTACAACGCGGTCGACAGGGTCAACATCGCGCCGGCGGAAAAGCCCACCATCCCGATCCGATCGGGATCCACCCCCCACTGCTTGGCGCGTGAACGAACGAGCGCAAACGCGGCGCGCGCGTCGGCAATCTGGGGCGCGAGTGCGATGGCCGGGTCTTGCTGTGCAGGCCGCTTGGCGCCGCCGGAGAACATCGCTGCCATCGCGCGGGCAAACTGCGCCATGTCCTGCGGCGTCTGATGAAGACGGTATTTGAGCACGAACGCGGCCACGCCCTTGTTCGCCAGCGCTTGGGCGACGTCCCAACCCTCGTTGTTCATCGACAGGGTCTGGAAGCCGCCGCCAGGCGCGACGATCACAGCTGCGCCGGTCGCCTTCCCCGCGGCCGGCAAAAATGGCGTCAGGGTGGCCACGGTGACGTTGCGGGCAAAGACGCTGCCATACTGCGTGTGCCACGACTCCGGCACGGTTGCTCCCGGCAGGACGCCGGTTGCGAGGGTGATCGCGTTTGGCTGGGCCGGGCTTGCCATCGGCGTCATCTTGTCCGCCTGCGCATGGGCCGGCGGTGCGAAAGCGCAGGCCAGCATGACAACGACAGCGGCGCTAGCGCCGGTCATCAGTCGGCCGAATTTGTTGTCTCTTGTGATGCGATTTTTCTGTGTCATTACGTTATCTCCTCCGTGAGTTAAGACTGCAGCAACAAACTTTTTTGACAATAGTTGCACAAATATCGCTTAAAAGATAGCGCAAACATTTTTGCCAGCAATGATGGTGAAAGCGTTTTTGAGCGATTGGCAAAGGCGCCCCGCTCTATCGATGGCACCGTCATCGATTACCGGTCGAGGCGACGCGCTGACCGCCCAAATACAGGGATCCCGTCCAATTTTTTATGCCGAAAAGCGCAATACTGGCGCCTGATATCTATTTCAATATCACTGCAGAAAGAAAAGTAATTGGTCAAGGTCCACCAATTCGACATACATTGGATGGAGATAGCGCTATCAGGTGAGAATGGTTCAATCATTTTCATACCATGGCCGATACCATAGACGGAGACCCAATGAAAAACAACGTAACGATTGATCCAGCTACCGCAAGCCAGGGTCGCGGCAACTTGATCCGGAGCAGGCTGCTCTTTTTGGCCTTGCTGTCGCCCCTGATCCCGCCTTCAGTGGCGTTCGCGGGCGACGACATTCGCGCCAGCGCCGACACGCATGCGCGTGCGCTCGTCGATCAATTGACCGTCAACGAAAAACTGGACCAGCTGCTGAACGTCGCCCCAGCAATCCCACGCCTGCACATCCCGGCCTACAACTGGTGGACCGAATCCCTGCATGGCGCGCTGGGGGCGGTACCGACGACGAATTTTCCGGAGCCGATTGGCCTGGCGGCCAGTTTTAACCGCCCACTGACGTCCCAGGTGGCCTCCGCAATTAGCGTCGAAGTGCGCGCCTTGCATACGCTTGGCCGGCAAACCGGGCGCCTCGGTCATATCGGCACCGGACTCGATACCTGGTCGCCGAACATCAATATCTTTCGCGACCCGCGCTGGGGCCGTGGGCAGGAAACCTATGGCGAAGACCCTTACCTCACCAGCGCTATCGGCGTTGCCTTCATTGAAGGCATGCAGGGGCCGAACCCTGAGCTGCCGGACGTGGTCGCCACACCCAAGCATTTCGCCGTCCACAGCGGTCCGGAGTCCACCCGTCACGTCGCCAATGTGTTTGTCTCGGCACATGACCTGGAGGACACCTACCTCCCAGCCTTCCGCGCCGCCATCGTCGATGCGAAGGCCGGCTCGATCATGTGCGCCTACAACCGCATTGATGGCCAACCGGCATGCGGCAGCGAGCTGCTGCTGAAGCAATACTTGCGCGGTGCATGGGGCTTCAAGGGATATATCGTTTCCGATTGCGACGCGGTGACGGACATCTCGGAGCAGAGCAAATATGCGCCGGACCCCGCCGCGGCCGCGGCCGTGGCGCTCAAAGCCGGCGTTGACAACGAGTGCAATACGCATACCCTGGGCGACGCGAAGGACTTGGCATCCCGCTATCGGGAAGCCTACCAGCGCCACCTGATCAGCATGGGCGATATCGACACTGCCCTGATCCGTCTGTTCTCTGCCCGCTATCGCAACGGCGACCTGGCCGGCCTGCCCGAGCGCAGCCAAGCGGCAGTCCCTGTCAGCGCGATTAACACGGCCGAACATCAGCAACTGGCCTTGAAAGCGGCCATCGACAGCCTCGTGCTGCTGAAAAATGATGGCGTGCTGCCGCTCAGGCCAGGCGTCAAGCTTGCTGTCATTGGCCCCTTGGCCGATGCGACAAGGGTCTTGCGCGGCAATTATTCGTCGACCCAGAGCGCGCCACCGATCTCGGTCGTCGACGGCCTGCGCCGCGCAATGCCTGAGGCGCAAATTACGGTCGTGCCCGCCGGGCCGTCGCTGACGGACGGCGATCCTGTGCCGGCCACGGCATTCCTCACTCCAGACGGTAAGCCGGGCCTGCGTGCGGACTATTTCAACCCGAAATCGCCGGCGGCTGCGGGCGCGCGCGACGCTGGCTACGAAGGCACGCCTGCCGTCAGCCGTGTCGAGGCGGGAATGGTGTCGCATGCTGACGACTTAAAGGCCGTCTCCGAGCACAATAAGATTGCCTGGAGCGGTTACCTGGTCGCACCGGAAACTGGGCGCTATCGCATCGGCGTTAGTGGCGTGCGCGGCCACCTCATGGTCGCGGGCAAGCCGCTGGTGCAGGCGACGGCGTATTCAAAATGGGGTGATCCGCTCAAGCTCACCGACGTCACGCTGGAAAAGGGACAGCGCTATCCGCTGAAGTTTGAAACGCAAGCCGGCGTTTCCGCCCTCCCCGGCCTGTTCTGGAAGCGTATTTCCCAACACCCCGAGGCCGATCTTAAAGCCGGCGCCGCAAACGCCGACGTCATCGTCGCGGTGGTCGGCTTGACGGCTGACCTGGAGGGCGAGGAAATGGCCTTGAAGGCCGAGGGCTTCTCCGGCGGCGACAAGACTTCGCTCGATATCCCTGCGGACCAGCGTCGCCTGCTGGAGCAGGCCAAGGCCTTGGGCAAGCCGCTGGTCGTGGTCGTCATGAGCGGAAGCGCGCTCGACTTGTCGTGGGCCAAGCAAAACGCGTCCGCGATCATCCAGGCATGGTATCCGGGCCAGTCCGGTGGGCTGGCCGTGGCCAATGTCGTGACGGGCAAGGCCGATCCGGGCGGCCGCCTGCCGGTCACCTTCTATCGCAGCGTGAAGGATCTGCCGCCGTTCGACGACTACTCGATGAAAGGACGCACCTACCGCTATTTCGCCGGCACGCCCGTGTACCCCTTCGGTTCAGGCCTGAGCTACACATCGTTTGCCTATGCGCCACTGCGGATCGCGCCGGCCAGCGGCGGCACCGAGAGCGGTGTCACCGTAGAGAGCGAGATCACGAACACAGGAACACGGGATGGCGACGAGGTCGCCCAGCTCTACCTGGTGCCGCCCGCTTTTGACGGCGCGCCTCGGCTGGCCTTGCGCGGATTTCAGCGCGTCACCCTGAAAGCGGGCGAGCACCGTCAGATCAAGTTCGAGCTCTCTCCACGGGACTTGAGCTTTGTCACCCAGGATGGCGTTCGCCAGCTGATACCGGGGCAGTACAAGGTCGTGGTGGGATCCGGGCAGCCAGATACCGGCGTTGCCGGGCAGAGCGCTACCGTCACGCTCGCGCGGACCGTCGTTCTGGGCAAGTAGTTCGATCCCGCATCAATTTCCCGGCCCGCACGCCATGACGATGTGCGGGCCCGGCCATTGCGCTAGGGCTTGATGTAGACGTAGCCTTCCTGCCACTGCAGGCGGCTCACTTCCGCCACGCCCGATGGCACGATCTGCGCCTCGGGAATGACGCGCTTGCGGTCGATCTTGCGCGTCTCCAGCGTGTTATTGCAGACGCGGAACTGGACGCCGCGATTGACCAGCTCCTGCACGACGGCGTCGTAAGGATTGCCGTTCTTGTCCTTGGCGCCGTCGAGCAGGAAATCGATGCCGGGACCGTGCGCCACCAGCACGATTTTCGCCTTGGGGCTGGCGTTCAGGTGATTGCGGATATTGTTCAGCGCGCCCATGGGATTGCTGCCGTCGTTGAGGTGATATACAACCTTTTCCTCCCTGTCGGCCGCGCCGGCGGGCGAGAACGACGCAAATGCGAGGATCAGGATGGCAAAGAGGGTGCGTACGATTTTCATGGTGACTCCGGGTGGTTGACGTGCTTGGGTGCTACTTTGCCTGCAGGCTCTCGTGCTCCATGAGGAGATAGGTCTGGTAGGCGTTGATTCTGTTGGCCTGCTCAAATGCCGGATAGGCGGCGAACGCCTTCCAGTCCGTCTTTAGATAGGCTTCTTCGAAAGGCACCATGTCGGCCACGGCATTGCCCATTGCCTGGCGCAGGAACAGCAGGTAGGAGCGGGTCAGCTGCAAGTCCTTGAGCGGGGCGCGCGACATTTCGCCGTGGCCGGGCACGACGACGTCGGGCGCGATCTTGAGCATACTGTCGAGGGCACCCAGCCAGACCTTGCTGTCGGCTTCGCCCACGAACGGAATTCGGCCTGTGAAGAACAGGTCGCCGGCGAACAGCATTTTGTCGTCGTCGACGGCGAGCATGATGTCTTCCGGCGAGTGCGCGCCGGACATGTCGATCACGCGGAACTGCACGCCGCCGAGCACGAACGGTATCGTCTTGGTGGCGTCGAAATGCAGCCAGTTGTCGGCGGCGACGAGCTGCGTCTGTTCGTTCACCCACGGTGCCAGATCGACCTTGCGCTGCGCCAGGCGCAGTCGCGCGATGTCCGACGACAGGTATTGACGCCCATTTTCATGGGCCCATACCTGCGCTCCGGCCGCCTTGAACGCTTGCAGGCCGTAGAAATGATCGGCGTGGTAGTGGCTGACGATGACGCGCCGAATCGGTTGCGCGGTGATGGTCCGGATGGCGTCGATCATGCCTTGGCCCAGCGCCGGGGTACCCAGGGCGTCGAACACGACGACGCCGTCCTGGGTGACGACGAAACCCGCATTGGACATGAAGCCCTGGTTGGCCGGATCGGCCATGCCGGTGTGGCCATGGAAGTAGTACACGTGCGGCGACACCTTGATCGGCGTGAGCGCCATTTGCTGGGCGCGCGCCACGCCGCCCGCACAGGCCAGCGCCGCCATTGCCAGGGTCAGCAAGAAACGGCGCCAGTACTGGCGCGCCGTCTTTGCGTGTTCGATGCTATCGTTTTTCACTCGGGTTCTCGATTTCGGAATCATCACTTCTTGGGATCGGTGGCGCGCACCGCATTGGGCTGCGCCAGGCTGGCGCGCGCCTCATCGAGCGCGCGGTCGAGGTAGGCGCCGTACATGCCGGCGACGTCGCCGCCCGCAAGCGGCGCGGCCAGCAGCCTGCCGTCGCGGTCGAGCAGGACCACCGTCGGCGCCACTTTCACGCCGTAGCGGGCTGCCAGCTCGCTGGGCCTGACCTGCTCGCCATGAAAGCCGGCCAGGGGCGTGGTCCCGGTCAGCTCCAGCTCGCGCACGACGAGCCGGTCCGCTGCGCGCGGCATGCGGGTCAGCGGCGCCAGGTCGTTGCGCCGCACGACGGCGCAATAGCAGCATTCCGGCAGAGAAAACAGGATGACGAGGGGATTGCCATGGGTGGCCGCGTGCGCGCCGTCGGTCCCCAGGTCGGTCGGCGTGGCCAGTGCCGCCGCGTCGGCCGCGTAGGCGCCGCCCGTGATCGCGGCGCAGGCGGCCAATGCGGCCAGCGCACCCTTGCCGGGCCAGCGCCGCGCCGATGGTGAGCAAGCTCTCATCGCGCCGTTCGCCCTACATCTTCGGGAAAGTCATACGCGCCTTGTCGAGCTTGTAGCTCCACGGCAGGTCGGCGTTCTTCCAGCCGTTGACGACGCGCTGGCCCTGCTTGGGGCCGCTGGTGGCCAGGTCGCCTTCAAAGCCGTCGACCACGCTGTACACCGCGGAATACCCCAACTGGGTCAGCAGCGTGGCGGCGCGCGCGCTGCGGTCGCCCGAGCGGCACATCACGATGACGACGTCGTCCTTGCCCAGCGCCTTGGCGGCCATGCGGCGCGCCAGTTCGGGGCCGAAGTCGCTGTTGACTTCGAGCTTGAAGCGCCCTGCCTTGTCGTCCCAGGGGGCGTCGTCCGGATGCTCGACGTAGGGAATATTCGCGTCCGCCAGCGTCGGCATGCCCACGTAGGACACCTCGTAGCGCGTGCGCACGTCCACAAAGAAGGCCTTCGCGCCCAGCTTCTCCTTGAGCGCGTAGGCTTCGCGCGCATCGAGGTAGCGGCCGGCCGTGGTCTGCTTGCTGGCGGGCACCGTCGCCGCGTCGAAGGCCTGCGCCGGCGCGTGCGCAAGCGTAAGCACCGCGCAGGCCGAGCCGATGGTGATCCAGTTTTTCATGCGCATGGTGTATCCCGCTTGGTTGATTGAATCGTTGATCACGCCAGCATCCCGGCATTGCCCTGCATGCCGATCAGGCGCGGCGTGTTGAGCGTGCGCGGCGTGACCGTCTTGTGGGTCTTGAGCCACTGGGCCACGACGTCCCACACCGGCTCGCCCTGGGCGCCTTCGGCCACCGGCGCCCAGCCGGCCACCTTGTAGGTCTTGCCGGCCTCGATCAGCTTGCCGTTGAGGCGCATGTCGCTGATGCGCGAACCCATCGCGGCGTTCGGTTCGATGGCATAGGTCAGGCCGCCGACGCGCACCATGTCACCGCCCTGCTGGTAATACGGGTCCTGGTTGAACAGATTGTCGGCGACGTCCTCCATCACGGTCTTGATGGTGCTGCCGCTCATGTCGGTCAAGGTGCTGTACGAGTACGTGGTCGCGGTCTGGTCCATCAGGTGTTCCATCAGGATGGCGCTGTTCGGCAGCAGCGACGTGCCCCAGCGGAAGCCCGGCGAGAAGGCCATGTCGGCGCCCTTGACCTCCATCAACGCATCGATGATCAACTGGTCGAAGGTGCCGTTGAAATTGCCGCGGCGGTAGAGCGTGCCTTCGGTCATGCCCAGCTTCTCGCCCAGCTTCGCTTCATACGGCGCCCTGACCTTGTCGATCAAGGCCGCCATGTCGCGGTCGGCGGGCAGAAAATTCGAGAACACCGGCAGCAGGCGGTACTGGAAGGCGTGTACGGTGCCTTCGCGCACGTCGAAGTCGAGCACGCCGAGGAACTTGCTGTTGCTGCCGGCGTTCGTCACCAGCGTCTTGCCGCCGCTGTTGCTGACCACGACAGGCACCGGCACGCCGTCGTGGGTATGGCCGCCCATGATGGCGTCGATGCCGCGCACGCGCGAGGCCATCTTCAGGTCCACGTCCATGCCGTTGTGCGACAGCACGACGACCACCTTGGCGCCCTTGGCGCGCGCCTCGTCGACCATCTTCTGCATGTTCTCTTCCTGGATGCCGAAGCTCCAGTCGGGCGTCATGTAGCGCGGGTTGGCGATCGGCGTGTAGGGGAAGGCCTGGCCGATGATCGCCACCGGCACCCCGTTCATCTGCTTGATGACGTAGGGGGCGAACACCGGGTCGCCGAAATCGGTGGTCTTGACGTTCTGCGCGACAAAGTCGACCTTGCCCTTGAAGTCCTTGCCGACGATTTCCTGCACGCGCTTGTCGCCCAGGGTCATTTCCCAGTGCGCGGTCATGACGTCCACGCCAAGCTGCAGGCAGGCGTCGACCATGTCCTGGCCCTTGGTCCACAGCGCGGTGCCGGAGCCCTGCCAGGTGTCGCCGCCGTCGAGCAGCAGCGCGCCGGGCCGGCCCGCGCGCATCCGCTTGACCAGCGTGGCCAGGTGGGCGAAGCCGCCGACCTTGCCGTAGGTGTGGGCGGCCTGTTCAAAATTGAGCGCCGTGAAGGCGTGCGCCTGCGCCGTGTTGGGCTTCAGGCCAACCTGTTTGAGCAGCTGCTCGCCGACCAGGTGCGGAATGCGCCCTGAGGCCGCGCCGACGCCGAGATTCATGCTCGGCTCGCGGAAATACACGGGCTTTAACTGCGCGTGGCAGTCGGTGAAATGCAGGAAGTGCACATTGCCAAAGCGCGGCAGGTCGTACAGATTGGCCGACGAAGACGTGCCCGCCAGCGCGCCCTTCGCGTTGATCAGCATGCCGCCGGCGGCGGCGATTCCCAGCAGTTGCGCAAATTCGCGCCGATTCATTCCCATTGTTATTCCTTGATATGCGGGGACGCGGCCGCGCCCGGGCGCTTGGCCCGCCGCGGCCGCGCTGTCGCCGCGGTTACTTGTTCACTGGCGAGGCCGGGTCCATCAGCAGCGCCATCACATCCTTGATCTGGGCTTCGGTGAGGACGCCGTTATGGCCGAAGCGCGGCATGTTCGAGCAGGCCGAGTACGCCTGCGCGTTGTAGATCTTGCCCCAGGTGTACTTGAGGATGGCGTCGCTGTTGCCGCGCAGCTTGCCATACTGGTACAGGCTAGGACCGATGTTTCCAAACGAGATTTCCTGCTTGGTGATCTGGTGACAGGCGTAGCAGTTGCCGCCGTTGGGTGCGCCAACCGCGTCCGAGGACTGCATGCCGCGCCCGTTCTGCGCCACTTTCTCGCCTTCCTGCCACTTGCCGAGGTACTGGCCGTCCGCCGGGTACTTGATCGTCTTCATCTGGGCCGCCTCTATCCTGGCGTTCATCTCGTCGGTGCGCTGTTTCGGATAGACGCTGCACAGCTGCTGGGCCTCGTCCTGGACTGTGACGCGCTCAACCGTGGCCGGGCCCTTGGAGTGGAAGTCGTGTTTCAGCAGGTCGAGGGCGACCGCGTGGTAGTCGGTCTCGGCCACCACGCTGGCGCAGCCGGCCGCGGCCACGGCCGCGATCAAGGCCGCCGCAATTTTTCGGATCGGAGTCATCGCATTATCCTTAACGTTTCAGGGCCGGGCCGGCGTAAACACCGCCTTCGGCATTTTTTGCCAGGAACATCGTCATCGCGGTGATGGCATCGGACGCGTACACGGGCTCGGGGAAGCGCTGCTGGCGGAAGCA